>CAZHSC010000049.1:0-26927 GCA_964534995.1 uncultured Bifidobacterium sp.
TATGTTTTAATTTTAAGTTAGGTTGAATATTTCCGATTACTTATTATGGAGGACTACTACCCAATGAACAAACTCCACTGCCTTTAAATATGATATATGATAATATCAAATTGTAAATCATTTTACCGGTGCATATTCCTTCCCGGAGGGTGGCAACAGGCTAAATTCGATCCGATAGACTTCCCACTTTTTGATCGGCAAGCAGATCTTTTTACCCTGAATGAATTTCATGACTTCCAAGCAGGTTCATTTTTGTATGCAGCGATAAAATTAAGTAACTTAGAGGCATGCGGAAAATGAAAATCGTACTATTTATCTGGTTTTTTTTGATAATAACCCATTCGGGACAAGGACAGAATTTAAAAAGTGATAGCGTGTTTGTACCTGACCTTCTGAGGCAATATCAGTTTCAGTTGGAGGGTCCTGTGCAGTCAATTGAAAACCTGCGCTATGAAAAAAGTGGTGAACTTATCAAAGGAACTTTATCCCCTGATGGTAAAAGAGTCCTTATGGAAAATTACAAAAAAGGTCAAAGGGTTAAATGCAATCTGGTTTTTCCTGATGGAAGGAAGGAAGAGTTAATTAAAAGTCCCTGCTTCATCGATCCTGTCAATTGGGAGTTGTAATACTGTTGTACTAGCTGCTTTTTATCTTTAAATTTCACAGTATTCATCATAAAAGAGGAAGTGTAAATGCAAAGAATGCAATTACCCTTCCTCTTATTTTTGACAATTTTACAAGCCTAAAATCTGCTTCTCCTTGGGATATTTAACTTTAAATGAAAGTCGCCTTTTCACGGTTTCTCCAATGCCGATTTGCAATTTCCATTTCACTTCTCCAGACTCACCGTTAAGTTCAGCACCACTCAATTCCTCCACTTTTACCTCAATATCCTTTTGCATGGTTAACGGAATCTGGTCGAACAGCAGTATGTTTACTGGTTCTTTTTTTCCATTCTTTACACTTATATCATAGGTCAATGCCCTTTCTTTGTTACTACCCAGGAATTTAGTCCCACTGAAGTCCTTGAGTTTATCACGTTTCAACACAATCCGCTTATCTCTTCCCAGTGAAATCTCAAGCGTATCGTTCGTTTCTGCTGGATTAATAAATGATTCCCCAACGAAAGCGCCATCAAAATAAATATTGGCTCCGCCGGGAGTGAGGCTGAGTTCTTCCCATCCGGATACCCGCGCAGTAAGGAAGGCATCAGGGTCCAATTTGGGTACAGCAACATAAATATACGCTGCATTTAAATTAAACTTTTGTACTTCTACCTGATAATCCTGCCCGTCGGATGGAATAGAGTAGGGCTGCTGTATTTCAAATGTTGAGGACAATTGATTTTCATTCATTATTACTGCCACGTTTCTCATTTCCTGAAGGTCTTCCGCCTTGGACATTACAGCGCCCTGTGCAGCAGCGGGAGCCGACTTCAAATCATATGCACTATCTGACCTGATCCCATAAGGACGTGGTTGATAAAAATTCAGATACCATGGATTAATTTGAGGACGCTCACCGCCAATTGCAGGATTTCCCGTGCTTAAACTCAAACGCACCTGATTCCAGTCTTCTCCTGAGCTCTGGTTAACCTTAGCTTTGTATACCAATTCCACCGGACTGTTAATATCCTTTACCCGGATATCATAAAATGCGTACCATGTCACATTGGTACCTATCACATAACTGAAATCGAAAGTCGACATAGTTTTAGAACGAGCATCCAATTTAACAATGATGTTCCCGGTAGGATGCTGTTGTTTCTGGCGAAGCACATTTAACTGAAGCTGTATCTTCTGTATCAGTTCATTCAACTTTTTCTCTTTTTGCTGGACAGAAAGCTGTTCTTCTTTCAACTCACTCATTTTTTTAACAAAATAATCAACCATTGGTTCCAACTCATCCGAAAGCACACCTGTATTTGCGCCACCGATTGCTTTATTGGCCTGGAGCAAAGACTGGGTTTCTGTTAATACAAAAAGTTTATTTTTTAATTGTTGCAGTTTTGTGGTTAAAGAGTCAAGATCCTTTTCAAGGTCAGTAATCTCCTTAGACTGCTTTTTCTCCTGAAGGTAGTTCTGCTGAAATGAAACAGCCAAAATTGTGGCGTCACCTGTGCCTTTCAGATTGATACTCTGAGGATTGATATAGGGAGAAAGTCCGTCAAAAACCACTTCCTGTAATCCTGGATTCAACGTGGCTTTCGCACTTCTCCCCACCATGGCACCGTTTTGGTAAACTTTAACAAATTTCACTTCTGAATTACCCACCCACAACGGATCCTGGGTATTTCCTGATAAGGGCAGCAAGAGGCTAGCCAGCAAGAAACGAATGATGATTTTCATGATTTTTCAAAATTAGTGTTTTCATTAGCCGGGGTAATAAAACCGGATAATTCCATACTCAAAGATATTTTATTAATCATTTCTTCATGCTGAAACCCACACAAGTTAAGAAACCAGGACGCATGTTATGGCTGATTTTGCGATGTAACCAGCTATTTTTACCAAATGTTTTTACGCAGACTTACCCTCTTCAATTTCAAAAATTACGATGAAGCCGAGTTTTCCTTCGATGAAGGGGCGAATGCGCTTACAGGTCGAAACGGGAGTGGTAAAACAAATGTACTGGATGCTATCCATTACCTCTGCTTATGCAAGAGTTATTTCAATTCAGGAGATGTTTTATCCATCAGGCACAATCAAAACTATTTTTCAATTAGCGGTACTTTTTCAATGGATGGTAAAAATGAGGATATCCTGGTTTCAGTAAAAAGCGGGCAAAAGAAAAGTGTGAAACGCAACCAAAAGGAGTATTCCCGATTGGGTGACCATATTGGATTTTTACCACTGGTTATGGAGGCGCCGGTTGATCAGGAATTAATTACTGGTGGAAGCGAAAACCGCAGGAGATTAATGGACAGCATTATTTGTCAGTATGACCATGCATATCTCGATGACCTGATAGCATATAATCGGGCATTACAGCAAAGGAATTCTCTGCTAAAACAAACATATAAGGGAGGGGCCACTGACACAGCACTATGGCAGGTTTGGGATGAACAACTAGCGGCATATGGTCAAAGAATTTACAATGCACGGGTAAATTTTATCGAACACTTTCTTACACATTTTAGGGCATCCTATCACTACCTGACGAATAGCCATGAAGACGCCTTAATCCGTTATTCCAGTCACCTTGAACACGAAAACCTTGAAGTGATATTACGCAAAACCCTGCAAAAAGACCTGGGGCTACAATACACTACTTCCGGTATTCATAAGGATGATCTGATATTAACTTTAAACGGTCATTCAGCCAGAAGAACCGGTTCACAAGGTCAGCAAAAATCAATAATACTTGCGCTCAAACTTGCTCAATTCAGTGTCATTAAAGAAAGTAAGGGAATCAAACCCATCTTGCTTCTTGATGATATTTTTGATAAACTGGACATTCACAGAATAACCAGGTTGATGGAACTCGTTAGCAAAGAAACCTTCGGACAGCTTTTTATCACCGATACCGATGAAAGCCATGTAAGAAATGTATTCCGGAAGATCGGCATCCCTCTCACTGTATTTCCCTGCGGAAAATAAAATTCATTTGCAGGACATACCGGAAGTTACACTTTATTTTCCGCTATGCTGTAAAACAGTCTTTACCGTATAGAACAGGATTTTAAAATCCAGCGCCAGCGACATATTTTCGATATAAATAATATCATATTTCAACCGCTGAATCATTTGATCAACATTCTCGGCATATCCATACTTAACCTGCCCCCAACTTGTTATTCCGGGTCTTACTTTGTGCAAATGCCTGTAATGAGGTGCCTTTACCATAATTTGATCAATAAAATACTGGCGTTCGGGACGGGGGCCTACCAGTGACATATCTCCAATGAGTACATTATAAAACTGTGGAATTTCATCCAGACGGATCGCCCTCATGAATTTACCAAAAGGCGTAATTCGCGCATCGTTATTACTTGAAAGCATAGGCACTCCTTTTTCGGCTCCAAGAAACATAGAACGGAACTTATAGATTGAAAATGGATTCCCATGCAAGCCTATTCTTTCCTGGACAAAAAACACGGGACCTTTAGATGTCAGTTTAATAATAATCGCCGTTATCAGGTAAACAGGACTTAACAGTACTAACAAAAACAGTGAAACAACTATATCAATTATCCTTTTCATGGATTGCTGCCACACAGGCATCAGAGATGGATTAATGATAATTAGTGGCGAGCCGAAAATGGAGGTCATCTTTACCGTACCGGCCAGAATATCGTACATGTCGGGTATGATTTTAATGATGACATCTTTATCCTCCAGTTCATTGATTATCCTGCCGATAAAATCATGTTCGGAGGATTCAATGGCAATAATCACCTCTTCAATTTTGTGCTCATCAATAAGCCGTGTCAGGTCTTCGAGGCCTCCCAGATGGGGAAGCAGCGCACCAAAATATTTACCATTATTATTATCAACATGAATAAACCCCATGAAAGCATAACCCTGACTTTGATTTTCGGATTCATACTCATTGAACAAATTAACAGCACGCTGACTGCTACCTATGATCAGGGTTGGAAAACCAATTTTCCTGCTTTTAATTCTGCGGGCAGTATGCGTGGTAATTAAAAATCTTATGGAGGCGGTGATTCCAAAATGTAAAAAAAGCAACACGAAAAAAATGCTATAATAACTCTTATATGATACAATTGCGTCATCCAGCAAGAGCGAAAAGAAAATGATTAGCACCCCAATGATGGAAACGTATAATGTCTGACCGAACTCCTTCAATCTGGACTTTCTGTAAATATCATTGTAAGTACCTACCAGGGCATAGATGGCAACCCAGGCGATAGGTAAGACGGTAATGCCCAAATAAAAATTCTTATCCGGTACTAAGGGCACATGGCTTCCATAAAGCGCGGATTCAATACCGACCTTCCGGTAAATATAAAAACTAGCCCATGCCAGCATTGCCGAAACAAGATCGGCCACCACATACTTAATAATCTGGCGGGGCTTATTCATCAATTTGAGATAAGTTTAATATTATCCAGAAACACGACACCTTCTGTCTGACCTGTTTCAAGTGCAAGACGATAGTATACTTTGAATTTGAATACATCTGAGTTCGCATTGACGTACGGGCCCAGTCTGATATAAATTTTATTCCAATCGGCTTTCCTGTTAAATTTAATCACTGGAATTGTTTTTTCGCCATTCATGGTTGTACCCGTTAACCCCATAATAAACGGTTGGGTACATTTGTAATCCATTTCCAGGTATACATCTTTTCCGGGCGATAACTGATAACCATCTCCAACACTTCTGCATTCGATGAAATTTTCTGTGCTTGTCACTTTCATTTTCAGGCTTCTTCTCCCTTCAAACACTTCCGTTGAATCAGGAAGTATATTGGCAAGACTAAGGCCTGTTGTATCCAGACTGATACCTCCTCCACTGGTATCTTTCTCGAAATCTTCGAACCATGTGTATTGCAGGGCAGGGAAATATTCTACGGTAAAGGTGTCAACCACACTCACTTTACCTGAAATCAGATCTACTTCCGTTTCATAAAACCGGTACAGAGGATAAAATTCGCTGGTAGAAGCAATACCATTGGCTTCAATGCCGGCGCCAAAAATAATTTTCTTCTTACCCTGAGCCAAAATAGGGAATCTGGCAGGCAATTCATAGGTGCCAAGATAGGCACCATCTGCAAACACCCACACATCTGTAATATTAGCAGATGCAGTTCCCTGTGTTGGATAATTGGAGGAGGTTTTAATGGACCTCACCTCGATATATGATGGAATTTCTTCTTCAGGATTAATTAGATTACATGAAGAAATGACCAGACTAAAAACTAAAAATACACGGAATTGCAGCATGGATAAATTCATCTTCATTTGAAGGCAATTGGCGTTTTTACTAAGCAATCGACGGAAGTAATTTCAATTTTTCAATTACCTGAAAGGCTACATGAAGAGCAGCATGGCCATCTTCAATGGAAACTTTTGGGGTTTTATCATTTAAAATCGCGTCAGCAAAAGATCTTAATTCTTCCCGTATTGCATTGCTATCATCAACACCGGGTTTTTCAAAATATATTTGCTTCACCGGTTTTCCCTGTCCCAATTCGATTATCACGGCAAGGGGATCCGGATCGCCGCTAACTTCCTTCAGTCTAACAACTTCAGTGGACTTTTCCAGAAAATCAACTGCAATATATGCGTCCTTCTGAAAAAACCTGGTCTTCCTCATATTTTTCAAGGAAATACGGCTGGCCGTTAAATTGGCAACACAACCATTATCAAATTCAATGCGTGCATTTGCAATATCAGGTGTATCACTCACTACTGCAACACCACTGGTACTAATTTTTTTAACGGATGAACGCACCACACTCAATACGATGTCAATGTCATGAATCATCAGGTCAAGCACTACTGAAACATCCGTTCCACGGGGATTAAATTGAGCCAGGCGGTGGGTTTCAATAAACATCGGCTGATTCAAATAGGGAAGCGCGGCTTTGAATGCAGGGTTAAATCTTTCAACATGACCAACCTGAACTTTCATATCAGCCTCTTTGGCAAGCCTGATAAGATTTTTAGACTCCTCCAAGGTGTTGGCAAGAGGCTTCTCAATAAAAACGTGTTTTGACAAACGCAGGGACTTGCTGGCACATTCATAATGATTCACAGTAGGTGTGACAACATCCACCATATCCACCTGATCAATCAACTGATCCATATTTGAAAAATGGGGGATAGAAAGTTCCTGGGTTACGGATTCTGAAATTGCCGGATCCGGATCATAAAATCCCACCAGTTCATATAACTCTTTTAATTCACGGATCTGTCGTAAATGAATTTTGCCCAGATGTCCCGCTCCTAACACACCAACCTTCAACATATTGGAAATTTTTGCAAAATTATTTGTTTTTACCATGTCTCCTGTTGAAAAGAGGTCAGTAATTTTAATTTTACCTGAAAAAAAACAATTGGAAGACGATACTTTTGTTGATAGATGCTACAGGATACATTCAGACATCAGGGACTCCGGAGACTTCTGATTCAACAATTAAGAGAAAAAGGCATACAAAATGAAATGGTATTAGCGGCGATTGGTAAAATTCCCCGGCATCTATTTATGGACAACGCTTTCCTGGAATTTGCTTATCAGGACAAAGCTTTTCCTATCGCCTGCGGACAAACAATTTCACAGCCATTTACCGTAGCCTATCAAACACAGTTGCTTTGTCCCGCCAAAGGAGAAAAAATACTCGAAATTGGAACCGGTAGTGGTTATCAATCAGCAGTATTGGCGGAATCGGGGGCGAAAGTATTTTCTATTGAAAGACACAAAGCCCTCTACGTTGAAACCAGAAAAAGGCTGGATCAATTAAATTATTTTGGTATCAAAACCTTTTTTGGGGATGGATTTAAAGGCTTACCTTCCTTTGCTCCCTTTGATAAAATACTGGTCACATGCGGAGCCCCGGAAATTCCGGCAGCTTTACTTGACCAATTAAAGGTTGGTGGAATACTTGTGATTCCTGTGGGTCCATTAACTGAACAAATTATGACCACTGTAATCAAAAAGCCTAACGGTGAAATGGAAATAATTGAATTTGAAAAATTTAGGTTTGTTCCGATGCTCAATGCCAAAGAACGTTAATTTTCAAATAGATACTGAAAAAAACTCATCTGTTTTACGCCATTTTGACATCATGCTGTTGGCAATTCGGCCAAATTGGCTTGAATTAAGAATTTTATTTGACTGGTATATCCTTTGATTGCGCGGGTTGCATAACCTTAAAAAATAAGATACCATGACATTGCTTAAATTTCAAAAAGAAACACCGGCGCGTAGTTTATTCCCTAACTCAGTTGATTTATTCAACGAGTTCTTCAACGATTTCACAAGCAGCGATTTCAGGAAATGGAACGCACCTGCTGTGAATATTAGTGAAAATGACCAGGCTTACAAATTACAACTTGCGGTTCCCGGACTTCAAAAGGAAGACTTTAAAATTTCTATTGAGAACGACACACTTATAATTAGTGCAGAACAGAAGACGGAGAATACTGAAAAGACAGAAAGGTTCTCTCGGAAAGAATTCTCCTTTTCATCCTTCACCCGTCGTTTTAACCTACCTGAAAATGTTAATCAACAAGCTATTATTGCTGGTTACGAAAACGGTATTATGCAGGTAACACTTCCCAAAAAAGCGGAGGAAAAGCCAAAAACAAGAGAAATCAGCATTTCGTAATATTTACGCAAAATACGTAGTGCATAAAACGTAATGACCTGTCAGAAAATCTGACAGGTCATTTTATTTTAAATTAACACTTTACAGCCGGGAAATATTCAGGAATTATTGATTTGAGTAAACTAATTTTGCTCTCAGAACATTTAAAATGAGTGTCAATAAAAAAACAAGTAAAAAAAGCGCAAGGCCGGTCATTCTAGTAACGAATGATGATGGAATAACTGCACCGGGTATCAGGAACCTGGTTGAAGCAATGAAAAAAATTGGCGATGTGATTGTAGTTGCTCCTGACAGTCCTCAATCTGCTATGGGACACGCTATTACTATTAATAAGCCGCTGCGACTTGATAAAGTTGAAGTTTTTGAAGGAATTGACTCCTGGCAATGTTCTGGAACACCCGTTGATTGTGTTAAACTGGCGGTTAATCAGATTTTACATAAAAAGCCTGATTTATGCGTTTCCGGAATTAATCACGGGTCAAATTCGTCAATAAATGTAATTTATTCAGGTACCATGTCGGCAGCAATGGAAGGTGCCATCGAAGGTATTCCCAGCATTGGATTCAGTTTATTGAATTACAGTTTACAGGCAAATTTCAACCCATCTAAAAAAATTGCGGAAAGAATTGTTCAGAATATTTTAAAAATCGGTTTACCGGTTGGCACCCTCCTTAACGTGAACATACCCAATCTACCCCTTTCTAAAATCAAAGGAATCCGTATTTGCAGACAGGCAAATGCCAAATGGAAAGAAGAGTTTGATGAGCGCATGGATCCAAACGGACGTAAATATTACTGGCTTACAGGTAAATTTATAAACTCAGACACGGGTGACGACACAGACGAATGGGCTTTAAAAAATGCTTTCGTTTCCGTTGTACCCGTTCAGTTTGATTTCACAGCGCATCACGCCATCCCACATTTAAATACTGTAAAGTGGCATGAATAATAATTTCATTAAAGACAGATTTTCATTCGGAATGCTTGGGGGGGCGGTTGTCTTAATACTCTTATATTTTTTTTTTAGTGGATTGGATTATTTTTTCCTGCAAACATTAAACAGGCCTTTACTACTGCGGGAGGATGCTACTGCGCTCATCATTTTGGCATTTATGATCATACTATTCAGATTTATTATTAAATCCGGGAATATTGAATTTGCAAAGGGTTTTTTCATGTTAGTTTTTATTGTCTCCATTATTTATTTTATACTAATAAAAACCAGTCTGGTGGTATGATAGGCAAATCGGGATACAGATTAAAAGATCAATTCATGACCGGTTTTGTTCCGGGGTTACTGATGCCGCTTCTGGGTTTTTATCTTTACTTCCTACTTTTTTTCGGATACATGACTTTTGACAATTTCATTGATCATGTTATCAGGGCCAATATGGCTGTTTCTGTTCTAAGCCTTGGAGCTATATTAAATTTAGCGTTGTTCTTCCTTTTATATTCATTAAAAAAAGACCGTGCAGCCAAAGGCGTTATCGCCGCAACATTTATATATGCCTTTTTAGTTTTTTATTTTAAAATTCTCGCATGAATTACTACATCATAGCCGGGGAAGCTTCGGGTGACCTTCATGGAAGCAACCTGATTAAAGCCTTGAAGGAAATGGATTCCAAAGCCCGTTTCCGCTGTTGGGGTGGTGATTTAATGAAGGAACAAGGTGCCGAAGTGGTTAAACATTACAGAGAACTGGCATTTATGGGATTTTGGGAGGTGGTCACCAATTTGAAGACCATCTTCAGAAACCTGAATTTCTGCAAGGAGGATATTCTTAACTGGAAACCCGATGCTATTATTTTAATTGATTACCCAGGTTTCAACTTACGAATTGCAGCATGGGCAAAAAAGTCCGGTATTAAAGTAATCTACTATATCTCTCCACAAATCTGGGCCTGGAATGAGTCGAGAATTAAAAAAATCAAAAGGGATGTGGACAAAATGCTGGTTATTTTACCTTTTGAAAAGGAATTTTACCGTCAAAGAGGAATGGATGTTGAATTCGTGGGACATCCTTTATTGGATGCTATTGGGAACAGGAAATGGACCGGAGTAAACTGGAAAAAGGAAAATAATATTCCGGAAGATAAAACTTTGGTAGCTCTTTTGCCCGGAAGCCGGAAGCAGGAAATTCAATCCATGTTACCCATTATGCTTTCGGCAACTGAAAATCTTGACAACTTCCATTTTATCCTGGCAGTTGCTCCTTCACAGGACATTTCCATTTATTCAGATCTGATTGGCGGAAGAAAAGACATCAGTTTGGTGCAACATCAAACCTATTCAATTCTCAGTTGTGTTTCCGCCGCTCTTGTAACCAGTGGGACTGCAACACTCGAAACCGCTCTTTTTGGCGTTCCTGAAGTTGTTTGCTACCGGGGAAACAAGATATCCTACATGATCGCAAAACAACTGGTAAAAATCAAGTATATTTCATTAGTGAATCTAGTCATGGACAAGGAAGTAGTGAAAGAACTGATACAGGATGACCTTAATCCCTCACAACTTAAACGCGAACTTTTACAGTTGTTTCAGGCAAATGAAAGACAAAAGATGCTGGATTCGTACATTGAATTAAAGGAAAAGCTGGGAGGCGAAGGAGCATCTATAAAAGCCAGTAAAATCATAATCAATTTTTTATATAATATTACATAAAGTAAAAGTTTAGTAATTAAAAACCGTCGTTAATTAGCTTAACGACGGTTTAAAACAGTAGGGGGGGGGAGGGGGTAACTTTTACCCTTCGGCCGGATCACCCGCCCAGTTACTCAAAATGAGTACTTCATTCACCTGTATCTCGGTTATCACTTTCTTAACCCCCTGTTTATCGATGTAACTCTTGTTAATGAGTTTTCCTTCGACGGCAACTTTGCTACCAACTCGGGTATATTGCTCGAATATTTCAGCGGTTTTTCCCCATGCAACCAGATTGTGCCATTGCGTTTCATCCACGCGTTCACCTTTGGCATTCCGATAGCTTTCATTTGTGGCGAGTGTGACCTTAGCCAGCTTTTTTCCACTCTGCATAGATTTGATCTCCGGGGTAAAACCCAGGTTTCCGATCAGGTTTACTTTGTTCTTTAATGAGTTCATTTGATTTCTTTTTTAAGTTAATTAATCATTTGTGCTGTACACACACCGAGGTCGACGTTGCAAAGATGATACGGGTGGAAGTAATTATCCGCTTAAAAAACAATTACATTCGGATACAAATGATTTTAAAATTTAATATGCTGATTTATAAAAAATTCCAAGAAAATGTGCCGTTAAACGTTTGTATACGTTTATAAACTATGTGCCAAATTCCTGAAGTTCAATTATTAACAAGGACATTTTTATAAATCAGATCAAACAGGCAGCAAAGCGACCACATTGCTTATTATTTTCGCCTTCAGTTCTTAAATATAACTGCCTTTACGGACAATTTTTATAGCGCCGGAAAGCATGCCTGGTAAGCAATATTCACTTTAAAATAACCATCATGAGAAAAAAATGCATTGATTGCGGAGACGCAATAATTGGCAGGTCTGACAAAAAATTTTGTTCAGACATGTGCAGAAACAACCATCACAATAAATACAATGGTTACAAAAATGCCCTGATGCGGCACGTAAACAACAAATTAAGAAAAAACAGAAAAATTTTGTTTGAGCTAAACAAATCAAACAGAAGCCATTTATCCATTGAAGAGCTGACCATTCTTGGCTTTGAATGGCAATATTTCACGGAAGAAATAAAGAATAAAACCGGAAACGTCCGCTTTTGCTATGATTATGGGATATTACCAACAGACGGGGAAAATGTAAATATTGTTTTAAAACCCTATGAAGGACGCCATAAAAAATATCTGCCTGCCATGGCGGCTGAGGAACAAAATCAATATGCTTGAACGATGTATTTCGAAAATCAAGTCAGGCATCAGTACACCCTTTTGTTTTATAATTTACATTATGTTAAATAGAAAGTACAAGAAAATGAGGGGTTTGCCCCCTCATCCTCCATGACCATTATTTGATGGCATCCATTGCTTTTTTCATTTCGGCCGACTTCGTTGTATTTCCCAACCGTATATAAAGCTGACTTAAACTTTGCAGCGTTCCGAAATCTTTAGGATTAATTTGGTATGCCTTTTCAAGGTACGGCAATGCTTCATTGAATTTGGCTTCAAATTTCTTCTTGGCTGCCTCATATTCCGCAACTTTACTGGGTGGAATTTTATTGGCATTGTTCGACATCTCCGCTCCTTCATTAAAATACAAAGCACCAAGGTTATAAATCGCGTCAAAATAATCGGGTTTCAATGCTATCGCTTTTTTATAGGCCGATACGCAATCTTCCTTTTTACCAAGTTTATCGGCAAGGTTTCCTTTGATATAATATAGAACGGCATTATCAGGATCTGCTTTCAAAGCTTCTTCATTTTGGGAATATGCTTCCTTATCCCTGCCACTCAATAAATAGATATTGAGGGCCTGTGTTATCAGGGTTGCATCTTCCGGATATTTCTGTCTGCCCTGATTGATTACCAACAAGGCGTTTGCAGTATCTTTTTGATCCATATACAAATTAGCCATAAGGCTAAAAAGTTTCGCGCCACCGTAATTTGCTTCGCTCAACTGTTTGAAATAATTTAAAGCGGTTGTGGCATCCTTACCTTTATCCGCTGCTAACCCTGCATTATAAATAGCCAGGGTATCAAAACGATTAAAATATTTTTTATTTAACTCTGCGGAGTTTTGAAAGGACTGCAAAGCCTCCTGAAACCGATTTTCGCGGTAATGATCTACTCCGTTATTCAGCGACTGAAAAGCCACTATTTCAAGTCTTTTCAAAACATCGTCATAGAATTCCTTTTTAGTATCCAGTTCAATTGTTTTCTCGTATGATTTCCTTGCTTCATTGAGTGAACCCGGTTTTAGCGGAGTAAACTTTTCTTTGGTGGATTCATAAATTGCGTGATAAATACTCCCTCGGTAATACCAGGCTTTAGCCATTCCCACAGTTGACTCATGCTGGACAGCGCCATCTATCGATTCTTTGGCCTTATCCAGGTCATCATACCTCAGATAATTATATGCGGTTTGAACCGCCGCTTTTTGTGCGGACACATTTAGTGAAAGCAGTAATGCAATTGAAATAAGTAAATATTTCATTTTTAGTGTTTTATACTATTATTAATATTGGGTATCATTGGTGTTGTCTTCCTCCGGATTACTATCATTTTGGTTTGGGTTTTCCGGTTCACCGGAAGATGTGATTTCCTCATCTAAAAGTTGGGGGCCTCCATTTTCCTGATTTTGTGAGTTTACATTATCCTGGAGTTCATGAACCTTTAACAGATGCTCCTCTACTTTGGCAATGGAAGCTATTTCATCGTCTTCGTCCAATCTTATCAGTTTAACACCCTGGGTAGCCCTACCCATTACCCTCAATTCATCAACAGGGATGCGAATAGTTGTTCCTTTTTTGGTGATGATCATCAAATCATCGCCATCAATTACAGATTTTATGCCAACCAATAAACCTGTTTTATCGGTAATTTGAAGAGTTTTAACGCCTTTACCTCCGCGATTGGTAACCCTGTAATCTTCCAGGTCAGAGCGTTTGCCATAACCTTTTTCTGAAACCACCAAAATTGTTTCCTTTTGAGGATCTTCGATACAAACCATACCGATTACTTCATCCTGGGCATCATCGAGGCTCACACCTCTGACTCCGGAGGCATTACGACCCATTGGCCTCACCGTTGACTCGTTAAACCGAATGGCCCTCCCCGACTTCACCGCAAGCAAAATTTCATTGGTACCATTTGTCAGCCGGGCTTCGATAAGCTCATCCCCATCATTAATAGTGATGGCATTGATACCGGTTTGACGTGGACGGGAATATGCCTCCAGCAGGGTCTTCTTAATGGTTCCCTGTTTTGTACAAAGAATGATATGGTTATTATTCAGGTACTCTTCAACCTCAAGGTTTTTAACATTAACAAAGGCCTTCACTTTATCATCCGGTGTAATGCTGATCAGGTTTTGAAGTGCTCGTCCTTTCGAATTCTTGGTACCTTCCGGTATTTCAAAAATCCTCAGCCAGAAACATTTTCCTTTTTCTGTAAACAGCAAGAGATAATTATGGTTAGTAGCAACAAAGAGATGTTCTACGAAATCCTCATCTCTTGTTGCTGCACCGGCCGCTCCACGGCCACCGCGGCCCTGGGTACGATATTCGGCAAGATTCGTACGTTTAATATAACCCATATGAGAAATGGTCACTACCACTGCTTCATCTGCAATCATATCCTCCATGGACAAATCATCAGCCATATACACAATTTCCGTCCTGCGCTCATCTCCATACTTCTCCTTCATTTCCAAAATCTCATCCTTGAGAATTTTCATACGCAAGGCTTCATCTGAAAGCACTTGTTTATAAAAATCAATCATTTTCATGATTTCATTGTATTCATCCCTGATTTTATCCCTTTCCAGGCCTGTCAACCTTTGCAGGCGCATTTCAAGAATAGCTTTTGACTGAATTTCGCTCAATTGGAAATTATTCATCAAACCACTTTTTGCTTCATCAGGAGTCTGAGATTTCCTAATTAAAGAAATTACTTCATCCAGATGATCTAAAGCTATGAGCAGACCTTCGAGGATATGAGCTCTTTTCTCTGCTTCAGCCAGTTCAAACCGGGTTTTTCTGATCAGTACTTCATGCCTGTGCTCAACATAATGATGAATGAGATCTTTCAGATTCAACATCATTGGTCGTCCACTAACTAAAGCTATATTATTGATGCTAAATGAGTTTTGTAGATCCGTGTGTTTAAACAGGTGATTTAGAACAACGGAGGCCATGGCATCACGCTTGATCTCATACACAATCCGCATACCTTCTCTATCCGACTCATCTCTGATATCACTGATTCCCTCAATTTTTTTATCATTGATCAAATCAGCGGTTTTTTTAATCATTTCCGCTTTATTGACCTGGTAAGGAATTTCGGTGACTATAATTCTTTCACGGCCATTATCCAAGGTTTCAATCAGGGTCTTTGCGCGGATTACTACTCTTCCTTTGCCGGTTTCAAATGCATCCTTTACTCCGGAATAGCCATAGATAATTCCACCGGTTGGAAAATCCGGGGCTTTAACGTATTTACTTAATTCTTCGATGGTTATTTCTCTGTTCTCGATGAAAGCAATAATGGCGCTCAGTACTTCGGTGAGATTGTGCGGTGCCATATTGGTAGCCATACCTACCGCAATACCTGCTGCTCCATTCACAAGAAGATTGGGAATTTTTGCCGGAAGCACCGTAGGTTCTTCGAGCGTATCGTCAAAATTCAGCCGGAAATCAACGGTATTCTTGTCAATATCCGCCAACATTTCCTCAGCCAGTTTCCTCAACCGTGCTTCCGTATAACGCATGGCGGCAGGGCTATCTCCGTCGACCGATCCAAAATTACCCTGCCCATCCACCAACATATATCGTAATGACCAGGGTTGCGCCATCCGAACCATTGTATCGTAAACTGAACTGTCGCCGTGAGGATGATATTTACCCAACACTTCCCCCACAATTCTCGCTGACTTCTTATGCGGGCGATTTGAATACACCCCCAATTCCTGCATACCGAATAAAACACGCCGGTGTACAGGCTTTAACCCATCCCTCACATCAGGCAGAGCCCTGGAAACAATCACAGACATCGAATAATCGATGTAGGCTGTTTTCATTTCATCCTCGATGTTTATTCTTACGATTTTTTCACCTTCTGACATATACGTTCTGATTGTTTAACTATGCTATTTTGTCACTCCTGCCAATCTTTAGCAAGTACCTGGCAAACAATATTTTTGATAATGTTAATCGCCTTGTTGATAAAGTCTTTTAAGGAATCACGAAGGTAGCTAAATGGTGGCATATTTTTGGCTGTAACGAAGGAGAATTATCAACAATTGTAACAAATGTGTAAGATGCAAATGATTTATTTGAAACAAGGAAATTACTATTGTACTTTAGTAGTAAATTCATGATTTATATCCAACAAGTAAACTATATTATCTTACCTCATAAATCAAACAAACAAACGCCAAAACTTTTTTAAAGCACATACGTTCAAACACAGAAAACCATCATTATATGGAAGCTAAATTCTCACCGCGGGTAAAAGATGTTATCACATTCAGTCGTGAAGAAGCATTACGCCTGGGACATGATTACATAGGAACTGAACATCTTCTTTTAGGTCTCATTCGTGAGGGTGAAGGAATGGCTATTAAGTTTCTGAAATCATTAAACATTAACCTTGTTGAACTTCGAAAATCCGTAGAAAATGCCGTGAAAGGCAATGGCGGATCGGTAAGCAACCTTAACAATATACCATTAACCAAGCAAGCAGAGAAGGCACTTAAGATCACTTACCTGGAAGCTAAGATCTTCAAGAGTGAGATTATTGGTACCGAACATCTCTTGCTTGCCATCCTGAAGGACGAGGACAATATCGCCACCCAGATTTTGAATCAGTTCGGGGTAACCTATGATATCATGCGCGAGGAACTTGAGCTCTTTAAATCCAACTTCAAATCAGAGGCGCCACAGTCCCCTTCCGATGATGACCCCTATTCAAAGGATGATGATGGCCCCTCGTTTGGTTCAACGCAAAAGAAGCCCGGCGAAACCAAATCCAAGACACCGGTTTTAGATAATTTTGGAAGGGATCTAACAAAAGCTGCTGAAGAAGGTAAATTGGATCCGATAGTTGGCCGCGAAAAGGAAATAGAGCGCGTTTCTCAAATCCTCTCCCGCAGAAAGAAAAACAATCCGATATTAATTGGTGAACCCGGTGTGGGAAAATCAGCCATCGCCGAGGGGCTTGCCTTACGAATAATTCAAAGAAAAGTTTCCCGTATTCTTTTTAATAAAAGGATTGTCACACTTGATTTGGCATCTCTGGTAGCCGGTACAAAATACCGAGGACAATTTGAGGAGCGGATGAAGGCGGTGATGAATGAACTGGAGAAATCTCCGGATGTAATCTTATTTATTGATGAGATTCACACTATCATTGGTGCCGGAGGCGCATCAGGCTCTCTTGACGCATCAAATATGTTTAAACCTGCACTTGCCCGAGGAGAAATTCAATGTATCGGAGCCACAACACTTGATGAATACCGTCAGTACATCGAGAAAGACGGAGCACTTGACCGCCGCTTCCAAAAAGTAATCGTTGATCCTACTTCAGTTGATGAGACCATTCAAATCCTGAACAACATTAAAGAAAGGTACGAAGAACATCATCATGTTTCCTACACTGATGCTGCCATACAGGCCTGCGTAAAACTAACCAACCGCTATATCACCGACCGTTTTCTTCCAGACAAAGCCATTGATGCCCTGGATGAAGCCGGTTCACGTGTTCACATTTCCAATATTCATGTTCCGCAAAACATCATTGAACTTGAAAACAAGGTTCAGGACATCAAGCTTGAAAAGAACCGGGTAGTGCGCAGCCAAAAATATGAAGAGGCTGCACGGTTACGCGATACCGAAAAGCAATTGTTGGAACAACTCGAAAATGCCAAAAGAGCCTGGGAAGAAGAAACCAAAACCCAAAGATATACTGTTGATCTGGAAGACGTTTCGCAGGTAGTTGCCATGATGAGCGGTATTCCGGTTACACGAATTGCACAGGCCGAAACCACGCGGCTCATTAAAATGCCGGAAGAACTTAGCGGTAAAGTGATCGGACAGGATGATGCCGTTAAAAAAGTTGTAAAAGCCATTCAGAGAAACAGGGCCGGCTTGAAAGATCCCAATAAACCTATTGGTACGTTTATTTTCCTGGGACCTACCGGAGTTGGGAAAACTGAATTGGCCAAGGTATTGAGTCGTTATCTTTTTGACTCAGAAGACGCGCTGATTCGTATCGACATGAGTGAATATATGGAAAAGTTTGCTGTGTCCAGACTGATCGGAGCGCCTCCGGGATATGTAGGTTATGAAGAGGGTGGCCAGTTGACCGAAAAAGTACGTCGCAAGCCCTACTCTATTGTTCTGCTTGATGAGATTGAGAAAGCACATCCAGATGTATTTAACCTTTTGTTGCAGGTACTCGATGACGGTATGTTAACGGATAGTTTAGGCCGTAAAGTTGATTTTAAAAACACCATCATCATTATGACCTCCAATATTGGGTCGCGCCAGTTGAAAGAGTTTGGTCAGGGTGTTGGATTTGCCACCACCGCTAAAAGCAATCAGGCGGATGAACATGCCAGGGGAGTTATTGAAAATTCACTGAAAAAAGCGTTCGCTCCAGAGTTTTTAAACAGAATTGACGATGTGGTTATCTTCAATGGTCTGTCCAAGGAAGACATCTTTAAAATTATTGACCTCGAACTTGAGCACCTGTACAAGAGAGTACACGACCTTGGCTACAAAGTAAAATTGTCGGATGACGCGAAGGAGTTCCTGACGGAAAAAGGATATGATTCCAACTTTGGTGCCCGGCCATTGAAGCGGGCCATCCAAAAGTACGTTGAAGACCCTATGGCTGAGGAAATTATTAAAGGTGATCTCAGCGAAGGTGATACTATTGAACTGATAAAAGATCCGGAATCTGAAAGTCTGAAAGTTTCAGTGGCCAAACCACCCAAGCCCAAGAAAAAGAAAGAGGAATCATAAAATAAGAAAAGGCTACCCATATCCGGCAGCCTTTTCTTGTAAACCCCATTGGTTCAGGATTGGAATTTATCCATTACCTCTTGACTCACCCCTGTGAAGGAAAAACCTCCATCATGAAAGAGGTTTTGCATGGTAACATGTTTGGTCAGGTCCGAAAACAAACTGATACAATAATCGGCACATGCTTCAGCGGAAGCGTTTCCAAGCGGTGACATTGCATCGGCATAATTATAAAAAGAGTCAAACCCCTTTACTCCTTGTCCAGCCGTAGTTTTAGTTGGTGACTGAGAGATGGTGTTTACCCGCACCTTCCGGAATTTACCATAATGGTAGCCATAGCTGCGTGCAATACTTTCCAACATCGATTTTGCGTCCGCCATATCATTATAATCCGGAAATACACGCTGCGCGGCGATATAAGTTAAAGCTACCACACTTCCCCATTCATTAATGGCATCCAGTTTCATTGCAGACTGCAACACTCTGTGGAGTGACATGGCAGAAATATCAATGGTTTTATGATAATATTCATAATCCAAATCGGTATATGGTTTACCTTTTCTGACATTTGGCGACATACCAATGGAGTGCAATACAAAATCTATTTTTCCTCCCAATTGTTCTGCAGATTGATTAAAAAGATTTTCCAGGTCTGTCATCGAGGTTGCATCTGCACCGATCACACTTGCCTTGCAGGTTTCGGCCAGCTGGTTTATGGCACCCATTCTTAATGCAACGGGAGCATTGGTTAAGGTAAACACAGCACCTTCTTCGTGTGCCCTCAATGCAACTTTCCAGGCAATTGAATTGGGGTCTAGTGCACCAAAAATAATTCCCCGTTTTCCTTTTAATAATGAATGTGACATATGATATGTTTTATGTTCCAAAAATAGCGCTAAAAAGATCACACCACAATTACCAATAAATAGTTTGTATATCAAACTATTGGCTAAGTAAATCCTTCGCGTTTTCCAAAGCGGCGGCACTCAGTTCCTCTCCGCTTAACATTCTGGCAATTTCATTTATCCGCTCATCGTTCCCAAGTTTTTTCACATAGGTTCGTGTGAGGCCCTTCTTAACTTCCTTATATACAAGAAAATGCATGTCACCCTTTGATGCTAATTGAGGCAGATGAGTAATAGCAATTACCTGATGTTTTTTTGCCATTTGTCTTAGGATACTTCCAACCCGTGAAGCGGTCTCCCCTGAAATGCCCGTATCAATTTCATCAAAAATCACAGTAGGCATGGCTGAAATACGTGCCAATATTGATTTAATGCATAACATCAGTCTCGACATTTCTCCTCCTGAGGCTACCTTTGACATTTCTTTAAATTCAGCGCCTTTATTTGCTGAAAACATAAATTTTACTTTTTCCCTACCCTCCGGAAGGTATTCATCGTCTTTATCGGTTACGAGATTGACAGCAAAAACAGCATGAGGCATAGCCAGGTCAGACAACATGCCTGTTACTTCTTTCTGTAAAGCGGGAATTGCCTGCTTACGGGTATCCGATAATTCGATGCCAGCTTCCATGAGTTCCTTTTTACTTTCGGCAAGGTTACGAGTGATCACACTGATCTTCTCTTCCAGGGAGCCTATGGAAGTAATTTTAGTCTCAAGATTTTGTTGAAGGTGCAGCAGTTCTTCCACGGTGGCAAGCCTGTGCTTTTTCTGCAGATTATAAATGGAACTCAACCTGTCACCGACAACTTCCAGCCGGGCAGGATCTGCCTGCAGGTTTCCGGTGGCATCTTCCAGTTCCGATTGAATATCCTTTAATTCCACTGCTGCCGATTGAATTCGTTCAGAGAGAATGGAAAAATTATCCCCGTAATTGCGAATGGAATGAAGAATTTGCTGCACATGTTGCAGCTTACTGATTACGTTATCATCATTTCCAGCCAATATATTATTGGCCATTCCCAGAGAATAAATGATCTCCTCTGCATGCTCAAGTCTTTCCTGTTCCTGCTCCAGTAACTCCTGTTCACCCGGCGATAATTTTAATGCACTTAGCTCATCCAGCTGAAAATTAAAATAATCCAGATCTGCTTTACTTTTCCTTTCTTCTTCCTGCAGCGCTTGCACTTCTTTTACCAGGTCTTTTACCTTTTGGAAAGCGGTCTTATAGGTATGCAGTTGCTTCGAATTAGCGGCAAAGGCATCGAGCACATGCATTTGGAATTTACTATCTGATAACAACAAAGTTTCATGCTGACTATGGATATCCAGTAAGCCAGAACATAATTCTTTCAGCAGTGAAAGATTTACAGGAGTATCATTGACAAAAGCCCTCGATTTTCCTTCAGGATTAATTTCACGGCGGACAGTGGTTTCTTTATCATAATCCAATTCATGCTCCGAAAAAAAGCGCTCCAAATGATAAGAAGAAATGTCAAAAGAAGCTTCGATGATACATTTCTTTTGTTTATCCAGTAGCAGGGAAGCATCGGCACGCATGCCGGAAATCATTCCCAATGCACCCAGAATAATAGATTTACCGGCACCTGTTTCACCGGAAATAATACTTAGGCCCTCTTCCAACTGTACATCCAGTTGGTCAATGAGTACATAATTTCTGACTGATAATTTTTTCAACATACCCAATCACTTTAGAAAAACCTTTTATTTATCAAAAATGTTCATTAATCCATATCACCTACCCTCACCCACCGGTAATTTTCTGGTATTTTGAAGTATTGATGGGATCAATATCACTCAGGGTTTGTTTTGCCTGTGACTTAACATCGGCCGGGGCATTAGAAAACAGATTTACCATTTCATCCACTTTAGCGTCAAAAAGAGTTTTCATAAAAACAGAAAGAGGCTTATCGGCATGCACACGCTTTAGTTTTTCCAGGCTCGCAGCAATGGTTCTGGCTGACTCATCCGTTTTCTTGGTCATAAGGTCAAGCCCTTTCCTGTGAAAATCATAATAAAACTGCCGAATGGGTTTATAAATAGGATTATTAATATTTTCCATCAGCCAGAACCTGTTACGGAGTCCTTCAAAAGCCTTCCATCCGGGTTCTGCGGCATTGGCGCTATTGGCAACAATTGACTGGGCTTTGGCAAAATATGGTCCACCTCCAAGTGGTGAAAAGGTTTCGTAATCAAAACCAATAATGGTGTAGGCATAAAAGGCAAGTACCATTACCAGGTTAGGATTCACCTGACCATCGTTATACTCCAAGGGTTGAAATTCAACATAACGGAAGTTAAAATCATCGTCCTTGTAATTCAGGACGGGTGAATTATAAGAAGTACCAAATACCGGTCTTCTTGAACTTACCTGAATAGAGGCTTTGAACTCATCGGTTCCGACACGCTCCTCAATTTCAATTTGAATACTACATTCTATTTTCTCTTCGTTTTTGAACTTATCGCTGGTCCATTTGGTATTATTCATAAACTCCATAATGGACGTTTGCAGTGTAGTAAAAATCCTTTTATCCGAAGACTGTATTCGCGGAGAAATCACTGAAACAGTACAGTTCAATTCCTGAGCGGACACTGAAAGGAGAGACGATAAACAGATACTTAATATAAGGAAGCAATTACGCATGCATCAAATTTAATAAAGAAACCAATATTTCATCAGCCACAAGGTCCTTAGTCATTAACGGAACATTACGGATTGTGTTGTCCTTAAAAAGCAAGGTTACCTTATTTGTATCGCTGCCAAATCCTGCGCCCTTATCATTCATAGAATTCAGCACAATCATATCCAGATTTTTACGCTTCAGTTTTTCTCTGGCATTTTCTAATTCATTATCTGTTTCAAGAGCAAAGCCAACCAGTATCTGACCGGGTTTCTTTTTCTCTCCCATGGCCATCAGGATATCCTTTGTCTTTACGAGCTCAATATTAAGAATATCCTCTTTCTTTTTAATTTTCTTATCAACCGGTAACCGGGGGGTATAATCTGCAACTGCAGCAGCCATTACAGCAGCATTCATGTCCGGAAATAAAGAAGTGCATGCTTCCAGCATTTCGGCGGAAGTAATTACCGGAATATGTTTAACAAAAGCAGGTACTTCCATCTGCAGAGGACCACTCACCAAATACACGGAAGCCCCGGCATTATTAAGGGACCTGGCAATAGCCAGCCCCATTTTGCCACTTGAATGATTAGAGATGTACCTTACCGGATCAATATTTTCACAGGTAGGTCCTGCAGTTACCAATACTTTTTTACCTGTAAGTGGTTTTTCACCGGAAAGTATGGAACAAACTTTTTCCAACAATAATTCCGGTTCCTGCATCCTCCCCTCCCCTGATAAACCGGAAGCGAGTTCACCGGATACGGGGTCAGCGACTATTACCCCTCTTCTCTTCAAAAGAGCAAGATTTTCCTGGGTAGCGGGATGTTTGAACATATCATGATCCATTGCAGGCGCAATCATCACCGGACACCTGGCTGAAAGATAAACGGCATGCAATAAATTATTACAAGCTCCGTGGGCGATGGAAGCAATGGTATTGGCCGTAGCCGGGGCAATCACTAACAAATCGGCCCAAAGGCCCATATCAACATGATTATTCCACGTATTCCGGTCACTGATCATTTGACTCAGTACCGGTTTCTTTGAAAGCACAGAGAGCGTTAGAGGTGTGATGAAGCCGGCAGCAGCATCCGACATTACCACTTGAATATCAGCGCCTTCCTGAATTAAAAGTCGTGTGAATGCAGCCGCTTTATATGCAGCGATGCTACCGGTAACACCCAGGATCAACCTTTTGCCGGTAAGACGCATATTAAATAATTTATTGCTCGTTAGCGGGATTACGGTAATAAATTTTACCGTCGAGAAACTCCTGGATCGCGATCAGGGTAGATTTAGGCAGTTTCTCATAATGCTTTGAAATTTCAATTTGCTCACGATTTTCAAAAACCTCTTCTAAATTGTCGGTAATACTAGCAAACTCAGAAAGTTTATCGTTTAATTCTTCTTTCATTTCAGCGGAAATATGGTTGGCTCTTTTAGCCAAAATAACCAGGGACTCATAGATATTACCTGTTTTTTCCTCAAAATTCACAAGATCGCGGGTAACGGTCGTATTGGTTGAAGACTTGTAGTTTGCCATTTATTTGCCTGTTTAATTATTTTTAAATTATTATTAATCAATTCAATACAGATGCATTTGAAGTTCCTGTCTTCAATTCTTTCTGAATTGATTCATAGGTACGTTCTGCTTCGCGAAGATACCTACTTTGCGGGAAATTATCTACTAATTTTAAATACTCTTCTGCGGCCAGCTTCAATCTTTCTACCTTTTTAGTTTCAATGGAATTCAAGGCATATAAGTAAGCTGATTTCAGACTCAGGAAAAGGGCCTCCTCTTTATATATGGTATAAGGATAATCTTTCAGGAGGTTAGCAAAGGCAACTACCGCCGCCTTATAGTTTTCTGTTCTGTAATAAAGTCGGGCATTATTGAATGACTTTTCTTCGAGCTTTAATCTAAGCTCATCAATTATTTTATTTGACTGTTCAACTTTAGAACTGTTAGGATACCTATTAATAAACAGTTGAAATTTTTCAATGGCATCGTAAGTGCTGGACTGGTCAAGGCTGGATATGGGCGAGTCAAGGTAATAGCAATAGGCATACATATACTGCATTTCTTCAGCGTAAGGACTACCCGGATAACTCTGAACAAAATTATTAAAGTGATAAGCGGCCATGGTAAAGTCATCAACATAATAGGTACAATACACATAATAATAATAAGACTTCTCCGCTTTTGAAGTTCCCCGGTAAACGGTAATCAACTCTTCGAATAACTGCAAAGCATGATAATAATCTTTCTTTTCATAATACCTGACAGCCGCATCATACTTTGCTTCCATATCCGTACTTTTCATATACTGCTGAAATTTACTACAGGAGGAATTCAGCATCAGAAGCGGAATGAGAAGGAGAAGAAGAAGTTTTTTCATGAGATACTTTATGAAATGCAAAGGTACTGATTTGCATTATGACATTCAACTTGATTAACAAACGGATGTTGAAAAGATTATGGATGGTAATGATTTTAACTTTATTTTTGTGATGATATTTCGGTCGCATTCTGTGGCGGAAATACAACAACGTTAGCGAAAGAAAAAAAGTATACATTAAAATGACAGATATCTTCGAAAAGATCCGAAAGAACCGGGGACCATTGGGAATGCATGCTAAAGATGCTCATGGATATTTCACCTTCCCGAAATTAGAGGGTGAAATTTCAAACAAAATGATTTTCCGAGGCAAGGAAAAGTTAGTTTGGAGTCTTAATAATTACCTGGGACTGGCGAACCATCCTGAAGTCCGGAAGGCGGATGCTGAAGCCGCAGCCGAATATGGTTTTGCGAGTCCGATGGGCGCCCGGATGATGTCCGGAAATTCAAATTATCATGAGCAATTGGAGGCAGGACTATCCAAATTCATGAAAAAAGAAGACACCATTCTTTTGAATTTTGGGTATCAGGGTATGGTCAGTGCAATAGATTGCCTGGTTGACCGGCATGATGTAATTGTATATGATTCGGAATCTCACGCCTGCATTATCGATGGCCTGAGATTACATATGGGAAAGCGTTTTGTTTATCCACACAATGATATAGAAAGTCTTTCAAAGCAGTTGGAGCGGGCAACGAAACTTACCGATCAAACCAATGGCGGCATTCTCGTAATTACTGAAGGCGTATTCGGAATGTCAGGTGATCAGGGCAAGCTTAAGGAAGTTGTTGAACTTAAAAAGAAATTCAATTTCCGATTGTTTGTGGATGATGCGCATGGTTTTGGCACCATGGGCGCCACTGGCGCAGGTACCGGTGAACATCAGGGTTGCCAGGAAGGTATCGATATTTATTTTGGGACTTTTGCCAAGTCAATGGCGCTTATCGGTGCTTTTATAAGCAGCGAAGAACAAGTGGTGGAATACCTACGGTACAATATGCGTTCCCAGATTTTCGCAAAATCATTACCAATGCCTTTAGTAATAGGAGCCATCAAGCGTCTGGAACTTCTGCAAACCCGACCAGAATTAAAAGAGAATCTTTGGAAAATCACCAATGCCCTTCAATCCGGATTGAAAGAAGCAGGATTTGAAATCGGTAAAACCAATTCACCGGTTACTCCCGTTTATCTTAACGGTACCATTCCAGAAGCTACGAACCTGATCCTGGACCTTCGTGAAAATTATGATATTTTCTGTTCGATGGTGGTTTACCCGGTAGTACCCAAAGGCGTTATTATGCTGCGTCTGATTCCAACGGCTGTACATACCCTCGATGATGTGAATTATACTATTTCTTCCTTTAAGGATATTCAGTCAAACCTCAAGGCGGGTAAATATAATTCAGACAAGATCGTTACTTCAATATCATAAAAAATAATGAGCAAAAGCAAAGCACCATGTTGTTGGAATTAATGAGAAGTTGTTAGGTGAAAAGTGTCAGAAAGAAAAAGGTTACATGAAATGTAACAAAAATTAAACAGTGACAGTATAACCACAACAAATAATCGTTAACCCAATTCAAAACACAAAAAAAAAATGAAACAGAACATGGAAATGAAAAAAAGCACAACCCCAAGTGCAGCCGGTGTTACTCGTGTAATCGGCTTTAAAATGACAAATGTTGAAGCAATGGCTGCTCCTAAGAAAGCTGCGAAAAAGTCTGCGAAAAAAGCAACTAAGAAAGCTGCGAAAAAAGGAGCCAAGAAAGCTGCGAAAAAAGGAGCTAAAAAAGCTACTAAAAAAGTAGCCAAAAAAGCCACTAAAAAAGTAGCTAAAAAAGCCACTAAGAAAGTAGCTAAAAAAGCCACTAAAAAAGTAGCTAAGAAAGCCACTAAAAAAGCTGCCAAGAAGAAATAATCAACTTCTTGGGTTAACAAAAAAGAGGCTGTCTCAAAAGGGCAGCCTTTTTCTTTTTTTTAACGTTGATGGTT
>CAZHSC010000050.1:0-19944 GCA_964534995.1 uncultured Bifidobacterium sp.
AGGCGCTGAGCCGCAAAGGTTCTTCAATTGAACTGCCTGAATTTTCTTTATGATACGAATTGAAACAGAGAATTGCTCCCTGAAAAAATAAAGCAGGCCCTCAGCACCGACGGTTTTTAGAGCGCAGTAGCAGGCGGAAAAGACGGAGGGAAGCATCGCAAGGCTTTGCGATGATCGCCCGACGGCCCGCCGGATACAAGCGAAAAAAATTCCGTGCCAGCGGAAAGACGGTGGTGCAGGCCTTGATCTTTTTGGTTACTTTTTCTATCAAGAGAAAAAGTAACTGGGGGTGAAAGGGGGCAAAGCCCCCATAGATTTCTTCTCGCAGGACGCGGAGATTGCGGAGGATTTCTCGCTGATCGTAACGAAGTGAATATCTCTTGGAATACGAAACTGAACCGCCAGGAAGGCGCGGAGGAGCCTATTAGGTTACACTTTTAGCCTACTACTTTCTTGACCAAATCGGCAGCTTCTTTCAACTCGATGGCTGAGTACACTTTCAATCCACTTTCATCAATCAGCCGCTTGGCTTCATCGGCGTTGGTTCCCTGTAAACGTATAATGATAGGAACAGGAATTTCTCCGATATTCTTATAAGCGTCCACGATACCCTGGGCTACTCTGTCACAACGCACGATGCCGCCAAATATGTTCACAAGGATCGCTTTTACATTGGCATCTTTTAAAATAATACGGAAGGCTTTTTCCACCCTTGCTGCATTGGCGGTTCCACCCACATCAAGAAAATTGGCGGGCTCGCCTCCGGCCAGTTTAATAATATCCATGGTAGCCATGGCCAATCCGGCGCCATTCACCATACAACCCACATTTCCATCCAGCTTCACATAATTCAGATCATGTTCAGCGGCTTCGACTTCTGTTGGATCTTCTTCAAGGACGTCTCTCATTGCTAAAAAATCGGGATGACGGAACAGGCCATTGTCATCGAGATTTACCTTAGCATCGACTGCGATGATTTTATCATCAGCCGTTTTCAAAACAGGATTGATTTCAAACAAGGAAGAATCCGTTTGGTCATAGGCTTTATATAAAGCAGAAACGAAACGTGTCATTTCTTTAAAGGCGGCACCGGATAGTCCAAGGTTGAAGGCAATCTTTCTGGTCTGAAAGGGCTGCAAGCCAACCTTTGGATCTATTTCTTCCTTAAAAATTTTTTCAGGGGTCTTTGCGGCTACCTCTTCAATATCCATTCCTCCTTCGGTGGAATACATAATAATATTACGACCGCTTTGCCTGTTCAGCAATACGCTCATATAGAATTCAGCGGTTTTGGAAGGACCCGGATAATAAACGTCCTGAGCGATCAGCACTTTGTGCACTTTTTTACCCGCCGGACCCGTTTGTGGGGTAACCAGGTTCATGCCTATAATTTGTCCTGCCTTTTCTTTTAACTCATCCAGGTTTTTAGCCAATTTAACTCCCCCTCCTTTTCCTCTGCCACCGGCATGAATCTGGGCTTTCACCACCCACCATTCTGTTCCGGTTTGTTCGGTAAGTTTCTTTGCAGCCAGCACAGCTTCATCGGCGGTTTCCGCTACGATCCCTTCCTGTATGGCTACTCCAAAACTTTTCAGAATTTGTTTCCCCTGGTATTCATGTACATTCATAGTGCAATAATTTGACGGGCAAAAATAAAAAATATATGGATACGGCCCTATCAATAAAGCAGTCTCCCAATGCAGTTTTCATGAATTCATTGCGAGAAAAGGTTATAGGGGATCATGCATTCTTTACTGCATATACGAAGCGGTCGCTGCCTGCTAAATCCCTGTAAATGCGTACATCTTCAAACGACATTTTCTCCAGCATTTCAGCCACTTCTTCCCCGTATTCCCTGTTTATCTCAAACCATAAACGCCCGCCCTCTTTCAATTGATTCTTAGCATAACCAGCAATCATTTTATAAAAAAGGAGGGGTTCATCATCCGGCACAAATAAAGCCAGATGAGGCTCATACTCTGTAACATTAAGGTGGAGCGAGGGAAATTCGTTCATGCAGATATAAGGTGGATTGCTGACAATTAAATCCAGGGGGGGGATAGCTACCGGTGGCTTTGCATCAGTGAGTACATCCCAGATAACAAACTCCAGAGGCAAATGAAGGCTTGCACTGTTTCTTTGCGCAATTTGCAAAGCGCTTTCCGACACATCAGCGGCAAAAACGCGGGCATCAGGAAAAGTTTGCTTCAACGCCAAGGCAATACAACCGCTACCTGTACCGATATCCAGAAAAGTCGCACCGGGCATAAACCTGTTATCCTGAATAAATGACAACAGTTCTTCGGTCTCGGGTCGCGGAATTAATACATTCTTATCAACTCCAATTTTTATTTCGTTGAACCAGGCATAGCCTAAAATATACTGGACAGGCTCTCCATTCTTCAGGCGTTCCAGATCGCTATCAAGTTGTGCCGAAAGTTCATCGGGAATCAGCATATCGCCGCCGTTCCGCAGTTCGCTGAATGACCATGACAGGCGCTCCTGCAAAAGATGATTTACCAGAGCATTGGCTTCGGCACTTCCATAAAGTTCATGTAATTCATTCTTTGCACGGGTTAGAAAATCCAGGACGGTCATGACACAAAAATACAATTAAACTTTAGCAAAGGAAAGCGCGTATTATCACCACCGGGTATTACTTTTGTGCCTGATTAAAAATGTGCCCCGAGGAAAAATACATGCACCGCTGCCTGCAATTGGCCCTGGCAGGTATAGAAACCGTATCACCCAACCCCATGGTGGGTTGTGTCATTGTACATGGGAATGAAATTATCGGAGAGGGCTATCATCAAAAGTTCGGTGAGGCACATGCGGAAGTCAACGCGATAAACGCCGTTAAAAACAAAGCCCTGCTTCCCGGCTCTGCCTTATATGTGAATCTGGAGCCCTGCTCGCATTTTGGAAAAACCCCACCCTGCAGCGACCTGATTATTTCCAGCGGCATTCGAAAAGTGGTTGTTGGCATGGAGGACCCCTTTCCGGAGGTGATGGGCAAGGGCATACGCAAGCTCCGTCAGGCGGGAATAGAAGTGGTGTGCGGGGTACTGGAACAAGCGTGCCAGCGCCTTAATAAAAGATTCATCTGCGCACACACCCATAAGAGGCCCTACCTCATTCTCAAATGGGCCCAGAATAATAAAGCCATCATGGGATCACGGAATGGCAAGATACAAATCAGCAATTCCATCAGTAAAATATTCACCCATAAATGGAGGAGTGAAGAACGCGGCCTCCTCGTAGGATCAGGAACCGTACTCATCGACAACCCTTTGCTGAATGTGAGATATTGGGATGGCCCTTCCCCGGGGAGACTTATCCTCGACAGATCCGGCAACCTCTGCGAAAAAACGGATCTTCATATTTTCGATGGCGGGCAAAAGACCATCGTATTTACACAACAGGAAAATCTAAATTATCCCAATGCCGAAGTGCTCAGCTTATCGCCTTATTCCTGTTTCATCAGCGAAGTATTGGGATATCTGTATCAGAACGGTATTCATTCCGTTTTGGTGGAGGGAGGAAGTAAAATCCTTCATGAATTCATTCATGAAAACTACTGGGATGAATGCCGCATTTTTATCAGCCATCAGCCCATCGAAAACGGAATTCCCGCCCCTCCCCTCCCCCCCGGAGAAATCATTAATGAAACCACTGTTTTTGACAATACATTAATTGAAGTGCTAAACCGGCATTGGCTATGAGCATTTCTTTTCTTCTTACCATTTCAACAGCTGCCTTATTAATGGCATTGTTATATATAATATTGAAATTCTTCCAAAAATCAGGAGTCAACAATATCCACGGTCTCACAATAAACTATATCACCGCCTCTTCCTTTTCATTTTTCAGCAATTACCATCAAAATGTTGTTGTTTTCAGCGAAACCCTAAGCATTGTGCCCTTTGCCTTTGGCATCGGAATACTGTTTATCACTGTATTTTATATTGCTACACTTACCGCCCAGCACTCGGGGATAGCCATTACTTCCATTGCAGGTAAAATGTCCATGATCATTCCCATTGCAGGGGGCATCCTTCTCTTCAACGAGCAATTCAATGCCACACGTGCCACCGGAATCGTGACGGCCATGACAGCGGTTTTCTTAAGCAGTTATAAACCACAAAAAGAACAGGTGCCCCATGCTCAACATCGTTGGCTTACCGGGATGTTGCCTGTTCTGTTATTTACAGGCAGTGGACTGGTTGATCTAAGCATTAAATTATCAGAACACTATTTAATTAATGATCATAATAAAACTTTATTCGTTTCATTCCTCTTTGCCTCGGCGGGAGCAGCAGGTATCATCATTACTTTGAAGAACTATTTCAGCCAAGGGCAAAAAATCAAAGCCATCAGTATTGCGGGCGGTATTGTTTTGGGAGTGGCCAATTTCTATTCACTTGAGTTTCTTATTTCAGCCCTGGCTTATCCTGATATTGACAGCTCCCTCGTTTTTTCCATTGCCAACGTACTTGTTGTGTTGATTTCCGTAATTTCAGCTATCCTCCTCTTCAAAGAAAAATTCAGCAGACTGAATATGCTGGGGGTATTCCTTTCCATCATAAGCATCCTAATACTGTGCAGATAGATGTTATTTGAAGACACATATTTCACCATTAAAACACCTGAAACGGCAGAACTTCGTGAACGGGGCAGTCGCTTCATCGGCCTCAGCTATCCGGTGAAATCGGAAGAAGAAGTAAAAACCCTTTTGCAAAAAGTCAAGAAGGAACATCCCCAGGCCAATCACCATTGTTACGCTTACAGGCTCACCACCGACCCTACTGTTTTCCGGTTCAGCGATGACAGGGAACCATCCGGTAGCGCCGGCAAACCCATCCTGGGAGCCATTCAATCGAAAGGACTGACGGATATCTTAATTGTCGTGGTGAGATATTTTGGTGGTACCCTGCTGGGAGTGCCGGGTTTAATAGCCGCTTACCGGGCCACAGCTTTAAAGGTCATTGAAAGTTCAATCATCGTTGAAAAAACCATCAATGACCGGTTTGTATTAACCTTTCCCTATGAACTGGTGAATGAGGTACACCAACTTCTCAAATCACATCCCATTGAAATCAGGAGCCAGGAATATGGCGAACCCTGTAACATTGTTTTCGATATTCGCAGGAAATTAAGTGATGATTTCAGGAAAAAGTTTAATGAACATCCCAGGTTAAGTTACCTGTCAACACTAGCAATAACACAGCATGCAACTTCTTAAAACTCTTTGCGGCATACACGCCACCAGCGGTGATGAGGGTCCTATGAAGGAATTTCTATTAGACTATATCCAATCGGAAAAGCACAGGTGGGCCTCCGATGTAAAGGTGATTCACGGTGAAGAATTCCAACATTGTATCCTTCTTGAATTTGGCCAACCACGAACCGCAGTGTTTGCGCATATGGACAATATAGGCTTCAACGTAAGGTACGGAAACGAACTCGTGAAAATAGGCGGCCCCAAAACGGTAAGCGGATATATGCTCACCGGCAAAGACCAGCAGGGCCATGTGGAATGCGAACTCCATGTCAATGAAGATGACAACAGTTTAAGTTACCGTAACAGCCGGCCTATCGACCGGGGTACTGCACTAAATTTCAAGTTAAATTTCAGGGAGGATAAGGAATGGGTTCAATCCTGCTACCTGGATAACAGGCTCGGCGTATTCATAGCGCTCAGGCTGGCGGAAACCCTCAAGGACGGCATCATTGTTTTCAGTTGCTGGGAAGAACACGGAGGCGGATCTGTGCCCTATTTGGTAAAATACCTATGGGAACAACACCGCATCAAACAAACCCTGATTTGCGATATCACCTGGGTTACTGACGGTGTGAAGCCGGGGAAGGGAGTAGCAGTATCCCTCAGGGACTCCGGGATTCCCAGAAGGGACTATATCAATAAGGTGACGGGCATCCTCAGTAAACATCAGCTGGCCTATCAGCTGGAAGTGGAGAATGCAGGGGGCAGTGATGGCAATGAAATACAAAAACAACCTTTCCCGATTGACTGGTGTTTTCTGGGCGCAGCGGAAGATTTCGTGCACAGCCCGGATGAGAAAGTTTCGAAGGCGGATATTGACTCCATGCTGAGTGCTTACCAGGTCCTCATGAAGGAACTGTGATGACGTTTCCTGTTTCCGGTACAGGTTTCCAAAAATTCAGCGACCCTGAAAAAAAGGCTGCAACTTCTCTAATAATTCATCCGGCGCCTTGCAGGGCTTCGAGGTTATTTTACTCATAAAAACAAGGACCGTGGTTGCTTCGCTGATTTTCTCCATACCTTCATTATACACCTCATAGTTAAACTGAATGCGAACGGAAGGCATCACCGGGATACAGGTTTTAATGAACAGAAGATCATCGTAAAATGCAGGTTTAAAATACCTGACACTATAATCATATACCGGCAGCAAAAAGCCCTCTTCCTCCATCCTCTTATAACTCATACCAAGGCTTCGCAAGGCTTCTACCCGTGCCACTTCAAAATACGATGCATAATTTCCGTAATACACATATTGCATCCGATCCGTTTCCGCATACCTTACCCGTACCTGAGTCTCTGAAACAAACATATTGGTTTTTACACGAAGATGCTAAAAAAAAATAAACGCCCGGATTCCGGAAAATACACTGTACAAATTGTATTATTGTATGATGAAGCGCGTGTTTCGAAACCTGTTACTATTGCTGGCTGCCGGTGCCGCCCTTCCCGCATGCAGCAAAAAAAACCTGAGCTATTCCAGCCAAAACCGGCAGTACATATTTTCGAAAGAGGCCTTTCATGAATCAGACAGCAGCGGTCTGTCTTTTATTAATCTTTACAGGGACAGTCTCCAAAAAAATATGAATACCGTCCTGGCACATTCAAGGTATTACATGACCAAGGAATTGCCGGAAGGAGTACTCGGCAACTATTGCGCGGACGCCTGTTTAAGAGAGGTCAACAGGGTTTGTCAGGAGAAAGGTTATCCTGCACCGCAACTCCTGCTGCTCAACCACGGAGGCTTACGGGCTTCATTGCCGGCCGGCAACATCACCACGGGTAACGTGTATGAAGTCATGCCTTTTGAAAATGAACTGGTATTGATTACCATCTCCGCTTATGATCTGGACAGCCTTGTGCAATATATCGCATCCAAAGGGGGAGCGCCGGTTTCCGGAATCCGGTTTAACATCCGCAACAAGAAAGGGGAAGACATCCTGATCCAGGGGAAAAACATCCGGCCGGATCAAGAATATCATGTTGCAACAAGTGATTACATGGCCAACGGAGGAGACGGATTTGTTATTTTCAAAAAATACCCTGAGCGGAAATCATTATCTTTGAAAGTGCGCGACGCCCTTATAAATGACCTGAAATTACACGGAATGGGCAAGGACACTTTAAGTATTACGAAAGATGGAAGGATTACCAAAATACAGTAGAAGGTCTTTCCTCGACCAGAGCCTGAAAGCGCTTCTGCTGGCCGGTGCCTGCGGCCTGAGCGGTGACCTTTTTGCAGGCAGGGAAATCAGGAAAATTACGGTATTACATACTAACGATACGCACAGCCGAATTGATCCATTTCCCGATAACGACCCTAAATATCCCGGCATGGGGGGTATTTACCGGAGAATGAAAATCATTGAAGAAATCCGCAGGGAAAATCACCCTGTTTTACTGCTGGACGGCGGTGACTTTTTCCAGGGAACACCCTATTTCAATATTTTCGGCGGAGAAGTGGAGCTGAAAGCCATGAGTGCCATGAATTATGATGCCGCCACACTGGGCAATCATGATTTCGACAACGGCGCAGAAGGCCTGCTCAGGCAATTGCCTCACGCCAAGTTCCCGCTGCTGAATTCAAACTATAATTTTGAAAATTCGGTCCTGAACGGCCATATTGAAAAATACCGTATTTTTGAAAAGGCAGGTATCAGAACAGGAGTATTCGGAATCGGCATCGAGTTAAACGGCCTGGTGGATGAAAGACTGACGAAAAACATCCTGTATACCGACCCGGTCAAGTCGGCCAATGCGACTGCCGGATTACTCAAAAAAGACATGAAGTGCGACCTGGTAATATGTCTTTCTCATCTTGGATATAAGTACGATAACGATAAAATCAGCGACGAAACCATGGCAATGGCAACAAAAAATATTGACCTCATATTAGGTGGGCATACCCATACCTTTCTGGACACGCCTGTTATAGTAAAAAATTCCGAACAAAAAAATGTTTTAATCGCGCAAACCGGATGGGTCGGAATCCGTCTGGGAAGGATTGACTTTCTTATTGGCGACAAAGGAGAAAAATACGCCTGCGCTCCCTCTACAATAAAAATTTTCAAAAAGTCAAGTTGAAAAAAATTTTTTTTTAAAATCTTTTTAGACAATATTTGCCGGGTACAATTTTGGTACATTTACAAATTATTAATTCATTCACGTATTTCAACTGCCTTCATAAGGTATGCAAAAAGATAAAGAGCCACTAGTCAAAGAAAAATCATGTGATCAGGTATGGGAAAACTGTTTGAAACTTATTAAGGACAATGTAAACCCTCAGAATTTCAAAACCTGGTTCGAGCCGATCAAAGCGGTTAAACTGGATCTAAATACCTTGACCATTGAAGTTCCCAGTCAATTTGTATATGAATGGCTGGAAGAACATTACATAGGTTTACTTCGCAAGACTGTGAAACGGGAACTGGGCCCGGAAGGAAGACTTGAATATTCTATTTTAATGGAAACCTCGAGTCAAAATGCTAAACCTTATACAGTTAAATTACCGGCAAAAGGCAACAGCGGATTAAAAAATCCTTCAGTAAGCATTCCCCAGCAAATCAGCGGAGGTATCAGAAACCCCTTTATCATTCCAGGGTTAAAAAAGATTGATATTGATTCTCAACTCAATTCCAATTATTCATTTGACAACCTTGTAGAGGGAGATTGTAACAGGCTGGCACGTTCAGCAGGCTATGCCGTGGCTCAAAAACCCGGCGGCACTTCCTTTAATCCATTACTTATCTATGGTAATGTCGGCTTAGGTAAAACACATCTTGCTCATGCCATTGGCATTGAAATAAAAAACAACTTTCCGGGCAAAACGGTTTTGTATGTTCCCAGTGAAAAGTTCATGCACCAATTTGTTGATTCCGTTAAGAATAACAGCCAAAATGACTTTGTCCACTTCTATCAGATGATGGACGTGCTCATCATTGATGACATTCAATTCTTCGCAGGAAAAGATAAAACACAGGACGTATTTTTCCATATATTCAACCACTTACATCAAAATAACAAACAGATTATCCTCACCTGCGATAAACCTCCGGTAGATTTGCAAGGTATGGAACAGCGCTTGTTGTCCCGCTTCAAATGGGGCCTGGCCGCCGACCTTCAGGTGCCCGATCTTGAAACCAGAATCGCCATCCTCAAAAAGAAGATGTATGTTGACGGTATTGAACTATCCAATGAAATTACCGAATACATCGCACTGAGCATCACCAACAATATACGTGAACTGGAAGGGGCTCTTATTTCCATTATTGCTCAGGCTTCCCTCAATAAAAAACCTATTACCATTGAACTTGCCAAACAAATGATTGACAAGTTCGTAAAAAATACGGTGCATGAAATTTCCATTGATTACATCCAGAAAATTGTTTGCGACTATTTCGAATTGCCCCTGGAAGTTTTAAAATCCAAAACCCGGAAAAGGGAAGTGGTACAGGCACGCCAGCTGGCGATGTATTTCAGCAAACAATTTACCAAATCTTCCCTTTCAAATATTGGCATGCATTGCGGTGGAAAGGATCATGCTACGGTTCTACATGCCTGCAGAACCGTAAATAACCTGATTGATACAGATAAGAAATTCAAATCGCAGGTGAATGACATAATGAAGAGAATTAATTTATCAAGATAATTGAAATAAGAGATGCATGGGAAGTCCTGGTATTTATCAGGACTTCTTTCTTTATAAAAAATGCTATGAAGATATTAATGGTATGCCTGGGCAATATTTGCCGTTCCCCGCTGGCAGAAGGACTGATGCAGGATAAACTTCAGCGTGCGGGCCTCCCTTATACCGTTGATTCAGCCGGAATCAGCCAATGGCATGCAGGTGAATCTCCCGACCCGAGATCAATTGACATAGCGGCACGGCATCACATCGATATAGCCAATCAAAGAGCCAGAAAAATAAATTCAGAAGACCTGCGGCAATTCGATCTGATTCTTGCCATGGACAAAAGCGTTTATAATGAAATACTATCTCTCGCGGATACAACAAATGCTTTTAAGGTAAAATTGTTTCTGGAATATGCCGGGCAGGGCCAACAGGACGTACCTGATCCCTGGTATGGAGGAGAAGAAGATTTTCATTCCGTTTATAGGATTATTGACCATGCCTGCACTCAGATAGCTCATAAGTTATTGATTAATAACGCATAATGAACAAACACGAGCTATTCCCTACCCTTTCAGGTATAGAATATTTCTTATATCTTTGCCCTCTCAAAAATTAACTTCTTCAAAGTCCATGTCGGAAGAGAAAAAACAAGGTTTGGAATTCGCCGAAAGCATTGATAAAGCCGAAGCGTATGTTCATGAAAATAAAAAGAGCCTCAGCATTATTGGTATTGCTATCGTAGCTGTAATCCTGGCTTACTTTGGCTACAATCAGTTTATCGTAAAGCCTCAAGAGGAAAATGCTCAGAACGATATGTTCATTGCCGAGCAATATTTTGCCAAAGATAGTTTTGCACTGGCTATAAGCGGGGATGGTTCCTATCCAGGCTTTCAGGAAATTATAGAGAATTACAGTTCCGCTCCATCCGGCAATCTGGCCCAGTATTATTTAGGCATGAGTTTACTGCACAAGGGTGAATTTGAAAATGCTATAGAAGCACTCAAGAATTACGATGCTGAAGATGATATCACCGGCGCCCTGGCACTGGGAGGAATCGCCGGAGCTTATCTGGAGTTAAACCAGATTGATGAGGCCATCAGTTATTTTAAAAAAGCCGCCGACTGGGATGAGAATAATTACACGAAGCCGCTTTTCCTGATGAAAACCGCTTTTGCCTATGAACTTAAGAAAGATTACTCCGCCGCTGTTGACATATATAACCGTATTAAACAGGATTATCCGCTGAGTACGGAAGCGAGGGATATTGAAAAATATATAGGAAGGGCCAGTGCTTTAGGAGGCATCAGCACGGAATAACAATGTCATCCGCTCATCATTCTCTTTCCACATTACCGAAAAATTTACCCAATGCCGGACCCTATACGTTCGGCATTGTCGTTGCTGACTGGAATGAAGAGATTACACATGCTCTGTTAGCTGGTGCAAAGGATGCCCTTAGCCAGGCAGGAGCACAGGAAGGGGAAACAGAAATAATTCATGTTCCCGGAAGTTTTGAATTATCCGCCGGTGCTTCCTTACTGCTAAAGCGGGGTAAATTTGATGCGGTGATTTGTCTGGGTTGTGTGATTCAGGGTGAAACCAGACATTTTGATTTTATTTGTCAGGCAGTGGCACAGGGCCTGACTGAACTTAGCACCCTTCATTGCAAGCCGGTTATTTTCGGGGTGCTCACTACCCAAACCCTGGAGCAGGCACAGGAGCGATCAGGGGGGAAATATGGTAACAAAGGATTTGAAGCCGGAATAACCGCTGTAAGGATGGCGGATCTTTTTGCCACCCGATAAAATCAGGATAATTCAGCTGCGGAGTTCAGCTTTTCATGAAGGATACTGAAAAGTTCATTGGCCGTAAAAGGTTTACCAAGATGCGCATCCATTCCCGCCGCCATGCTTCTTTCAATATCGTCTTTGAAAACATTGGCGGAAACACCAATAATAGGAATTGTGGTGTTTCCTGACTGACGAATTAAAACAGTTGCCTGATGACCATCCATCACCGGCATCTGTATATCCATTAAAATGGCATCGAAAACACTTGTCTCAAGCGCTTTAATAGCCAGTAATCCATTTTCAACCATGGTAACCGAGCAATTCATCGACTCGAGCACTTTTCTGATCAGCAACTGATTAATCATGTTATCTTCCGCCACCAGAATATTCACTTTCTCAGCAAAAGAAGCGGAATTTTGCAGACCCTCGGCTGCCTTTTTTACGGGGGCATACTGACCCCTGCGGACTTTTATGGTAAACCAAAAATCAGATCCCGGAAATTTCTCAGTTCCGTAGCTGCCCGGGCTTTGCATACCGGATTCCCCTCCCATAAGTTTTGCCAGTTGGTGATTGATGGCAAGTCCTAATCCCGATCCTCCATATTTTCTGGTGGTAGAACTGTCGGCCTGCGTAAATACATTGAAAATATCATGCTGCTTTTCTTTGGGCACCCCAATGCCTGTATCCGTTACGGTAAATTTCAAAGTCAAATCATTACCATCAGGAACACTGATATCCGATAATGAAATATCCATTATTATTTTTCCTGTTTGCGTAAATTTCATCGCATTGGACAAGTAGTTAATCAAGAGCTGCCTGGTGCGATGAGGGTCACCAATAATTGTTGCCGGTATTTCCGGAGAACAGGTGACCCCTATATCAATACCTTTTTCCCTGGCCTGAACCATATAGGGTAAAACGGCCTCATCCACCATTTGTCTGATTTGAAAATGGGTGGACTCAATCTCCAGTTTGCCATGCTCAATTTTATTGAAGTCGAGGATATCATTGAGCAACACAAGTAAATTATCTCCCGACTTTCTGATATAATTCAGATACTCCTTTTGCTGTGGAACTGCGCATTCCTTCAGCAATAAATTGGTAAAACCTAAAATCCCATTCAGAGGTGTACGGATTTCATGGCTCATGTTGGCAAGAAAAACACTTTTAGACTGATTGGCAAGTTCCGCGTTCACCTTCGCCTCCATCAATGTAATTTCGGCTCTTTTATGGCTGGAGGTATCCAGAACTGTGCCGGAGATCATCTTCATATTGCCATTCTTATCAAAAACAGGAACCGCCCTTGCAGTAAAAAATAATTGCTGCCTGTCAGGCGTCGTAATACTAAAATCAATATCAGCGGCATCTCCTCCAATAAAAGCCTTTTTCAAAGAAGCTTTTACCATAGGCCAGTCCTCAGGGTTGATCATTTTAAGATAAGATCTCAGATTCAGGTCACCCTGACCCGTTCCCCCAGGAAAAAACAAGTATGCAAGCGATTCGGTAAAGGCAAACTTTCGGAGGATGACATCAAATTCCCAGGACCCAAGTCCGGCTATACGCTGCGCCTCCTTCAGCTGAAACTCCCTTTTATTCAAGGTAAGGTTCGTCTCTATCAATGAACTGTTAATTTCTTCTATCTCCCGGTTCTTACATTCAATATCTGCATTCTTGGTTCTGATTTCGCTGAATTTATGCATCAGCACTTTATTCACATTTCTCTTATCACGGTATGCTTTATAAATGATACCACCCAAAACCATACAGAAGCAAAGCGACAAAATCAGGCCATTTCTCATACTGATCAATCGGGAATTATAATAAATCATCTTTTCCCGGTTTGTGTGCAACTTTTCGATCTCCTCCTTCTTTCGTTCGATTTCAAATCCGGCAGCCAAATCCGCTTTCACCAGATCAAACTTCTCTTTCTCCAGGTTTTTTGACATTTGCGCTACCGAGTCCAGGCAAGCATATGCCTCCTTATATTTTCCGAGGTCCTTATAAAGTCCGGCAAGGTCACGGGCGATTTCAAGACAGAGCATTTTATCTTTTAAAAATCCGGCGCTTTCCATGGCCCGCAATTCATGTTTCAGCGATTTATTAAAATCACGTTGCTGATGATATATCCTGCCCAGCAGGTGGTCTATCCATACATTGGCGGACACATAACACTGGTTGTTTATTACTGCCGCACTGTTGAGTATATCCTTAGCCGCAACAAAGTCTCCATTTGAAAAATATACCTTTCCTATATCTACCATGGTCTCCAGCAATGCGATGGTATGACCCGCCGCCTTTTCATATACCAATGACTTGTTTAAATAATAAAGGGCGCTGTCGGACTTTCCCTGCAACATTTTCAATTTTCCGAGATTTCCTGTTTCACGTGCTATTCCCCGATCATAGCCAAGGGCTTCATCTATGTTCAGGGCTTTAAAAAAATAGTGTTCAGCAAGGGCATATTCTTCCTTATCCAGGCAGACCATACCGATATTATTTATGGCAAGAGCCACCCCCTTTTGAATCCGGGGATTTATTTTTCCGGAATCCACCTCCTGCGCTGCTTTGTAATAAGACATAGCCCTGTTATACTGCCCTCTGTTCTTGTAATATGCCCCCAAATGGTTAAGGCTATACACCTTGCCATAAGTATATTTTAGTTTATTTGACAATTCATAGGCCTGTGTCGCATGGTATAAGGCCGTGTCAGGTGAAACAAAACGGTAATGATAGGCCAGTCTTTCATGGAGAATCACCCGGTTGGTATCCTGTCCCGTTGAATTCCATAATACCCTTTCCAGTGAATCCTTTTTAATTTGTGCCTGCAGGCTCAGCCCGAGACCCAATTGTACGATCATTAATATGATTACAATCGAAGCAAACTTCAATTTCAAAGGGGTGACGCTCAGGGTCATAATAGGTTATAAGATAGACACAATTTTACGCCGGCGTTATTGAAATGTTTCGGATTTCTTACAAGTACAGAATAAAATGTTTTGTACATTCGGGCAAACAATATCCACAACATGAATACTATTTACAGACTAATCATCCTGCTGATGGCACTATTTCATTATATCCCGGATGGCAATGCACAGGCATCCAGGCAAAATACAGCCAGGGCACCCATATTAAAACTTTGCGAAATTCCGGCCGATTCCAGTGCAAGCACCAAGGTTTTACTTGCAGAAGTTCAGGCCTGGGCAGATAACCTTCCCTTAAAAGTGAATTGTAATGATGGAAAGGAATACCAGCTCCACCAGTTTCTTTTTACCATGATTACCATGAACCCGCTTCAAACCAAGGAATACGGTATTGCGAACAATGGCATACCCATTCTTGGTCGGAGGGCTATTGACCAGATGAAAAAAGGAGATACCGTATTTTTAAAAGAAGTTAAAGGAAAGGATAGCCAGGGGAATGATGTGAATTTACCCAATATTGTTTTTGTAGTTAAGGAATAGCAATCGCATATTTGAAAGGCAGATACTGCCAGAAATAAACCCTCATGCATCTTAACGAATACATGGGGGTTTATTCATCTACAACTGGCTTGCATGTTTACTCCATCCTCTCCCAATCCGCATACGAAGTGGGTGTTTCGAACAAGCGAAGTTTACGTATTTTCAGGCCTTCCGGTACTGAAGCATGTAGACTACGGCAAATATCCAGTAATATATTTTCACAACTTGGCTGGTATTCGGTCAGGTAAATGCGGTCCCATTCCGGATAGTTCAGTTTTGACAGGTTGCTCCCCTTTTTAAGCAACAGACAATGATCCAGTTTGCGTATCACTGCATCGTTAACCCAGGATTTAAGTTCCGTAAAATCGATTATCATTCCATCAAAGGGATGTCCTGTTTCATTGCGGACTTCCCCGCTCACCGTTACATGCAGCGTATAGGTATGGCCATGAATAGCACGGCACTTACCGGGATAATTCTCCAACGCGTGTGCAGTATCGAAACTGAATACTTTTGTTATAGAAACTTTTCCTTTATCAATCGGATTCATAAGTAATTTTTAGCTGCAACCCATACTGGTACCGCAATTCAGGCATTTATAGCAGGATCCGGAACGGATGGTGATATGTCCACACGTTGAACAGATGGGGGCATCCCCCATCATACTTCCCATAAATTCCTGTGTTGCATTACCCGGATTATAACTCAGGGTAATACTTTCTGCCGGTAAATCCTCCGATGGCTTTTTGACTCTTCGCGTAATGGAGGCAGGCTTTACCTGCACCAGGTCTTCCCGCTGTAGGTATTCCAGGGCAAGGAGTCTGAAGATATAATCGATAACAGATGTTGCCGTTTTGATATTGGGGTGATCCACGGGGCCCGATGGTTCAAAGCGCGTAAATATGAACTTTTCAACATATTCATCGAGGGGCACCCCATACTGAAGGCCAATCGAAACTGCTATCGCAAAACAATTCAGCAAGGACCTGAACGAAGCACCTTCCTTGTGCATATCAATAAAGATTTCACCAAGGGTGGCATCATCGTACTCTCCTGTCCTTACAAACACGGTATGACCACCCACCTTAGCCTTTTGGGTAAATCCACCCCTCCTGTCCGGTAAACGCTTGCGGTGAACAATACTGGACAACTGACGCTTAAAAGAAGTATCTGTTGAAAGCATGATCAACTTTTTGGCCGCCTCCAGTACTTCCTCCTCTGTTAATTCCTTCTTTATTCCTTTGGCGGAAGATGCGCTTGCCGACAGGGGCTGAGACAATTTTGAACCATCCCGGTAGATGGCAATGGCTTTTAAACCCATTTCCCATGCAGACCAATAGCACTTTCTCACTTCTTCAACTGATGATTCTTTCGGGAGATTTACAGTTTTAGAAATCGCACCGCTGAGGAATGGCTGTACCGCGGCCATCATGCGGATGTGACCCAGCGGATCAATAAAGCGCACCCCGTGTTTTCCGCATTTATTGGCACAGTCAAACACGGGAAGGTCGGACGGCTTAATATGCGGTGCCCCTTCTATTGTCATAGCTCCGCAAACATAGCGGTTTGCTGTTTCAATTTCATCATCACTAAATCCGAGGAAATGCAATAAATCAAAATGCGGATCCATCATTTGCTCTTTTGTAACCCCGAGAGCAGTATAACAACTTTGTCCAAGAGTAAAAAAGGTAAACAAGAACCTGATATCAAATACCGAAGCGGCGGACTGGTTGATACGTTCCAGGTCGGCATCTGTAAAGCCTTTGGATTTCAAGGATTGGTTATTTATTACCGGTGCATCTTTGAGTGAGGCACTACCCAGAATAAACCGGATTATATCTGAAATCTGCTCTCCGGAATAATGTAACTTCTGCAATGCCACTTCCAATGACTGATTGACTATTTTAAAATAACCGCCTCCGCTCAGTTTTTTATATTTCACCAGTGCAAAATCCGGTTCAACGCCCGTGGTATCACAATCCATCAGTAAACCAATGGTACCAGTTGGCGCAAGCACACTCACCTGAGCATTTCTGAATCCATGTTTTTCACCCTGCTGAACCACTTCATCCCACACTTCACAGGCTGCACTTAACAAGTAGGACGGGCAATACCTGGGATCAATGCCTGCCGGTTTCACGGAGAGGGATTCAAATGAATCCATAGTGTTATAGGCAGCATAGCGGTGATTATGAATTACCTTCATCATCGCCTCTTTGTTGGGTTCATATTTATTGAAGGGTCCGGCAAAGGCTGCCATTTCAGCTGAAGTCTTATAGGCAACACCGGTCATCACAGAAGTAATGGCAGCGGCTATAGCCCTGGCCTGATCGCTGTCGTATGGCAGACCGCTCATCATGATCAGTGAACCCAGGTTGGCATATCCAAGTCCCAGCGTACGGTAATCATATGAATTTTGCGCCACATCTTCTGATGGGAACTGCGCCATCAAGACTGAAATTTCAAGCACCAGGGTCCAGAGGCGGCAAGCATGTGAGAAAGCATCAACATCAAACACACCGGTAGCGGGGTCAAAAAACTTTACCAGATTCAGAGAAGCCAGGTTACATGCCGTATCATCAAGGAACATGTATTCCGAGCAAGGATTGGAGGCTTTAATTTTACCACCTGCCGGACAGGTATGCCAGTTGTTAATAGTAGTATCAAACTGCACTCCCGGATCGGCGCATTTCCAGGCATTTTCAACAATCTGATCCATGAGATAAGTAGCCGGTATGGAGCTAATCACACTTCCATCGGAGCGGGCAATCAGATTCCACATGGCGCCCTCCTTTACGGCTTTCATAAACTCATCACTCAGGCGTACCGAATTATTCGAATTCTGTCCTGACACGGTTGCATAGGCCTCTCCTTCATAATCGGAAGGGTATCCTGCCGCAATCAATGCCGCTACTTTCTTTTCCTCTTCTGATTTCCAGTTTATGAAAGAAAGAATTTCGGGATGATCCACATCGAGGCAAACCATTTTAGCTGCCCGGCGTGTGGTACCCCCTGATTTGATAGCTCCAGCGGCACGGTCTCCCACCCGTAGAAACGACATCAGCCCTGAAGATTTCCCGCCCCCGGATAATTTTTCACTTTCTCCGCGCAAGGATGAAAAGTTTGTACCCACACCGGAACCATATTTAAAAATCCTTGCTTCACGTACCCACAGGTCCATTATTCCACCCGGATTTACCAGGTCATCCTTTACGGAGAGAATAAAGCAGGCGTGTGGCTGGGGACGTTCATAAGCACTGGAGGAACGCTTCAGTTTATGATCATCGGGATCTACATAAAAATGTCCCTGCTCCTGGCCTTTGATACCATACGTGTGATAAAGACCTGTATTAAACCATTGAGGGGAATTGGGTGCCGCCATCTGACTCAGCAGCATAAATACTACTTCATCATAGAAGGTGTTTGCATCTTCCTCTGTAGCGAAGTAATGATACTTCATGCCCCAATCCTTCCAGCAATCTACCATCCGGTGCACCACCTGCTTAATGCTGGTTTCGCCTGCGGTAGTACCATCGGCCTGGGGTACTCCTGTTCTTCTGAAGTATTTCTGAGCAAGAATATCCGTTGCCACCTGCGACCATGATGCCGGTACCTCAACTTCCTTATTCTCAAAAACCACATCGCCTTTTGGATTTTTGATTACCGATGTCCGTTTCTCGTAATCAAACAATCCATATACCTCCTTACCCGTCAATGAAAACATTCGGGAGACTTTTAACCCTGCACTACTTTTTTTATAACCCTGACTTTTTGATGCTGCTGACTTTTTCATAATTTATAAATTTAAGGAGAAACGAAATTGATTGAGTAACGAAAAACAATAAATGACTCCTGTCAACTGTAACCTTAGTTTATAAACATGTTTATAAACAGGAAGCCGCTTTAACATTGGCGCTGTTAGCAACATTTGCAAGCGGCTCAAAGTGAGCGGTAAAGTGTCTTAAAAACTCAGGCTCTTTGGTGATTTTATACCCCCGGACCTGACTTTTTCCGGATATAAGGCTTTCGAAAACTTCTATTACATAATCCATATGACTTTGAGTATATACCCGGCGGGGCAAGGCAAGACGTACCAATTCCCGCTGAGCCGGAATCAGTTTACCTGCAGCGTTATATTTTCCAAACATTACAGATCCCACCTCTACTGAACGGATACCACCGGCTTTATAAAGTTCGCATACCAAAGCCTGACCGGGATATTCATTGACGGGGATATGCGGATAAAAAGCAGCTGCATCTATATAAACTGCATGGCCCCCCACAGGCATAATAACCGGAACTCCCATGTCGAACAGATGTTTTCCGAGGTAGGAGGTACTGACAATTCTATAATGAAGGTAATCCTGATTGAACACTTCTTTAAGACCCACTGCCAGCGCCTCCATATCACGCCCGGACAATCCACCATACGTTGTAAAGCCTTCGGTAATAATCAACAGATTTTTGCAGGCATCTGAAAGTTGTTCATCTTTTAAAGCCAGAAAACCACCCATATTCACCATGCCATCTTTTTTAGCACTCATCACAAAGGCGTCGGCCAGTGAAGCCATTTGCCTGGCAATTTCCTCATAGGATAAATGTTCATATCCACCTTCATAGTGCCTGATAAAATAGGAGTTTTCAGCAATTCTGCAGGCGTCCAATACCATCAGAATGCCATTTTCATGGCATACCTGGCTAAGGTCCTGTGCATTTTTCATTGATACAGGCTGTCCACCGCCACTGTTGTTTGTCACTGTTAATATCACCGCGGCC
>CAZHSC010000050.1:19954-25519 GCA_964534995.1 uncultured Bifidobacterium sp.
TGATCTCCTGCTTTAACTTTTCTATATCAATGTTTCCTTTGAAATGATCTTCATTATTAGTGGATGACACAGGAAGGTCCACCGCTTCGGCACCGGTAAATTCAATATTGGCACGTGTAGTATCAAAATGCGTATTGCTGAAAAATGTCTTTCCCTTTTTTCCGAGGAATCCATACAAAATTCTTTCTGCAGCACGGCCCTGGTGGGTAGGTAAAATATACGGCATTCCGGTTAAATCAAAAATTGCCTTTTCCAGCTTATACCAGCTGGAAGCACCGGCATACGATTCATCTCCCAGCATCAGCGCCGACCACTGCTCCTTACTCATGGCAGAAGTACCACTGTCAGTGAGCAGATCAATCATTACTTGCTCGGAAGTAAGTAAAAATGGATTATAATGTGATTTTTCAAGGAACTCAACCCTTTGCTCCTCTGTTGTAATAAAAACAGGCTCCACCATTTTAATCCTGAATGGTTCAATAATCGTTTTAAACTTCATGATGAATATTTTTAGATGTTGTTCTGTTAAATCATGCAAGCGCATTGTGGCAAGAAACCCTCCGGTAAAACACACCCTGCCCTAACAGAACATAGCAAGTTAAAAAAACCGGACTCCAGTCAGCAATTGACTAATTTACAGGTGTCGCGAAATAACAAATACTTCCAAAAACACAGACTGACAAAGGCCATATCATTGACTGACAAAAATCACTTTTCTGCAGACTTAATCATTTTATCAACTCTATTCCAATCTCAGCACATTGTTCTGCTCCTGACTTTACGGGAAAGTGAAAAGAGAGAAAATACAAAAAAGGAAATCCATAAGCCCGGAAAAAGTACCATCCACCACGCTTCAAATTCCATCTTTCCTGATGCAATGAGCCCTCCCAGTGTAACCGTATCCACGGGCAGTCCAAACCCTAAAAAACTAAGGCTTGCCTCGACGGTAATATTAGAAGCTATACTATACAATATTGCTATTGATAATGAGGGCCAGATATTGGGCAGTATCTGTCCTGTAAACAATCTGAAACCCACGATTCCACTCCCTTTAGCAGCCTCTATATACTGCTCCTTTTTCATACGTTGAATTTCAGCTCTCAATAAGCGGGCAATATCAATCCAACCGGTGGCCGCCAGCATGAGGAGGACCGAAGCAAAGGAAGGCGTAAAAAACTGCATGAATGAAAGTATCAGAATGAGCCGGGGTAAGGCGCTGGCAAAACCAGTAAAGCGCTGCAAAACACCATCAACTGAAACAGACAATTTGTATTTGTAAATCCTGTTGCCTTTCACTCTTAAGGAAAATAAATACGCTAAGAAAAAGAGCAATGAAATAACTACCGCTCCAATGACCCTATCCGCATCTCCGCGAAGATTATTTATAAAAAAGAAAAACAAAAAAAGCAAAACGGTAATGATCAGAAGCCAATACAATGAGATTTTATTCCTTCCCGGCCCATACCACCCCCCCGAAAATCCGATTAATCCACCTACAAGCAATGATAAAAAAGTTCCACTTATTGACACCAATAAGGAGACACGGCTTCCATGAATAATATCTGCCAGCAAATCACTTCCTCTCAAATTTGTTCCCAGCCAATGACGATGACGCAAAGGCATTTCAACAATTTCGCCCGCAGCGCTGTAAAAATTTTGCTCTTCAAAGGGACCTGAAAAATCACTGTTTAAAGGATCTGATTTACCCGGGCCATAGGGTACTGGTGCAAGTACCGTAAAACAGCTGTCATGCGTATCGTGCGTTAAAGGCATTGAATATTCGCCGATAAAGGGGAAATAAATATTCCCATCACAAATTTTTAACAGGGCTTTATCGTTCGCGATCAGGGAAGCCAGGACAGATATCGCAATAAACAAGGTTATATACCATTCGGCAGCACCCAATTGCCTGAGGGCACCCATCATTTTTCCACTATGTATGCTATGCCTGTTCATCAACACCCGGATCAATATAAGAGGTTAAAACATCTGTAATAAAAAATGAAATCAGGGTCATAGTTCCGGTCAGTAGCATAACACCACCTACTACCGGAAAATCCCTCTGATCGCAGGCCTGAGAAAGAACAGCGCCGATGCCGGGTAAAGTAAAAAGATAATCCACAATTACCATTCCGCCCATTAATGCCGGGAAAATACTCATCGTTGACACCAGAACCGGAACAAGAATATTTTTCATCGCGCTCCGGTAAATAATTCTATTTTCAGAAAATCCCTTCGCCCGCAGTGTGAGAACATATGGTTTATGTAATTCTTCAATCAACAATTCATACGTCATCTGCGTAAGGTATACCACCGTACTGTAGGAAATGACAAAAACGGGAATGATAAAATGATGCCATTGCGCGATCACTGAACCTAACCAATGCAGGATTCCGGAATCGCAGATCAACACCGGACTGGAGGAAGGAAAGCAATTCAGATAATTGGGATTAGAAAATGACAGCAACATCAGTGTACCTATCCAAAATGGAGGGATTGAATAAAGAAAAACCAAAAATGACCTGAAATACCCCGTACTTTTTAAATGACGGTAATTGGTAAGCCAAGCCCCGGTTAATAATGACAGCGGCATAGAGATACACAATGTTAGCAGGGCCAGTAAAAAAGTTAGCAGGAAGGGAAACATCACCGCATCTTTCACTTCCATCCCGCGGATCCATGATTTACCCAGGCTGCCATGCAAAAAGCCACGTTCAGGTTTATTGGAACTGAAATCATCACTTTTAGTGCCGAACATCCAGTAATGAAAACGGTTGTCCATAGAAAAATTCAAAGCAGGCACCCATCTTTTCCAATAATTCTCCCTGCTTGAAATTTCAAGTAATTTCCAATTACTGCGCAATGTAAAACGCTCGTCACTCGTCAGATGCAGCACAGCCAATAAGCTATCCAGCTTTTCTCCTATAATCTGCGGCGTATTCTTGTCATAACTTCCATTGATCTTGTTGCAGTAGATTTTACACCATGCATAGGAAGCATCCGGATGGCCACTCCAATATGATATGCTGATAAGAAAATTCCTGAACCTTTCGTCAGGTAACCTTTTAAAAGAATCCGGCACGGCAAGACTGGAGAGGCCTAAATAAAATAGAGGCCGGTGAAAGCCCAGTTTTCTGTACAATGCCTCCGCATTTTTCAACCTGGCATCATCGGTTGTAACAAAATGCTGACTAGAACCTGAAGTCATGCTCTTTACCGGATTACCCGGAAGAGAACGGCTGATTAAAAAAGAAACGATGACAAGCAGGATAAATCCTGAAAGTACCCTATACAGTTTACCAAAATGTGAGTACTTCATAAATCAATCAGGGATTGGCCATCGCTTTAACACCGGCCAGTGAATTAACTTTTAAAAGATTATAGAGTATCCCCGGTCTTTCAGCATATAATTCGGCATGATTAAAACGCCTGTGAACAGCGGTCCTTCTTACCAGTCCGTATAAAAACACATAAGGTTGTTCTTCATAAATCAACTGTTGCAGTCGAAATTCCATGGCATTTCTTACACTGTCATTCATGGTGACTGAGATACTATCTATCAAACGGTCAGATTCATCGTTACCAAAACCGGTAAAATTCAGGCCAAGGTTTTTCCAGCTTTTCACGGACCAAAGCTGGCTATAATCCTCCGGCAATGCGGATGAATTCCAAGAACCCATAATCATATCAAAATCGTGACCTGTTCCCTTTTCAAGCCATACATTCAGGTCAACTGCCGATAAATATAATTTTATCCCTGCCCTTTGCATGGATTCGGAAATCATCAGCGCCATCTCCCGCCACTCGGGTACAGCCGACATATACAGTAACTCGAGCTCCAACCAATGAATTTTTCCATTTTCCTCCTTATAACGTAATCCCTTTTTAATATCCATTTTCCATCCGGCCTGGTCCAGCAATGCATTGGCCGCTGCAAGGTCATAGGGCAACAACGGTAGTGAAGAATTGCAGGATGGTTTCATGAATGTAACCGGGCCACTTACCCTTTTGTTAACTCCTTTATTCACCACTTTAATGATGTCATCAACGGGCGTAATTAAGGCCAGTGATTTCCTGACGGAAAGATCCTTTAATGCTACACTCCTGTTTTTTTCATCGGGTCTCATATTGAGTCCAATGAAGGTATAACCATATATATCGACAAATCGGGAATGATAATTCCTGTTAAAAGAAGAATCCTCTTTCAGTTTCAGCAATGTTCTTGCGCTCATGGAAGTAGACGCGTCGAACTCCTGTTTCATAAAGCCCAGTTCCAGGGTTACCGCGTCGGCATTCATTTTAAAAATTATTTTTTCCGGTTCGCTTTTCTCAGCATAGTGAAGCGAATTATCCGTCCAGTGATTGGCTTTTTTGCGGAGTTCAATAAACTGCCCTTGTTGCCAGACATTTACCTTATAGGGGCCAAGACCAGAAATTTTTGAAGGGTCGAATCCATTGGCCGGTGCATTGAAATCATTTGCCCACGCAACCAGGTTTTTAAAATCACCGGCATGAAAAGAAGTGTCGTTGAACTGGGCAAAACTGAAATTATCCAGTACAGCATCCGGATCATAAAGCGCGCGTTGAATAATCGGATAATCCGCCCAAAGGGCCAGGTTCTGCACATACACTTTTTTCATCTTAATCTTTACCCTGTCAGGTTGGCCTTGCACCTTTTCTGCTTTATCCACCAAATCGAAATAAGGTTTAAAGCCTGAATTATCCGTGAGTGGACATTTGGCCGCTTTAATAGTAAAAATCACATCTTCGGCACTCAGTTTTGAGCCATTATCCCAGCGTACATCATCCCGCAATTCAAATATCAGTTCCAACTGGTCTGCTGACAATTCAGGAAGACGTTTGGCTATTCCCGGCTCCAGGCTTCCTGTACGCAAATCCACTCGTAGAAGACCTGCATGCAGATAAAGAAACAGTTCAGCCCGGGTTTGTGAATTGCCATTTGCAGGATGCAAATTATCCGGCTCGGTCATTTCATGTACCATCACAACCGGTTCCTTCGACCAGTCATCATACCATACTTCACTGGCAGGCAATTTTATATAAGGCAGGTTTTCTACCGATATTTCCTTCTTACTTTTTTCCTTACAAGCAGCCATGGCTACTACGAAAATCAAGAAGAGCGCAGGTTTACATTTTTTCATAGCAGACAAATTATCAGACTTCATTGAAATTCATGAATCAGCATCCATCCTGGTAGATTCAATGAGAAATTGCACTTTTTCAATACAATAAACCATTAACATAAGTCCCATGTATCTTTAATGACAAAGATAAAATCAAGTTCCGGTCATCAAAATACAAATAAGGTTTGGAAGGATATACAGTTTCACTAAATTTGCAGGCGCCGGTGAGGTGCCTGAGAGGCCGAAAGGAACAGTTTGCTAAACTGTCGTACGGGTAACCGTACCGAGGGTTCGAATCCCTCCCTCACCGCAAATTCAATACAATGCCCCGCAAGGGGCATTTTTCATTTCACGGCAGAGCCCAGATTGCTGGAGTGAATGCAGTGAAATGAAAAAGGTCAGGCACGAAGTGCCCGCATTG
>CAZHSC010000051.1:0-16439 GCA_964534995.1 uncultured Bifidobacterium sp.
TGTAGTTTAAAGTTAGTGTTTTCTTTAAACTGACACACTTTATGAAACACTCTCCCTCAAAATGGTCTAGTTTTTCACCTGCAATGCCTGCACCGGCTTCAACTACTTTACCCAGGTGCTCCGCTTCCCTGCTGATTTCCTGTGATATGTTTTTCCAACTATCCTTCACCTCCATCTTACCCAGTGAAAACTGAATTTTTAGCATATCCATTTTAATTCTCCAATCCAGCAACTCCTGTTTCAAAGCTGTCTGCATACGGTTATATTCCGTAAACTTTTCAAGAGCCTGCTTTAGTTGAGTCCACTTCTCTGTAATATTTTTTTTCTGCGCCTCAAAAGCTTCGATTCCCTCAGCTTTACCCAATGTAAGCTGAACATGCAATTCATCAATTTTCTGCTTGATGGACTCCAGTTCTTCTCTTCCGGAATTATTCCATTTGTTCAACTCCACATCCAGCGTGTTAAGTGTTGTTCGAAATTTTTCCTTTTGTTCTTCAAATCTGCGGGTAGCTTCTTCTTCGGCAGGTGCCCATTTTGAGGTAATTTGGCTCCATTCTTCTTTTATATTCTTTACAAGATTATCCGCAATGTTTTTAAATTCCATAAAAGTTTCCTGAGTTTTCATGATGTTGGATTTTAATCAAAAGTAATCAGAATAGTACAGAATATTTTGAGTCCTATCAGATAGAGTTCTGATAATTGTCAGCACCCGGCTGTATCATACTTTCGTTAATTTTTATGCAGTGTCTGCTCCCGGAAATCCGGCAAGGAAAACCGGGTGTTTCAATCTTTTGCAAGCTGCAGCTATTGAATGAAATCTTCAACATCTAAATCTGACCCAATATGCTCACATTGCATTTTCAGGTATAATTAAATAAAGTTAATTTGAAATTCTGTACATGGTACTTTCAATAATGAAACTTTGCCTGTGTTCGCATTATAAAAATATATTAATAACGGGCTGGGGTATGAATACCATATGTCTCCTTGGGTAATTTGCATAAGTGCTAGCCAGGAAAGCCTTTAGTAAATGTATTAAAATCTATATAGAGTGACCTTGTTGCACATCATCAGTTTGGCCCGGTATCCTTTGACATAAACTTTGAATTGTTAACCATTGTTGATTTTAGGATATTTATATTTTAATATCCAATCAATTTTAAAATTGACAAATCAATAATAAGCTGAATAACAATAAGATATATTTACAGGGTTTACATGGTAGAAGAGAGCGGTTCAAATCCTGAATACGTATAAACGAATGCATAAAAAATGGAAAAATCAAATGCAGAAACAATCGATAAAAAATTAAAATGAATCGATTAGCGATTAGCTTCATTCCTTTACATTTGCAACTGACCTTAACTAATTAACATGTCCATCCTGTATAATAGATCATTCGTGAAATTTTTGAACGAAGTGGGTGGAATTTCTGATTTTACGGTACGTTTTTTCAGAGAAGGATTTCGCCCCCGTTATGAATGGTCTGAAATGATCCGTCAATGCTATATCATTGGATATAAGACATTGCCTCTGGTAGGAGTTACAGCATTTATCATGGGGCTGGTACTGACGGTGCAGTCCCGCCCTACACTCGAAGAATTTGGGGCAGAGTCTTTTCTCCCTTCAATGGTGGCCTTGTCCGTTATCAGGGAAATCGGTCCTGTAATCACTGCTTTAATTTGCGCCGGGAAGATTGGTTCCAGTATTGGAGCGGAACTGGGTTCCATGCGCGTTACTGAGCAGATAGACGCCATGGAAGTAAGTGGTACCAATCCCTTTAAATATCTGGTGGTAACTAGGGTGCTTGCCTGCACGCTCATGTTACCGATTTTAGTGGTAGTTGCCGATTTTATTTCACTCTACGCCTCTTATATAGGAGTTAATTTTAAAGATGTAGTTAGCGTCGACCTCTATTATACCAAGGTCTTTGATTCATTGGTATATGGTGATGTTTTACCGGCGCTTATTAAAACTTATTTCTTTGGTTTTGCCATCGGAATAATAGGTTGTTATAAAGGATATTTTTCAAATAAAGGAACCGAAGGGGTTGGTATCGCAGCCAATTCGGCCGTGGTGGTTTCTTCACTGGTTGTTTTTATTCTTGATTTAATCGCTGTGCAAATCGCGGATTTAATGGGTTTAACATAACATGGCGACACAGGAGAAATATACAGCGCAGGACACCTTGTTTCCAAAACGGGAAGTAATGATACATACTGCGGATTTGTACAAATCCTTCGGCGATAATCATGTATTGAAAGGCTTCCAACTCGATCTCTTCAAAGGCGAAAATCTTGTGGTGCTTGGTAAATCGGGTTCAGGAAAATCGGTTTTGATCAAATGCATGGTCGGCTTGCTTTATCCTGACCAGGGGCTCGTGGAAGTCTTTGGTAAAAATATCCCGTCCTTGAACCAGGATGAACTGGACCATATCAGAGTAAAGATTGGATTCCTCTTTCAAAGTTCAGCCCTTTATGATTCAATGACTGTCCGTGAAAACCTTGAATTTCCGCTACGCCGGCATTGGATTTCAAAAACGAGGGAGGAAGTGGATGACTTAGTAATGGAGGCGCTTGAAAATGTTGGTTTGGCACACGCCGTCGACCTGATGCCCTCTGAATTGTCGGGGGGTATGAGAAAGAGAATCGGGCTTGCCCGGACCCTGATTCTTAAACCGGATATTATTTTATATGATGAACCTACCACCGGACTGGATCCGATTACCGGAAGAGAAATTAGTAAGCTAATAGTTGATATTCAGCACAAATACAACACATCATCAATAATTATTACACACGATATGGGCTGTGCCAGGATTGTTGCAAACAGAATTATCGTTCTGGTTAATGGAGTTTGCTACGCGGAAGGTACTTTTGCTGAACTGAAGCAATCTGCCGATCCTAACATTAAGCCTTTCTTTGAATAAGATGGAAAAAGCAACCAATAAGATTAAACTCGGAATATTTGTATTAAGCGGAACCATTCTGTTAATTGTTACACTTTATCTCATTGGCACAAAGCAGAATCTATTTAATAAAACATTTTCGGTGTATGTGAAGTTTGACAATGTAGGTGGCCTGATTGCAGGCAATAATGTACGCTTTGCCGGAATTGCAATTGGTACGGTGAAAGAGGTCAACATCATTAATGATACTACTGTATTGGTTCAAATGGTAATCAGACAGGATGCCATGCGTTATATCAGGAAGGGCTCACTGGCGGAAATTGGATCAGACGGATTAATGGGGAACAGGCTCATTAACATTTCCACTCCCGAGTCAATTACGGCCTACGTTGAGCCGGAAGATACCATTTCTTCAAGGGCCTCCGTTGAAACGGATCAGATGATGCGAACACTGAGTACCACCAATGAAAATGTACTTGTTATTACATCTGATCTCAGAAAAATTACCCGCAAAATTCATGACAGTAATCCTGTATGGGAACTTCTTTCCGACAGCATGGCAGCAGATAATATCAGGCGTACCCTTCGGAATATTGAAAACGCCTCAATGAATACAGGTCGCTTAACCAATGACGCCGAGAGCCTGATGAACGAAATTAAGAACGGAGAAGGCATGGCAGGAAAAATACTGAGTGATGATTCCGTAGCTATGGATTTTGAACTTACGCTGGCCAACCTAAGGGCGGCTACAGACACTGCCAAACTGGCTTTGCATCATATGCATGAGTTTATGGAAGACCTGAACATTACACCCGGTCCACTGGGAGTACTGGCACGTGATACTGCCATGGCACTTGATATGAAAGATATTTTCAGAAATCTAAATAAAAGTACCGAATTGCTGAATGAAAACCTCACGGCGCTACGAGGTAATTTTCTTTTTAGAAAGTATTTTAAAAAGAAAGAAAAGGAAGAGAAAAAAATGAAGTAAAATATGATATGAGTTTCATCAGTTTGCTTTGTTACATTTGTCACCATTTTCCGGATTTTGTTTTATTTATTTTGCATCATGGCAATCAAACGAACAAAAATTGAAAGGATAGCAAATGTTTTAAAAGTCATTTCGCATCCTACAAGACTGGAAATCATTCTGCTTCTGCAATCAAAAGATCAACTTACCGTTTCTCAGATTTGTTCTAAGTTGGATGTAGAACAATCACTGGTTTCTCATCACCTGGCAGCAATGCGTAAAAGCGGAGTATTAAAAGCCACACGTGATGGAATAAATATCTCCTACTCCATTCTGGAATCGAAGGTGCTGGACGTCATTGAAAAGGTGATGCAAAGCAGAATGCTGGCACGGTGATTCCTGAATGGGTAAATAACCTTCCTGTTTATAGAAAGGCGGAGGTGTGTTATTCCGGTTGCTATGATGAAAAGAGGTTTGGGATGTGATTTTGGATACCTCATTTGTTTCCATCCAGATCATTGAAAGTGTATTAAAATTAAAGGAAAAGCATTGGAAAAAAGAAGTTTCAACGATATAATCAATTCAGGAAGACCTGTCCTTGTTGATTTTTTTGCGGAATGGTGCGGCCCCTGTAAAATGATGGCACCCGCATTGGAAGAATTGAAAAAGAAAATGGGGGATGCATTGGTCATTCTTAAAATTGATGTCGACAAGAATCCTTCTGCCGCAGCCGCATTCCAGGTTCAGGGTGTACCTACTCTGATCCTTTTCCAGGGCGGAAAGGCGGTTTGGAGGCAGTCAGGTGCCATGTCTGCACCGCAACTGGAAAAAGTAATCCATCAATATATTTGAAATTTTACCGGCAGCTATTGCTGACGAGTACTGGTTTTAAATTTTTTTTTCTCCAGGATGTACCTAAAAATGTGAACAACCATTTATAAAAATACAATGAAAAATAAGAGTAAGCACCTTTTTATTTATTTCCTTCTCAGCACCCTGTTTATTTACACAAATGTCCGGGCACAGGTACCGGGAAATCCATTTCCTTTACGCTTAGAGCAACTAAACATCAGCGGTTTTCCGGGATTACATTCTTTTTCATGGGCTAAATGGCAGGGCAAATGGCTGATCTTTGGGGGCCGGACCAATGGCCTGCACGGATTTCAGCCCCCATTTGCATTTCCCACGGCTAATCAGAATTCCACCATTTATGTTGCAGATCCCGACAGTCAACTATTATGGAGCAGTACAGCTGCTTCATTACCTGTAAGCATCAGGGAACACGTGATCAGCAGCAACCAGCAGTTTGTTCAGAGGGACAGTTTTCTTTTTATTACCGGTGGATATGGCTATGCCTCATCATCAAATAGCCTCATTACTTTCCCATATCTTACCCGTATCAATGTTCCCTCGCTTATTCAAGCCATCATTCAACAGCAAAGTATCACCTCCAACTTTACGCAGATTCAGGACCAACGTGTAGCTGTTACCGGCGGACATATGGCGGTTGAAGATTCAGTCATTTATCTGGTAATGGGCCATCGTTTTGATGGACGCTATAATCCTAATAATGGTCCCTCGTTTACACAAACCTATACGGATGCCATCCGCAGTTTTACCGTGGCCGATTCGGCAAATCAACTGGTGATACGCAATTTTACAGAAATCACAGATACTGCATTATATCATAAAAGGGATTATAATCTTTCTCCACAGATATTTTCTGGGAATAGCATGGGATTTACAGCCTTCACCGGTGTATTTCAGCATGCCGTTGATTTGCCATGGACCACCAGCGTGGATATCATAAATGGTAACGGGTCGTTGATCAGCAATTTTGAGCAGAAATTAAATCAATATCACACTGCCAATACCGTGATATATGACTCAATAAATGATATTTGCTACTCACTTTTCTTCGGGGGAATGGGAATGTACTATCCCGATTCACTCAATCAGTTGGTTGTGGACTCACTGGTGCCCTTCGTAAAAACCATCAGTTATGTTCAACGTGATGCCAGTGGTATTATTGAAGGTTGGTTTCCGGTGAAAATGAATGGCTATGAAGGATCCAGCGCTGAGTTTATCATGAGCGAAATACCTCATTTTTCAAATGAAGTAATAAACCTGCATGCCCTGGATACCGGGGAAATAACCATTGGATATATTGTTGGAGGCATAACGTCTGATCAACCCAATATTTTCATGCAGGGTTCAGGAACCAGTTGGGCATCCCCCATCATTTATAAAGTGATTATTGAGAAGCCAGCCGTAATGGGTATCAATCCTGTTGAGCCATCTGTAATTGACCAAATGAGAATTTATCCAAATCCCTTTTCGGATACCTTTGAAATTGATTTTAAAATGAAATCCAGTGAAAAGTTAAAGATTGAAATACGCGATGTCCAGGGCAGAGCCATGGCGGCAACAATTGAAAAGCTTTTCAGAGAGGGATTTCATGCGCTTAATTTCGAAACAAAAGAATGGGCCACCGGTTATTACACCGTGGTAATTTCTTCAGAAGGGAAAGTAATCCTCTGGAAGTCAGTAATTAAAACCCCCTGATCGAAATCAGAATATCTGGTAGAAATCAGACAACGGCCTGTGATTAATACCCAAAAATATCGTTGAGTTGAAGTTCCTGTATTTCACCATACTTTTCCAGGCTTTTAAGGTCTAGCAGTTCTTTATTGCCAATAATGGCGAGGCGGTACTTCCTGCCTTTCAGAAAGTCCTTGTGAAAGGCAACTATATCCTCTGCCTTCATCCTTTTCACTTCTTCATATATGTCTCTCCTGATATCATGGCTATGCCCCATTTTCCTTTGTGCATGATATGACCTGAGTATGGCTGATTTGCTGATTTTATCCGTGCTGATACTTTGCAACACCCCTACTCTTTCTGTTTCAAAATCCTGTTCAGACATCGGCATATTTCTTAGTAATTCCATCATTCCTTCAGCAGCTTCGGGCAGTTTATCGGCTTGCGTACCAATATAAGCTGTGCTAAAATAAGGACGGTCTAATCGTGAAGGTGGATTATATCGAGAGTTTACGGCATACGCGAGGGCTTTGCTTTCTCTCAACACCTGAAAAACAGGCGATGACATACCACCACCAAAATACCTGCTGTACATCAGTACCTTTGGCTGTAACTCCTTACTGTACCCTCCCCCTTTGGCAATAAAATTGATTTCAGCCTGCTTCATATCATAATTAATAAAAAAAATCTTACCATCCTCTGTATTTTCCAACTCGAATTTTTTAAATGCAGGGATGCTTTGCAATCCCCTTGGGGTATTATGAAATTTACTGAGGGTAGTCATTACCGTAACGCTGTCCATAGGGCCATAATAACTGACCTCATGTACAAAACCGGTGAGATTTCTTAAAAGGACTGTCAGCTCATAACCTTTCAGTGTTTTTAATTCCGCATCTCCCAGCAAGTAGGTAGCAGGTGAAGTTGGTCCATACATTGCGTAAGATGTAAGCCTGGAAAGAATTTCCCCTTTGTTCAGTTTAGCATTTACACGAGACTTTAAAATATCATTTTTAAGATTTTCCAGTGCTTTTTCATCCGGAGTAGGATCCGACAGAATGCTTTCAAGCAACTGTAATGCCGGGACAAAATTATCCTGTATTCCTTCCATTTGAATTTTAATCTGATCTTCGGCAGCCGAAGCAAAAAAGGAGCATCCTAACTTATAAAATTCCTCTTTTATTTGCGTAGAAGTTAAACGGCCATTACCAATATAATTAATATACTGGCAAATCACGGGCCACCTTCTGTCGTGGGCGTACCCCATATTGAATTGATAAGTCAGGCTGAAAAGATGGTTGTCATTGTTCTTCACCATGAATACCGGTATCCCTTTTTTCAATTCGGATTTTACAATGTCCCTTTCAAAATCAATAAATGTCGGTTCAATTTCTTTTGCTTTCGAATTCAGGATCTTTTTTAAAAAATCAGACTGCTTATCGTTGTTGGTGGGTACCGGAGTAATAGATGGTTTTATAACTTTTTCTGTGTTTTCATCTACGCCCGTCCTTTTGTAAACGATAACATAATTATCCCCATACCATTTCCTGACAAAATCTATCACTTGTTGTTTATTTATTTTTGATAAGCGGTTGAGACGGTTTACCGAAGTACTATAAGGCAAGTCCTGAATCTCACTATTAAGCATAGCAGAGGCTCTTGCGTAGTTATTTTCGTAAGCCTGCTCCTGTTCCAGCTTCATATTAACGGCGATTGCAGGAATCAGCCAGTCCGGAAAATTACCGGTTTTCAATTCCATGATCTGCTCCATCAATAAATCCCTGACCTGTTCCAGCGATTGCCCTTCACGCGGCCGGGCAGAGAAAACATGAACACTGTAATCTTTCATAATAATAGTACTGGATGAAGAGCTCAATACCTTTTGCTTGTTATTTAAATTAATATCAAGTAAACCAGCCTGTCCATTGGACAGGATATAATCAACAATTGTCAGGACATCTGCATCTTCCGAAGAAGCTCCTCCGAAACGAAATCCCATGGTTAAACTGGCTGCATCCGGTCCGTATACCTCCTTTACTACCGGATTTTTAATGAACTTTTCCTGTGCTACTTTGAATACCGGAATGTCTTTACTAACCATTGATCCGAACTTTTCACGGATCACGCTTATTGCGGAATCCGGGTTAAAATCACCACTCAGCGCGATCACCATATTGTTTGGAACATAGTATGTATCATAGTACTCCTTAATTGCTTTTAAGGAAGGGTTTTTCAAATGTTCAATGGTACCAATCGTAGTTTGTTTGCCATACTGGTGATTTTCAAACAAGCCCCTGAATAAATTTTCAAATACTTTTGAAGCATCGCTATCCAGAGACCTGTTCTTCTCCTCGTATACAGCTTCAAGTTCTGTATGAAACAAACGCATCACCGGCTTTCGGAAACGTTCGGCTTCAACTGTTAAAAAATTCTCCAATTGATTAGAAGGAACATCGTTAATATATACGGTTTGCTCATTTGAAGTATAGGCATTTACCTTGGTAACTCCCATCCCGGCCATCATTTTGTCGAACTCATTGGGTATTGCATACCGTGCTGCAATTCCAGAAATGGAATCAATCGATTGATAAATACGAGTCCTGTGGGCACTATCTTTGGTATTTCCATATTTCTCAAACAAACTGAAAATACTGTCAATTAAAGGCGCCTCCTTCTGATAATCGGAAGTACCATAAACATCTGTTCCTTTAAATAACATATGTTCCAGGTAATGAGCCAGGCCGGAATGAGTAGCTGGATCGTGTTTTGATCCTGCTTTGACTCCAATCATGGATTGAAATCTGGGCTCATCTTTATGAACAGATAAATATACTTTCAGCCCATTATCCAATGTATAAATCCGGGCTTTAAGCGGGTCACCCGGAATGGAATCGTATTCGGACAGGTTGCCTTGTTGTGCAGAGGCGGCAATCGACAACAATATGATTATCAGTAATATGAATAAACGGTGCATGTATTTTTAGCTTGGTTTTGAAAAATCAAAATTACCCATATTCCAATTGGTGAGGGTGCCAGGAAGTAATTTTACCCATGAATTTCTGAAATAGGCTTATAATTACTTTTCTTTCCATTGCCTTTTTAGCATTTTTGTAAATCCATGAAGCAACTATTGATTCGATTAAATTTAATCATTGTAATCCTGTTATTTCCCTTTGCCATATTGGGTCAGTCGCTGGCTGGCCGGTATTGGTATTTTGGTAATATGGCTGGGCTTGATTTTTCGACAAATCCTCCAACCGCCCTTACAAACAGCGCGATGAATGCTTTTGAGGGTTGTGCTACCATTGCTGATATTGCGGGTAATTTGCAGTTTTATACCAATGGCAATATTGTTTGGGATAAGACGCATACACCGATGCCTTCAGGAACCGGACTCAACGGTGACGGAGCTGCCACCCAAACCGCGATCATTGTACCCTTCCCACTGCAACCGTCTAAATATTTTGTCTTTACGGTGGATACAAATGGAGGTTCCCGTGGATTATGTTACAGTGAGGTGGATATGAACCTCAATGGCGGAAATGGTGATGTAACTACCAAGAATGTGCAATTGATTACTCCTGTAACCGAAAAGTTAACAGCAGTACGACATGCAAATGGTGTGGATGTTTGGGTTGTGGTGCATGGCTGGAACAGCAATGAATTTATGGCTTACCTGGTCACCAGTGCAGGAATCAATGCAAATCCGGTTATTTCGGCTACCGGCCTTGTGCACGGTGGACTTTTTTCTAACGCGCACGGCTATATGAAAGCTTCCTCCGACGCTCAAAAAATCGCCTGTGCCATACGGGGACTAAGGCAATGTGAGTTGTTTGACTTTAATAATATTAATGGCCAGGTAAGTAACCCTGTAACCATCAATTTTACCCCTCAGATCTATGGCCTTGAATTCTCGCCCGACAACAGGTTTCTCTATGTGGCAACCACCACCAATCCCGGTGATATCTATCAATATGATATCAGTTTAGGGAACAGCGCTGCCATCATCGCTTCGGGTCAGTCCATCGGTTCCATTCCCATGTTTTTGGGTGCGATGCAACAGGGTATCGACGGAAAAATCTACATCAGTCAATACCAGTCCACCTCCTTAGCGGCTATCATGCAGCCCAACTTGCAGGGGGCGGCGGCGGGACTCTCATCAAATGCCATTTTTCTCGGAGGAAAAACTTCACAATACGGGCTTCCGAATTTTTTACAAAGCTTTTTTATAATCGCCGACTACAGTTATACTGATACCTGCAGTGGCCTTGCCACAAATTTTACTACCATTTTTGCAGGTCCCGATTCTGTAAAGTGGACTTTTGGCGATCCTGTTTCAGGCAGTTTAAATTTTAGCAATCAGTTAAATCCGCAACATATATTTTCAACGGCCGGACCTTATACAGTTGAGTTAATCGTATATCAAGGTTTATTGAGTGATACCGTAAGGAAAACCATACAGATATTAGGCACTCCCGATCCGGACCTTGGCAACGATGTGAGTGATTGTATCGGAAATTCCGTTACATTGAATCCCGGCACCTTTACAGGAGCTAATATTGTTTGGCAGGATGGCAGTACAGCACCTACTTTAAATATCAACACAGATGGAACCTATTGGGTAGAAGTGGAACTGAACGGTTGTATCGGGCGCGACACGATTTCCGCTATTTTTAATCCTGTTCCGGTAGTGGATCTTGGCAATACACAAAACCTTTGTGATGGAGATACTTTATATCTGGATGCCGGAAATCCCGGGGCAGTTTACTTGTGGCAAAACGGAAATACATCGCAGGTATTTCCTGTAACACAAACCGGCTCCTATTCGGTAACGGTAAGTATTGGCACATGCACAGCCAGTGATCAGGTACTGATTAATTTTGATCCGGTGCCATTTGTTGCATTCGGTCAGGACACCACCATCTGCAAAGGATTTCCTATTTTCCTGGATGCCACTAATGCGAATGCCAGCTATATTTGGCAGGATGGAAGTACGGATCCATTTATTTTCGCGGAAGATCCGGGAGTATATTCAGTGATCATTAGCATTGGAAATTGCACCGCATCTGACACTATTACCATAGATCAACAGGATAAACCCAGTGTCTTTTTAGGTGAAGACTCCATCTTATGCGCCGGTCAGCGTCTTGTACTTAGTGCCTACAATTATGGTGCTACTTATTCCTGGCAGGATGGCTCAAGCGATAGCCTGTTCCTTCCGGAAATTACGGGCTTGTATTATGCCACCGCCGTTAATCAGTGCGGGATATCCGCAGATTCCATTTTTCTTACTTTCAATATTTGCAATTGTCTGGTATACATTCCAAACGCTTTTACACCCAACAGGGATAATAAAAATGAGGTTTTTAATTATCAGGCAAACTGTACTGATTTTAAGGCAAAACTTGAAATATATAACCGATTCGGGCAAAGGCTGTTTATAAGCGAGGACCCACTGGTGGGATGGAATGGTACTTTTGAAGGAAAGGATGCAGTTGAAGGGGCCTATGTTTATTTCCTCACCTATTCCGGTTATGACAACGGAAGATTTCTTGAAGAGAAAGTAAGAGACACATTCCTTCTTCTCAGATAGTATTTTGAGCAAAACTAAATTTTCAACAGTGCTTTTATTTAGATGTTGATAAATTAAGTCAACCATATTCATTCCATTGAACAAGTACCCTTACTTTTAGTGGTATGCGTGGAGAAGGCTTCCTATCTTTGAAATTCGCCAAAATCTGAAACTTCTCACCTTCTGGGTTTATCTATAGGACGTTATGAAAATCACCTATTACGGTCATTCCTGCTTCACGTTGGAAGTTAATGGTTTTACTATTCTTTTTGATCCGTTTATTACTCCGAATGAACTTGCAGCAAAGGTAGATATCCAAAATATCAAGGCTGATTTCATTCTTATTTCACATGGACATGAAGATCATATTGCCGATGCCATTGTCATCGCAAAAAATACCAGTGCAAAGGTTATAAGTAACTGGGAAATAGTGTCTTGGCTTGAAAAGCAAGGTCTTGCAAATACCCACCCCATGAATATTGGAGGCCATTGGTTCTTTGATTTTGGAAAGGTGAAATGTGTAAATGCTGTACACAGTTCTTCACTTCCTGATGGTACCTATGGTGGGAATCCAATGGGTTTCCTCCTCGAAACGGTTGAAGGAAATGTGTATTATGCCGGCGATACAGCACTTACACTGGATATGAAACTCATTGGTGATTATAAACGCATTGACCTGGCTTTCCTTCCCCTGGGAAATAATTTTACGATGGGGATAGATAATGCAGTACTGGCTTCCGATTTTATACGTTGTGAGAAAATTATTGGAATGCATTACGACACGTTCGATTATATAAAAATAGATCACGACGAAGCGTATGGTAAGTTTGCGGCCGCCGGAAAAGAACTCATCTTACTTCAAATAGCACAATGCATATCACTGTAAATCAGTTTATAATATTATCTAAATAAGTCTTGAAATGGCAAAAATTATTGCAATAGCGAATCAGAAAGGAGGTGTAGGCAAGACTACAACTGCAATCAACCTGGCAGCAAGCCTGGCTGTTTTGGAATATAAAACCTTATTAGTGGATGCTGATCCCCAAGCCAATGCAACTTCAGGAGTTGGTTTTGATCCACGAACCGTTAAAACTTCTATTTATGAATGCATTATAAATGAAGTTTCGCCAAAAGATATCATCCTGGAAACAAAAACGCCTCATTTATACCTCCTGCCTTCTCATATTGATCTCGTTGGAGCTGAAATTGAAATGATTCAGATGCCGAACCGGGAGAAGATGATGAAGCAGGTGTTGGAGGGTATTCATGAAAATTTTGATTTTATTATCATTGATTGTTCACCATCACTTGGATTAATTACTATTAACGCGTTAACCGGAGCCGACTCAGTAATCATTCCGGTACAGTGTGAATATTTTGCACTGGAAGGTTTGGGTAAACTTTTAAATACAATTAAAATTGTTCAGAGCCGGTTGAATCCGGAACTGGCCATTGAAGGAATATTACTTACCATGTATGATATGCGATTGCGTCTGAGTAATCAGGTGGTAGAAGAAGTTAAAACGCATTTTCAGGATATGGTATTTGACACCATCATTCAGCGAAATACAAAATTGGGTGAAGCTCCCAGCTTTGGAGAAAGCATTATTATGCATGATGCTGCAAGCAAAGGAGCTATAAATTACCTGAATCTGGCAAGGGAAATTCTTCAGAAAAATAACATGACAGGAATGTCGGCAGAGGAAAAGGTGATGACTGATAAAGTCATGGAGAAATTAAAGATATCTGAGAATTAAAAATTCATTGAAAGAAATTGCTATGTCAACAAAGAAATCAGCACTTGGAAAAGGTTTAAGTGCACTGCTCGAAGGAAATATTTCATCTGACCCAGTAGAAAAAGTACAGGCTCCCACCGATTCCTTAAACAGTGGCACCAAGGTAATGGCAGGCAATGTAGCCCTGATTCCCCTTTCTCAAATTGAAGCGAATCCTTTTCAGCCGCGTACCGAATTTGATGAATCAGCTTTAAAGGAATTAGCTGAATCCATACAAACTCAAGGTATTATTCAGCCGATTACCGTTCGTAAAATGGGGCCGGAACGGTACCAGATCATCAGCGGGGAAAGGCGTTATAAGGCATCGAAGCTGGCGGGGCTAAGTTCTGTTCCCGCGTATGTCCGGACAGCCAATGACCAATCCATGCTGGAAATGGCATTGGTGGAAAATATTCAGCGTGAAAATTTAAATGCCCTCGAAATCGCGATCAGTTATCAGCGCCTGATTGAGGAATGCCAGCTTACACAGGAAGGATTGGGTGAAAGAGTTGGAAAAGACCGGAGTACCGTAACAAATTATTTGCGTTTACTGAAACTCCCTCCACAAATTCAATTTGCCATTCGTGACGGCCGTATTACTATGGGACATGCCAGGGCCATTCTGGGTGTGGATGATATTGGCATGCAGTTGAAAGTTTTTAATGATATTCTGGAAAACGATTTATCCGTTCGGAAAGTTGAAAATCTGGTTCGCCAGAATGCCCCAAAAAAGGCGGGGAAAAAAGAAAGGAATAAGTCGCCCTGGGCCATCGAAATCAGAAATCTTGAAGACCGATTGGAACACCGCTATGAAACCAAGGTTGAGATAAAACATAAAGACAACGGTAGCGGGCAGATTCTCATAAACTATTTCAGTAACGATGACCTGAATCGTCTGATGGATTTATTGGACTTTGACTGAGAACAGACCTTTTGACATGAGCATGGCGGTTTCTGAACCCGGCTGCCTCCGGAGCCTGAAAAGGATATGGCTATTTTTCCTGATCCTGCCACTTTTATGTAAACCGCTAAAAGCGCAGGATAGCATGCTTGACAGTGCTGCTTCCAGGTCCTTTGCTGCAAGAGATACAATAAAATCAACTGCTGCACATTCCGTACGTAAAGCGACCCTCTTTTCAGCCCTTCTTCCTGGTGCCGGTCAGGTATACAATAAAAAAATATGGAAAGTACCGGTTATATATGCAGCTTTTGCCGGGATGACTTATCTGATCCGGTTCAATAATGAGAACTACAAGAAATTTGAAAACGCTTTGTTATTACGCTATGATGAAGATCCAAATACTGTTGATGAGTATGCGGAGGTATATTCCGATGATAATCTCAGATCACTGAGTGATTTCTACCGTCGTAACAGGGATCTTTCTGTAATTGGTTTAAGTGCGGTATACGTTTTAAATATCATTGATGCACATGTGGATGCGCATCTCTTCACTTTCAATGTGGATGATAATTTGAGTTTCAACTGGAGTCCTCAGGTTCAGCATGGACCGGGTCATACTACCCCGGGTATTCACCTATCACTTAATTTTTAATTCATATCATGAAAATTGCACTGATTGGTACCGGAAAAATGGGGGCTGCAGTAAAACAAAGGGCGCTGCTGGCCGGGCATTCCGTCGTACTTGAAATCAACCATCTTAACAGGAATCAATTTTCGTTGAAGGATCTGAAGATGGCCGATGTTGCTATTGAATTTACCCGGCCCGACGCAGTAAAGCAAAATCTTAATTGGTGTCTCGAAGCCGGCGTCCCTGTTGTTTGCGGAACCACGGGCTGGCAGGATCATGCCACGGAAGTTTACAAACGGTTTAATGAGCAACAAGGCAGCCTCGTTTCAGCCAGTAATTTCAGTATCGGCGTTAACCTGATGTTCAAACTCAGCCGTGAACTGGCAGCCTGGATGCAGCTGCATCCTGAATATAAACCATTCATAGAGGAGACCCACCATACCTTAAAACTGGATAAACCAAGCGGTACCGCCCTGACCATCGCGTCGGAACTTATGCAGTCCAATAACCATATCCGCTCGTGGGCCCTTACGCAAGGAAACATTGAATTAGGCGTTGACGTATTAGCGATTCATTCTATCAGGGAAGGGGACGTGATCGGTAAACATGAAATGAGATGGACCTCTCCTATTGATAAAATAAGTATTACCCATGAAGCATTTAACCGGGATGGATTCGCAGCAGGCGCATTGCTGGCAGCTACCTGGTTGATAGGTAAAAAAGGTGTTTTCGGTATGGAAGATGTACTCTTCGGGAAGTGAACCCTCTAATATTTCTGTATCAAGCTATTCATTTTCTAACTTCGACCCCGTAAACTAATACTATGAACTGGAAATTCTGGCAAAGCAGTGGACGAAAAAGTAAAACCCGTGAATGGTTTGATGCCATTCTTTTTGCCGTAATTGCTGCAACTATCATCCGAACCTTCTTCATTGAAGCGTTCACCATCCCCACCCCCTCGATGGAAAAAACCCTGATGGTGGGGGATTTCTTATTTGTCAGCAAAATACATTACGGTGCAAGAACGCCCATGACCCCACTCTCCATCCCCTTTATGCATCAGGAAATACCCATCTTCGGTGGAAAGTCCTACTCAGAAAAATGGAAATTACCCTATTATCGTTTACCAGGATTTGCTAACGTAAAT
>CAZHSC010000051.1:16449-25269 GCA_964534995.1 uncultured Bifidobacterium sp.
CAAACGCTGCGTAGGGATTGCGGGCGACACACTGAAAATTGTTGACCGTGTTTTATATATTAACGGTGTAAAGGCTATGCAACCTAAAAAGAGCCAGTATATATATGATATTAAAACAAGCGGCAGTGGTTTAAGTGAGCGAATCCTTCGTAAAAATGATATTACGGACGGTGGACCTGCCTATGTGCCCGGTGAATACCGCTATTGCCTCACTGCATCTTCTGCATCCGAATTGACGAAATTACCCAATGTCAGTTCAGTACAGGTGATGACCATGCCGGCAGGCCAGTTTGAAGATTATATTTATCCCTTTGATCCGAAACTCAAGTGGAATATGGATAATTACGGTCCGATATATATTCCGAAAAAAGGAGCCAGTATCTCCATTAATAGCGACAATATCAGTATTTATAAAAGAGTTATTACCATGTATGAAGGCAATACTCTTGAACAACGTGATGCCAGGATTTTTATTAACGGTCAGGAAAGCAATACCTATACTTTTAAGCAGGATTACTTCTTCATGATGGGTGATAACAGGCACAATTCAGCCGATTCGCGTTTCTGGGGTTTTGTTCCAGAAGATCATATTGTCGGAAAAGCGGTTTTCATCTGGATGTCATGGGACACCCAAGGCTCATTATTATCAAAGATCCGGTGGAGCCGTCTATTCAATGTGATACATTATAACAATGACTGAAATCCCTGAACCACCCGGGTCATTCATTATTTCATCACACTATCTTCCTGTCAGAGAATTATTTGCAGTATATTCAAAAGCAAAAAATATATACATTGATGCCGATGAATTGTGGCAAAAGCAAACCCTGGTCAACCGTACCTATATTTTAGGTGCCAATGGTCCGCTTACACTTTCCATTCCTGTTATTCACGACTCGAATAAAAACAGAAAGGTAAAAGACATCAGAATTTGTTATCAACTGCCATGGATAAGGGGACACAAGGGCGCCTTGTTTTCCGCATATAACACCTCCCCTTTCTTCGCGTTTTTCAGAGAGGAACTCTTTCATTTATATGACAGAAAACCTGCTTTCATTTATGATTTCAACCTTTCTCTTCTGGAATTCTTTTTTTCCAAGTTGAAGATAAAAATCAAGATTCTCAACGAAATTCCAACTTCCGGCTACAAGGATATGCGTCCTTTTTCAAAATTGCAGACCGTCCGGAAAGAATATCAGCAACTTGCTGCTTATACTCAGGTTTTTAGTTATAAATACCCTTTTTGTCCGTATCTCAGCCTCATTGATAAGGTTTCCAACACAGGCAACATATAATTCCGGAAAGGGCTCTTTGCTCTGAATAATTGATTTTAATTAGATTTGCCCATTATAATTACTGATAGCAGCCCTGCAATTAATTCAACAATTTATTCAATATGTCGATTCAAAAAATTCGTGAACTTCTGGGTAAGGAAGCCGATCATCTGCTTAACCATACATGTACCACTGTTGCAAAAGAAAATATCCATCTTCCGGGCAGCGATTTTGTTGACCGGATTTTCGCATCCAGTAACCGCTCTAACCAGGTAATACGAAGTTTGCAGAGCATCTATAACCACGGCCGTTTGGCCAATACCGGTTATGTAAGTATTTTGCCCGTTGATCAGGGTATTGAACATAGTGCCGGTGCTTCTTTTGCTCCCAATCCTTTATTTTTTGATCCGGAAAATATTGTAAAACTGGCCATTGAAGGCGGCTGCAACGCGGTAGCTTCCACTTACGGTGTATTGGCTTCGGTATCAAGAAAATATGCACATAAAATCCCATTTATTGTGAAAATCAATCACAATGAATTTCTTACCTACCCGAATAAATTCGACCAGATTATGTTCGGTTCCGTGGAAGAAGCCTGGAACCTGGGAGCAGTTGCAGTTGGAGCTACTATTTATTTTGGTTCGGAAGAATCTTCGCGTCAGATTGTTGAAGTAGCACAAGCCTTTGAACGGGCTCATGAATTGGGTATGGCCACCATTTTGTGGTGTTATACCCGTAACAATGCCTTTAAAAAGGATGGTGTGGATTACCATACTTCTGCCGATTTAACAGGACAGGCAAATCATTTAGGTGTGACTATTCAGGCTGATATTATAAAGCAAAAACTCCCGACAAATAACGGTGGTTACACTGCTGTCAACTTCGGTAAGACACATAAGAAAGTATATGAAGAATTGACTTCATCGCATCCGATAGATTTATGCAGGTATCAGGTAGCCAATTGCTATATGGGTCGAATGGGTCTTATCAATTCCGGGGGTGAGAGTAAAGGCGCCAGCGATATGGCAGAGGCCGTTACCACGGCAGTTGTAAATAAGCGTGCCGGTGGACAAGGTCTTATTTCCGGGCGAAAAGCCTTTCAAAAGCCATTTGCCGAAGGGATACAAATGCTTAATGCCATACAGGATGTTTATCTTGAAAAAGAAGTCAGCATAGCCTGAGGTATGCTGGCATGGGGTACTATGCCCTGTTCAAAGAGTGCGCATGTCCTAAATTCGATTATATTCGTAATTAAGTAAATTCCCACGATCACTACATAATGAGTTGGTTCAAAAGGATTAAAGAAGGCATTACAACTGCAACGCACGAGAAGAAGGAAACCCCGGAAGGTTTGTGGTATAAATGTCCGGCCTGTAAATCAATAATTCCTTCCCAGGAGCATGAAGATAATATGTGGGTTTGCGTTAAATGCGGATACCATGAGCGGATCGGTTCTGAAAAATATTTCGCGATGCTTTTTGATAATAATGAATTTGATGAATTAGACAATCAGATCACCTCCGCCGACCCCCTTCAATTTGTTGATACAAAAAAATACAATGAGCGGTTAATAGATACCCAAAAGAAGACAGGATTAAAAGATGCCATACGTACTGCCTCAGGTAAACTAAATGGATATCCAATTACCATAGCTTGTATGGATTTTAATTTTATCGGCGGATCCATGGGATCAGTAATGGGTGAAAAAATTGCAAGGGCAATTGATTATTCCATCGAGCATAAAACTCCTTTTATGATAATTTCCAAGTCAGGTGGTGCCCGTATGATGGAGGCCGCTTTTTCACTGATGCAGATGGCCAAGACTTCGGCAAAACTTACACAACTATCAGCTGCAGGGCTTCCCTATATTTCTTTCCTTACAGACCCAACCACAGGTGGCGTTACTGCCTCTTTTGCCATGCTAGGAGATTTAAATATTGCAGAACCTGGTGCTTTGATTGCTTTTGCCGGGCCACGCGTGGTAAAGGAAACCATTGGAAAAGATTTGCCCAAAGGATTTCAGACTTCCGAATTTGTACTGGAGCATGGTTTCCTGGATGTTATTATTAACCGCCCTGAATTAAAGGCCAAATTGACCCGTATCTTGTCCTATTTTGCACATTGATTTTTTATTAATTTGTTCCTCCTGAACGGGGATAGAAGGAAAAAAATGTTTGATTTTTTTCTCCGGCAAATCGGCAACTGTAACCTCCCCTTTTCTTCCGAACTGCAGCAGTCAATAGCAGCCCGCCTGATTATAATTACCCTATACTAATTTCAAATAAATGCCGGATGGAGCTTCCTTTTATTCCAGTAAGAACATTTTTGAAAGACCTGGTATGGATTAGTTTATCCGAAGCAAAAAATAATTTCCAAATTCATCTCCTGCCCCGGTTACCGGGTCATTATGTTAACATTGGAATTTAATTTTTTACATAATATTGAAATACAGAAACTTAACTTGAATCATGCATTTTAAGTAATGGAATGAAAACATCTAATTATGCTTGTTGTTAATAAATTACTTGTTTATCTTTGCACTCCATAAAAAGTAAAAACCCGCAGAATTCATCATGCTGTTAACTGCAGAATCAAAAAAGGAAATCTTCAAGAAATACGGTAAATCAGAAAACAATACCGGATCTTCCGAAGCACAAATTGCAATGTTCACTGAAAGGATCAATCATCTCACAGATCATTTGAAAGGTTCTAAAAAAGACTTTTCCACGCAACGAGCGCTTATCAGTTTGGTAGGTAAACGTCGCAGTCTCCTTGATTACCTTCATAAAACTGATATTACGCGTTACAGGGCAATTATCAGTGAGCTCGGTATTAGAAAATAAAAGCCTCGAGCAGGCATCTCAAAAAAAGGCAATCACAGAATTGCCTTTTTTTGTTTATAATTTTACCGGTGAAGCGATATTTATTATGAGGATCTTTTTAAGAGAGCCGGATTTATAATGGACAGATTAAACACCTGTTTTGTATGCTAAATTCAAACTTCAATAAATTAGACTCAATAAATTGATATATAAATAACTATAAATAAAAGCTGTCAAAAAAATGCAACCAAAAGCGATTACTGTAAGTTCTGTTCTGCCGGATGGCAGAGAAATAATTATTGAAACGGGCCGGCTTGCCAAGCAGGCACATGGCGCTGTTGTTGTCCGTCAGGGAAATTGTATGATACTGGCTACTGTAGTATCCTCCCAGGAAGCCAAAGAAGGTGTGGATTTTTTACCATTAACTGTCGATTACCAGGAGAAGTTTGCATCTGCAGGCCGAATTCCGGGATCCTTTTTCCGCCGGGAAGCCCGACCTACTGAACAGGAAATTCTGGTGAGCCGCCTGATTGACCGTGCGCTCAGACCTATTTTCCCTTCCGACTACCATGCCGACATTCAAATTGCAGTTACTTTGATTTCTGCTGATAAAGATGTTGCGCCAGATAGCCTGGCCTGTCTGGCTGCCTCCGCGGCTGTCAGTATTTCAGATATCCCATTTAACGGACCGGTATCCGAAGTAAGGGTATGCAGGATTAACGGTGAATATATTGTTAACCCTAAGATTGCAGATGCAGAAAATGCCGACATTGACCTGATAGTTGCGGGTACTGCCAAAGACATATTAATGGTGGAAGGTGAATGCAATGAGGTGTTGGAAATTGATATGGCAGAAGCTATTCGAGCGGGACACGAGTTTATCAAAGGCCAATGTAAAACCCAGGAGGAACTTATTGCTAAATTAGGGGGTGTAAGCAAGCGTGAATATTGCCACGAGACCAATGATGAGGAATTGCGTGATAAGGTGAATAAGGCTTGTTACGATGCAGTATATGCTGCCGCAAGACAATGCAACCCCAATAAAAACGAGCGCAAGCAGGCCTTTAAAAAGGTACTTGATGAATTCCTGGCCACTTTCACTGAAGAAGAAAGGGCTGAGAAAGAAAAACTGATTAAAAAATACTATCATGATGTGGAATATGATGCCATGCGTGATATGATTCTAAAGGAACGGATTCGTCTCGATGGGCGTGGTCTCACTGACATCAGGCCTATTTGGAGCGAGGTGGGTTATCTGCCTTCCGCGCATGGCTCAGCTGTCTTTACGCGTGGCGAAACACAATCGTTGACCACTGTTACACTGGGAACCAAACTGGATGAGCAAATAGTTGATCAGGCTATGTATCAGGGCACCAATAACTTCATGCTTCATTATAACTTCCCGGGCTTCAGTACCGGTGAAGTGAAGCCAAATCGTGGTACCAGCAGGCGCGAAGTGGGTCATGGTAATCTCGCCCTGCGTTCATTACGTCAGGTGATGCCAGGTGAAGACCTGAATCCTTATACTATCCGAATCGTTTCTGACATCCTTGAGTCGAATGGCTCCTCCTCCATGGCTACTGTTTGTGCAGGAAGTATGGCCCTTATGGATGCCGGCGTAAAACTTACCAAGGCCATTTCAGGTATTGCCATGGGTTTGATTACAGATGGTAAAGGCAACTTCGCTGTACTCAGTGATATCCTTGGCGATGAAGACCATCTTGGTGATATGGACTTTAAAGTAACGGGTACCGATAAGGGTATTTGTGCATGTCAGATGGATCTTAAAGTGGATGGCTTGCCTTATGATATCCTCCTACAGGCCCTTGAACAGGCAAGAGTAGGCCGATTGCATATTTTAGGAGAAATGAATAAAACAATTTCTGCTCCTGCTCCCGACTATAAGCCTCATGCTCCGCGTATTGTAAAAATGCGTGTTGCCAAAGAATATATCGGAGCCATCATCGGCCCCGGCGGAAAGATTATTCAGGAGATTCAACGATTGACCAATACTACGATTACTATTGAAGAAGTTGACAATGAAGGGCTGGTTGAAATAGCATCACCGGATAAAGCCTGTATTGATGCAGCACTTGCACGTATTAAAGGCATTGTTACTGAACCGGAAGTTGGAGAAGTATATGAAGGAAAGGTAAAAACCATCACTACATTTGGTGCCTTCGTTGAATTTATGCCTGGTAAAGATGGATTGCTGCACATTTCTGAAATATCGAATGAGCGACTGGCATCGATGGATGGTGTCTTCAAAGAAGGAGATATTGTTAAAGTGAAGCTTATAGAAATTGATAAGAAAACGGGTAAGTATCGTCTTTCTCGTAAGGTTTTACTGGCTAATCGCCCTGAAAGGGTGGCCCCGCAAGTTTAAACCGCCCTCTTCTGAATTCTATTAAAATACTGAAAACCCGTCATTTATGACGGGTTTTCGGCTTTTATACCCTCCTTTTTGGGCATGTAATATCGTGGCCATTAAGGCACTTTTTCCGGTATTATGTCAAGTCTTTTGTCACTGGTGACGGTAACCTTACAGGCCCTTATTATTATGCTTGTCTAAAAGCGCAACCTCTTGATTACTGCTTGCGTTACGCTACATTATTCACCAGGTGAAAACATGAGACAATTAAAAATTACAAAACAGGTTACCAACAGAGAAACAGCCTCTCTTGATAAATATCTTCAGGAGATCGGAAAGGTGGAGTTACTTAAACCTGAAGAAGAGGTGGAGTTGGCACGTCGAATAAAAGAAGGCGATCGAAATGCCCTCGAACGACTTACCAAAGCCAATCTCCGCTTTGTTGTATCTGTTGCAAAGCAATATCAGAATCAAGGTTTAACACTGGGCGACCTAATTAATGAAGGAAACCTGGGACTTATAAAAGCCGCACAGCGCTTTGATGAAACCCGTGGATTTAAATTTATATCCTATGCCGTTTGGTGGATTCGTCAAAGTATCCTGCAGGCATTGGCCGAACAGGCAAGAATTGTCAGGCTACCTCTTAACAAGATCGGATTCATTAATAAAATAAACCGTGCTTTTGCTCAACTGGAGCAGGAATTTGAACGGGAACCAACCAATGAAGAACTTTCCACTTTATTGAATATTTCCATGGATGATATCATTGATACCATGCGTTCCTCCGGACGACATGTGTCGATGGATGCCCCACTGGTACAGGGAGAGGATGGCACCTTGATGGATATGATGCCAGGTGAAGAAGTGGCCCCATCTCCGGAAAATAACCTGATTACAGAATCATTAAAAAGAGAGATAGAACGTGCGCTATATACGTTAACTCCTCGTGAGGCGGATGTCATACGTCTGTATTTCGGACTGAATGAAGCCCCAATGACACTGGAAGAAATCGGAGAACGATTTGAACTTACCCGTGAAAGAGTGCGTCAAATCAAGGAAAAAGCCATCCGCAGGTTAAAGCATACCTCCAGAAGCAAGATATTAAAAACCTACCTTGGCTAAGTAAAGGTTTCCTACTAAAAAGTTGAATCCCGGGTTAATTCCGGGATTTTCATTTTCTGACCTTTTAACCGCTACATCTATATTACAGTAGGCCGGGGTTAATTTTGCATCCGATAGTGAAGTACGGCGAATTTTATCGAAATTTGCATAATAACCAGGTTCCTATGTCTGTACTTATTGCTCCGTCTGTCTTGTCGGCTGATTTTGGAAATCTCCAACGTGATATTAAAATGATCAATGAAAGTCGCGCCGACTGGTTTCATATTGATATCATGGACGGAGTATTTGTTCCCAACATTTCATTCGGTTTTCCGGTGATGAAGGCAATTAAAAAGCACGCTCGTAAACCACTGGACGTGCACCTGATGATTGTTGAACCGGATAAATACCTGGCCGCTTTTGCTGATGCTGGTGCCGCTATTATTTCCGTTCACTATGAAGCATGTACGCATCTCCACCGGACCATTCAGCATCTTCGTCAATTAGGTGTACTGGCGGGTGTTGCCATCAATCCACACACGCCGGCGTACCTGCTTTCTGAAATTATTACTTCCATTGATCTAGTTGTACTGATGTCTGTTAATCCGGGTTATGGCGGGCAGAAGTTCATTCGTAATACATACAGCAAGATTGAAGATTTGAAGAATCTGATTATTCAAAAAAATGCTACAGCAAAAATTGAGATCGACGGTGGCGTCGACTTAAAAAATGCGCATGAGTTGATTCGCGCAGGAGCGGATATTCTGGTAGCCGGCAATACCGTTTTCAACTCCCCTGCCCCAACCGAAACCATTCACTTATTAAAGGAAGCGGAAAATCAACATGTTTAATTCAGATTATTTACTGTTCCTGAAATTTCAATAATTTGAATTTTCAAAGTAAATCCAACCATTATATTTTCACATCTCACCCACCCGTAATGGTGTAATTACTCGTGAGAAACTAATCTTTAATTATTCTGTCAGTTTAAAAATGAATTCAGTACGCAATCCTAACATTGCAATGCGGGCTGAGGCAATACTCCTCAAAACTGATTTATAAAACTAATCAGGAGATATAGTCGCTCAGATATTCAAAACGTGGCGACAGTTTCCCGTTTTTGGCAATTGTTGCTCTTTCAATAAGGCCATCATCCACACCTGCCAGAAAGGGAATCACCCTTTCCATCAAATGCTTTCCAAAGCCCTCAGAAGCGTCACGTGGCAGTTCGCAGGGAAGATTATCAATGGCC
>CAZHSC010000052.1:0-24360 GCA_964534995.1 uncultured Bifidobacterium sp.
TTCCAAATCGAACATCGCCATAATAAATTAAATTCTTATTAATTTTTTGCGCAGCAGAAGGAATAAAGCCATTTATTTTTCCCGTTACTTGTTCAAAATGTTCAAGCTCAAGGCAAGGCTTGATTTCGATGCTTGTTTCAGGATTAAATTTCTCTTTCCTTAATTCAGCAATTTCACCAAATTCTATTTTCTTCAATTCCACCATCATTTCACCAATTGGGTTAGGTATTGGTTAATCTCTGCCTGAATATTGTCTGAATCACAGATTCTCACTGATGACGAAGATGACACGGATTTTTTTGTTTTAGATGGAGTTAAATCTGTGAAATCCTTTAATCCTTCTAATTCGTGACTCTGACAGTTTAATCCGTGATTCTGACATTGATTGTAATTTTCTATTTTTCTCATAATACCAGCCTTTTAAAGGTTAAACTTTTACTACCAAAGTTTATAAGCAAGCCTACTTCTAATTTATAAGCTTTCAAGTAATTAAGTGCCTGTGCCATGTGAACATCTTCCAATTGAATAATGGCTTTCAATTCAACCAGCACTTTTCCTTCTACTACAAAATCTGCTCTTCGTGTTCCAATGGGTTCATCAAGGTCTTTGTAGTAAATATCCTGTTCTATTTCTCGTGCAAATTCCAACCCTGCCTTTCGCATTTCATAAGCTAAGGCTCTTTGGTAAATCACCTCTTGAAAACCATTCCCCAAGAATTTATGAACTTCAAAAGAAGCTCCAATAATTTTCTCAGTTATATCTTTAAATTTCAATTCCGTATTCATAATCCGTGCAATCTTTTAATCCGATTAATCTGTGATTCAGACATTGAGTTGCTTTAGGAATTGGTTGATCTCCGCCTGCACTGTTTTTAATTCATCTTCCAGCTTTTCAATCTCCTTCTGCACCGCAGCAATATCCACTTCGGCCTCTTCTTCAAAAGTGTCCACATAACGGGGGATGTTCAGGTTAAAATCGTTTTCTTGTATTTCTTCCTGCGTGGCTACATAACTGTATTTATCTTCTGCTACACCGGGCTGTAGCTTACCGGCTGCAAAATCACGATAAGTATTTACAATGTGTTCAATATCGCTTTCACGCAGTTTGTTTTGGTTTTTGGCACTTTCGTAGTGCTTGCTGGCATCTATAAACAAAAAGTTGTTGCTTGTTTTTTGCTTGTTAAATACCAAAATAGCTGCCGGTATGCCCGTACCAAAAAACAGGTTGGCAGGTAAGCCAATTACTGCTTCAAGCAGGTTTTCTTCAATGGTGCGTTGGCGTATGCGGCATTCGCTGCTTCCACGAAACAATACACCATGCGGCACAACCACACCCGCTTTACCGTGTTCGTTCAGGGTTTCTATCATGTGCGAAATGAATGCCCAATCGCCTTTGCTCTTTGGTGGCACACCTCTCCAAAAACGATTGTATTTGTCGGTTTCTGGGTCGTAGCTGATGGTGGTCTTATCTCCGTCTTTGTCCTCAACCTTTCCCCATTTGTCTAAGGAGAATGGCGGATTGGCCACTACGGTATCAAACTTCATCAATGTATCGCCTTCTTTCAGTTTCGGGTTGCGTATGGTATCCCCCCAGCGGATGGTGGCATTGTCAAAACCATGCAAAAACATGTTCATCACCGCCAGGGCCCAGGTGCTGCCGTTGGCCTCTTGTCCGTAGAGTGAGAAATTATCTGAACCAACTTCATTTCCGGCTTTTATTAATAGAGAACCCGAACCGCACGTTGGGTCACAAATGCGTGATCCCGGTTTGCTTTTGGTCAATTTTGCCAATAATGTAGAGACTTCTGCAGGCGTAAAAAATTCACCGGCTTTTTTACCTGCATCGCTCGCAAAATTAGCTATCAAAAATTCATACGCGCCACCAATGATATCCGCACCGCCCAAATGCGAAGGCCTTAAATCCAGTTTATCGGAATTGAAATCTATTAGCAGGGTTTTAAGCCGTTGGTTTTTATCCTTTGGCTCGCCCAGTTTACTATTATTGAAATCGATATTCTGGAAAATGCCCGCACCGTCTTCGCTATATAGTTTTTCACGATTGGCTTCTTCCAAATCGGTTAATGCAATGTTGATGAGTTCACCAATGTTGGCTTCGTTGCGGTGCTCGTATAAATACTTAAAATGGCTGTGTTCGGGCACAATAAAACGTTCATGTTGCATGGCACGTTTGGCACGTTCCACATCACCACTGTACTTTTTAAGGTAGCCTTCCATTTTATCGTCATGCACATCGCTGAGGTATTTCAGGAAAAGCATGGTCAACACATAGTCTTTGTAAACGCTGGGGTCAATGCTGCCTCTGAAGGTGTCGCAGGCTTTCCAAACGGCATCGTTGATGTCTTTCTGAGTAATCTTCATGAGATTTGAATTATGAATTATGAGATTTGAGATTTTTTTGTTTGATGGTTAAGATGGTGCTTCGAATCATTTTAAGGATTTGAGTTGCTTCATCCGAAAGCTTATCGAATGATTACTTATTAAGGTATTCGGTAGAATAAAGTAATTCCACCCAGTAAAGGGTTTCATCACACTCTTTTTGGGCTATACCAAGTTTATGTACAAAGTCATTTGTACTTTCAGCGTTTTTAGCTTCACGAATATTTGCACCGACAGAAGTACCTGAACGAATCAATTGCTTGCTCAATACAAATTCTCTTTTTTCTTCAACAATTAACTTATATGCTTTCACAATTTCAATGGCAAAAGCAAATGATTTATCTTTAAGTATGGATTTGGCTTGGCTCATATCTTATCTCTCATAGTTTATAGCTTGAAAAATTTGTTGTTGAATTTGTTTTTCTCTGAGTGTTTCAATTTCCTGCTTCAGAAATTTCTCTCTGTTGCGGAGTTTCGTAATTCGTAAAATCCCATTTTGCGTTTCAATACCCGGCACATCTATTTCCAGGTTCTCTAATACCTGTTTTGAAATGGAAGGGATGGACGTTCCGATGGCTTGTGCTTTCAATACGATCTGTGTTGCGTGACTATTTAGTACCCAGGCTAAATAGTGGGGAAGCAATCTTTTGTCTGTAGGTCTGATGACAAAGAAGGTAGTAGAAGCCACAGAGGCTTCGTTGTGGTTTTCAAATACGGCAGCGAAGTTTTTAGTTCCCTTTGCGGCAAAAAGCACATCACCGTCTTTCAATAGATGTTTTTCCGAAATTCCATAAGCCATCAGGTCGGGATGTAATTCTGCATGCAAATGACCGTATTCATCAAAATGCTTGGCCTGCAGATAAACCAATTCGCCTATGCCAGAAGGCTTTGCAAAAAGCCCGGTCTGGATGTGTGTGATGTCTTTTATTAGTGTTTTCAAAATATATTGCGTAGTAATAACGCTACAAAAATAGAATAATTTTTCAAAAAGTCAAGTTTTAAATGAAAATAATATTAAGTATGAGTACTACAAAAATGATGTTTTAACTTCCAGGGTCTATGATGCGTTGGTAAAAATTGCTCTTTTGGTTTTACTCATTGCATTTCTGTTTTTCAAAGGTATTCGTGAATGCTTCGCATTTGCGAAGCGTTGGCTTCCCGCAAAGGCGGGACAAGTCGTGCGCTTGAGGCAAAAGCAAATGGGCCATTTGTGCGGTGGCAATAAAATTACTCGCATGTTTAATTTGTCCTTTAGCGGTGCTCGTGAATCGCTTCGCTTATTTGAATTAAAAAAAATGTGCGGTGGGGAAATCCTTATAGCATTCACAAACTCCATAAAAACACAAACAACTTGTGAGTAAAATAAAAAATACAGAAGGGTCGGCAATGAGTGCCTGCCTGTTCGGCAGACAGGTCGGTTTACTCGCTGTCCGTTTATTGTATCGTTTCTATGTCCGTGTTCACTTATCAAAATAATTTATTTTTTCTCGTTTTTCATTCGTCTGTTTGTTGTTGTGTCGTCCTTTACACTTGCCACCAACCAGCTTATCGGCGTCACTTCATTTCGCTTATCTTACCACTGAAGGTGAATTGGCAAAGTTTTATTTCGTCTTATTTCAAAAATAGACATTTGTCATAATGTATCAAAAGGCGAGGTGACCTGCAAAAGTAATTGCTTACTGACATGCGTGTAAATCTCCGTGGTTTTGCTGCTGGAATGGCCCATTAACTCCTGAATGAACCGCAAATCTGTGCCTGCTTCCAGTAAATATGTGGCCTAACTGTGCCGTAACCAGTGTAATGTAACCGGCTTGCTGATGCAGGCCTTGCGCAGCACCGCGCTCAATACCAACTGTAAACTCCACTCATCATAACGCTCACCCGGCATCTGCCCCTCAAATAGCCAGGTACGGGGCCGGTATTGGCGCCGGTATTCCCCCATTACCTCCTGGTTACGTAAAAGTCAGCAGAAGAACGGATGCTTTATGTATCAGGATACCCTTTCCTGCTTTCTAAAATTATAGGATCAAAAAACGTCCTTCCCTTAGTCCAACAAATGTGCTGAATTTGTCACCATGGGTTGATGATGATGAAGCCATGGAGGTTTATCTCCTGCACAGCCGGAATGATGTAGCCCGGGCAATGGGCACAGGAAGAGGCATTGACGTAAATTGATTTTATTTTCCAATCTTTGTATATAACAATATTTTTGAAGTGTTGATTATCAAATCACCTGAAAAAACGAATTATAAATAAAGAAAGTTATCCATCCATCCCAAATCATGATCTACCATAAATTCGGAAATACCGGCCTTCAGGTCAGCGCACTCTCCTTCGGCAGCTGGCTCACATTTGGAAAGCAAATAGAAGACAATACCAGCCAGCAGCTGATGGCCGCGGCTTATGATGCCGGCATCAATTTTTTTGACAACGCGGAAATTTACGCGCGCGGACAAAGTGAAATTGTAATGGGCAAGGCACTTAAAAATCTCAATTGGCCACGTAGTTCCTACCTGGTGTCGAGCAAAGTCTTTTTCGGCTACGAGGAGAACAAACCCAATCAGCGGGGCCTCAGCCGCAAGCACATCATGGAAGGCTGTGAAGCAGCGCTGCGGCGTTTGCAGGTAGAATATATTGATCTGTACTTCTGTCACCGGCCCGATAAACAAACGCCCATTCTGGAAACCGTACAGGCCATGAATACGCTTATCCAGCAGGGAAAAATCTTATACTGGGGTACCTCCGAGTGGAGCGCGCAGGAGATTATGCAGGCGCACCTGGAAGCGGCCCGCCACCACCTTATCGCCCCGGTGATGGAACAACCACAGTACAATCTTTTTGAGCGCAAAAAGATGGAAGACGATTACCTCCACCTGTTCCGGCATCAGGGCATGGCCACCACCATCTGGTCGCCGCTTTCATCGGGGCTCCTCAGCGGGAAATACCTTGGCGAAGCTGGAGCTACCCGTTTAACGATGCAGGGCCTCGACTGGCTGCGCGAAAGGAACATTACGCCCGCCAGACTGGACAAGGTAAAGGAACTGAAGAAAATTTCGGACAGCCTTGGCGTGAGCCTTTCGCAGTTTTCCATTGCCTGGTGCCTTAAAAATCCAAATGTGAGCACCGCCATACTGGGCGCCAGCAAAATTTCGCAACTCGAAGAAAACCTGAAAGCACTGGACACTATACCGCTGCTCACAGCGGAGGTGATGGAAAAAACGGATGCTGTAATGGGGAATAAGCCGGTATTACCAGAATACTGATCCCGGATGATTTACTTACAGATTAAATACAGCAACATACGCCTGCCGAAATGACCACAGAAAGTGCTACACCTTGCTTATAATGAAAGATGAACCGACTTAAGTTGATGTTCTTAAGCAAGCTGAATTATTAATTATGAACGGAACAATTTCTATCGGCGACACGGATTTACATTATACAGTAGAAGGAAGCGGTGAGCCTTTCTTATTTGTGCATGGTGCTGCCGCAAGTATGATACATGGAGAATACCTTTCAAAATATTTATCGAAAGCCTGTCGTTTTATATCATATAGTCAGCGTTTTCATTTACCCAATGACCCTTCCGCGCGTGGATACTATCATGCGGATCAGCATGCGGACGACCTGATCCTTCTGCTGGAAAAACTGAATATTACTTCCTGTAAAATTCTGGGACATAGCTATGGCGGAATGGTGGTCCTCACTGCGGCTGTGAAAAAACCGGGGCTTTTTTCCTCCATATTTCTTGCCGAGCCGGGACTCGCATTTTTATTGAACGGCAAAGAGATTTATCAGGAACTGTTGCAGGAACGGCACGATGCCTTCCGCAGGATAAAAGTTTGCTTTGAAGAAGGACGTTCAGCGGATGCTGTTGCCACACTGATGCGATATGCAAACGGCAACAGAGGATTCCGCACTTTTCCGGAAGTGATACGCCAGGATATGACCGCCAATGCGGGAGCCCTCTATCGCCTGGTATATGAAAGGCAGACTCCCGGATTAAACGAAGCACTTCTTACACAGCTGAAAACACCGGTCCATTTATTTCTGGGCAGTCAGTGCTCCGCAATTTACAAAGCGATTGCATCCGAAATAAAAAATCTGATTCCGGAAACACATATTATATATATCGATGATTGCGCGCATGACCTGATTTACCTCAAGACGGAATTGTGGCGATACCTTGCCGTTTAATCCATCATATGTGCCTGCTCCAGACTGGATTTATTGGATTTGATAAATTAATGATCTGACTATATAATCCCCTATGGTCTGGCCTTAAAAAGCGAATTGGTTTGCCACGAATACACGAATGAAGGCTGCCACGAATACCTGAAGAACAGGCTTGCCACGAATACACGAAGGAAGGCTGCCACGCATACCTGAAGAACAAGCTTGCTACGCATGCACAAAGGAATATCTCGGCTTAAGTTCACAAACATTGAAAGTAATTTGAGAGGCACCTATATGCCGGACTACCTGGTGAAAGGAACTATTGACAAATTGCTAACGGTTTAAATAAACTACCGTAAGGTTCAAGACATTTTTCTTACCTTTTATATTTTCACAAGTCATAAATTGAGGGATGCGATGGAGAACCCTTCTCTTTCTCTGCAGCCTGTGTGTGCTGAGCGCCCGGGCTCAAAACGGACCCTGGTTATCGAAAGGCATCGGCGGAGGCGGGGCATTTTACAGTCCGGTAATTTCACCGCACAACGCACAGGAGTTATGGGTGAGCAGCGACATGAGCGGTGTTTACCGCAGCACCTCCCTGGGTGAAGACTGGCAGTTGCAGGCCGGCGAATCCCTGCAGGGCGGAAACACGGTTTCACTGTCTTTCACTTCCTCCCCCGACACCCTGTTTGCCATTGACCATGCCTCCGTCAACGGAGTGGATCAGCGGCGGCCGGTAATCAGCAACGATGGGGGCCAGCACTGGAGCCCCCTGCCCGACCCTACTAACGGGGAAGCCTATACTATTTATGCCGACCCCCACTCCGGCACAAGGTACTTCCTGGCCGGCCATGACCGTATCTGGTACACCTCTACCTGCGGCGCCTCGTATCAGACCGTTTATACTTTTTCCAATAACGGCAATGGCATCCACATGGCCGGAGCATTCTTTGACGGAAATGATATCTATCTCGGTACCTCCGCCGGCCTGATTTATTCCGGGAACATGGGCAACCTGTTCATACCGGTGGTGATGAGCGGCTGGCCGGCGGGAATGGGCATGTGTTCATTTGCCGGCGCACGCAACGGCAATACCACCCGGCTGTATGCCACCCTGATGCCGCAGGTTGATATATACGCAGGCATCACAGGATCTGATTACGGCGCATCGGCGGGTGTCTACACCTGCAACGGCGTTTCCTCTGCCTGGACACCCTGTATGAACGGCATCGCTCCCTCCGATAAAATTTTTTTCGTGGCCTGCCCTGACAATGATGTAAATACCGTTTATGCCGGAGGCGGAGATACCGGTAACGGGTACCCTGTCATTTACAAAAGCATTACGGGTGGTGGTTCCTGGAATTCATGTTTTCAAACCACCCTCAATGCCAACATCTATACCGGTTGGAGCGGCGACGGCGGTGACCGCGGCTGGGGGTACGGGGAATATGTTCTCGGCCTCGCGGTGGCACCCGGCAACCCCGATCATGCAGCCTTTACAGATCTGGGCTTTGTACATGTGACGAACTCCGGGGGAAATACCTGGAAACAGGCATATGTCAGCACAGCCGACCAAAACGCTCCTGCCTCCAACACCCCGGTATTCAAAGCTTATAACGGCATTGGATTGGAGAACACCAGCCACTGGTGGCTATGCTGGAATGGCCCACAGCAGCTGTTCTCCGCCGCATCCGATATCAACGGTATCCGCAGCGATGACGGCGGTTACAAATGGAGAATGATGGGAGCCACTTCGCAAAACAGCAGCTACTTTGTACTAAAACATCCGGCAAACAGTACACTTTACGCGGCTACCGCTACCGTGCACGACCTGTACCAGACGACCTATCTCAGTGACGCGCGTATTGATGCGGGTCAGGGCACCATCCGCTACAGCAGCAACAACGGCAACAACTGGCAAACCCTTCACGATTTCAATCACCCTGTCATCTGGCTGGCTCCGGATCCCAACAACAGCAACCGCATGTATGCCGCTGTGATACATTATGCCGGCGGCGTGGGCGAAGGCGGTATCTGGAAAACGGATAATCTTAACGCAGGCAGCGGCAGCACCTGGGTGAAACTCCCCGATCCGCCGCGTACGGAAGGACATCCTTTCAACATACACGTAATCCATGACGGCACACTGGTTGCAGGGTATTGCGGCCGGCGCGATGCTTCAGGCAGCTTCACGCCCTCCTCCGGCGTATTTGTGATGCCGGCAGGTTCCGGACAGTGGTACGACAGAAGCGACCCCGGCATGTGGTATTATACAAAGGACATCCTCATTGATCAGGGTGATACCACGCAAAACACCTGGTATGCCTGTGTGTGGAGCGGCTGGGGAGGGGCGGCCAACGGACTGGGCGGGCTCTATAAAAGCAGCGACCGGGGACTTAGCTGGACACGCATCTTCAGCGGCGCCGACCGTGTAAGTTCCATTACGATGGACCCTGCCGTAACCGGCGCTGCCTGGTTAAGCACCGAAACACAGGGATTGTGGCGATGCAGCGGATTGCAAACGCCCTTTCCCGTATTCACGCGCGACCACAGTTTCCCGTTCAGGCAACCTGAGCGGATCTTCATACATCCCGGGAACAATAACGAAGTTTGGGTCACCACCTTTGGAGGCGGCTTGTATAAAAGCAACTACAATGCCGCTGCGGTCACGGAAACCGACAGAAAGGCAACGCTGCAGTTTCAAAACCCCTGTCATGGCGAACTGATATTAAAAGTGGATGAAGCGGTGGACCGGATCTGGTTAACGGATATCCTTGGACGTTATATTCAGGAATTGCCGCTTCATGGAGGCACTGTCCACCTGAACCACCTGAACAAAGGCATCTACTTCCTCCATGCCGGAAGCAAAGCAGGCGCCGGTGTATACAAGCTGCTGTTGAAATGAAGCACAGGTTCATCGCCGGCACAGCTCCCTCCTTTACGTTTTTTCAGAGGTAAAATACTACACGGTTTAACAAATCCTTCGAAATTAAAATCCGAAAATAATTTACCTGTTGCCTGCAGCGGGACATTGATTTTCTCTTTGCATTTTATCCGTAAAATTTTACCGCTTGCTTTTCCTCTATATATTGTTTTTTTCAAGGATTCAAAATTTATTCAGGTTTATTTTTTCACACCGGCTTTTTGTTGAAAAATGAAGCCTAATGTGAAAAAATACCCCTTGTCTCAACCGATATCTTTAACGTGATTTGTGACCGGTAAAGCGCAGCTTCCCTTATTAAGAGAAAGGCGCTGGTTTTCAAACTCATCTGAATATGCCGGATAATTAAAAGTAACGTCTTCACGTTGCAGGGAAAATCGTCTCTTCACATGAAGGCCAGAGTAAGTACCTAAGCAGTTAACCTATAATATAAGTACACATACATTTTTAACTCCAAATAACACATCACACTATGTTTGTAATAAAAAGAGATGGGAAGAAAGAATCGGTGAAATTTGATAAAATCACCGCGCGCATTCAAAAGCTTTGCTACGGTTTATCTCCGGAACATGTGCAAGCCATCCTGGTTGCACAAAAGGTAATTGAAGGTGTATATGACGGGGTTACCACCACTGAACTGGACAACCTGGCGGCGGAAACGGCAGCGTCTCTTACTACCAGGCATCCTGATTTTGCCTTGCTGGCCTCCCGTATTGCCATCTCCAACCTGCATAAAAACACAAAGAAGTCGTTTTCAGAAACAATGACCGACCTCTATGAGTATATTGACCCAAAAACAGGTAAGAAAGCGCCGCTGGTTGCCGACGATGTGATGGAGGTAATTAACGAGCATGCTGATTTGCTTGATTCTACGATCATTTACGATCGTGATTTTGGTTATGATTATTTCGGCTTCAAGACCCTGGAAAAATCTTACCTGCTGAAACTCAATGGCAAGGTGGTGGAGCGTCCCCAGCATATGCTCATGCGTGTGGCGGTTGGTATTCATAAAAAAGATATCGATTCGGCCATTGAAACTTATAACCTGATGAGTGAGCGCTGGTTTACCCATGCTACTCCTACCCTTTTTAATTCAGGTACCCCAAAGCCGCAGTTGAGTTCCTGCTTCCTGTTGCAGATGCAGTCGGATAGTATCGAAGGCATTTACAATACTTTAAAGCAGTGCGCGCAAATTTCGCAAAGCGCCGGTGGCATCGGGTTAAGCATCCACAACATCCGCGCTACAGGTTCTTACATCCGCGGCACCAATGGTACCAGCAATGGCATTGTGCCCATGCTGAGGGTATTTAATGATACCGCCCGCTATGTGGATCAGGGAGGAGGAAAGCGCAAGGGTTCTTTTGCAATGTACCTTGAGCCATGGCATGCCGATATCTTCGAGTTCCTTGAATTGAAAAAGAACCATGGCAAGGAAGAGATGCGTGCACGCGACCTGTTCTTTGCCTTGTGGGTACCCGATCTGTTTATGAAGCGGGTAAAAGAAGAAGGCGAATGGAGTTTGTTCTGCCCCAATGAAGCACCGGGGCTGAGTGACTGCCATGGAATGGAATTCGAATTGCTGTATACGAAATATGAGTCAGAAGGCCGCGCCCGTAAAACCATTCCCGCCCGTGAATTATGGACCGCCGTGCTGGAATCACAAATTGAAACCGGCACTCCTTATATTCTTTACAAAGATGCCTGCAACGAAAAGAGCAACCAGAAAAACCTGGGAACGATTAAAAGCTCTAACCTCTGTACCGAAATTGTGGAATATACGGCAACGGATGAAGTGGCAGTTTGCAACCTCGCTTCCATCGCGCTTCCCCGTTTTGTGGTAAATGGAAAGTTTGACCACCAGCGCCTTTTTGAAATTACCTACGTGGCCACAAAAAATCTGAACCGGATCATTGACGTGAACTATTACCCCATTGTGGAAGCGCAAAACAGTAACATGCGTCACCGTCCGATAGGATTAGGCGTACAGGGACTGGCTGATACATTTATCCTGATGCGCTATCCTTTTGAAAGCGATGAGGCGCGCCGGCTCAACCGCGAAATTTTTGAAACGATCTATTATGCTGCCATGACGGCTTCGAAGGACCTGGCAAAGGTGGAAGGTCCTTATTCTACTTTCGAAGGTTCACCGGTGTCAAAAGGCATCTTCCAGTTTGATATGTGGAATGTAACACCAGGCGACCGCTGGGAGTGGGATGTGCTGCGTGAAGAAGTGAAGAAATATGGCGTGCGAAATTCGCTCCTGCTCGCACCGATGCCCACTGCATCCACTTCACAGATCCTGGGCAATAACGAATGCTTTGAACCCTACACCACCAATATTTATTCACGTCGTGTGCTGAGCGGTGAGTTTATCGTCGTGAACAAGCACCTGCTGATGGATCTTGTACGTCTGGGCCTCTGGAACAACGATATGAAAAATAAAATCATCGCTGCCAATGGTTCTGTTCAGCACATCGCGGAGATTCCCCAGGATATTAAAGACCTTTATAAAACAGTATGGGAAATTAAACAGCGTACCATTATTGATATGGCCGCTGAAAGAGGTGCATATATCTGCCAGAGCCAGTCGCTGAACCTGTTCATTGCCGATCCTAATTTCGCGAAACTCACCAGCATGCACTTCTATGCCTGGGAGCGCGGATTAAAAACCGGCATGTATTACCTGCGTACCAAGCCCGCTGCTACCGCCATTAAGTTTACTGTTGACAAGCAATATGAGATGACACCCCATGCCTCCGGCGAAGTGGTGATGACTGCCATAACCACGGCTACGGCCACCGATGTCAGTTCTGCTCCCGCAGCGGCCGCTCATTCCACACCCTGGAAAGATGAAGGCCCCTCGGCGGCGGATCAGCTCTCCTGTTCACTGGACAATCCGGAAGGATGCCTGATGTGCGGCAGCTGATCGTAAAAAAAGACTACAGCAAAAAGCCAATATTAGTGTGAAAAATCCCGGGCCATTTATCGTCCGGGATTTTTTATTGGTGAAAGCAAAATTGATAAGCACAGCCGGAAGCAGGTTCCGGTATCCGGAAAAACCGGCATTTTCTCCTTTTAACTTGTCTCCAGCCTATTAGTATTTTACCAAACGGGCTGTAACGCCACCGGACGTACGAAGCAGGTATATCCCATCTGAAAAAGAGTGCATATCAAGTTGCCGGCATTTTTCCGTATTACATAACACTTCATTGCCCCATACATCAAATACCGTGAATGCTTCCAGTTCCCTGTTAAAACGGAAGATACCTTCTGAAGGATTTGGGTATACGGTAAGCACCTGCGAGGTATTATCAGCCGTTGAAATACCCGTAGCTGAATTACAATTTGAATGAATAAAATGATACACATTGCCCACAGTATTGCATGCCCAGATAGAACCAGTTGCACAATCAAAATCAAAGCCTGAAATGGAACCAATCGAAAAAGTTAATTCGTACCGCTGTACGAATTGCCCCTGCGTCGTAATTTCAAGGATGCTGTCTTCGGCACTGCTTACGATATAAAGGTTTCCATTCTCTGCGCCTTCCAGATCGCCCAAATACACATTGTACAAATTACCGAAGGACCAGGACTGTATTACCTGACCCGTATTTACATTAATTTCCGCCACCCGGTCACCGAGTGTCAGCCCTGCGGCCCCATCCTGAACGAAGAAAATAGTGCCACTGGGTATGTGATAAGCGCCACCCTGCACATGATGGTTCCCAAACGAAGTAAACAGCGTGTCCAGCACGATTCCGGTAAGGGGATCCATGGCGTAAATCTCCGCGGAATCCGTTTCTCCGTTGATGAACAACAAGGTCCCCTGTGGAATAGTTGTTCCTGCAAACTGAAAAGACACCGGTGCAATATCAATGTCCACATCATCGGCAATTTCACCGGGCGCCTTCAATGCCACTAATTTCTGACCGTTCGTATCCAGGCAAATCAAACTGTCGGCATTGCAATGATAAATCCATATGTGTTGTTGCACCTTGTCGTAGCCCAGGGCACAAATATCGTTTGGTCCGGGTGCGGGCCAGCTATTGCAAGGGAAGAGCTGCGCCTTTACCTGATGGCTACATAATATCAGGAAGAGAATACAAGCTTTTTTCATATTAACCAATCATATTTAATACAAATATATCTATTTGAATTAAAACATGCAGCAGCCATCATTATAATAAAAGCTGCACTAAAACCATAGATTTTTCATTGGTGAATGCAGCTACATTTGAATTCACGGCTCAGAAGGAAGACATTATTGCATCCTTACCGCATTGAAATTTTGGAGCATTGACTTTTTAAAAAGGACCAGCTGTAAACGATGGTCAAAACTATTCGGAAAATCTGACCACATGCATTGTCCGCAATTCATTTATAAGAAAATGCAACAACGAAACCTTTCCGGTATTCGGAAAGACCGCCATTTTCTCCTTTTAACTTGCCTCCAGCCAATTAGTATTTTACCAAACGGGCTGTAACGCCACCGGATGTACGAAGAAGGTATATCCCATTTGAAAAAGAGTGCATATCAAGTTGAGCGCTTTTCTCCATTGTACGCAACACTTCATGGCCCAAAACATCAAATACCACGCATTCTTCCAGCTCCCTGTTAAAACGGAAGACACCTTCTGAAGGATTCGGGTATACGGTAAGCACCTGCCGGGCAATTTCCACTGTTGAAATACCCGTAGCTGAATTACAATTTGACTGACCCAGGTGATAAACCACACCGCTTGTGTTGCACACACACACCGCTGCACCACCGCAATCAAAATCAAAGCCTGAGAGATTACTGACTCCTGAAGGTAAATCATGCCTCTGCACCAGTTGTACCTGTGTGGTGATTTCGATTATGCTGTCTTCCACACTACTGACAACATAGAGGTTGCCGTTTTCGGCCCCCTCCAGATCCCCATAGGAAACATTAAACAGGTTGCCGATCTGGTAACTTTGAATGACTTGACCGGTCAATACATTTACCTCAGCAACCCTGTTTTCGAGCGCAGTGCCCGGCACATTGTCCTGAACCATAAAAAATGTTCCGCTTGGAATATGATAAGCACCGCCCACCACGTGGCTGTTGCCAAAAGAGGTAAACAATGTATCCAACACAATACCTGAAACCGGGTCAATGGCATATATTTCGGCGGAATCCGTTTCTCCGTTGATAAACAGCTAAGCACCCTGCGGAACGTTGGTCCCGGCCAACTGAAAGGCCACCGGTGCAATTTCGATATCTACATCGTTTGCCTGTTCCCCGGGTGCAGGCACCGAGAAAAGTTTCTGACCGGTAGTATCGTAACAAAGCAGGCTGTCACCAAAACAATTGTAAATCCAGATTCTGTAAGATACATTGTCATTACCCAATGCGCACAATGAAGTAATGCCGGGTGGATTGAAACTGCTGACTACATTCAACTGGGCTTTCACGGCGTAACCTGATAATAACAGGAAGAGAAATAAATATTTTTTCATAAATAACAAATTTTATACGTGATTAAGGCAGGAATTATGTAACAAAGTTTATACTGCAGTCGGGGAAAAAACAACAAACGGCTTTCCGTTTTCAATGCCCTTTCATCCATAACGCTGAATACGTTTTCATGAATACGCCCGTAACCCAAATTATCTTTATCTGAAATTGTAATTGGTGAAGGCATTTAAAGTAACAGGCTCTTTGCTCCAGGTTTCAATAAAATTTCTTCCCTTTATAGCCAGATAATAGGTAGCGCCAAGGTATGAAATTGGAAGATTAAGGTCGGCGTAACCATCAGTTCTCAGTATGGCAGTGATGGAGGATACTACCGCGAAAGGGCTTGTTATTTCTCTCAGCTCAATAATCACCGAATCACATTCAAGCGTATTACTGCCGATTCCATTGTTCGAAAGTATGGAAGACATCATATTTGTTTCCGTTATAAATCCCTCAATCATGAGCCCCAGATGCAATCGTACCGAAGGAACATCACCACATGGAAATTGCCCCAGCTTATATACCACACCCGCATTACTGCATACCCAGGCTGAACCGCTGGCACAATCGAGCGCGATGCCGCTCAGGTCATTTACACCGGCAGGCAATGCATGTATTTTTACAAAAGTACCGGTAGGCGTAAATTCCGCTATACCTGACTCCACGCTGCTCACAAGGAATAAATTTCCGTTTGCACCCACTTCAATGTCTCCGTATGAAATATTAAAAAAACCGGTGGTCTGAAACGTATTCAACGTTGCACCGGTTACGGGATGTATTTCCGCAATCTTATTTTCATCGGCTATGCCGGGAACATTATCCTGTATTAAGAAGAACGTATTTCTCAGTTCATGATAAGCGCCTCCCACCACATGGCTGTTTCCAAAAGTACTGATCAGGGTATCTGTTACCAAACCGGTAGTTTTACTATATGCATAAATTTCGGCAACGCCTGATTCGCCGTTCACAAACAACAATTGACCCTTGCTGATATTGCCTGTGTTTAAGGTGAGATCTTCGGGGGCCACCTCCACATCCACATCATTCGCGCTGCCACCGGCGGCATTTACCGAACCCAGCAGGGTTCCCCCTGTGGAATAGCGCTGGATGGTAGCATCGCTGCATCCATAGGTCCATACATCCGAAGAATCCGGATCAAAGCCGATGCCGCAGAGCGTAGTGGTACCTGAGGGATTGAATGAACTTAACAGAATAATAGAATCAGCTATAGTAAAATCATCAAATCCCATATCAAAAGGAGAAGTTCTTAATTCGCAGTCAAAATCAAATGTCGTGTAACCGGGAGGCGTAGTGCCGGCATCATTAATTGAAGCGGAATAAGATGTAGCATGAAGGTCGCTGTTATTATTTACAAAAAACGGATTTGCAGAAACACTGTTCACATCTGTTCCCGGATTAAATGTAATTCCGGCCTGCCATGCTGATTTTGTTGAATAATTGGTGGTATTTCCTAAGCCGACATGACCTGAAGTTCCCTGATCGCTGGCAATATAGAAATTGTTATAATCAGAATTAGAAAGATAAGAAAGATTAGAATATCCGATTCTGTCAAGCTCCGGAGTGACAAAGCAGTAATGACGCGCTGTACCTGACTGCGCCGAAGTGAAATTGGCAAAAATATTATTTCCTATGATGTAGTTCACGGAAGTCGGACTAGAAATTTCGAAACAGGTGTTGGATAAATTAGGAGATCCGGATCCATTAATACTCACACTGTTATTCCAGAGATGCATATTTTGTTTACCAATATTTCCTGAGCCCTCGAAGAATATTCCCTTAATATGACGGTTTGCGGTAGCAACACCTGTATAGGAGGAAAGAATTTCAGAAACGCTGTTATTAAATACCCGCATTGTTTTATTAACATTTCCCGTCGTTGTAATGCGGATACCACAAACCGGTTGACTTGCCGCAGTATTATTTCTTGAAATTGTTCTGCAAACATTATTACTAATCTCCCCTGTGCCAAAAAATGTAAATATGAAAATTCCATCTACCTGGTTGGAAGAACTGCTTGTTGATACATTTCTGATGATGCAATTTCGAATAACAGGATTTGCCTGATTATGCATTCTGATTCCGAAAGACAAAGCACTTGTTCCTCCGATATCATTTGTAACAGCAGGATCTCCGATTGAATTAAAGACATTACAGGCTGAAGAAGTAATTCTCGTATTATTATCCGGTGAATTCCCTGCGCCACCGGCGCCTTCGAAATCCATTCCTCTGTTGCAATCGCGGATGGAAAAATCTCTGAAGGTATTGTTGGAATTGGTACCGGACAATCCATTGGTTCCTGTGGTAATTCTGGATGCAATTCCGATAGTATTGGTATTGGCACGATCAAGATTTACAAAAATTCTGTCAATAATATTATACTGTGCACCTACAGTTGCATCGGCCTGAAAGATCAACAAACCGATATCCACGAGATGCGGAGCCGTACCATGCGAAACAAAATTAATATTACTGACTTCCGTAAATGAGGAACTGACTCCCATGATTGGTTCCTCTGTTGAACCAAAACTGGCTATACCTCCATAATTACCAATATAGCCAACCGCATTTGACCCACGATAGGATATAGTGGCAGGCGCTCCTGATTTTGTAATAATGATTCTGTTTACAGAACTGCTACCGGAAACAGGTCCTAAAATTATTGGAAATCTATTACTGCCATTCGCAACTGTAGTATCATAAAAAGCATCGGTAAGATTCAGGGTAACGGGACCAGCAATCCCTCTGTGATTTAAATCTGCCACAGCCAGTGAAAGATTAGGATACACCTGACCAATACCTACATTATAAGTACCGCCGTTAATCGGTACAGGAGAGCCGGGTGTGAAACGATAATTAACAGCCGGCCAGGAAGTAACAGCGTTCAGAATACGGTTGGTGGTTCCGGTCGAACCCGTAACAGCATCTATATAGTTTCCCGGGCCACCTGTTCCATATTCCAGGCCAATTACTGCACCGTTATGAGTGCCAATCGTACCACTAATGCTGACCACGCCATAATGATATTCGATTACATTTGAAGTCTCAAATAATTTTACCTGGTAATTCAGGCGCACATTACTGCCATTGGATCCCGAACTGTTTGGAAAGTTTGTGTACTGAACGGTAAAGGTCCTGTTCCCTGGAGCTCCCTGTGTCTGATATAATATTTCAGATGACGCATCGTCCAGGAGATCATTCCACCAGGCCGTTATACACAAGTTAGGAGCGACATTACTAAACAGTCTGCTATTTACCGTGTTGGCAGCCGGAGCTACCGCATCAAAAAAAAGCAATCCATTTGTATTGAAACCAATCGTTGTAAAATTATTTCCCGCATAGTTAAATGAAAATCCCAGCGAAATGCCTGTTTGATTCATATCGTTTCCGGTAGCAGTTGATACCGATGCTCCACCAGATGTTGATATTGGGGAATACCCGGAACTAAACGTAGTGCGGGTATACAATTGAGCGTTTACATTCAAAGTACATAACCAGCATAAAACAAGAAGTGCGGTTATCCGTAGTCTTGTTTTCTGAGCAATAAAATCAATGCAGCTATTCATGATAAATTTCCTTTATTTCTTTTCGTTTTTGAACACACTAAACACGCCACATTAAGAAACGACTTCCATGTAAAAAATCTATTCCTTTCCAATGACTGTTATTCAAAATTGCGAAACGGGTTTAATTACCGAAATCACCAATTATGGTGAATTACACAAATGCAGCGAACAGGAGTATACTCTGAGTATCAAAACGGAAACAGCATTTTTCAATAATTATCAAGCCATTGCCCGGCATGAATACTGTCAGCATAAACAGTGTGCATAGTGGCTTGTTATTTTACGCCACAAAAAAAGTAAAAACAAACTTCTCACCCATCTAAAATAAAATTCAAAATACCTAGGTTGAGGAGCCCCAGAAGCGCATTGAAAGCGTTTTTGAAACCGCTTCACTGACAGAATTCACCTGCAGTTTTTGATATATTTTCCTGACGTGCGAATGAACTGTTTCATAACTTACGTTTATTTCTTCCGCTATCATTTTATACGACTTTCCCTTCACGAGAAGTTTTAATACCTGATCTTCCCTTTTACTGAGATTAAAATCCTCTTCCGTATGTGGGACCAGTTGCAGTTTGACGAAGCGGTCAAGCACTTTTCTGGCTATAACCGGTGTCATGGGAGCCCCCCCCTTATGGACCTCGATAATATGTCCCACCAATTCATTCAGATTGGCACTTTTTAATATATAGCCATTGGCACCGGCACATATGGAAGCAAAAACCTTATCAGCATCTTCAAAGCCCGTCAGCATGATGACGGGTATTTTAATGTCTCTTGCACGTATTTGCCGGACAGCTTCAATACCTGTTTTTCCTGACATATCAATATCCATCAGGATGACATCCGGCTTAGTCTTTCGAATTCTATCTACAACATCCTCCACATTATAGAAAGCCGCTACGAGCGACATATCATCGGTTGTAGATAAGAGTAAACCTATAGAATCACAGATACTCCGGTTATCATCAAATAATACTATTCTGATCATGCTTTTATAGTCACACAATATTAGGCAAACGAGACAACTCTAAAAAACCACCAATTCTGGTGAAATTAAAAGTCAATTGTAATGGTAGTTCCCTGGCCAGGTGCTGTAATCACATTAAATTTCCCCCTCATTTCAATAGCACGTTTCTCCATATTTCCAAGACCGTTTCCTTTTACCATATCTTCAGCACGATTCCTGTCAAATCCCTTACCATTATCCTTAATAATCATTTTAACCTTCGACTTTTTTAACTCAAACAACACATCTACTTCGCTGGCATTTGCATACTTTGCAATATTATGCAATGCCTCCTTGTATATCAAAAATAAATTCCGCTTGGTCGTCATATCGAGTTTCAGCGGGTGAAGTGCAGAATCCGCCACAATATTAAAGCGTATATTACTGTGCTGGAACAATGCGGCGATATAGCCCTCCATACGTATAAATAATTCATGGAAACTATCGTTAGTGGACTTCACAAACCATACCGTGTCACTTGTTTTATCAATAATCTCTCTGGCACTTTCTTCAATTTTATCCAGAATAGGTTCTACCGAAGGTTCTCTGTCTCTCATCAATTTCGCTTTTGCAACCTGACTGTAAATATGTATGCTTCCCAGTGTAGATCCTATGTCATCGTGCAAATCCCGGGCTATATGATCGCGAACAGATTGCAATTTTAGCTGCTGCATCAGCCTGTACCGATAGATAACATAAACTATTACTATACTAAAAATTGCAATAATAAAATAGAACCACCAGGTTGCATAAAACGGTGGCACAATCGCTATGTTCAGCTTTAAGGGTTCACTTGCTACTCCGCTGCTGTTTAAAACAATACAATGGAAAGTATAATTCCCGGGCGGAAGATTGGTATACGTAATAAGCGGATTTGACCCATTGCTTCTCCATTGCCGGTCGATTCCTTCCAAAAAATAATGATACTCGTTTTGCTCATTGAATGAAAAGACATTAGAGGACATATAAAAACGAAGAAAATTACGATCGTAATTTAATGACAATGCCCGTCTGATACCCTCTGAATGCAACTCGTCCATCACCCAGTATTTTGTCAGAAATAAAGAGGGTTTTTCTGTATGCGTACGAATAAACTCCGGTGTAATACTTACATAGCCGTTGCCAAAGCCCGCTGTCAGTGTTCCGTCATTTCCCTTATAAAAGTAACCGTTCAATCCGGATGGCAAGCCATGAAGTTCCGAATAAAGTATATACCGGGCGGATTTCACATTATAATTCATGAAACCCTTTGAGGTTATCATCCACAAGGCGGAATCATTTACAGCAGTTATTCCCATCGTTGATTTAATGGGTGAATTCATTGAAACAAAGGGATGATCGGCATCATCCGGAAAAAAACGCAGCAAACCATTTCCCTGGCTGCTTGCCCAATAGGACCCATCAACCATTTCCGTTAAATCGAAGATATCATTGACAGTATTGTCATCCAGTTTTGAGTATGTCTTCCAGGAACAATCTTTAATAAGCCGAAGGCTTTCATTATAAAAATACTTATTGAACATAACCGGCTGCTTCATAAAAAACTGTTGAATGCCACGTGATGCGCCACATAAAAATAGCCGGTCATGACTGTCAGTAAATATTTTTCGGATAAGATTATCTACGTAAAGTCCTGAAATACTATCCTTGCCAAATCCAATATTAAACACTTGTTCAGTGTTCCGGTTAAAGAGGAACATTTCATGACCATAAGCCACTATTAAAATCAGGCTATCATCATCCCTTCCCAGAGGTGCAATCGTGCTATATCGTGAAGAATAAATAGATTGAAAAGATTTCTTAAAAAGGCCACTGATTTTTGTTACAGTTGATAAAGAAAAGTTCAGTGTATCCAGAAAATATACACTTTTATTAGTACCAATTAATATTTTACCTGTGCTGGTTTGATAAACCGATACCAGCTGCAAATTAATATTATTATCACGGTATGATTTAAATTCATACCGTTTATCTTCCATACGTTTATAATACAAGCCGCAGGGAGAAATCACCAGGTCCAGCCCTCCGTTTGTAATCAACCTTCCGTTTACAGGACAATCTTCAGCTGATATATCCTGATTCAACATGACAACATTGAACTGATTCAATAAGGGGTCATAGAGATGCAAACCATTTGCGCTACCCACCCATATTCTCTGATTTCTATCTTTAAACAAGCAGTTTATTCTTCCCTTAAAAGGACGGGGATAAATATACGGTTGTGCAAACTCATGCGTATTTACATTAAAAAAACGTAAACCTGAAAGTCGGGTACCCAGCCAAAGCAATCCTTGCTCTCCCTCTGCAATTGATAATATTTCATCTCCACTATAACTAAGTCTATTGTCATTATCAAAAATATAAGAAGCTTTTCTTGTTACACCATCAAACAAGTGCAAGCCATTATCCCAGGCACCACACCATATTTTTCCATCACTTGCCTGAAAGATTACGTTTACGGTTATTGCATATTTTGAAGTACTGCTATCATAAACATCAAACCCCGACACCCGTCGAACTGACCGACTGATTGCAGCCACATAAACAGCGGTATCAATTTTAGCGATATCCAAACAGGTCCTGTTACTGGCTAATGTAGAAGCTTTCAGTGTCTGGAAATCAAAAAAACTAAGTCCGCCATTATTCTGACCCACCCACAACCCGCCTTTGTGTTTATCAAACGTAATTGCATAAATATAATTTGAAAGCAATCCGGAAGATTTCATTGAAAACCTACGAAAGATCCCCTTTTTAAAATCATAGGAACATAGACCGGTATTTGCAGTGCCAACCCATAACAAAGAATCTTCCGATACTTCCAGACAGGTTATGTAATTTGAGGAAATTGAGGAAGAATCTCCGGGGTCATTTCGAAAGGCCTGAAACTCTTTCCCGTCAAACCGGTTCAAGCCGTCCTTGGTTCCTACCCATATAAAACCATACTTATCCTGAATAATAGCTGTTATATTATCATCTGAAAGACCATCTATTGCATGGAAGGATTTAATATATATCGACTTTTCCTGAGCCGTCAGACCGGAAGAAAAAAGAACTAATAAAAAAGTAATTGAAAAAACTAAAATCGCCTTCATCGCATAACACTTAACTTAAAGTTTGAATTAAAAATCATAAGTGCTTTATTTTTTTAACGGCAGACTTACATGATCAATAACAGATAAAACAAACTTACGAAAAAAACCCGGGTATCAAAAGTACCAAGGGAGTCCTTTAACCAATGTATAAAAAACAAGCGCAAACTTTCATCCACCCGTGTGATAAACAGTACTTCCTGTTCCATAAGATGGCCTAAACCCCTAATCCTTAAAACCCTTGAGATTCGCTACAAATACGGTACAGGTATTATAATGGCTGCAAAACGCCTAAAAAGCTACCAGCCGGATTGAAAAAAAATTATCTCCTGGAAGATCTTAACCAATGGCTTGCTTTAGATCTTCCAGCAAATCATTTATATCTTCAATACCAACACTCAAACGAATCAATGTATCGGTCACTCCGGCTTTCTCTCTTTCTTCCTTTGGTATAGAAGCATGGGTCATCGTGGCCGGATGATTGAGCAAGGATTCCACTCCACCCAGTGACTCCGCCAGCGAAAACACCTTCACTTTTGAAGCCATGGTAAATGTTTCTTCTACCGTCGCATTTTTTAATGTGAAGGAAATCATTCCACCAAAATCCTTCATTTGCATTTTGGCAATGTCATGGTTGGGATGATCGGGGAATCCGGGCCAGTACACCTTATCCACTTTGGGGTGCGACCGCAGAAATTCCGCAATCTTCCTCCCATTGCTGCAATGCCGTTCCATACGCACATGCAGGGTTTTGATACCGCGCAGTACCAAAAAGCTGTCCATGGGTCCCGGCGTAGCTCCGCAGCTGTTATGTATGAAAGCAAGTTGATCGTAATGTTCTTTATTGTTGGTGCAGATGGCTCCCATTACTACATCACTGTGTCCGCCCAGATATTTCGTAACCGAATGCATGACGATATCCGCTCCCAGCAGCAAAGGATTTTGCAGGTAAGGCGAAGCAAAAGTATTGTCCACCACAAGTATCAAATTTTTTTCCTTGGCGATGGCTGAACATGCTTTGATGTCGATAATCTGCATGGTTGGATTGGTAGGGGTTTCCACCCACAACATCTTAGTATGCGCGTTGATGTGTTTCCTGATATTTTGCGCGTCATACATATTCACAAAATGAAATTTGATACCCAGGGGCTCAAAGATCTTTGTAAACATACGGTAACTGCCACCATATAAATCGTTGGTAGCGATCACCTCATCGCCGGGGCGCAGCATTTTGATGATGGCGTCACTGGCACCTTGTCCACTGCTGAAACATAATCCAAAGGAGGCATTCTCCAAAGCCGCAATACACTGCTCAAGCGCCGAACGGGTAGGATTCTTTCCTCTTGCATAAGCATAGCCTTTGTGCCGGCCAGGCCATTCCTGAACATAGGTACTGGTTTGATAAATGGGTGTCATGATCGCCCCTGTACTGGGGTCCGGATGTTGTCCCGCGTGTATGGCTTTTGTTCCGAAGCCGGCTTTTTCGTTCATTTTTTTGAGAATAATACCACGAAAATAAAGAATTGTCAGAGAACGAGATTTTAAAACGCTGTCAGCGTCATATTCCGGGTTTATTTAAACCGTTGATCCGTTTAACATTACCCTCTTTCATAAGACAGGATTTTTACAAAAAAGGGGCTGCTCCTTTACGGAACAACCCCTTTCCTGTGTTATTATTCCTCTCTT
>CAZHSC010000053.1:0-24102 GCA_964534995.1 uncultured Bifidobacterium sp.
TCGTTTTCTCTGGAGCCCATATTAACTGCTGACACAGTTTATGTAACACTACCTCCTTTTCATTTAAGGAATATTATCCATGGAAATAAATAATCATTTTTTGATTGGAGTTAAACCATATAAAAGCCCTGATATTTCCGGACACCCCAGTTTAAATCATATATATGATTGTTATCATTGTAAATGAAACTTAAGCACTTGCAATCAAGGTGGATGGTGGTTTTCTGTAAGAAACTGCCTTCCTCTCCATTCTTTTTATTTTCTATTCATTTTTTTAATATCAGTGAACTGTAAAAATCATATAACAACATACATATTTAAACAGCTGAATTATTTACAATAAGGTAAGAATGCTAAATTTGTTCATGTAAATCATTATTCTTTATGAGCGTAACCAGAATCCTTTTAGTTGAAGACGAGCAAAGCCTGGCGGATACCATAAAACTTAACCTTGAACTGGAAGGCTATAAAGTTCAATTGGCAGCTGATGGAAAGAAGGCGCTCCGGATGTTTAAACAGGAACGCTTTAATCTGGTTATTTTGGATGTAATGCTACCCGAAATGGATGGCTTTACAGTTTGTGAGGCAATCAGGTTGGATAATGAACAGGTACCGGTACTTTTTCTTACGGCAAAGAACTCCTCGTCTGACCGGGTTATGGGATTGAAAAAAGGTGCGGATGATTACCTCACAAAGCCTTTTAACCTGGAAGAATTATTGCTTCGGATACAGGTGCTTTTGAAAAGAACCCAAAGAAATGGTGATAAAAATGCTCCCAACCTTTCAGGTTATAATATTGACAATTTTCAGATTAATTTTTCAGAAATGTCGGTACTTAAGCCCGATGGTATTAAAATTAATCTGACCAAGAAAGAAAACACCTTGCTTAAGCTGCTGATTGACCGAAAAAACGAAGTGGTTTCAAGGGAACATATTCTGGAAACTGTTTGGGGCTATGATATTTACCCCTCCACCCGCACCATCGATAATTTCATTGTTACCTTCAGGAAGTATTTTGAAAAAGATCCTGCCAATCCTGTTCATTTCCTCTCAGTCAGGGGGGTCGGATACAAATTTGTGGACTGAAAAACCTGATTTCAAACTGCACTTTTAATCCGGGGCCAGCTATTGTCCCAGGCCTGTGAATTATTTTTTAATAACCTGGCAAATAAGGGTTGCATACTTTGGAATTAATGCATATCTTTGAATTACAGCTTTGAGTTTTCAATGTATTGTGCCAAAACAAAAATCACTAATCAATCAACCGTATGAAAAAAAATTATCTGTTAAGTCTGGCATTTATGCTACTGATTACCGGCAGCACCTATGCACAGAGCATTAGAAATTGTGGTACCATGCAACACCTGCATGATCAGGAAATGAATGATCCGGGTCTCAGTACGCGAATGGAGAATATTGAGAGAGAGACCAAGCAATGGATCGGTCAGGGCAATGTGAATAAAGGTACAGTCGTTGTGACCATTCCAGTAGTTGTGCATGTAGTTTACAATACAAGTTCTCAGAACATCTCCGATGCCCAGATAAACTCCCAGATCGCTATTCTGAACCAGGATTTTCGAAAGCTGAATGCTGATATTTCCATTGTTCCCTCTGCATTTTCCGGCCTTGCAGCCGATTGCGAAATACAGTTTTGTCTTGCACAACGTGACCCAAATGGCAATGCCACCAATGGTATTGTTCGTAAGTCCACAACTGTTACCTCCTTTTCATCCAATGATAATATCAAACGCAATGCAAACGGAGGATCTGACCCATGGAATACATCTGCCTATCTGAATATCTGGGTAGGTAACCTTAGCGGAGGTTTGTTAGGATATGCCCAGTTTCCCGGTGGTAGCGCTGCTACTGATGGAGTGGTTATTTTATACACAGCTTTCGGTAATACCGGTGTTGCAGCGGCCCCCTTTAACAAAGGAAGAACAGCCACACACGAAATCGGTCACTGGTTAAACCTTCGTCATATTTGGGGCGATGCAACTTGCGGAAACGATCAGGTTTCAGATACCCCCACTCAGCAAACTGCCAATTATGGTTGTCCTTCTTTCCCTCATGTTACCTGTAGTAATGGTCCAAATGGTGATATGTTTATGAATTACATGGATTATACCGACGATGCCTGTATGGTTATGTTTTCCGCGGGTCAAAAAACCAGGATGCTGGCCAGTCTCAATACCACCAGGGCTTCATTACTGTCTTCCCTTGGATGCGTACCGCCATCGGGAACTACCTGTGCCACACCATCCGGCTTAAATGCTACGGGGATCAATACCACCGCCGCCACCTTGAACTGGCTTTCAGTGTCCGGAGCATTGAGTTATAATATTCAATATCGGGTTAGCGGTACCACTACCTGGAATAATTCTACCGCTGCCACAAATTCAAAAGCTATTTCAGGACTCTCTGCCGGAACCACTTATGAATACCAGGTGCAAACCGTATGCACCGGGCAAAACAGTTCCTATTCCTCGTCGGCTACCTTCACCACTGCTTCTGCTTCCTGTACCGATAGTTATGAAGGAAATAATTCAAAGGCAAAGGCTAAGACAATTCCTGTTAATTCCAATATTTCCGCCAAAATCAATACCAATACCGATAAAGACTGGTTCAAATTTACAACGGTTGCCGGCTCTACAAACGTAAATGTAGTACTTGATCTGCTTCCTGCTGATTACGATATGAAATTATACAATGCTGCCGGCAGTTTGCTCACTACTTCTCAGTCTGGAGGAACGGCTGCTGAATCCATCATCAGAAATTCCACAAGTGCTTCCAGCTATTTCATACAAGTCTATGGCTATAATGGTGCATACAATACTGCCTCTTGTTACCGTTTAAGAATCAATACTTCCGGTTCACCCTTCAGAAATTCTGATTTATCAGAATATGTTGAAGGTAATTTCAATGTGGAAAAAATGAGTGGGATAGATGGATTAAACCTTTTTCCGAATCCTGCCAATACAAGTATCAGTCTTCAGTTCTTTAATCCACAGGATGCCATGTTGAACGCCGAAGTGCTGGATGTAACCGGCAGATTGGTACTAACAAACCGTATTAGTGCAACGGAAGGTTTCAATACCACCGAAATAAGTACAGTAGAATTAAAAGATGGAATTTACTTTTTGCGCCTTAGTACCGGGTCAAAAGCTGAAGTCCGTAAGTTCATGATTAAGCATTAATAAGTCAGGGTGCAGCACTACTTTTTTATTTTGCCAGCACTGTATATAATTGATAAACATCAAAAAATGATTATGCAAGAAGCCCTTCTCATGAAGGGCTTCTTTATTTTAGCATCTCGATGAAAAACGACTTTCCTATCTTGGCTGGTGAAAATATCGCCTTACGACCATTTATACTGAAGGATGCTGTTTCTTTGTCAGTTCATGCCAATAATAAGTCAATTGCTGATAATTTAAACGACGGATTCCCGTATCCATATACTGAGAAAAATGCAATAGAATTTATCACTGGTATGCATCATAGCCAGACGCCCAACATTCTTGCCATTGTTTTCAATGATGAGGTAATTGGGGCAATTGGAATTTTTCCGCTGACTAAGGTGCAGCGGCTTAATGCTGAAATCGGTTATTGGATTGGTGAAAAATATTGGGGAAGAGGTATTACCACGAAAGCGGTTAGAGCCATGCTCGCTTATGCGTTTATAAATTTTGATGTGATCCGTATTTTTGCCAGGCCCTTTCCTCATAATCTGGCATCGCAAAAGGTTCTTGAAAAATCAGGACTGAGATTAGAGGCCAGAATTAAAAATGGACTTTGTAAAAACAATATTATTTTTGATGAGTTGATTTACTCAATTTTAAAAGAGCAGGTTGTATGATAAGTTTTCTTGAGAAAGTTGCCGACGCTACAATTGATTTGCCATCTGAGCAAACACTTATCGTTTTTCCGACCCAGCGGGCATGCCAGGAATACCGGAAAATTATCACGCAGAAAATGAGGAAAGCCGGCAGGCTTCCAGCGATTCTTCCGATTCGTGATTTGCTATATAAACTGGACTCGCCCGTTATTGCAGATGACCTCACGTTGTTACTTGAACTCTATGCAATTTACCGTTCATTGTACGGCGGTGATGATTTTAACTCATTTTTATCTTATGGTGAACAACTGATCGATGATTTTAACGAAATTGACAGGCAGTTGATCCATTCTGATTTTCTCTTTGAAGAAATCAATGACCTGAAGACTCTTGAGGAGCGCTTTTCTCCGGGTGAAGAGGATTATGAGTTTATTAAAAATTTCTGGAGCGAGTTTTTACATACTCCGCTGAGTCCACTTCAAAATTCCTTTCTTCAGTACTGGAAACAAATGAGACCCCTGTATCACGCATTCAGGAAAAGACTAAATGAAAGTAATATCGCTTATGAAGGTATGGCATGGAGATATGTGTCGGAAACCATGCCGCAGCAAAAATATTTTTCAAAATTCAGTAATATTATTTTCGCTGGCTTTTACGCATTAAATAAAACAGAAGAAAGGATTTTGGAATTCCTGCATAAGCATGGGAAGTTATTGCTTTTTAAAGATGCTGACGTTCATTATACGGACAAACGATGGCATGAAGCGGGTATGTTTTTAAGAAAGGGAATGCTGGCTGGCGCGGAAATCCCCTGGACAGATAATAATTTCTCCATTTCTAAGGAAGAGTATATTGTAAAAGCCTGCACTGGAAGATTGGCAATGGCCCGTGAGTTGGCCCACGAGGTGCATAGCCATAGAAGCATCGGGAGGTGGAAAGGTGAACCGTGTAAAGAGGTGATCGTTCTGGCCGATGAAGGTTTGTTGTTGCCATTACTTCACTTTTGCGGCAGATTAGGAATACCTGCGAATCCTTCCATGGGTTTCTCATTGAAACACCATCCCTTGATGCGTTTATTGCAATTGATTAAATCAACGCGTCAATTTGAGGAAAGGGAAATAAACAATGCCCTTCGTTTTAAAAAACTTCAGGAGTTTTGTGCAGAACCCTTGTTTTTCAAGATTTTTTCAAATGCGGAATTGGGGCTGGTTGCAGCTGATGATGTTACTGCAGATCTTGGTCGCTTTCATCCGTATTTCAGGGATTTGCTTTTTATGAAGCCCGGATCAGTGGCTGATGAAAAGGCAGCCATTCTGGATCTGCTCTCAAAATTCAGGTTTAGCGATAAAGAATGGATTCAGCAAATCCATTATCATCTTATCCATGCCGTAGAAAATACTTTCACCCTGCTTGAACCACATGAAGAAGAAATTTCATTAAGTACCTGGTGGCTATTATTTATGGATGCTATAGGTAAAGTTCGAATGCCATTTGCTTCAGAAAATAACGGGGGAATTGCCATTATGGGCTTCCTTGAGACACGGCTGCTCGATTTTGATTCAGTTTATATTGCACCTTTAAATGAAGGGGTTTTACCCGGCGCAACCACATCAAAATCCTTAATTCCATATTCTTTGCGCAAAGCATACCATCTACCCTGCAAGGAAGAACAGGATGCCATTACCTCCTATCATTTTTACAGATTGCTTCAAAGGGTTAAGAATATCTATTTGTTTTATAATACAGACCTCAATGATACCGGCGGCGGAGAAAGAAGCCGTTATTTGTTTCAATTGCATCATGAATTACTGGAAAATGTGAAGCCTGTAAAATTATTATATCTGCAGGAGGAAAGTCGTCTCATTCCTGAAGCGGTCCATCCTATTACAATACAAAAGAGTAATGCGATTCTGGATCGATTGCGGGAAAAGTATATGGTAAATGGTGATAGTATAGCTATAAAAGGTTTGTCAGCATCAGCCATTTCTTCATATATTTCCTGTAAACTCAGGTTTTACTTTGACCAGGTGGTTTACTTGAAACCTGATTCAAAACCGGAAGGATTAAGTGCTGCTCATTTTGGAAACGTATTGCACAAGGCTATGGAGTTGATTTATTCCGGGAAGAATGCTATAAGTGAAGCTTCTTTTAGCGGTTTAATGAATTTATTACCTGAATATGTTGAAAAAGCGATTCGGATAACCTATGAAATGCCCGTTACTTCCGGACATGATTATTTAATGAAAGGTGTATTGACTGAACTTGTAAGGCGTATTGTTGAATATGATTTAAAGCAGATACCATTCGAAATAATGGGTCTTGAGAGAAACTTAAATGCCACCCTGCATATTTCAGGACTGGGTGATATCAGGCTGAAGGGAATTATCGACAGAGTTGACTTCAAGGATAAATATTACAGAATTCTTGATTATAAAACAGGTAATGAGAAGGTAAATAAGAAGATAGATTACCAGCAGCTATTTTCAGACCCATCGCATAAATTGAATTTACAGTTATTACTTTATTGTTTCCTTGTAAAGGAAAATATGCCGCAAGTAGAAGGTAATCTGAAAGCCGGTATATTTAAATTGAAGGAGTTTGATGATGAAATTACCTGGCTTGATGATGGTAAGCCGGTTGATACGGAAACTATTCTGCTCTTTTTGGAGGGATTGAAACTGCTTGTATCAGATATTTTTAATCCATCCGTCCCATTTGATCAGACTTCTGACATCAAACGATGTCGATTTTGTGATTATCATGGACTTTGTCAGCGTCAGAATACATGATGTAAAATCTGATTAAATTTCAGATTACTATTCAAGAGAACTCTGTCAGTCATAATGTACTTATGAGGATAAGAGTTATAATAAACGGATAGGAGAAATGGCCATCTCTAAAATGTGTCCTCCCGGCCCTTTTCGGTAAGAAGATCAATCAAAGAGGTGGTCATTGATAATACAATGCTGAAAAGAAGTGCATTCCAAAATCCATCCACCTTAAATCCGTCTTTAAGTAAGTAAGAGGTAATTAAAATGATGGAGGCATTAATAACCAGCAAAAATAAACCAAGTGTAACGATGGTAATCGGGAATGTCAGAAAAATGAGTATTGGTTTAACGTAAACATTCATCAGAACCAGCAATAGCGCTACGAGCAAGGCGGTGGTTAGGCCCTGAACTTCCACCCCGGGCATCAGGGTAGCTATCAGGAATACCGAAAGTCCCGTTGTGATGATCTTTAGAAGAAACTTCATCGATTTAATGATAGCTCAAATCTAACATTTTTTTGTTTTCTGCCCGGTTCTTATTATTTTCCTTAACAATTCCGGGTTCCGCTTGTTATAGAATTGTCAACTGACATGAAATGCGCTATATTGCCTGTAGCCCCTTGTATCAGACTTTCTTATCTGTACTATTGAAGGGTCTGGTTCCAGGTCAAATAAACAGGCCATAAAGGAGATCGGACAAAGTCACTAAATTAAATTACAGGCAGCAGCATGATCTGACGAAAAAAACAAAATTTAACATCGCAATATATTATTTTGAGTACCTTAGTAAAATACAAAATTTATCAAGCCCGTATTTATGTTACAGATTATCATATCACTGTTTCTGTTATTTCAGCACGCTCCGGAATTTTACTCCTATACCTTTAAGGATATTAATGGTAAAACCGTTAAAATGGCTTCCTTTAGAGGTAAAAAAGTCCTTATCGTTAATACGGCCTCAGCATGCGGGTATACTCCTCAATATGCAGACCTTGAAGCATTGCATAAAAAGTATGGTAAAAAACTTGTAGTCTTGGGATTCCCTGCCAATAATTTTGGTGGACAGGAGCCTGGAACAGAAGAGCAAATTAAGTCGTTTTGTACTTCAAAGTATCATATTACATTTTTACTTGCTGAAAAAACTTCCGTTGCAGGAAAAGATGTTGCTCCTCTCTTTCAATGGCTGACTGAACAGGACAACCCTGATTTTACAGGAGAAATTAAATGGAATTTTGAGAAATTCCTGATTGATGAAAAGGGTAAACTTATTCATCGTTATCGTTCGAAAGTAAAACCTCTTGATAAAGTTTTGACCGATGCTATTTGACCTGAACTACTGATACATATTATAAATCAGTTTAATTCATCCTTAACCAGCAGCCTTACTCCTTTTCCGTGCAAAGAGACAATTTCGATTCCCGGATCGTTTTTAAGGTACTTCCTGAGTTTTGTAATGAAAACATCCATACTTCTGCCGTTGAAATAGTTATCATCACCCCAAATTATTTTTAGCGCTTTTTTCCTCGGTAGTAAATCATTCTTATGAATACAAAGAAGTCTTAATAACTCTGCTTCCTTTGGAGAAAGTTGCACTGACTCCCCTACATTGCTTATTATCCTCAATTTATAGTCGAAATTATATTTTCCGATTTCGAAATCCGTCTTTTCCTCCAGTTCATTAATACCATATGACCTTCTCAGCACATTTTGTATTTTATAAAGTAAAACATCTGTATCGAAAGGTTTGGTCAGATAATCATCTCCGCCAATTTTATATCCTGTTATCATGTCTTCTTTCAGACTTTTTGCTGTAAGAAAAAATACAGGTGTTTTTTTATCTTGTTCCCTCAATTGCCGGGCAACAGAAAAGCCATCCATTTTAGGCATCATGACATCCAGAATGATAAGATCAAATTCACCTTTTAAGGCTGTTTCCAATCCCTCGATTCCATCTCGTACCAAAGTGACCCGGTAATCGTTTAGTTCGAGAAAATTCTTAAGTACAGTCCCGAAATTAATGTCGTCTTCAACCAGAAGAATATGTGCGTTCATGCAGGATTACTTTTTAGCAATGGTAATATTAAGGTAAAGGTGCTGCCTTTACCCGGTTCACTTTTCACCAGCACTTCACCATGGTGTTTCTCTATAATAGCTTTTACATAACTTAAGCCTAAGCCAAAACCTTTGACATCATGGATATTTCCCCCGGAGGCCCTGAAAAACGTATCAAATATTCTTTGTTGTACCTCCCTGGTCATCCCAATTCCTTTGTCGGATATTGAAACGTAAATTTTATGAGACTGAGAATAAATATCCACTGATATATCAGGATTCACCGGACTATATTTAATGGCATTATCAAGTAAGTTGATAATAACATTTGTCAGGTGATTAGGGTCCGCTTTAACCATGATTTCACTTGTATTACAGTTATAGCCGATATGGCCACCCCTTTGTTCAATGGTAAGCTGCATACTGGCAATGGCAGATTCAATCAAGTCATCCAGTTTGACCTCTTCCATATTAAAATTCAGTTCCCCTTTATCCAGCTGCGCCATTTGCAAAACGGTTTCAACCTGGCGCAACATTCTGTTATTTTCATCCCTGATAATTCCTGTGTAAAATTTCATTTTCTCAGGCGATTGATAAACCCTTGGGTCGTTTATAGATTCGTTGGCGATGGCTATCGTTGCAATAGGGGTTTTAAACTCATGTGTCATGTTATTAATAAAGTCATTTTTAATCGCAGCCAGTTTCTTTTGACGAAGTATTACGCCAAGTGTATACGTAAATCCCCATATGATACAACCGGTAAAAATTATGGAAAGCAGGAGCACCGGAAAAAAATTGTTCAGGAGGATTCCGGTTTTATCTTTAATTTCAAGACTTAACATTTCGTTCTTTTTGAATACATCATTGGGAAATAATGTCAGTTTGAAGGGGCTGTTAAGAATAGCGGATGTATCAGGGTGCTGACTGGAGTAAATGAGCCTGTTCTGGTCTTTACTTATAATTCCATAGGAATAATTATCATTCAATTCGCTGTTTTTCATCTCGATTGAAATGATTGAATCCAGTGAACGTTGGCTGATCCTTTCAAATATATTTCCCCTGGGATCTACAATCTGAAATGTGAGCTTTTGCATTATGGTATTAAGCTTCTGAAGGCGTGTTTGCATGCGCTTTTCATTCACCCATAAGGGTGAATCCGGCAGTTCAGGAGTTTCAGCAACTTTCAGATCGATTACTTCCTTCTGCAGAATATTTTTTTCAATTCTGATATCTAAAGATGAATCCACCTGCAGTATTTTGGATTCTCCGTTATGCAACCTGAAATCGCCTTTATCCCTGAAAGAATCTATTCTCGCATTAATTTCCTTTCGCATCTGCAATAAGTTGCCGGACATAGGAGGAGCCGGGGAGCTCGATGAAGCAATTCCTTCCAGAACCTGCATCAGACTATCACTCATCACCTCTTCGGTTATTGCAGAATCGCCGGTGGAAATAAAGTTTTTTACAACTATCCGCAGGTTTTCACTTTCCTCAATTTGTTCAACCATTCTGTTCAATGCCTGCATAACAGTTTGATCAAATTGCTGCGCCTTTAGTTCAAAATCATGCTTCAGCCAGTAAGCCTGCATGGCTATTAAACCAAGCATGGCTGTACTCATGGTAATCACAATGAACCTGAATCTGATAGCATTCATAATTCCCAAAAATAGCGGAAAGAAATAAAACACAAATTCATATTAACCTGATATTAACAAGTATTAACCACCCATTAACTACGGATGGTATTTCGCGCGATACATTTGTTTGAATAAATTATGAAACTATGAAACCAGGTTATCCTCTATGGTTTGGATGTTTGCTGATGGCATCCAACGTATTCTCTCAGAATGCAGATTCGACACAGCATAAAGCGGAGAAAATTTCCATCAATATTACCAGGGAAATGGATGGGAAGAAGGAAGTGATTGATACCATTTTTTATCAATCAGACGAAGAGAATATGAAGTCTTTTCTGGACAGGCATGGAATTGATTGGAATAGTAACGAAAGAAAGAGCAGTATGAAAGTGATCAGGCTCAAAGGGTCTGAACCGGATAAGGAAATTATTTGGGAGCAGAGAGCCGTGGTTCCGGATTTACCCGGAAATACCAGGCGAATATCTGTCACTGCATTGGATCCGGAAGTTGATGAGAAAGTCTTTTCATACAGTTATTCTGATAAAGAGATATTTGATAAAAGCGCATTTAAGGATATGGAAAAGGAACTGGAATTCACCGACCGTTCCGGAAAAATAATCCGTATCGATAAAATAAAAGAAGGTAAAAAAAGGAAGAGGAAGGACCTTAAAACAAATGGAAAGAGGATTATTATTATAGAGGAAATTTAGACTTTCTTCAATTTATTAGAACAACCGGGTAAGAATAAAGTCGGGATTTTTAAAATGCTGTGCTGTTAAATTAGGGAATTCCCTTTTTTGACAGCACAGTTTTGTCTATAAATTTTACGCGATGCAATTAGTTTCTCCATGGCTTTGAACGACTCATTGCTCTTCACGATGAAGTGATGCTGATATTAATACGAGAAAAATCAGGAACTCATTTTTTCCTCAATAAGAAAGCGCCGCTCTTTTAATTCATAGGCATTACCCTTGGTCATTACGTGCACTACCAGGTTTTCAATACTGATAGGTGATCCTTCAGCAAGGTCGGCAATGTTGGAATGTCTGATACCATGGCCATCTACAATAATAACGAGACCGGATCCGATTGCTTCCAAGTGATTATTGTTACGAATAAGCACCCCGGTATCCTCCCCCAGCCCGACACCAATACAGGATGGGTTAGAGGCGACTGCCTGAGCAAGCCTGCCAAAGCGTCCGCGTTTATCGAAGTGTGAGTCAATAATTACATCTTTAATAAAGGCCAATCCGGTGGTGATTTTAACTTCACCCTTAATCAAAGCACCGGCACTGGAACCCTGATAAATCATAGTGTTGCTCATAGCCATGGCTCCGGCACTCGTACCGGCCACTACAAAATCCTCTTCTTGTTGAAGTCTTTGATGAAGCACTGACAGTATTTCCGTTCCTCCAAAAATGGTGCTCAGGCGCAACTGATTCCCTCCGGTAAGCATTACCGCCTCACATGCTTTTATCCGCTCAATATATTCCGCTTTTTGGGCATCGGAGCGGTCGCGGATATGCATCAGTTGAATATTTGTACAACCGATTTTACCAAACGCATGTTGATAGTTTTCACCCACCTCCTCAGGGATGCTGGATGCACTCGTAACTACCTCAATATGAGCATCCTTTAGGCTTTTGCATTCATGTACGATGCGGGAGAGTATCTGCAATTCAAAAAAATTGAGATTGTTTTTCTGTTGAAAATTGGGTTCTGGTTCTGTCCCTTTGTCTTCATTTCCTCCAATCGCAATTAATTTTCCTTTAAGTATTGACATAATTTAATTTGAATTCAAAGGTAAGATTAGAATTTTATATAAAGCAACTATCCTGGATTTGGCTGGATACGAAACTATTCTTATTTTCATCGGGCGGAGATGCCTGTCCGTATGGGTTTATCAACAGGCCTGTCATTAAAACTTTAGTATTGATTGTTCTATGAAAATACGCGAAATCAGGGCGATGCGTGGCCCCAATTACTGGTCAATCCGTCGTCATTTCCTTATTGTGATGAAACTTGATTTGGAAGAACTTGAAGAAAAGCCGAGTAACTTAATAGATGGATTTTCGGCGCGGCTGGAAAAAATGTTTCCGTCTATGTATGAGCATGAATGTTCTGAAGGGCATCCGGGTGGGTTTTTCAAACGGGTTGCTGAAGGCACCTGGATGGGCCATGTGGTAGAGCACATTGCTCTTGAAATTCAAACCCTGGCCGGTATGGATGTGGGATTCGGCCGGACCCGTTCTACCTCAGAGCATGGTGTGTATAATGTAGTATTTGCATACATGGAAGAAAAAGTCGGGATATATGCGGCAAGGGCAGCTGTTCGTATAGCCCAGGCGTTAGTGGATGGCAGTGAGTATAACCTGAAAGAGGATATACAGAAAATGCGTGAAATAAGGGAAGATGAGCGATTGGGACCCAGCACAGGATCTATTGTGGCTGAGGCAGCTGCAAGGGGTATTCCCTGGATTCGTCTCAACCGCCATTCACTGGTGATGCTGGGATATGGCGTAAACCAAAAGAGAATACAGGCTACCATTACCGGGCAAACCGGAAGTATTGCGGTAGAAATTGCCTGTGATAAGGAAGAGACAAAGAACCTGTTGGAAGCTGCCAATATTCCGGTTCCAAAGGGGAGGATAATTTATGATGAAGAGGATCTGGAAAATGCAATTGATTCGGTTGGCTTTCCACTGGTCATCAAGCCGGTGAATGGCAATCATGGAAGGGGAGCGACCATAAACATCCGGTCCAAAGAAGAGGCCCTGGAAGCGTTGAGGGTGGCTAAGAAAATATCGCGGGCTGTCATTTGTGAAAAGTATATAACCGGCTTTGACCATAGGGTACTGGTAATTGATTACAAGTTTGTCGCGGCAGCAAAAAGAACTCCGGCCATGGTAACCGGTAACAGCCGGAATACCATCAAGGAACTGATTGATGAAGTAAACAGCGACCCCAGGCGTGGATATGGTCATGAAAAGGTACTCACTGCCATTAAGGTGGATGAGATGACAACCAATATCCTGCAGGAGAAAGGACTGACGCTGGATTCGGTGCTCTCCGCGGGCGAAATACTCTATCTTAAATCCACGGCAAATATCTCAACAGGTGGTACCGCTACAGACGTAACTGACCATGTACATCCTCATAATATTTTTATGGCGGAAAGGATCGCAAGGATCATAGGACTTGACATCTGCGGTATTGATATCATGACGGATGACCTTGGCATCCCCATTTCCGAATCCGGTGGGGCGATACTGGAAGTCAACGCGGCACCGGGATTCAGAATGCACCTCGCCCCTACCGATGGTTTGCCCAGGAATGTGGCAGAACCGGTTATAAATATGCTTTTTCCGCCCGCTGTCCCATTTAAAATACCTATAGTGGCGGTTACGGGTACCAATGGCAAAACAACCACCACAAGACTGATCGCTCATATTGCAAAAACCGTTGGTTATAAAGTGGGTTTTACAACAACCGATGGGATATATATTCAGAACATCATGATGCAACGAGGTGATTGTACGGGGCCGCAAAGTGCAGAGTTTGTTTTGAAAGATCCTACCGTTGATTTTGCTGTACTTGAAACGGCAAGAGGCGGAATACTCAGGGCCGGCCTTGGATTTCACCAATGTGATATTGGTATCGTGACCAATGTAGCTGCCGATCATCTTGGCTTGAAGGATATCAATTCACTTGAAGATATGGCCAGAGTGAAATCAATTGTTCCTGAATCGGTCATGCCCGGTGGTTACGCCATTCTGAATGCGGATGATGAGCTGGTTTCCGGGATGTCAAAAGCATTGAATTGCCACGTCGCCTATTTCTCTATGGATGAAAAGAATCCGCTGATACAGGAGCATTGCGAAAAAGGAGGCCTTGCCGCAATTGCTGAAAATGGATACATCACCATATGCAAGGGAACCTGGAAAATACGTATTGAGAAGATCGTTAATATTCCTCTTACTTTCCGGGGAAAAGCTGCCTTCATGATTCAGAATATACTTCCTGCGGTACTTACCGGATTTATCCGCAATTTTAAAATTGAAGATATCCGTCTGGCACTTGAAACATTCATACCCTCTCCGGTGCAAACTCCGGGACGTATGAATATGTTTGAATTTAGAAAATTCAACGTTATGGTGGATTATGCACATAATCCAGCCGGATTCCAGGCTGTTGCCAAGTTTCTCGAAAAAATTGAAGCAAAACCAAAAATCGGAATTATTGCAGGCGTTGGCGACAGACGCGACGAGGATATTATAGCACTCGGAACACTCGCCGCTAAAATGTTTGATGAAATAATTGTAAGGCAGGACAGGAACCTGCGTGGAAGATCCGAACAGGAAATCATTGAACTGATGCTTACCGGGGTTCATAAAATAGACAGCAATAAAAAGTATACAGTAATACCCAGCGAACCTGAAGCAATAGATTTCGCCTTCAAAAATGCAAAAAAGGGTTCTTTTATTGTAATATGCAGCGATGTTGTTCCGGATGCACTCGATCAGGTGATGAAGTATAAAGAGATTGAGGATAAATTTGAGTTAAAATCAGATGACATTCCGAATCTTCATGAGAATGCGAAATCCGGGATGATCAGCGGTTGAAAATAACAGGGTGGACAGTATTTCACAATTTGTTTTAGGAGCGGCCGTTGGTGAATTGGTATCCGGAAAAAAAGCCGGTGCAAAAACTTTATGGTGGGGAGGTATTGCCGGAACTATACCTGACCTGGACATTGTCTTCAATCCCCTCTTTTCACAGCTGGATCAATTGGCTGTTCACAGAGGATTCAGTCATAGCCTTGTTTTTAGTTTTATAACGGCACCGGTACTGGGATGGCTTTTGCACAAAATGTATTCTAAAAATAGCAGGTTACTGCTCATTGACTGGATTCGCCTCTTTTTCTGGGCCATTATTACACACCCCCTGCTCGATTCTTTTACCCTGTATGGTACACAGCTATTCCTTCCTTTTAGTAATTACCGCGTTGCCTTTAATACCATTTCTATTATTGATCCGGTATATACGCTTCCGTTGTTAATATGTGGAATCTTTGTTTTAATAATGAAGAAAAGGAGGCCGGCATTGGCTGAAAAAATCAATAAAACCGGACTTCTGTTAAGTTCCCTTTATTTACTCTTAACGGTTTTTAATAAATTCTATGTAGACAGTATCTTTGAAAAGTCTCTCAGGGAGCGCAATATTGCCAACACGGTGTATATGTCAAATCCTGTACTTTTCAGTAATTTGTTGTGGTATGCGGTGGCCAGGGATGACAGTACCTGCTATATCGGATATTATTCATTACTTCAAAATAATAAGAATATTACTTTTGAGGCCTTCCCGCGGAATGAACACCTGATGCATAAAATCCGCGATAAGGAGGGATATGAAAAACTAAAATGGTTCTCTAAAAATTATTACGTCGCAGAAGAGAGAAATGATACCTTGTGCTTTTTTGATGTCCGCTTCGGGAAAACGGATCTCTTTACTTCAAAGGATTATGAACAAACTTTTGTGTTCTATTTCAAGATACCGGAACCGGAAGGAAGCCCACTCAGGATAGTTCAGTACATCAGCAGAAAGGATATGGATTTCCATGAATTTCTATTTCAGCTGAAGAGAAGGATCTTTGAGGAAAATGAATAATCGTTCATTCTTTTGGTTTGGTCGACTTCTGAAAAGTGCGGGACGAAAAAATTAGGTGCATCATTATTTTTCAATTAATTTTACCATACTTAGCCAGGCCGGATTCTATCAGAAATAAGTATGCGCTCATGAAGCGAACTATTGTAAACATCTTAATATTAATACTTCCTTTTGCAGCTGTGTATGCAGATGTTGAGCGGGATACAATCAAAATCTGCACCGCTGCCCGCGTCAGTAAGGCCCCGCTTATTGATGGCCATTTAGATGAAGCCGAATGGAAATCCGTTTCCGCTACCGGTAATTTTATTCAGAGCCGTCCGGATGAAGGGAAGCCTGCAACACAAAAAACGGATGTAAAAGTACTTTTTACCGATTTTGCGGTTTATATCGGAGCATGGTGCTATGATACACATGCAGACAGTATTTTAAAGCAATTGGGCAGACGGGATGAACAAGACCTGAATGCAGATAATTTTTATTTTAAGTTTGACCCATATAATAATCAACAGGATGCTTATCAGTTTGGGGTATATGCTTCCGGGGTACAATTGGATTCAAGATTCAGTGATGATACTTATGATGCCGTCTGGAATTCGGAAGTCAGGCAGGATAGCCTTGGATGGTATGCAGAAATGGAAATCCCCTATTCCGCATTTCGCATTCCGGTTCATGAAATTCAGGAGTGGGGGCTGCAGTTTACCAGGTATATCAGGCGTAACAGGGAGTTTCAGATGTGGTCATACGTACCATCCGAAGCGACCAATGCCCAATTACACTGGGGCCGGTTACAAGGTATAACAAATGTAAAAACCCCTGTCCGGCTTTCGGTGGTTCCCTATCTGGCACTCAGCTATGAGCATGCCCCCTTATCGAATGAAGATGGTACCTATTCTTATTCGGACCTCAGTTCTTATAACCTGGGTGCCGATATAAAATATGGTATCGATGACCGATTTACGCTGGATATGACCTTGCTGCCTGATTTCGGGCAGGTGCAGTCAGACCGTATTATTAAGAATTTGAGTTACCGGGAAGTTGTTTACGATGAAAACCGGCCTTTCTTTAAGGAAGCCATCGAACTGTTCAGTAAAGGGAATTTATTTTATTCCCGCCGGATCGGTAAAACACCTGGCGGATTTGCTGACGCTTTTGAAGAATTGAATGAAGACGAGTCATTGCAAGAAAATCCCTCTCAGGTAAAACTGCTCAATGCGATGAAAATATCCGGAAGAACGAACAAGGGACTTGGTCTGGGTTTTTTTAATGCAATTACCGATAATACCTACGCAGTAATTACAAAGGCGGATGGTAGTACGCGACGAAAACTTACTGAACCTCTAACCAATTATAATATCATTGTGTTGGACCAACAGCTAAAAAATAATTCAAATATTTATTTTACGAATGCCAGCACGATTCGACGCGATCAGTATCAGGATGCCAATGTTAGCGCTGCCGGCATAAGAATAAGTAATAAGAAAAACAGTATTTCAGTTAAAGGAGATGGTGTGCTCACTCAGAAATTTACCGGCTCACCGGAAACTGAGCATTCACTGTTCCGTAATACAGCGGGTTACTATTACAGCATCGGTGCAGAAAAGCTTGGCGGTAATTTTATGTATGGCGCCTATCGAAATGTGACGAGTCCTGATTACGATGCTACGGATCTCGGATATTTCCGTGTCCAGGGACAAAACTCAACAGAAGCCTATTTTCAGTTTAATCTGTATAAGCCCTATAAATTTATACGTGAATCCTATAATAATTTATCCATATATGTGGCAGATGATTTTAACAGCGGAAAAATTGGAGAGAATAATATTTCGTTGAGCTTATTTGCGAATTTAATGAGTTGGAATGCAATATTTGGTGGTGCCGGGGCTCAATTGATACGCCCATTTGACTTTTATGAATCCCGTACAGCCGGACAGGTTTTCAGAGGACTCAGGTATTACTATGCGTACGCCGGAATAAGTACCGATTATCGTAAAGCATTTGCAGTGGATTACAGTTTTAACCTGTCAAATTTTATCGATGTTTATACCTGGTTCGGCTATAATAATTCACTTGGATTCAGGCTTAGACCCAATGACAAACTGTTCATCACTTATAATATCGTTTATAATTATGATCCTTTTAATGTGGGTTTTGCCACCTTTGATGAAAGTGCCCGCCCATTGATTGGGGGGCGTCGTTTGGATACATGGGAAAACCGGATCACCGGTAATTATATTTTTAAAAATAATATGTGGCTTACTATGATTGCACGCCATTACTGGATTACAGGTGAGTATAAAAAATACTTTTCGCTGGATGATGCGGGAGAAATGCATGAAAATGCCCTTTACTCAGGAAACAGTAATTTTAATTTTAATGTACTAAACCTGGATGTTATTTATGAATGGAGGTTTTCACCTGGCAGTATCTTAAATATAATTTATAAAAACGGTCTGTCGAATGAAACCCAGGTAATTGATCATCATTTTGGAAAAAACTTCGACAGAATAATCAATGATCCGCAGTCCAGGACCATAGCAGTGAAAATCCTCTATTTTCTTGATTATTTAAAAGTTCATGGCAAAATTGGCCGGCGCTACCATAAAGCCAGTGAAATACAGAGCAGGGCATATATCAGCCGGCCTGATAAGGATCCACAATCAAATGTTGCAAAAAGATATCTTTTCTGAAATGTTCAGAATAGTTCCGGAATTAAAATAAATAAGGTTGCCATTGAAAGAAAAAAGGTAATCAGCAGGCTTAGGCCCATCCTCTCCTTTTTTGACAGGGGGAATTCCTCATAGCGTTTTACCAATTCCAGCATTGTTTTTTCTTCTCTCATTGTTTGGCTTTTTAGAGTTGAATATTGTTGGATTATCAGATATTATTTATAAGTTAGTTCAATATGGGAAGATAATGTATTCCGGTTAAGGCAGTAGCAATAAGTATAATAATCACCAGAAGTTGAATACCATTGCCCGGCTGTTGCAGCCATTGTTGACCGAACATCCACAGTACCTTCTGTTTTTGTATCCAGGTTAAATTCACAAGATATTCTTTTTGGTTTTTCCCATAGGAAGATTCGGTGATAATATGATTAACTTTTGTAAGTGATTTTCCTCTTTCAGTTGAGTAATTTATCATCATATTAACACCACCAAAATAAAAATTCTTAAGATGCTTATTCTGTTCATCACTTTTTATCAGCACCTTTCCGTCTTTAAGCAAAAGTTTTCCACCACATCGATATGATTTGTCGTCACAGGTATAATAGTATTTGGTTTTAACTTTCATAAGTCCCTTCAGACTTTTGAATTGATTATTCCGGATCAGGTAAAAAAAGAATCAACTCATCACATACCTAAATTATTCAAAAATTTGATAACGAATTACTTCTGAATCATCAAAATACATATAAATCTTAGAAAAATACAATTTTACTGATCGCATTGCCAAATTATCTGATAAATCATGAATCCATTATGAAGTATTGAATCTTTTGTAAATCTGCAGCCCGCATTTTCGTTACAATGAAAAACAAAGCATGCATATTTGCATATGCAAAATCGAAAAAGGAAACTCTTGAATGCATCCACTTGGAAGAATGGTCAATATGTAACAGAATTCCTTGCGAAGCCTGTTGTCTTGATTGTTATGATTTTATTGGCTGGTTCTCTCGTTGCTGGTGCAAAAGTGCCGGGTACCGATACCGGTCAGGGCTATGAACTGAAGTTTAAAATCAACGGATTAAAAGATTCCATGGTTTTCATTGCCAATTATTATGGCGAGAAGCATTACCTGAAAGATTCTTCCAAATGCGATGCAAATGGGAATGTTATTTTCAAAGGGATGGAACCGCTTCCAGGAGGCATTTACCTCTTTGTATTCCCCAACAAGACTTATTTTGAGTTTCTGATTGACAAGGAACAAAAATTCACCATGGAGTGCACCTTAAATGCCATCATCGCATCGATGAAGGTGAAAGGTTCTGAAGACAATCGGCTTTTTTATGATTACCTTAATTTTATTCAGGAACGTTCGAAAGAGGTTGAACCTTTAAAAGCCAGGCTAAAGGATACCACTTCCGCTCATATTCCGGTGGATTCTATTGAGAAAGAAATTAAAAAGATTGACCAGCGGGTGGCTGATTATAAAAACACATTTATTGATCAACATCCCCAAACATTCCTGGCTGCTATTTTCAAGGCATCCAAGGACCCTGATATTCCGGAACCTCCCCTTAAGGAGAACGGAAAACGTGATTCATCATTCATATATTATTATTACAGGGAACACTACTTCGACAATCTGGATCTGGGAGATGAGCGTTTGCTGCGAAGTCCTGTTTACCATAGTAAACTTTCCTTTTTCCTTAAAAATATGCTGATCAGTATTCCTGATTCACTGATCCCCCAACTCGATAAACTGGTTGAAAAGGCATCTGTGAATAAGGAGACCTTTAAGTACATGGTATGGTTGCTAACCAATACCTATGAGACATCCAATATTATGGGTATGGATGCGGTGTTTGTGCACCTGGTGAAGAAATATTATACCAAAGAGAAGGCGTACTGGGTAGATGATGCTACACTTTTCAAAATACAAGACCGGGCAAGAATTCTGGAACCTATCCTGATTGGAAAAAAAGTCAAAAATCTGATTTTGACGGATTCACTTGGGGTCTATCAGGCCTTGTACAGCGTAGATGCTCCCTATATCATTTTATATTTCTGGGATCCTGATTGCGGGCATTGTAAAAAAGCGACTCCGAAGGTAAAGGCATATTATGAAAAAGTCCGTTCCAAAGGAGTTAAAGTGTTTGCTGTCTGTACTGAGGTTGAGATGGAAAAATGGAAATCCTATATCCGGGAAAACAATTTGAACTGGATAAATGTAGCCGACCCGAAACTGCAGAATAATTTCAGACAGGAATTTGACATACAAACTACACCTCAGATTTTTATCCTCGACAAAGACAAAAGAATTATAGCTAAAAAAGTGGATGAGGAGAATATGGAAAAAATACTGGATAAAGAATTGGGTATTTCTTCTGTGAAAAAGTAGTTTCCCCTTTCATTTTTAAACCATGCATTTACCTGTAAAACCTTTGTAAATGGTTTATGAAAGTTAACGATGTTTAATATTTGTACGAACCTGTTCCTTCTTTCTCATTTCTATCCAGCAAACCAGAATAATGGCATAGAAGAATGAGCCGGAAGCGATGATGACGATATGCCGGAACCAGTTCCAGCTTAAGCCCAGGGTGATGCGCAAAGTGGCTATCAAAAGACTGAAAAATATTATTTTACCCCATACTTTTCCTCCGGAGAAAAACTTTCTCCATTTTATGGGTGAACTGAGTTTTTTGAAGCTAAGCATCCAGACTGACAATAAACTGATACCTGCAACGGTACTGATATACCATAGGATATAACATCTTCTGATTTCATAACCCGCAATATTGGAAAAACCTGAGAGGTAAGGAATGTGGTGAACCATATAACCATTAGCATGGCAGAATGAATCCCAGGTAAGGTGTGATCCTATTCCGATACATGCTGAAAAAATAAAAGGAATCCAGTTTCCCTTCAGCCATTCAAAAAAATCCGGATACTTTTCCATCTCGAGCGATGTTCTGAAAAAATCCAGATGCGGTAATAATACAGGAGAGATCAAACGGTGCCAGATGAATGACAGCATCAACGTAAGCGGCAGACAAAACAGGAAAATCCCACTGTAGGTATGTCCGACTGTTGATGCAGGACTAAGCCATATGAAATAGTCAAAATCAGGCACAATACTGCCTGTAATAAGTGCCGTCCAGGAGATTCTTTTTATCCCGGCTATCTTTAAGGGAAGCAGTATGGCTGGATGAGCAGGGGTAAAAGGCATGTCATAGTATACTGAACTCAGTTCTTCGGTTCTTTGCCCGACCTTCTTCCGTATCATTGGAAGCTACAGGCCTGGAATCGCCATACCCCTTGTACGCAATTCTTGAGGAAGGGATTCCTTTACTGATCAGATATTCCATGACTGATTTCGCGCGGTTTTCAGATAAAATCTGATTAGATTTCTTATCGCCGCTGCTGTCGGTGTGTCCGCTTACCTCAATATTCAGTTGAGGATGAGCGGTTAAGAAGGCCAGCAGTTTCCTGAGTTCCGGAAAAGAAGAAGGTTTAAGTTCATACCTGTTGATGTCAAAGAAGATATTCTTTAGAACCACTTTCTCACCGGGCTTCGGGGGATGCAATTTTATGATAAGGTCATAGGCATTTTGCCTGGTGTTGGCTTCCTTACATTCAAAGTAATCTGAATAAAACAGGTATCCTTCTTTGTTTACATTGAGCATATAGTTTTTTCCGGCAGGTAAACAAGCAAGAAACTCCCCTTTGCGTTTATCGGTAGTATTGGCTACAATAATTTTTCCGCTCTCCACATCAATTATTTCAAATCCTGCGGCCAATGGTTCTCCACTGCCGGCATCGCTCACTTTTGCCTTTACATAACTTACCAGACTGGGACGCGCAGAAGAATACAGGTTGAAAGAGTACAGATCCAGGTTGCCCACCCCTCCTGCTCTGTTACTTGCAAAATAGGCCCTTAATCCATCTGCGCTTACTACCAGGCTGTTTTCATCGGCGTGCGTATTGATTGGATATCCAAGATTAACCGGGGTGCCCCAGGTACCATCTTCCGATTTTCGACTGATGAATATATCCAGGCCACCCATACCAGGATGCCCGTCTGAACTAAAGTATAAAGTCTGATTATCCGGATGAATAAATACGGATTCTTCAACACCCGTAGTATTTATGGTATCGCTAAGAGCTTTGGGATGGCTCCAGGTCATATCCAGCTGAAAGGTGCTGGTATATATATCAAAAACCCTGGATCTGTCATGTGTGTAACTGCCCCTCACAAAATACAAAGTTTTGCCATCGGAGGAAAAAGAGGGTTGCGACTCCCACTGTGCAGTGTTTACAGGAGGACCAATGTTGATGGGTTTACTCCAACTGCCATCTGACAATCGCTGTGAAAGGTAAATATCACAACTACCCTGTCCGTCGGGCCTGTCACAGGCAGTAAAAAACAAAACCCTGCCATCGGCCGATATACTGGGACCACCTTCATTCAAGGCTGAGTTCAGCGGGGCACCTGCATTTCTAGCTGTTGACCATATACTGTCCTTCAGTGTGGCGATGTAAAAATCTTCCTGATGTCCTTCCGGCGCCCCGACATCCTTAATATCTCTGGTGAAAATTATTTCCTTCTGATCAACCGTAAATGATGGAAAATATTCAGCTTCGATTGTATTAATAGCCGTACCCAGATTAACCGGATTGAATGGTACCGGATTATTCAAGGCCTCCACAGCAAAATCACAGGATTTGATTTTTATCAGCACTTCGTCTTTCAACTCTTGTTTCAACGTAGAATTGATTTGAAGGTACTTTTCAAAATCAGTTTTTGCGGTTCGATAATTTCCAAATTTAAGTTCCAGCTCACCGGCTATCATATTGGAGGCAGGCATATATGCCGGATCAATGCTAACCGCCTTACGATAATGCTGCAAGGCGCTTTTGTAATCATGGCTTTCTAAATAAATCTGAGCCAGAATCAGCCAGGCATCAATAAAGTTGGAATCTTTCTTTATAGCTGATTCCAATAAGCGGATGGCTTTCACATCCTGTCCCGAATCAAATTGCTTCCGTCCATCTTCATAATCACGGATGGCTGCTTTATTGGTTGAATACACCTTTCTTGTTTGAGGCTGTCCCTGCAGATAAAACGGAAAAAGAAACAACAAGGTCAAACAAAATGCGCGTAATGCTTTTAATTTAAAACATCCGGTAAAATTCTCTATTGATTTTTGATTTACCTGCATTTACATGTTTTATGGTACGTTTATAATCTTATGAGTCTGGAGTGAAATATGCCACCCGGGGTGTTGCTTTACAAATTCAACAATGGCAGAAATGTGTTTTTCAAACTTCCCATATTCCGGTTGCAGGTATAGCCTGCAGGAAGTATCAACCATGGCGGCAATTTTTTCGGCCCAGCTGAAATCACTGCTGTGATTGATTACCACTTTCAACTCCTGTGCCACTTTGAGTGTTTCCGGTAATGGCATTTTGAATTTTTTT
>CAZHSC010000054.1:0-23854 GCA_964534995.1 uncultured Bifidobacterium sp.
AGTTAGTCAAATTTTAGGTGAGTAGAGATTTTAGATACCAATAGTATTTTTTGCTGCTGGCTGCTTGCTTCTGGCTGCTCGCTTTTAATAGCGCCTCTTAAAAACTCTGCGTCTCCGCGACTCTGCGAGAAACTTCTGAAGGTGATTTTCGTCTGTAAGTAATCAGATTACCGAAAAATATCTATTTTGATTACGGGTTAATACAGATCGTCATCTTAAAGGTAATTTTCATTAAAACCACTAATGCACACAGTACACGTAGTGAACACAGAGGACTTTTCATAAAAAAATTAAATTCTTGCAAAACATTCAAGGAGTCATAATCGAAGCCTCGCTACATTAATTCCCCGTATACTCTCCGTAAACCTTGCGCAGTACATCGGAAATTTCGCCCAGGGTGGTGTAGTTATCGACGGCGGTAAGGATATGCGGCATGAGGTTGGAACCGTCACGGGCGGCGGACTCGAGGTGTTGAAGTTGTTGTTGAACGAGGCTTGCATTGCGGTTGGATTTTAAAGCCGCTAATTTTTCCATTTGGACGATGCGAATGCTATCATTTACGGTGAGGATATCATCAAAAGGTGGTTCTTTCACTGTAAATTTGTTGACGCCAACAATGACTTTCTCCGTTGACTCAATATCCTTTTGGTACTTGTAGGCGGAGTCTGCAATTTCCTTCTGGATGAAACCCTGTTCAATGGCTGCTACCGCCCCTCCCATCTTATCGATGCGTGTGATGTAATCCCATGCTTTTCGTTCCACTTCCGCTGTGAGCCATTCCACATAATAACTTCCACCCAATGGATCTACCGTTTGGGTAGCCCCGCTTTCGTGGGCGATGATTTGCTGTGTGCGTAAGGCAATGCGTGCTGCATCCTCAGTCGGCAATGCAAGTGCTTCGTCAAATCCGTTCGTATGCAGCGACTGTGTTCCTCCCAAAACAGCTGCCAAAGCCTGAATGGTTACACGGGTGATGTTATTGTGCGGCTGTTGGGCGGTGAGCGTAGATCCTCCGGTCTGCGTATGGAAACGGAGCATCTGTGCCCGCGGATCAGTAGCGCCTAACTCCTTCGTGATCTTTGCCCACATGCGTCGTGCCGCTCTGAACTTCGCGACTTCTTCAAAGAGATTATTGTGCGCATTGAAGAAAAAAGAAATGCGTTTCGCAAAGACATTTATATCTAAACCCTGACTGATGGCCGCTTCGAGATAAGCCTTTCCATCTGCAAGCGTAAACGCCAGCTCCTGAACAGCATTGGCACCGGCCTCACGGATATGATACCCGGAAACTGAAATGGTATTCCACTTTGGCAATTCAACCGAACACCAGGCAAAAATATCGGTGATGATTTTCATGCTGGGTTGTGGCGGATAGATATAAGTTCCGCGCGCCGCATACTCCTTCAGAATATCATTTTGTATGGTACCGGAAACATTTGATAAATCAGCACCCTGTCGCTTCGCAAGTGCTACATACATGCTTAGCAATACCGCCGCAGTAGCATTGATCGTCATGGACGTGGTTATTTTCTCCAATTCAATGCCGTTAAACAATATCTCCATATCCGCCAGCGAATCAATGGCCACTCCCGCCTTCCCTACCTCTCCCTCGGAAAGCGCATGATCCGAATCGTATCCGATTTGCGTGGGTAAATCAAAGGCGACAGAAAGTCCCGTCGTCCCTTGCTTCAATAAAAAGTGATAGCGCTCGTTGCTTTCTTCCGCCGTAGAAAATCCGGCATACTGCCGCATGGTCCAGAGTTTACCACGGTACATGTCCGGCTGTACCCCGCGTGTAAATGGAAACTGCCCCGCGTCTTCATTCACCGGAATCGCTTTGGAATAAATCCTGTCAATCTCTATTCCCGAATCGGTACTGATGGTGTGTTTCTTTTCTTTGTCTGATGGCATCTCCTGAATCAATTAAAATAGTTGGGCAACTTCGGCTTTTAGAATGCTTAATGCACGTTGGCTGGGATAATCCTCTTTTTCAAGAATCGAGTCAAATATCCTTTTGCTGAGCTGATAGGCCGGCGCTTCCGCATCCAGTGAAGAAGCAGCCGCATTTACCTGTCGTGCCACTTCCTCCTTCGTATTCCTGATCACGGTCCAAAGCGCGGGTGAAATGTAAATCTGTTGCGCATAATTATGCTCGAATTCACCCCGTATCATTTCCAGTAATTTCTGCTGAAACTCCATCACTGTCATACCATGTTCATATTGATTAATAAGCATTACATTGGGTGATATACGCTCCAGATAGATAGATAATCTTTCGTAAGCCTGCAGCCTTAACGGCATCAGGTCCTTCTGCTGATTTGACCTGAGCTCCAGTACTTTTAATGCAGATTCACGCTGTAGAAAGCGTTTTACCAGGTACCATGCCGTTATAAAAACCAACAAGGACGGCGCCAAATAAACCAGAAAGTCAAGTAAACCCTGAGGAGTATTCATTTTTATTATTAATTTTTTGCAAATATCGTAAACTTGTCGTTCGAAGTCTGAGGTAAGTTCATTTACACTGTCTCCTTTATGACTTGGCTTCTCCTGCCTGGGCAGGACACACTCCTTTAGCACCGGGAAAACAGATAACAGGCCGTAGATTTGTTGGATCGCCCTGCTGCTATGTGCCGGATAAAGGTCAGGGAGAATCTGCTGAACCTTAGGTGAATGCCTTTGACAAGAAAAATCAACAAATTGTTTTTCAATGGCATAACAGCATGATTCTTTTTTGATAGTTTTGCAGCACAAACCTGAGCGCAGCGTAATGAATTATTTATCAAAGCGAGTAAACAGCCTGGAAGAATCCGCAACTATTGCCATGGCCCGACTGAGCCGTGAATTGCAGGAAGAAGGGCATGATATCATCAGTTTAAGTTTAGGGGAGCCCGATTTCGATACACCAAAAGATATCTGTGAAGCCGCGAAAGAAGCCATCGACAAGGGCTTTACCCATTACCCGCCCATCTCCGGTTTTTCCGACCTCCGTAAAGCCATCTGTGAGAAATTTAAAAGGGAAAATAATCTTCACTTTCAGCCGGAACAAATAGTTGTTTCCACCGGAGCCAAGCAAAGCATCGCCAATGCTGTTTTCAGTATCATCGATCCGGGTGATGAGGTGATCATCCCCTCCCCTTACTGGGTCAGCTATTCACAAATAATAGAACTGGCAGGGGGTGTACCTGTTTTTATTCATACCACCATCGACACAGATTTTAAGCCGCGACCCGAAGAGATTAAAGCGGCCATAAGTGATAAAACCAAATTGTTTATCTTTTCTTCGCCCTGTAATCCTACCGGCAGTATATTCACAAAAGAAGAACTGAAACAGATTGCGGATATACTGTTGCCCTATCAGAAAATATGGATACTCAGTGACGAGATCTATGAACATATCCGCTTTGAATCCACCCATGAAAGTATTGCCCAATTTGAAAATATCCGTAACCGCGTCATCATTGTAAATGGAGTTTCAAAAGGCTATGCCATGACCGGTTGGAGGATCGGATATATGGCTGCCTGTAAGGATCTGGCAAAAGCCTGTGATAAGATGCAGGGACAATTTACCTCTGGCGCCAATTCAATTTCGCAAAAGGCAAGTGTAAAAGCCTTGTCTACAGATTGGACTGAATATAGCTATATGCGCGATATTTTCCTGAAGCGTCGCGACCTCGTACTGAAACTGATGGGGGAAATACCCGGATGGAAATTTAACAAACCGATGGGGGCATTTTATGTATTTCCCGACGTCACTTATTTTTTTGGTAAGCGTGACGGAGAAAAAACGATTAACAATGCCAGTGAACTCTGCATGTATCTTTTAAGGGACGCAAAAGTATCCATGGTGACCGGAGAGGCCTTTGGTGACCATCGTTGCATCCGTTTATCATTTGCCACCAGCGAAGCCTTGCTTACGGAGGCTATGAAAAGAATAAAAACAAGTCTCGCTAAATTGAAATAACAAGGCTTTTCATATTCTTTGCATTGATTTATAGCACTTTAAAGCACCAGGTTTTTCACTGACATTCTCCGGGATTCATTAACTTTGCCCCTCCAAAAACCCGAGGAATTGTCACCGTTTTCTTCTGTTTCTGAAGTATTTGATGCCTTTACCGGTTTAAAGGTAATGGTGATAGGAGACGTCATGCTGGACGCTTATCTATGGGGTAAGGTGGACCGCATTTCGCCGGAAGCTCCCGTTCCCATTGTTACGGTTAACAAACGTGAGCGACGTTTGGGTGGTGCGGCAAATGTGGCCATCAATCTTCATGCAATGGGAGCCATCCCTCTTCTCTGTTCGGTGATTGGCAATGACCGAAACGGAGAGGAATTACTGACCCTGATGCAGGAACTTCAGATGAACACGCAAGGGATGGTCCTTTCAGAAGAACGTGTTACCACCGTTAAAACACGGGTGATTGGCAACAACCATCAACTGATTCGCGTGGATGATGAAGTACTGCATGATCTCAGTGAAAAGGAAAAGGATACTTTACTGGAACGGGTAAAAACCATGTTGGATATCCACTCTCCTTCAGTGGTTATTTTTGAAGATTATGACAAGGGTGTGTTGGGCGAAAAGGTGATTGGAAAAATAATTTCTTACTGTACAGATCGGGGAATACCAACGGCTGTTGACCCCAAGAAGAAGAATTTCATGTTATACAGGGGCGTTACACTTTTCAAGCCTAACCTGAGCGAATTAAAGGCCGGACTTAAGATAGATCTTGATAAAAGCGATGCCGGACAACTGTATCAAACAACAAAATCTTTTCAGGATACGCAACAGATTGATTTGTTAATGGTAACTTTATCGGAGGCCGGCGTGTATTACAGCAGGGATGGGGTACACGAAATTATTCCGGCGCATATCCGGAATATCAGTGATGTATCCGGCGCAGGCGACACCGTGATCAGTATCGCCTCCCTTTGTCTGGCACTCGGCCTGAGTGCACGCAGCATCTCCGCCCTTGCCAACCTCGCAGGTGGACTTGTTTGTGAAAAGGTGGGTGTTGTACCCATTGATAAACTGCAATTGAAAGAAGAAGCCTCACACGTAAAGCTATGAATGTAATACCACAGGATTATAAAGGGAGTTCAAAGCGTGAACGCGTGGAAGAGATGTTCGACAGCATTGCCACACGATATGATTTACTTAACAAAATTTTGTCGGCAGGAATTGACAAGAGCTGGAGGCGACGTGCCATCGACCAGCTGATATCCATTAAACCACAGGTTATCCTCGACATTGCCACCGGTACGGCCGACCTTGCAATTGAATCCATGCGCCTGAAGCCAAGCGAAATTATCGGTATTGATATTTCGAACAAGATGCTGGATATAGGCCGTTACAAAGTAATGGCAAAAGGCTACCAGGGTATCATCCGGCTGGAGCAGGCCGACTCGGAGCAATTGCCTTATGACAATGAACGTTTTGATGCCATCACAGTAGCTTTCGGAGTCCGCAATTTCGAAAACCTTGAAAAAGGACTTTCCGAAATGTACAGGGTACTCAGACCCGGAGGAAAAGTGGTGATTCTTGAATTTTCACAACCCGACAGGTTCCCTGTCAAGCAATTTTACAACTTTTATTCCTTTAAGGTGATGCCTAAAATTGGCCAGATATTGTCTAAGGAACGCTCCGCCTATGAATATCTTCCGGCCTCCGTATCCGTATTTCCTTATGGCCGTAAATTTTTAAATATTCTTACAAAAACCGGATTCAGGGATACTAACTGCCAGCCCCTCACGTTTGGTATTGCCAGCATTTATACCGCCATCAAATGAAAAAACTCCTGTTGCCGGTTTTCCTTTTTTTCACCCTTCTCCTGTGTGGTACAAGGGAATCTGCGGCGCAGCGTATTAAAGTTAAAAATCTGGAGAAGTATGACAAGCAATGGATTCATTTCGGATTTTTACTGGGGTTCAACACCACCGATTTCAGGATAACGAGGGCCGATGATTTCTACCGTTCTGACAGTGTGCTGACCCTGGAGGCCGATGGCAAAGCGGGATTCAACCTGGGTATTATTGCGAACCTGCATCTTACCAATAACCTTGACCTGCGCTTTGTACCGGACCTTGCATTCTCTCAAAGGGATCTTATTTATAAAATGACCACCAAAATCGGAGCGAGTGATGTGGTGATTAAGAAAGTTGAATCCACTTTTCTTGAGTTTCCCCTCGAGATCAAGTTTAAATCGAACCGGGTAAACAATTATCGCTTTTATGTTACAGGCGGGTTCAAATACATGATTGACCTTGTATCTCAAGCCAAGGTTGAAAACAAGGAAGAACTGGTGAAGCTTGAAAAAAATGACTTCGGATATATTATCGGCGTGGGAATGGATCTCTACCTGCCACTTTTCAAGTTCGCACCCGAAATAAAAATGTTCCAGGGCATCCCGAATGTACTCAGTACCGATCCTGCCGTTTATACCACCAGTATTTCCTCGCTGAAGTCAAGAATATTCACGTTTTCATTAACTTTTGAATAAAGGTCTGCTTATTCTTTTAATTTGACCTTATACAAGCTGATAAAAAATGCTAAGGCGTGTTGAACTGGTGTTAAGGCCTGAAGAGGCAAGCCAAAGCGAAGCTTTCAAACAAAAAATTGCGGCCTCCCTCCACATTCCCGCAGGCGACATCCGGGATTTCCGTTTGACAAGGCGCGTGATAGATGCACGTTCAAAGCAGGTAAAATACCGGTTGTTTTTTGAGGTGTCACTTCACGAAGAACTGCCATCCTATATATTGGAGGATAGGCCTTACCGTGATATACGGGGAGGAACGCCGGTGCTGGTGATTGGCGCAGGCCCTGCAGGGCTTTTTGCCTCATTGAAACTGATTGAACTCGGATATAAACCAGTCATTATCGAACGGGGTAAAGACGTTAGGAGCCGGCGGCGCGACCTGGCGGCGATCAATAAGCAAGGTGTAGTAAATTCCGACTCCAATTATTGTTTTGGCGAAGGGGGGGCGGGCACCTATTCCGATGGTAAGTTGTATACCCGTTCCGATAAAAGAGGCAATGTAAAGCGTATCCTATCCACCTTTGTTCAGTTTGGCGCCCATCCTGATATCCGTATTGACGCGCACCCTCATATTGGCACCAATAAGTTACCAGGTATCATTTCGGCAATGCGTGAAAAGATTGCCTCCTGTGGCGGCGAAGTGCATTTCAATACACGCCTGGAAGAAATTATAATTGACAGGGGCTCGGTGTGTGGGGCAAGGGTCAGAAATATTACAGCGGACCAGCCTTTTTTTATGGAGGGAAATGCCCTGATTCTGGCCACCGGTCATTCCGCCAGAGACGTATTCAGGATGTTGCAACGGCAACAAATACTCATCGAAGCGAAGGATTTTGCAATGGGCATACGTATCGAACACCCACAGGCTTTAATTGACCGCATCCAATACCATTGTGACCCGCGATCTCCGTTTCTGCCCGCAGCGGCTTACAGTCTCAGCGGACAGTATAACAACCGGGGGGTGTACAGCTTTTGCATGTGCCCGGGTGGTATTATTGCTCCTGCTGCATCAGGTCCCGGTGAACTTGTGGTAAACGGGTGGTCACCCTCAAAACGCAATAACCCGTACGCCAATTCCGGCATGGTAGTGAGCGTGGGCCATGATGATTTCGGCGCCTTTAAAAAGTTTGGCGCGCTCGCCGCCATGGAATTTCAGTCAATGGTCGAAAAAAAGTGCTTCGAAGCCGGAGGCGGAAAGCTGGTAGCTCCCGCACAGCGTATGACCGATTTTTGTGAAGGCCGGATCAGCCAAGGTAAGATAGAAACATCGTATGTGCCGGGAGTTAGCAGCGCCATGCTGAGTGAACTGTTACCCGCACCTGTTGCATCGGCATTAAAAAAGGGATTAATTGACTTCGGAAAAAAGATGAAAGGCTACTATACTGACGCTGCCGTACTGGTGGCCACCGAATCGCGTACTTCATCACCGGTCAGAATCCCGAGGGATAAAATTACCTGTATGCACCCGCAGGTTACCGGATTATTTCCATGCGCGGAGGGAGCAGGTTATGCAGGAGGCATCCTGTCGGCAGCTATGGACGGCGAACGTTGCGCTGATGCGGTTTCCGTATTCCTGAACAGCCACTGTTGATTGCTCCGAACTCCCTGACCGGCACTTACTCTCTCTTCATGCTGAATCCGGTTTCTGAAAGCGCGGTGAAAAAACCGGGATATGATTTCGACACATGATCCGGTTCATGCAATGAGATGGTTTTTCCGGAGAGACAAAGCAGACTCAAGGCCATAACCATCCGATGATCGGCGTAGGTATCAAACACCTGTTTTCCTGCATCCTCCGGGTTTATCCCCTTTACCACATTAATAAAATCTAAACCCACATGTATTTCTGCTCCCGCTTTTTCCAGTTCCTGTTTCAAAGCTGTCAACCGGTCAGTTTCCTTTACTTTAAGTGTCGACAAACCATGAATAATACCATGGCAACCGGCAAGGGCAGCCATGACGGCAAATGGCTGGGCCAGGTCGGGCGTATTGCTGAAATTAAATTCAAAGTTGTTTAAAGAAATGCCACTGCTCTTGATTATTATATCATCACCATCTTCCAGTGTCAAAACGCCAAAGCGATTCATGAGCACTTTCAATTCCCTGTCGCCCTGGTAATGATCATTGGCCAGCCGCAGAAGTTTCATTTCCGAACCCGGCCTTAATGCCGCCGCCGCATAAAAAAATGCCGCCGCCGACCAATCGGCCGGCACCAAAAATGAAGAAGCCTTATAACTTCCTTTCAACACCGTTATGGTAACATCCTCCATCCATACATCCGCCCCACAATGCCTCATCAGGGCAATGGTCATATCCAGATAACTTTTAGATACCACAGCCCCCTCCAGTTTCAGCCTGAGTCCGTTTTCAAGATAAGGCGCTATGAGTAATAAGGCAGAAATAAACTGACTGCTTACACCGGCCTGAATCGTAAGTTCCCCTCCGGTAAGCCGGGACTTCCCCATTGCTATAGGCAGCATACCCTCCTTCTCAGTATAGGCTATTTCAGCTCCCAATTCCCTGAGCTTATCTACAAGTATGCTTACCGGCCTTTCGCGCAGCCTCGGCGAACCCGTTATAACACACGGGAATCCCTGCAGGCAACGCAAGGCCAGCAAAAAGCGAAGGGTGGTTCCACCTGCCCCGCAATCATCAATTCCATCAGGATGATCAATTAACCGATCAAGAATCAGGGTATCATCGGCGTCTGACATGTTTTCAATGCGTAAATCGCCTCCTAGCAAGGCCCTGATAATCAACAAGCGGTTGCTGATACTTTTTGAGGAAGGCAACACAACCGTACCATGTAAAGGACCGGTGGGAGCAGTGAGATGAAGGATACTATTCATTCCGGGCCTGGTAATTCAGTAAAACAGCTTTCACCAGATTTTCGTCTACCGCCACATTCCAGTCGCAGGAACCAATCGAAGTAAGCAGACTCATTCTTATCGAATGGCTCACATTCTTTTTATCGTAGCGTATCCATTGCAACACCGAGGAGACGGTATAATCCGACAGGTTTAATTTCCCAAAACGCTGTTCCAGAATTTCCAATATCTCATCTGCCTCCGCGTTGGTAATCTTGTCCAGTTGACGGGCAATTTCAGTTTCCAGTATCATCCCCATTGCCACAGCCTGACCGTGCGTGAGCGGTGTTGTTTCCGTGTGAAGGCTCCTGCTCTCCAGCGCGTGGCCGAGCGTATGACCAAAATTAAGTATTTTCCTCACTCCCTTTTCATAAGGGTCAACATGTACCACCTCCAGTTTCACCCTTTGGATGCGGTGAAGCATGGTCACGAAATTTTCACGAGTACATCCCTGCCCGGCCAGCAGCTTCCACACATCCGCATCCGCAATCAATGCATGTTTATATACCTCAGCCGAACCGCTTTTCCACTCCACATCATTCAGGCTGTCCAGAAAATCGGGAAAACAAACGGTACAATCGGGAAAAGAAAAGGTGCCGATCCGGTTTTTAATATGATCCAGGTCAATACCTGTTTTACCGCCCAAAGCAGCATCGGCCATTGCCATAAGTGAAGTAGGTATATTAACAAAGCGTAGCCCCCTTACATAAACGGAAGCCACAAAGCCTCCGATATCCGTTACCACTCCCCCACCCACATTTATCAGTAAATCATCGCGCTGCACATTCATGGAAGTAAGTTGCTGCCAGATTTCATTACAAACTTTTAAAGACTTAGAAGCTTCACCGGGATCAATTACGATTTTCCTGACAGGAATGTCCAAAAAACACGTACTTATCAACTGCTCTGTACAGTAAGCGTTGGTATGGGTATCGCACAAGATGACGCATTGATTAACCTGCTTCTGAAGTTTCATCCACCTGGTAAATTTCATCAGGGCATCGGGACCGGAATATACCGGTTTCTCCTGCTGCAAAAAATCATAGGTCGGAACGGTGGAAGAATGCATATAGATATTTTGGGGTATCAGATGGAGCGTATGAAAGTAGTTTATTTCAAGAAGATCCGGCAAATTTATCCGATCGGGCATAAGCTGTAAATTAAAATAATTTAATCGTTGAAATACAATATTCTGCAAAAGATGGGACCAAAATAACATTGACCGGGATCATAGAACAATTTCCTCTAATTAGTATCTTTGGCCATGCTCATGGAATCCCCGACGAAATTATCCTTTGACAATCTTGAGAATGCTTTTTCTTTTAAAAGCGAAAGTGAAATTCGCAGGGCATACTGGTTGTTCAAGGCGATCAGTTATCCTGCTTTTGTAAAAGCAGGATGCCAGCTGGCTACTTTTTCATTGAAATACCATCTCCCCGTTAAAGGACTTATCCGAAACACCATTTTTAAACATTTTTGCGGCGGAGAAAACATCCATGATTGTTCCCAAACCATTGAAAGACTCGGCAAACTCGGCGTGGGTTCCATATTGGATTATTCGGTGGAAGGCAAGGAAGACGAAGTGGAATTTGACCACAGCTGTCAGGAGATTGTTGCTACTATCCGCAGGGCGCAGGATGATCCCCATATACCCTTCAGCGTGTTTAAAGTAACCGGCCTTGCCCGGTTGGCATTACTCGAAAAGGTAAGCAATAAGGAAAGCCTGAGTTCAGAAGAGGCGGCGGAGTACAGCCGTATCAAAGAACGGGTACGAAAAATCTGTGAAGAAGGGTATCAGCTCAATGTAAGGGTTTTCATAGATGCAGAGGAGAGCTGGATACAGGCAGCCATTGATGAACTGGCCACCTCCATGATGGAGAAATACAACAAACAACGATTTGTGGTATATAATACCTTACAGATGTACCGGCATGACAGGCTAAGCTTTTTAAAGGAGTCTTACCATAAGGCCATGGATGGCAATTACCTCCTGGGTGTAAAACTTGTAAGGGGCGCCTATATGGAAAAAGAACGTGAGCGGGCCGCTGCTAACGGTTATGCTTCACCGATACATGCCAATAAAGAAGGCAGCGACCGGGATTATGATGAATCGCTCCGCTTTTGTGTGCAGCATATTGACAAAATTGCCATTTGCGCAGGTACACACAATGAAGAGAGCAGCCTCCTGCTCACCCGTCTCATGGACGCACAGGGGATTACCCCGGATGACGAACGTATTTATTTTTCACAATTACTGGGCATGAGTGATCATATCAGTTTCAACCTTGCCAGGGCAGGTTACCGGGTGGCCAAATATGTTCCCTATGGTCCTGTTTCAGCCGTCCTGCCCTATTTAACGAGAAGGGCACAGGAAAACACCTCTATCGCTGGACAGATGGGAAGGGAATTATCCCTGCTGATGGCCGAGATCAAAAGAAGGAAAAATCGAAATTGACATAGCCCCGCTTCAGTTTTTCAGCAAGGTGTAAACCGGTCCCGATTACGGTAGCAGGAAGTATTTATTTCCCCTTGAGCACAGGCTGTAAGACATGGTCTTTCCGGTCCGGTTCCGAAAATACTTGGATCAATTCAATTAAATCTTATAATCATCCAAGCCGGAGGCTATTCCCTTTCTTGTTACCCGCCGGTATTTTATTATTTTTGATAAACCAACCCAACAATTACACACTGAATGAAAAAATTACTGTTTTATGCATCCCTTCTTATACTTATTAGTCTATCCGGAGGAATGTACGCCCAGAACTGGGTAGAGATGATGAAAAACCCTGATGTAAACTTTTTCGAAGTCCAAAAGGCTTTCAACAAATATTACGTAAAGAAAAACAAGCAGGTTGAAAGGCAAAAGCGGCGAATGACAAAACGCCAGGGAGAAGGCGTGCACCAGGAAGAAATAGAAGTTCCCGGATTTGCACAATACAAGCGATGGGAATCATTTATGGCACCCAGGGTATCGTCCACGGGTGAACGCTTTGATCCTTCATTGGCCTGGCGTGAAAATGAAAATTACCGTAAACAATTTGGCACTTTAAATGCCGGAAACTGGACTTTAATCGGACCCATTGCCACTTACCCGGTAGGCGGCGGTGCAGGTCGATTGAACTTTGTACGTTTCGAGCCGGGTAACAACGCCACGATATATGTCGGGTCGCCAGCCGGCGGATTATGGAAATCAACCGATGCCGGTGCAACCTGGTCAACCAATACAGATAAACTTTCGCAGGTAATTGGTTGTACCGATCTGGCCATTGATCCAACTAACGTCAACACGATGTACCTGGCTACCGGCGACGGGGACGGAGGAGATACCTATACCATTGGCATATTGAAAACGACGGATGGGGGCCAGACCTGGAATACTACCGGCTTGTCCTATTATATGGCAAACACAAGACAGATAAGTAAGATTTTGATTGACCCTTCCAATACCAATACGCTGCTGGTGGCTTCCTCTGCGGGGATATTCAGAAGTACCGACGGCGGTGCCACCTTCAATGTTGTGCAGACCGGTAGTTTTAAAGATATGGAGTTTAAACCGGGTGACCCCTCCACCGTTTATGCAAGCGGCAGTGAGTTTTTCAGGTCTGCAAACAACGGACAAACATGGACCAAGATCACCGGTGGTTTTTCTTCATCGGCAGTGATCGGCAGAATGGCCATTGCAGTGACCGACAACGATGCCAATTACGTATATGTGCTGGCTGCTAAGGTGGCACCGGATTACGGATTTGAAGGTATTTATAAGTCCACCAATGGCGGAGCTACTTTTATAAAAGTGAATACATCAAGTCCTGCCAATGTGTTGGGATGGAATTCAAACGGCGGCGACAGCGGCGGACAGGGATGGTATGACCTTGCCATCGCGGCATCACCCGGCAACAAAGATGAAATCATTGTAGGAGGAGTGAACATCTGGCGTTCCACCAATGGGGGAAGCAGTTTTACACTGAACGGACACTGGACAGGAACGGGTGCACCCTATGTTCATGCCGATGTTCATGACCTGATCTATACCAATGCCTCCACCTATTTCGCCGGTTGTGACGGGGGAATATTCAGCACAGTAAATGGCGGCCTGTCCTGGACCGACCACAGCAATGGATTGCAGATAGGACAGATGTATGGATTTGGCCAGTCCACCACCAATGCCAATTTGTTATTGCAGGGATGGCAGGACAATGGTACGAACCGCTATAATGGCGCCTGGCAACGGGTAATGGGCGGAGATGGTATGCTGTGTTTCATTGACTGGAACAATGATCAAAACATGTGGGGATCGCAATATGATGGGTCGTTGAACCGGTCGACCAATGGCGGTAATTCATGGACCAGCGCCGTAGGCAACATCAATGAAACCGGTGGATGGGTAACCCCCTGGAGTCAGGATCCAGTTAACGCGGGTACCATATATGCCGGTTTTGTCAACATGTGGAGGAGTACCAATGGCGGCACCTCCTGGACCAAAATTTCAAATTTCAGCAATACAAGTACCATGACCACTTTTACGGTATCACCTGCCAACAACCAGGTAATATGGGCTGCCAAGCCGGGTGGATTCTATAAAACCGTGAATGGTGGCGCTACCTGGACCACCATTACCAATGTACCTCCCGGCACCATCACCTCCATAGCCTGCAGCAATACCGATCCAGACAGGGCATGGATTTGCTATTCCGGCTTCAATAATTCCAACAAGGTATTTCAAACCACCGACCAGGGCATCAGCTGGACCAATCTTTCGGCTTCTATTCCGAACATTCCCGTTAACTGCATCATTTATCAGCACAATTCCAATGATGTACTTTACATAGGCACTGACGTGGGCGTATTTTACAAAGATGCGAGCAGCAACATATGGCAACCATTTTCAAATGGCCTGCCCAATGTAATTGTAAGCCAGCTGGCCATTCATTATCCCAGCAACATGCTGCGCGCATCTACCTATGGACGCGGGATGTGGGAATCCACTCTATATGTGCCGGGCTCCTACCCTCCTGCTTCCGCATTCGGGAGTTCGGTAAATATTTCCTGTCCCGGAACGGCTGTCCAGTTCAACGATTTCTCAGCAGGGCAACCTAGCTCCTGGAACTGGAGTTTCCCCGGCGGCAGTCCTTCTTCATCAACACAGCAGAACCCCGTAGTCTTTTATAATGCAGCAGGCTCTTATCCGGTGAGTCTCATCACCTCTAATAGTAACGGTGGAGATACCGTAACCTATAACAACTACATCATCATTGCCTCCAGTTCGCAGGCCGATCCTGTAACGGTGGGGGATGTACGTTGCGGCCCCGGCCAGGTAAACCTTTCTGCCAGTGGTTCCGGTACTGGCACGCTCCGGTGGTGGGATGCACCCGGAGGTGGTAACCTGCTCGCCACCGGACCCAACTACTCACCCACCATTACCGGCACTACTACATTTTATGTAGATGAAGAATTACCTCCCGGACAAACGGACTATGTTGGGGAATCAGGTACAGGCATCGGGGCGGGAGCGTATTTTACCGCTAACGACATCAGAGGGCTCTACTTTGATGTAACCAGCCCGATCATACTCGAATCCTTCGAAGTATATTCCAATTCAGCCGGCAACCGCACAATTGAGATCATCGATGCGCAGGGAAATACCTATGCAGATACAACGGTATTCATTCCTGCAAGCCCTACACAACCTGTTACTGTTACAGTCAACTTCACCATTTATCCCGGAACGGATTATTTCATCAAATGCCGCGGCCTGGTTGACCTGTACAGAAATTCTTCTGGAGCCGCCTACCCTTATACCAGCACCGCGGTAAATATTACCGGCAGCAATGCAGGCTCACCCGGGTATTATTACTTCTTCTATTTCTGGACTTATACCGAAATAGCATGCAACACCGGCAGAACAGCCTGCCAGGCCATTGATACCTGCGCGGTAGCGGCTGTAAATGAAAATACATCCCTGAATAAGCTTGAAATATTCCCCAATCCAAACCAGGGTGAATTTACCCTGCAATTCAATGCAATTGCCAATGATAACTACACAGTAAATATCAGCAACGCCTTAGGGGAATCCGTACTTCAATACAGACTCGATGCCTTTGTAGGCGAACACCGGAAAAAGATCAGTCTTGATAACATCAGCAAGGGAATTTATCTCGTTACCATTACAAATTCCGAAGGACAGGTAATTAAAAAGATGACGGTGCAATAGCGATTTAACAGCTCATATAAAAGAAGGGGTTATTTCAGGTATTGAAGTAACCCCTGTTTTATTCAAACAATTTAATTATTACACCCCGGAAACAGACCGTCCCGCGGGATATTGCATGAAAGCGGGCATGGATCTCCCATTGTATCTGATAACAAAAACATGCCGCTTCATAGTAAGCGTTCCACCCGAAATATATCCATTGACATCAAAATCAACCGGGAGAAATACATAACGGAAAACATGGTGATTGAACTGATGCTGCGCGGTCAGGAATAGTTTCTCTTCCTGCGATATCTCCGCAAGGTAACGTGTAGCAGGCTTGATCTTAGCGTTACCATAATAATCAATGGCCACCAGTTGCTGCAATACAATATCCTCCGGATGGCTTTCCGCCGAAAACGCGAAGAGCAAATCATAGATATCATATAATGTATGCCTGTGGAAATCGCAGTTCGCATGAAAATATTTACCCAGACCCAGTAAAAAATCAAAAATACCGTACTTTACTGAAACGTATTTCAAAGTAAGACAGGCTCTCTTTTTATTCCAGTAAATTTCCAGGGCCTCTTCCAGCAGAGAAATATCAAAAAGTTCTTGACGGCTCAGATACTTGCTTTCGATGATCTGGTACGGAGGCATTTCATCAAACACGTAGTGGTGCTCTTTATACTTTTTGCGCATCGGCGTTCCACGCAAAAATTTCAGAAATCCAAGTTGCAATTCCGGCGGGTACAAATTAAAAACATCTTCTATACTCCGCCGTATGTCCTCCCATTCATCCAGCGGCAGTCCCACTATCAGATCGAGATGCATTTCGACCACCGGCTCCAGCTGGCGGATAACAGCGGAAGTCTTCTCAAAATCCTGCCTGCGGCTTACCATAAGGTTAGCCTTTTCATTGACCGTCTGAATCCCTATTTCAAAACGAAAGAGACCTTTTGGCACCCTGTTCAGAATGAATTCCACAATATCAGGATGGACAATATCGGCGGTTATTTCGAACTGAAATACATTTCCGGGACGGTGATGATCCAGTATAAACTCAAATATCTCAATCGTAAAACCCTTTTTAATATTGAATGTCCGGTCGAGGAATTTTATTACCCTGCCGTGCTGCATCAGATACAACAAATTTGACTTAACACTTTCCATGGGCAAATACCTGACTTTATTATCAAGACTTGCCAGACAGAACTCACATTTATAGGGGCAACCCCGTGAGGTCTCAATGTAACTGACTTTGTTAAGCAATTCACCCGGCGGGTCAAATTCATAAGGATTAATATTCCTGTAATTTTCAAGGTCGAAGTTTTCAGGATTGGGATTGCACCGCATTCCGGCATCCTGCATATATACGAGGCCGGGGACATTCTCTACTAACGGATAGTTTTCCAAAAACTGTGAGAAAGGTATCTCACCTTCGCCCACTACAATAAAATCAACTTCAGGAAGCGCAATAAATTCTTCGTACCCGAAACTCACTTCGGGGCCTCCCAATAATATTTTGACTGCCGGACAGTGCTTCTTTATCTCCCTTGCCACGGCCAGGGTTTGCGAAATATTCCATATGTAACAACTAAAAGCGACGACATCATAACCTGAACATTTCAAAGCTATGTCAGCAGGATTTTCCCTGATGGTAAATTCACGCCAATCCAATCCCTTCCTGTACCGGTTAAGGGAATACAACAATCTCACGGCAAGGTTTACATGTATGTATTTAGCGTTAAGCGTGCAGAGTAAAGTTTTCATCGGATTAATCCAAAGATACCGTTTAAAATCTACACTGCATGGTCACAGCATCACTTCCCCCTGGCAACCGGTTTCCTTCATACAAATATCGGAGCGGTCCTCTCCTATCCTTTGTGAAATAACCGTGTGGCTAGGAGATGCCTGCCGTATACCCATTGTTCCTTTTTATAAAAATCGCCCCTATAATAAAAGTAAGTGCGGCAATACTTACAGGGTAATAAAGTCCGGCAAAAATATCTCCGCTTTCCAATACAAGCGATTCCGCTATCAGCGGTGTTAACCCTCCGAAGACACCATTTCCAATATGATAAGGCAGGGACATGGAAGTATAACGTATCTTAACAGGAAACAGCTCCACCAGAAATGCGGCGATGGGTCCGTAGGCCATGGCCACAAAGACCAGTTGCAAAAAAATAAAAAATCCCATTTGCCGGATATGAGATTCAGAAAGTATCAATTGCTGCGAAACCCTGGGCTTTGAAAGCCCCTCCGGTAGCGGGAACTCCGTTTTCTCGGTATACAGGGCCGCGTTGGCAAATCTGTATTTCTTAATAACCAAAGAGTCGCCGCTATGCAGATGTCCGCCGGTGGTAATGACAGGTGTCACCTGCTCCTGTTGTTGCCAGCTTTTCCAATCGGCGAGTGACGACATCTGCCTGTAAACAGGGATATAAAACACCGCACCGCACAATATACCGGCCAGCATAATCCACTTCCGGCTGAATAGATCCGACAACCATGCAAACAGTACGAACATCGGCGTTGCGATCAGCAATACCACGATCAGCATTTTCTGTATTTGTGATGCGTCAATGTGGAGTGTGTTTGTACAAAAATTCATAGCGTAAAACTGACCGGTATACCATACCACGCCCTGACCGGCGGTGGCACCAAACAGAGCGAGCAATACCCATTTTAAATTACTCCAGTTAGCGAAACTTTCTTTCAATGGATTTTTTGATACATTACCTTCCGCCTGCAGTTCTTTAAATTCGGGAGATTCATCCATACGCCTCCGGATGAAAAAAGAAATCCCCACCAGAAAAACAGAAAACAGAAAAGGCAAACGCCAACCCCAGTCTATAAATTCAGCTTCGCTCATCACCGATTTGCATAAAAGGATGATGAGCAATGATACAATCAGTCCAAAGGTGGCTGTAGTCTGAATAAAACTGGTATAAAAGCCCTTTTTCCCGTCGGGTGCATGCTCTGCCACATAAGTGGCGGCCCCTCCATATTCCCCTCCGAGGGCCATGCCCTGCAATGCGCGCAACACAAATACGAGGACAGGCGCTAAAATACCAATATGCCGGTAGGATGGAATTAACCCGATCGCGCAGGTTGAACCTCCCATCAGCAGCAAGGTGATCAGGAAAGTATGTTTGCGCCCGACAACATCGCCAAGACGACCAAACACTACAGCTCCAAAGGGACGAATCACGAAGCCTACACCAAAAGCGGCCAGCGTTGCCAGAAAGGCTGCAGTGGGATTCTCCTTAGGAAAAAATTGCGTTGAAATGATGCCGGCAAGACTGCCGAAGATATAAAAGTCATACCACTCTATCATGGTACCCACAGAAGATGCAGCGATGACCCTGGTGATGCCGGCAGGATGTTTTCTTTTCATAGGAAATCAGACCGGATAAAAATATATAAAACCGGACATATTGTTCTCACGGAATAAAACGGTTACCTGCCAAGGAATCATGATTTCTGGTATAAGCCGGGTATTCCTTTAAGAAAACCCCGGGGTTCATGAGTGAAGTAATGGTCCATGCAATCTCAAACATATGTCAGCGCGCAGAAAGGTATCCGGAAACACGATTTTCATAAATTCAGAATTTTATCAAACAAAAAATCCAATACTGCAACGCAATAAAAATACGGCAAACAAAATCCGTGCAGAAGCATCCCATCAGGGATTTCTCTTAATCATATTAATGGAATAATTTATTCCCACCGAAAATTTCATAAGGGGAGCAAGCAGCATGGAAGAAGTATTTACATGAAAATAATCTTTTGCGTTCACCGTTGGGATAACAGCGCCAATCTGGAGGATACCTTTCAGCCTTTCACCGCCTGCCTTGAGTGTAACTGCCGGTTCAAGATTTACAAAATCGAGCGAAGCGCCCGAGGTATAAATGTAGTCGGTATTCCACCATTCAAACTTATCGTATAAAAAAGCCTGAATATTAAATAATCTCACATAGTTGGCCCTTACGTCAAATGCCAGTTCGTAACCTTCATCGATATACGCCAAACCGGGCTGCACAAAAACATTGAAAAATTCAGCACTCACTTCGGGTGTACTGGCTTCGCCGCTGATGCGTGAAGAGCTGGTACCGTAACCACCCCCTCCAAAACACTGAAACAAGCCTTCCTCATTTTCAGCAATTTTTGAAAAGTAACCTACTCCCCCCTCGGCAAAAAAGATGTTCAGTTTTTCATATCCGCCGCTTTGATTATCTGTCTTCCGTTGATGATACATTCCATTCGCCAATACACCCACGTGATTTGATACAGCATAGGCCGTCTGAAAATTATACAAGCCATTGCCAGAGATACCCACGGCTGCCTCCGTTGCCAATTCCCCTTTTTCCTTCAGCAAGGGCGAATGCAGTGAATTGGGTTTATACAGGGTAATACATCCGCTATTGGTCAGGATTATAGCCCACAGACAAACACAGGAGAAATATTTAAACATCACTTGATTTTTCAGATTGTCAACACAATTCAGGTATTGACTTAATAGGCAGACCAGCCACCATCCGCCACGAGTACCGTCCCATTTATAAATGAACTGTCATTGCTGGCAAGAAACAAGGCCGCTGCAGCTATTTCAGAAGCCCCTCCTTCACGAGGGTTTAAAGCCATTCCCGGCATTATTCTTTCGTTCGCCAATGGAGGGATTTTGCTGAAGTCAATGGTATCGGCAATATTCGTTTTCACAGCTCCCGGAGCTATTGCATTGCAGCGGATGCCTGCCTTTGCATAGAGGTAACCGGTATTTTTTGTTAGTCCAATCAGGGCATATTTGCTGGTGGTATAGGCAGCGCCTGCCCTTGCCCCCTGCAATCCACCCACAGAAGCGATATTGATGATGTTGCCGTTGCCTTTGGCCAGAAATATTTTCAGTGCAAGGCGCATTGCCTTAAATGGTCCGTTAAGATTTACCGACATTACACGTTCCCACATCTCATTATCCACTTCGGCAACGGGCGCAAAATGATCCATGATTCCGGCATTGTTCACCAAAATATCCAGGGTGCCATATTCCTTTTCCGCCATCCGAATCATATTTTCTATGTCCTCTTCCTTTGAGACATCGGCCAGTACAGTTTTCATTTCACCTCCCTGCCCTTTCGCCTCATGGGCAAGCAACTCCAGCCTATCAGCGCTCCTGTCGGCGGCAAGCACTTTACAGCCTTCGGCTGAAAACAGCAAAGCAATGGCCTTGCCCATCCCGGACCCTGCGCCAGTAACCAGGGCCACTTTGTTTTCAAGTTTATTCATGTTATGCGATTATTTCAAAACAGATATTATCGATCTATATTCATTAAACTATCATTCCTGCTATCATCTCTCGGAAATACCGGGATCAAATAGCATTCATCAAATTCATTTCTGCGCATCCCCGCCTTCTTGCTGCAGCCTGAAAACGAAATTACGAATTAAGCGAACAAAAAAATTCAAACCCTATAATCCTTCTTCCGCTATCCTCTTTATAATGCACTGACTTTCTGTATTACATGTAATGAATCTGATGATTAATACTTCCGTACATGAGAGATATCAACCACGCGTGAATTGCATTTAAAATTACCGGTATGTAGTAATAAGCTGACAAATGGATATGCCGGGTCATCCCCGGAAATCAATCGCACCTCAATGGCTGAATATCAATTCAGGATAGCAGGCCTTGCATCAGCACCCGATTTCAACGTTTTCCCTGCGAAAATCAGTGCCTGTATTACTACGCAAATAACTACCAACATGGCTATTTCAAATTGCGAATACAAATCGGAGGAATTAAACAAATGATGGATACTTTTCATCTGCTGCGCCGCCTCTGTAACCTGAATAGTTGATAATACCTGCAGGATATCAGACGCTTCATTGGTGCTTTGCTTTACGTGCAGCAGGTCGCCCATTCGAACCTGATGGAGGATATCATCACACTGCTCAGCAAATTTTTGAAAACTAACTGACTCGGCTGCTGTAAGCCTGGTTTTAACATAAGCTTCATTTAATGATTTTGCTTCCATTAAAATCCTGGTAATTTCGGTTTGCTGCCGGTCCGGATCATGAACCTTACTGTCAATGATTTCATTGATCTCCCTGAACTTTTGCGAATAGGAGAAAATATAACTTTCCACGATGAGCCTGTCACGGTAGATGGAATTAACCGCATCATTAATTTCAGTAGATTTACTCCTCGTGCTATGATTACCAACGATTACCAGCCCCATCACCAGGAACAACAAAGCTGCAGCCGCTATTTTATTTTTCACACTATAGGTCCACTTCATGATAAATATTATTTTGAGTTTATTTCAACACAATCATTTTTGCGGATGGTGAACACCTGAAACGCTGCTGATGGAATGATATTTTCACCAGCAATCGTGATGATACTTTACGCATAAAATGATCCATGCCTTTAAGGCATTTATTCAAAGTTAAGAAACATAAATAAATGTAAAGCGGCAAATGATCAATTCCTTTTAATTAAAAAAAAAACCGGGGATATGGACACCATTCGCAGTTTTTCAACTGTCATTTCAGACAGCCCGATAATCAAATAAATCCCGGACCTTAAAGAAAAAACGCCCCCCCTTGCAGAGGAGCGCCGGCATAACCTGCTAAGGCATCCTATCTTGAAATACCGTAGCTTAACTCAGCGGTAAATTTCTGATCAAGAGCGCCAATACGCTGGGCGGCTGCTTGAGTAATCTTGATAATAATATGGGTATTATCACCGGTGTCGGGAAGTGCACCCACTACTTTTACAAAAACACTGTTATTGTTCATCCTGTTGGTTAACTTGATAATGGTTCCGACGGGAGCGGTACGGTGCAGGGCATAAAATTTACTTTGATTAAGTTCGGATTCACTCAGCCAGGCGGCAACACCCACTTCCGTAATTTTTTCCACCTCAACACCACTTTTCGGATCCTTTTCAATTACGCTGGTGCGGGAGGTACCCGGATTATTATATACTGCAGGCAGGCCTTCACCAGTGGCACCGGAATTTGATGCAGCCGGACTGTCAACCTTCATGACCTGTGACGGATCATGGTTTAACTGACGGGGTAATTCTTTCGGCTTCCCTTCTTTCTCTTCCTTTTCCTCCTGCTTGCTTTCCTTAACGCTATTACCGCCATCCGGTTCCTGTACGATGACCGAAACAGGTTTTGCATCCACCACAGGCTGGGCGTCTGTATGGGTGTTTTTAACGATTGATTCGGGCTTTTCGGGATCACGTGAAACCGCTTTATTCCCTTCCTGCCTCACTTTTATCTGCTGACCCAATGAAAGTGCGTTTGAGGATAAATTATTCAAGTTCTTGATTTCATCCACAGTCATTCCATACATCCTGGATAGCGCAAACAATGTTTCACCCTTTTTAACAATATGTATCTTAATTTGACCATTCCCTGTGTTCTCACGGGCTGGCACCTGCCCCGGTGTAGCATCCACCGGTTTCGAATCCACGTTTTCAATTTTCTTTACAGCAGCATCCACGGAGGGAACATTAATAATCTGGCCAATTTTAAGTCCATCTACTCCGGGATTCGATTTCTGAAGCTCCTCCACCGAAATATGATAACGGCGCGAAACGGACGACCATGTTTCTTTGGGAAGCACCTTATGAATCACAAACTTTTTACCATTTATCCACCTGGTTCGAAGCGAGTCGGGATTTGCCGAAAGCGGGCGAAGTCCTAACAACATGATAAACAGGATGAACAATCCCACTTTTCTCAACACAAAAACATTCATTTTTTGATCCATATCTTTACACAAGTATAACTGTAAGGTCACGGGCATACATCGAAACTATTCCACTCTTTTCAACACATTAATTAACAGAAATGAAAATGCTTTATTCAATCCAATACCTCCTGATAACGCTGAGCATTTGTGTTCTTGTATTTTCCCCGGTAAAATCCTCTTCAAATACTCCGCATAAATCTGTATTTCAGATAGATATACGTGAAGAAATCAGCCCCGGCATAGCCAGGATGTTTTCAAAAGGCATGGGGGAAGCCCGTAAACAGAAAGCGGACATCGTATTGATTAACATGAATACTTATGGTGGATTATTGGATGCAGCCGACAGTATCCGAACTTTGATACTCAACAGTAAGATTCCGGTAATTGTATTTGTAGATAACAACGCCGCCAGCGCAGGGGCACTCATTGCCATTGCCTGCGAAAAAATTTACATGCGAAAAGGTTCGAGCATGGGAGCCGCTACGGTAGTAACC
>CAZHSC010000055.1:0-23768 GCA_964534995.1 uncultured Bifidobacterium sp.
TACAAACGGGTAAAAATGCTTATTCCTTGTTTAGATAATATTTTTTCACGAATTTTATCTGGGGCGGGGACGGCAGTCCCCCCGGCCCCGGGATGTGTTAAGTTCGAAGTAATCCTGCCCTCAGCAATTCTCATTATAGAAGTATTGATCCTGTCTTGCCATGAAGGTACTTTAAACACCAGGGATTTTTAATATTCATAATGCACTTCATACCCTTTGTAACAGATTAACAGCCGGTGAAATTTTAAGCATGGGTCGTGAAGGTATCATCCAGCTGTTTGTAATGTGATGAAGGTTTTATTAGAGAATCCGTGCTGTAATTGCGTATTATCCTGCATGAATGTCCAACATGAATGCAGACCTTTTCCACCCCAATGGGAATATGCCTGCCGCTGCTGTTAATCATTGTGTTGAAGTTGGATTTTGAACAGGATCTTTAACCTGAAATTTCAGGTGATGAATAAAGTAATCAGCGGCAGCTGCTTTATTCAGGTCCGTACAGCCATGGGTTTCCTGATTATTGGTATCATCTGATGTTGCAATGATGACTGTAGTGGTTTCGTTTTTTTTACGACATCTCCTTTCTGAGCGCCGAGATGCTGCTTTTTGTCTCCCATTCGCATCCGATTAACCATTTTCTTCCCTATTTTTGAAGCAAAGCCTTCAATATGGAACCCATTATTAAAGTCAGGAATATTTCACGTATTTACAAAGTGGGCCTGGAAACCATTTATGCCTTGCGTTCCATTTCTCTCGATATTCACAAGAATGAATATGTCGCACTTATGGGTTCTTCCGGCTCTGGTAAGTCAACGCTTATGAATGTGCTGGGCTGCCTCGATACCCCTTCCGGTGGTGAGTATTTCCTGAATGGTATTGAAGTGGCGCATATGAATGACAATGAGCTGGCCGAAATCAGAAATAAACAGATTGGCTTCGTTTTTCAGACTTTTAATTTATTGCCCCGCAGCACCGCACTCGAAAACGTGGCGCTGCCGCTCGTGTATGCCGGACTGGGCAAGGAGGAAAGGGATGCAAAAGCGCTGAAAGCGCTGCAGGATGTAGGTCTGGGCGACCGTGTGACCCACCGCCCCAATGAACTTTCAGGCGGGCAACGGCAGCGGGTGGCCATCGCGCGGGCACTGGTAACCAATCCTTCTATTATCCTGGCTGATGAACCTACCGGTAACCTCGACTCTAAAACATCTGCCGAAATTATGGGCCTCCTGGCCGAGATTCATGACAAAGGCAACACCGTGATCCTGGTTACTCATGAAGAAGATATTGCCCGTTATGCCCACAGGATCGTTCGCCTTAAAGATGGCCTGGTTGAATCCGATGGTGAGAATGTTAACCGAAATGCTGTATCAGCTGTTACACAGTAATGAAAATATATACCAAAACCGGTGATAAAGGCCAGACCTCTCTGATAGGAGGTACCCGCGTTCCCAAATACCACCTTCGCATTGAAGCCTATGGCACTGTGGATGAATTAAACTCATGGATAGGGCTTCTTCGCGATCAACCCCTGGATGACCATAGTATTACCATTCTGATTGAAATCCAAGACCGTCTGTTTACCATCGGCGCTCACCTGGCCAGCGATCCTGATAAAAGCCGTATGAAATTGCCCGAACTGCAGGAGGCGGACGTAACCCTCCTCGAAAATGAAATCGATAAAATGGAGGAGGAACTTCCGGCCCTCAATTCATTTATTCTTCCGGGTGGTCATCCGGTGGTTTCCTACACACATATTACCCGTTGTGTTTGCAGGCGCTGCGAACGACTGGTAACCCAGTTGAAAGAGGAAACTACTATAAATGAAATAGTTGCTGTGTATTTAAACAGGCTCTCCGATTATCTATTTGTGCTCAGCCGCTTTGTGGCCATGCAAAACAACGCCGCCGAAAGCCCCTGGTCACCCATAATGTGAAAAATCAAACTGAAAAATGTTGGTTTTTTAGTATTTCATTTTATTATTTTTGCGCCCCCCCTGTAGGGGATTTGAACCTTATCTGATTCTCATCGTTAAATATTAATTAATTTCTGCTATGTATTGGACCCTTGAACTTGCTCAACATCTCGAAGATGCGCCATGGCCGGCAACTAAGGATGAATTGATTGATTATGCTATACGTTCAGGCGCTCCTATGGAAGTGATTGAAAACCTGCAGGAGTTGGAAGATGAAGGGGAACCCTATGAGAATATTGAGGAAATATGGCCCGACTATCCTACCAAGGATGATTTCTTCTTCAATGAAGATGAATATTAAATCGAATGTGATAGCCCCTACTCAGGGGCTGTTTTTTTTGAGAGGTCTCAGTAATACAGTACTTTTATAAAACTGTTGGTATTCCTTCCCTTATTATCTGTACATGATATTTTAACGGAGCCCTCAGGAGGAGTGAAAAAAATTTTTTCCCCGGCTTTCACGGTTTTGTAAAATATGTCATTGATAAACCAGCTGATTTCATTGACATCCGAACCTACCACACTACTTAATTCCAGCGACCGGGGTTCATCCTTTTCGATAAGATACTCCTGTCCGTCGGATATACTGGTAATACGGGGCTTGCTGCCTTCAAAGAGCCTGCTGCAGCTGCTCAGATGGGTAGGTGGCATCTTCACAGGAATGCCGTTTTCACGGTAGTAGGTTAGTATTTCAGGAGGGGGATTGTCATAGATTCTTTTCAGGTATCCGTTTTCAGGTAAACAGGAAGTACAATAACTGGTCTGCTCCTGTGCATCTGTGTAAATTTCTATCAGGTGCCGGCATGTTTCATTGCTGCTGATGCCGGGTAAAAAGTAGTCAATGACTTTTTCTGTACAAAGATCCCCCGGCGGCATTCCGCTTTTTGGACAGACATACCTGAGGTCAAGGTCTTTACCGGCCCTGTACCAGCTGCCGCTACCGTTATAGTCAATACTGTTGAATACCTGAAACATCAATGGTGTTGCCATATCCGCACCCGTTAGTTCATTAACGCCCGTGCCGTCAAAATTTCCGGTCCAGACGCCAACGGTGTACTTTTTATTGTAAGCGATGCACCATCCGTCACGCCTTCCGTAAGAGGTTCCCGTCTTCCAGGCAACCTTCGGGATATGCAGGCTGTTTTCAAAAAGATTGGGCAGGTCGCAGCGGTTCATTTTGCTCAGTGTATTGCTTAGGATGAAGGCGGCGGAAGAACTGATCAGTTGAAACCGGCTGCGCCTGGGTTTTGTCGCTGCTATATAACGGATAGGAGAGTACGATCCATTGTTGGCGAAGGCGGAGTACAGCCCGCATAATTCTTCAAGCGAAACACCGCAGCCCCCCAGGATGCTGCTTAGTCCCAGGTGCCTTTGCTTTTCCATGGAGGCAAAACCCGCCTTCAGCAGGTTTTTCCTGAATGCGTCGACGCCGGCCTTTTCGAGCAGTAGAACAGCCGGAATGTTTAATGATGCGGAAAGCGCGTCTTCCGCGCTGACAAGGCCGTGATATTTCCGGTCAAAATTTTCGGGACTGTAGCCCTGGTAATTTACCGGCACATCCGCCAGCATGCTCAGCGGGGTAATCATCCCCTGGTCGAAAGCCATGGCATAGATCAGGGGCTTTAGTGTGCTTCCCGGTGAACGTATGGCTTTGATGCCATCCACCTGCCCCGACCGGTAATGATCATTGTAGTCCTGACTGCCACAATAGGCCAGCACTTCCATTTTATGATTGTCGATGACCAGCACTGCGGCATTGGAGATACCGGTGCCCTGCAGCCTTTTTGAGTGATTATAACATAACTGGCTTACCTTCATCTGCAGGTCGGCATCCAGGCTACTCCTGATTTCTACTTCACCAAAAGTGCTCACCAGCCTCCTCGAAAAATGGGGCGCCAGCGAAGGGAAGGGGCGCCGCTGCATTTCCACAGGTTCCGATAAGGCCTGCTCCAGATCTTCCCTGCGGATGATGCCCTCGCGAAACAAGCGCCGCAACCACCGGTTTCTTTCAGGCAAGAGCGTTGAATTTCTTTTTCCCGGCCGCAGCGATGAGGGACGGTTGGGAATGATGGTGAGCAGGACCGCTTCCGCGGGACTCAGTAACGCCGGCGATTTACCGAAATAGATATGGGAAGCTGCTTTTACCCCCTCTATATTTCCACCGTAAGGTACAAGGCTCAGGTAATAGGTGAGGATATCCTTTTTTGAGTAATGTAGTTCTAGTTGAAGGGCGCGGAATGCTTCAATGCACTTGTTGGGCAGATTCCTTTGGCGGGGTTCAAGCAGGCGCACTACCTGCATAGTGATGGTAGAGGCACCGGAAGTGCGTTGCGTTTGAAGGAGGTTGTTCCAGAAGGCTCTGGCAATGGCAAAGGGGTTGAAACCGGGATGATAGTAGAAGTACCGGTCTTCTTTCTTCAGCAGCGTTTTCAGTAAAAGGGAATCTACTTCTTCGGGCGGGCAGGGCATCCTCCATTTGTCATCTTTGCTGATGTACACGTTCAGCACCCTGCCCCTGCGGTCAAGCACCGTGGGCGACCATGCAATACGAGGCTCGAAGGGGAAACTGATGTCAAGCAAAGCGTAGACTGTAAGTACAACGGCAGCGGATATCAGAAATCGTAGGAGCATGGGTGAATTATGCAGTATTGGAAGAATGGTGCCCTGAGTGGTCGCTGTCTCCTCCCATGACCGGAACAGGGTGGTTTTCTGTTTTTTTTGCAACGGGCATACGGTATTGCTTTTCCGGGGATTTTACTTCACCGTGATCCTCCCCGCACCATGCATACTGTGGTACTCGCCCGAATACATCGCATCGGCGCTTACGGGCCCCATGACGTAGCTGCCCGGACTAACAGCCCTCACCACATAATAATAGTTTTGTGCTTGCTGTCCGATACCGGTGTAGATGTTGATCCTGTCATCACGCAGGTCGATGTGTTCGGAGGCGCTGTTGTCTTTGATCCAGTCCAGGTCAGGAAGGGCGCTCACACGCGGATTTTCAATTTCAAATCCGGCTGGAAGCAGGTCGCTAATTACTACATTTTCTACAAAGGATCTGCTGGTATTTTCGAGCGTTATTTTTACGATGATCAGGTCATTCTGATTGAAGCTGTTGTTCTTTATCTCCTGCCCGCTGCGGTTCATGAATGTTTTTCTCACTTTCAGCAACTGATCTTCCTGCAAATAGGAATTGTCGGCACGCAGCCCTTCACTGCTCCAGAAGTAATACACATTGCCTTTACCCCGGGTGCTGATCCTGATTTTATTACCGGCTATTCCTTTGCGGATTACCAGGTCTTTACCGGTAAATAGATGTTTTTTCCCGTCACCGCTGCTGATTTCCGCGCTGATGTCGGATCCGGCGGCCTGCTTGCTGAACTTGCCCAGCGCGAGAAAGCTGAATGCCCGCTCCTGTGTGTTCAGGAAGTTTTTTCCGGACATTTCTTTGCTCAGGTTTCTTGCCAGCAGCCCCGCCTGTGGATGGTCAGGGTCAAAGCTTAACATGGCGTTAAGGGCCATTGCCATGTCACGGATATAACTGTAATAACTGCCCCCGGTGCTCTGTACGCTTTTCTCGCCCTTAAATTCTTTCGGCAGCAGACTTGCATAGGTCTTGCGGTCGCCGGTAGCCAGGTAGGTAAAGGCCAACAGGTATTTTGAATCAATCGCCAGGTTGTGGAAAGATGATTTGTAGTAATTCATGGTGCTCCGGTCGGCCCTGTTGTTCAGCGCGAGTACATACAATGAGTAAAAAATATCTTTCGCCGCTAGTTTTCGGTTGTACAGGGTGTTAGAAGCATCGTAATACCATACCTCCTCCGTGTTTTTTTCTTTGACGTTTTTTTGAAGATAGCTTATCAGCTTTTCAAAGGCATTTTCGGGAACACTGTAACCTGCCTTCCTTGCTTCGGTGAGGAAGTGAGCAGCGTAGGCGCTGGTCCATCTGTTCCCACTGCTGTTTCCCGGCCAGGTAACAATTCCTCCCTGATAATGCTGGAGGCTGACGATTTTGTTGATACCGGCCTGTACGTTTTCCTGTACATGAATGGTGTGCCCCGGCTTATTGCTGATGGTTTTGGCGAGATCGGCGAAGTACAACTGCGGAAAAGAGGTGCTGATGATCTGTTCAGCACAGCCATGGGGATAGTCTAACAGGTACTTCATGTGATCGGCAAAACTGACCAGCGGCGATTTGCTGATGATGAGCTCACTGCTTTCAGATGCGGGTATGAAGCCACTTTCCAGTGAGATTTCAATACTTTCATTTCCTTTCAGACTCCCGTAGCCGTTACGCTTCTGTAGTCCGGTGGCAGGCCGTACGGTAATTTCTGTTTTTTCACGATAGCTTTCATTTCCGTTTTTCACGGTGATGGTAAAAGATCCTTCCCCACCCTGGTTTCCGGCAATGACTTTGTAAAGGATACGCTTTTCATCTCCCGCCCTGATGCTGATGTTGTTTTCGGATGCCGCTGCTGATTTGATGGCGCCTGTTGTCTCGGCACGGATGCCCGCAACGATGGTTTGCCGTGTAGTATTGGTAAGGGTGACCGGTACAATTACCGTATCGCCCGGACTTGTAAACCTGGGCAGGGCGCTGCTGATTACTACCGGGTCGGCCACTTTAATGTGCGCTTCCGCATTTCCGAAAGCATGATCGCTGTAGGCCACGGCCATTACGCGCAAGTCGCCGCTGAAAGCGGGTATGTCTACATCAAAGCTGGCCTGCCCCGCGGCATTGGTACGGAGGTGTCCGCTCCAGCAGGAAACGAGTTTTACTCTTTTGCTGGTAACCGGGTTTACGCGCTTTGCAAGGTCGTAGCCGTCACCACCGCTGCTCGATCTGCGCAGCTTCAGATCCGGCAGGAGATAAGGATAGATGTCATAAGCGCCCACCGCCAGCGATTTTTTCTGATAGAAATATGGGTAAGGGTCGGGGGTTTTTGTGTCGTGCAGCTGCAGGATGCCTTCATCCACCACCGCCAGCGTAAGCTCAACTTCCCGCCCTGCTTTCGTTTTAACGCTGATGCGTTGCCGCGTATTGGACCTTGATACCGGCGAAGCGCTTATGGATAACGGCAACCTGTTGTTGTGGTCTTCCACCATCAACGGAACCACGCCGTGGGCTACGGTGAGCGGGATGGTGCCTTCGTCAGATTTACGGAATAGCGTAGCCGTTATATATACGTTGGGGAGATATTCCTTCTTTACCGGAATCACCAGCTCCGCTGTTTTTTTATCAGTGTTGAGGTAATAGTATTGAATCACCTCGTTTTGTTCTACTGTAACCAGCAAACGGCCGTTGAAGGGCGCTTTAAAAAGCAGCCTGGCATTGTCGCCGGGGGCATAGGACTTTTTGTCGCTGCTGATGTCAATAACGCCGTCTGTATTTACAGCGAAGGAATTGCTGCCGGTAAATCCACGGCCATAGGCATAGAATTCCTCCTCCGTAAATTTTTCGGTACCGGGCAGGCTTACCCGCATGACGTATTCACCCGATTCACCTGGTGTAAACGGAACAATCAATTCTTGCGCGCCAATGGATACTTGTCTGTCCTGGATTATTTTTTCTTCCTTTTGGGATATATAATACAGGCGCCCTCCGTAATCACGTTGCAGCACATTGTGGTAGTTTATTTTCACGATGCGCACCTGTGCCGTTGCGGATATGGTTTTACCCTGCGGGTTCAGTGCAATGATCCCCAGTTGCAGGGACTGGCCTATTCCTGCGTAATATTCACTGCAGCGTGTTCCGAAGTATATCGATTGCGTTTCCACGTCATAGGATGCAACGCGGTTTACAGGCCTTCCGGTTTCATCAAATACGGTTACAAATGCTTTTCCCTGCAGTTTGCCGGTACCCCGGTAAACATGATCCAGGTATATGCTTTCCCGGATGTCGCCGTTGCTGTTCGTTTTTCCCTGTTTCAGCACCGGAGGGAAGTTTACTTTTTCTATACCCCTGATGCCGAAATTATACTGCTCAAACCCTACAGGAAGGAAAGGAACCTTGGACAGGTTAAACTGTATTTCATAATTGCGGCCGGCAGCGGGGCTGCCAAAAAGGTTGTTGGCCCGCGCAATGAGGGTAACGGAATCTCCCGTTATATAGGCGGCTTTATTGGTTTGCGCCTTGACGCTGATCCTGTCGGGCATAAATTCTTCTACGTAGATAGCCTTGCTGGCAAGCAGTACGTCATTGGCCGTATACAGTTCGAGGGTGTAGGTGCCGGTAACTGTGCCGGAGGGAAGCTCGGCAAATCTTTCAGCCGCCCCCTGGCTGTTTAAGGTGCTCCCCATTACGCTTAACTCTCTGCCGTTGGGCAGGAGCAGCCTGAATTTTACAGGCATGTTTTTCATGGCTTTCCATGCCCGGTCTCTAACAATGGCATTGAAGTATACCTTTTCACCCGGCCTGTATATTTCCCTGTCGCCGTATAAATAGGCCATGTAACCGTTGATATTATCCTTGTATCCTCCGGTTTCAAAACGGCTGGTTTCTACTCTCGTATCCGATAGCAGCATGTAGTTGTAATCGCCGGCGCTGCCCGCAGTAATCAGCGCTGTGCTGAATGCTCTGAAATGGTTTTTAAGACCGGTAAATTTAACCACCCCGTCGGCATTGGTTCTTCCTTTGAACAGAACCTGGTTGTTGGAACTGATTATGCTTACAGGAATATGTTGCAGGGGACTCGCGTCTTTTACTGAATTGGTAAATACCATCACCTGGTCACTGCCGGTACGGGCAATGATGCCAATGTCGGAAACGGATACAAGCCGGGTGGCTTTTATCCAGTGTTTATCTGAGGATCTCACACTGATTAGGTAAATGCCTTTAAAGGGCAGTTCATCTTCAAAGTCGAGGCTGAGCAAGCTGTGTCCCTCTTGCCTTGGGAGGTCTTTTACGGAATAGCTCTGGTCCATGATTCTGGTGCCGTATCGTTCCGGGTCATAATCGGTATAGGTAAACTGGTAGCCGTTGTCGTCCCCCATCCAGTCTTCATAACGGTTGTTTTGCATGAATGCAAGGATATTGTTTTCATAAATTTTATATACGGCGACTTTGATGTGGGGGATGTTGATGATCTCTACGGCAATTTTTCGGCTTCCCTTCGACGTGAGGTACATGCCTTTGCTGTTCACGAAAGCGATTCCGGGTTCTTGTTCTCCGAATGTGATGTTGCAGTTATACACGGATTTCAGCTGGCCACCCAGCACACCGCTTATGGCAGGTTGGATGCTGAGGTCATAAGAGTATCCCTCCGTAAAATCACCCCTCAGCAGGATGCCCGACTCCATGCTTTCAACGCGGTAGCTGACAGCCGGATCCAGATGGATACTGCCGGAGGTCGATTCGGAGGCTATGGGCTGGTTGGTATAGATGCGTATAACGCCCTCTCCTCCTTCAAAACCGGTTTCTGTATGGGTGATTTCCAGCGATGTGATAGGGTGAATGGCTTCTTTCCAGGTCATCGCCTCCGCCGGCCCGGTACATTCCATGCACTTAAGTCCTCGCTCAATTCTGACTGTAAATTCGCCCGACACGGCATCGGCCCTCGAAAGGCCCTCGGCACGCGTCATCAGCGTTGTGGATGAACTTTGTTCGCCGGCTTTGAGTGCAATGGCTTTACCATTTAATTCGGCGCTGAGGTGTTTTCCCAACAGGGAGGGATCTACCTCATAATTAAAACTCAGGGCGGCATTGAGGGTGAGCGCATCACCGCTTCCCGGGCTCAGGGTCCACCATAGCTGAAAGCCTCTCAGTTGTAAATCCCCGGTCCTGAATTGCAGGTCGGGGGTGTTCAACCTGAGTAAACCACCTGCGTAATTTAATACGGAGTTGTTGATATGGACTGTATATAGGGTGGCCGGCCTGAAGCCTGCCGCAGGACTGAATACCAGTTGCCTTGGGCTGTTCCATTTGAACATACCCTTTACGGCAGGTTCCAGTTTCAGGTAAGCGGTGGAATCCCATTTTCCCGTAAGGGAGTCAGGTGCCAGATCGTGGCTGAAATCAAAAACAAGGTTCTGGAAAATATCAAGGGTATCGCCGATGTTGGTGTCCTTAAGCGTTACATGGTTGCGTGGTTGGCAGGATATTAAAAGGAGCAGCAGGCCCATGCCGGCCAGAGGAAGAATACGTTTCATAGAAGGGTTTATGATGAAGGAATAAACGTAAGATCAGAGAGACTGTTATATAAATGTAAAATTAATTTAATTATCATGTACCGCTTGCTATTGAATACCTTCCGTGACGATTACACCCCGCCATTCATAGTTTTTTATCATCAGGGAATGTTTTGTGACTTATGTCACGTAAATTCATGTAAAAGAAGCTGATATTTGCGGCCAGATACCGAAGGTATGTTAGAAAAGGTTAAAAGCTCATTGTTTCATAAATGTCCGCGTTGCCTCGAAGGGGATATGTATCCGGATATGAATCCTTACCATCTGAAGGAAACTTCACATATGTATACACATTGCCCCAAATGCAATTTGAATTTTATCCCCGAGCCGGGGTATTTTTACGGAGCGATGTACGTGAGTTATGCCTTTACCGTGGCGGTGTCGGTAGCCGTGTTTATTGCCTATTATCTTTTTTTCTGGGAAATGGGTACCCTCTTTTTTATCATCCTGTTAACCGTGGTGCTGGCCTTGCTGGCTCCTTATACCTTCCGTACTTCAAGGGCCATATGGTTGAATTTTTTTAACAAGTATAATCCGGAACTTAGGAGGAAGGTTACGCAAACCAAAAGCACGGTGTAAATACAGGGTAAGACGTTGCCCGTGTGCATCCTTCAGGCGCCCTCCAGATAAGGGAGGGTGTGGCTGATGCAATCCCCGATGTTCCGGAATTGAAATCCCAGCGTTTTTATTTTTTCTGCTGAATAGTAATACCTGCTGCCTGCTGTCCTTGCCGTTTCACGGGTAATAAAAGGTTTGCCGCCCATCAACTGACATCGTACTTTTTCAATAGGCCAGAAGAGAGACGCCATCCACCGGCGGACATGGAAATAAGGGGCTTTGGTTTTCATGGCATGGGCCATCAGGTCAAACAACTGTTTGTAGCTAAGGTTTTCACTGTTTAATATGAAACGTTCTCCGTAAACTTTTTTGTTCCATAAAAACAGCAGCGCGTCGCTCACATCTCTTACATCTACAAAGCCACTTATCCCTTCTGTATAGAATGGAAATCCGTTCTTTATTTTTTTGAATAGGGCGGCGCTTCCTTTGTTAAAATCTCCGGGTCCCAGTACGATGCTGGGATTTACAATGACTCCGGGTAGCCCTTCGGCAATTCCCCGCCATACTTCACGCTCCGCACCGTACTTACTGATGGCATACTGCGAAGGATGCGTAGCGGGATCCCAATGCGTATTTTCATCAAGGGCGCTGTCACCGGAAGTCCGGCCCAGTGTTGCCACCGAACTGACATGGGCGAAGTAAGACACATGGCCGGTGCACAGGCAGGTGTTGACAAGGTTTGCGGTACCCTCCATGTTTACCTTTTCCATCAGGGCAGCCTCTCCCGGAACGAAGGAAACCATGGCGGCACAGTGAAAAACTGTATCAACATCCCGGCAGGCCTTCTCCAATGAATCCAGCTCCAGCAAATCACCATCCATCCACTCCACCTTCTCTCGAAGCAAAGGGCTGTGTTGCGTGTATCTGTCAAAAAGCCTGGTATCGGAACCTTTTCTTTTTAATGCCCTTACCCCGTGACCCGCCTTGGCCAGGTCGTATAAGAGACGGGAGCCTATCATCCCTGTTCCGCCGGTAACCAGAATCATGGGCACGAAGATAAGGTAATTCGCAGCCTTGTATCCGTGCCGCTCAACTAATGTTTTGCAATCCAATTGAATGATAAGGGATGTATGTAAGGAGGCTCGAAATAAACGGTAAATGAATCACAAAGCCTGAACCGGACGATGTCTCTTCAATTTTTATACTGCGTCTGTGGTTAAGCTATTGTTTGTAATTTCGCCCCTGTTCGCTAAAAGAAGTATTGGAAAGATGGCCGTAACGGAAACAAAAAATTTTATTCATGAGTTGCAGTGGCGTGGCATGTTGCAGGATATCATGCCGGGTACCGAAGACTTGCTCAGCAAAGGTCCGGTAAAAGGATATATTGGATTTGATCCAACCGCCGATTCACTCGGTGTAGGTAACCTCGTACAGGTGATGACTTTATTGCATTTTCAACGTTGTGGACATCAGCCTTTTGCTTTGGTGGGCGGCGCAACCGGAATGGTAGGAGACCCTTCGGGAAAATCAGCCGAAAGAAATTTATTGGGCGAAGAACAACTGATGTATAACCTGGCCTGTCAGCAAAAGCAGTTGGAGAAATTTCTTGATTTTACACCGGGGCCAACACAAGCGGTTATCGTAAATAATTACGATTGGTTTAAGAATTTTTCTTTTCTGGACTTTATAAGGGATGTAGGTAAACACATCACCATAAACTATATGCTTGCCAAAGACAGTGTTCAGCGAAGAATGGAAAGCGGGATTTCCTTTACCGAGTTCAGTTATCAGTTGGTACAGGGTTATGATTTTTATTATTTGTGGAAGAACCTTGGTATGAATCTTCAGATGGGAGGCTCTGACCAGTGGGGCAACATTACCACGGGTACAGAACTCATCCGGCGGATGGAGGGAGGGGAAGCTTTCGCGCTCACTACACCCCTTATCAAAAAGGCCGATGGAACAAAGTTTGGTAAAAGTGAAGGCGGCAATATCTGGCTGGATCCACGCAAAACTTCACCCTATAAATTTTACCAGTTCTGGCTGAACAGTTCAGATGAAGACAGCAGGAACTACATCCGTATTTTCACCACCATGCTTAAAAAAGAAGTAGAGGAACTGGAACTTGCGCATCAGGCCGCGCCTCACCAAAGGTTGCTTCAAAAAGCGATCGCAAAAGAAGTTACTATACGCGTTCATAGCAAGGGGGATTATGAGTCCGCCGTGGAAGCCTCCGAAATACTTTTCGGTAACGCCCCTACCGAAGCATTGAGTAAACTCGATGAGGAAACCCTGCTCAGTGTGTTCGAAGGCGTGCCCCAGGTGAATATATCTAAGTCTGAACTCGAAAACGGAATGGCATTGCTGGATCTCCTGAGTGATAAATCTGGTATTTTCCCTTCGCGCGGTGAAGCGCGTAAACTGGTGCAGAGCGGAGGAGTAAGCATCAATAAACAAAAAGTAACAGATCCGAATGAACAGCAGTTTGCCTCCGGTTTACTCCGGAATAAATACCTGCTGGTGCAAAAGGGAAAGAAGAATTATTATCTCATCATTGCGAATTAATATAAATAGAATACTTTGTCTGGTAGCAGGGCTTTCCGTTAGATTCAAAACCAAGTGGCTTGTGCACCAAACCGCTTTGGACAACAGCTGAATCACAGGCATTGATAAATAAACCTGAAGAAAAATGTCGCCAAAACGCCGGGTAATTATAGTAGTACTTTCTGTAGGGGCAGGATCATTGCTGTCCTATGGCTTATATAAATTAAAACGGGGAGGAGGAGACCTCACCACACAGGATGTACATACCTTGCTTACCAATATTGTTTTTTCTGTAGGAATCATCCTCGGTGTTGGCTTTATGTTTCTTTGGCGCAAGAAGAAGGATCTTTGATTTTTTTTATCGGCCTGCTCAGGTTTATAAGCACAGAAATGAAGGAACCCAACCGTTTGATTAACGCTGCTTCCCCTTACTTGCTGCAGCATGCATACAACCCCGTACAATGGTATCCCTGGGGTGAAGAAGCATTGCGTAAAGCACGTGAGGAAAACAAACTTATTATTGTCAGTATTGGCTATTCCGCCTGTCATTGGTGTCATGTGATGGAACAGGAAAGTTTTGAGGATGAAGAAGTCGCCACCGTGATGAACAAGTCATTTGTCTGTATCAAGGTGGACAGGGAAGAAAGGCCGGATATTGACCAGGTATACATGGATGCCCTCCAGCTGATGACCGGCAGGGGCGGATGGCCACTGAATATTATCGCTTTGCCTGATCAGCGGCCAGTGTACGGTGGTACCTATTTTCCTAAGGAACAATGGCGGCAGGTCTTGCTGCAATTGGCAGCATTATACAGAAATGATCCTGACAAATGCCGCGAGTATGGCGATGAACTGGCTGCTGAAATATCGCGTTTGGCCGGACTTGCACCTGGGGGGAATACCAGCGACCGCAGCTTTCCCGATCACGGGGAATTGATGCTGCGTTGGTCAGCCCAGTTTGACAGGGAAGAGGGTGGGATGCTCAGGGCTCCCAAATTTCCGATGGCAGATACTTACCGGTACCTGCTGGCCGCTGCTTCGGTAATGGGAAACAGTGATGTCCTCGGTTTTGTGGAACTCACCTTAAAGAAAATTGCCTATGGCGGTATCAATGATCAGGTTGGCGGAGGCTTTGCCAGGTACAGCACCGACCTGTACTGGAAGGTACCCCATTTTGAAAAAATGTTATATGACAATGCCTTGCTGGTATCCTTGTATGCCGATGCTTTTAAACGTACGGGCAATGCCCTGTATAAAGAAGTGATGGGAAGAACGCTAGGATTTGTATCGCGTGAAATGACCAGCCCCGCAGGTGGATTTTATTCCGCTTTGGATGCGGACAGTGAAGGAGTGGAAGGTAAATTTTATTGCTGGTCGCCGGAGGAAGTGATGGAGGTGGCAGGCGCTGACTACCGGCTGGCGCTGGATTATTTTAATGTCAACGAACGTGGATTCTGGGAGCATGCTAACTATATACCCCTCCGTCATTTTAATGATGACGAGCTCGCTGTAAAATATGGAATGGGAATAACCGAGTTTCAGCAGAAAGTGGATATGATCCGGGATAAACTGTTTCGGACCCGGGCCCGCAGGGTGCCTCCTGGTCTGGATGACAAAATGATTTGTTCATGGAATGCACTGATGCTTTCCGCATGGCTCGATGCCTATACAGCCACAGGAGAGAATAGCTATCTCCATCAAGCGCTGAAAACCGCCGCGTTTATGCGAAAGGCTTTTTTTCAGGATGATTATCATCTTTTTCATAGCGTAAAGGAATCGGATTCGGGGTACCGGCAGTCAGTGAACGGCTTTCTGGAAGATTATGCTATGACCATCGAAGCCCTGATCAATTTGCATTCGGTGACGATGCAGGAGGAATATTATACCGATGCACTCCGGCTGACGGCCCTTGTAAACGATGAATTTCTGGATGAGGAAAGCGCTTTATACTGGTTTACCTCGCGGAAGGCCGAGAAACTGATAACGAGAAAATATGAATTGCAGGACAATGTTATTCCTTCGTCAAATGCGGTAATGTCGCATAACCTGCTGCGTTTGTCGGTACTATCAGGCAATGTGTCGTGGGAAAATCAATGCAGGAAGATGTTGGTACGGATGAAAGAGGAGGTGGTAAAGGCTACCCCATGGCACAGCCGCTGGGCCAGGGTGTTCCTTGAATTGGAACATGGAAATGAGTTGGTGATATGCGGCGAAGGAGCCGGGCTGAAATTGAAAGATATTCATTCCCATTATTTACCACTGAGCCTTATCGCGGCATCGGAAAGGTTTTCGGAAATTGAAATTTTCAAAAATCGTTGCACAGGGAAACCGGCCCTTATTTATGTTTGCCGTAACAGGACTTGTCACCCTCCGGTAAATTCTGTGGCCGAAGCCCTGGCCTTGCTTACATAAGCTTCAATTCACTTACCTTTGAAGTAAAGAAAATAAAAATGAAAAAGAAAAGCGTATTCTTTATTGCCTTAGTGTCCGTTTTATATGTATCGTGTAATAGGTCAGGACACGATACCGCCAAAGTAGCTTTAAAGGATCCATTGACGGAAAATATGGATTCGAGTGTGGCTCCGGGCCATGATTTTTTCCGCTATGCCTGCGGAACCTGGTTGAAAAAAAATCCCATCCCCGAAGCCGAAAATTCATGGGGCATCTGGAGCATGGTGCAGGAAGAAACATTTAACCGCATGCGCAAAGTAAGTGAGGAAGCTTCGGCTGCCGAATCAGCACCGGGAAGTATCACACAAAAAATCGGTGATTTTTATTTTTCAGGAATGGACAGTGCTGCCATTGAAGCGGCCGGCATTGCGCCTTTGAAACCTGAATTCGATAAGATCAATGCCATCACAGATACGAAGTCACTGGTAGAACTTATCGCACTGCATCAAACCTATGGTGTTGCTCCGGTTTTCGGTTCTTATATTTTCCAGGATGAAAAGGCCAGCGACCGACTGGCATTGCACTTTTATCAGGGCGGTATTGGCTTGCCGGACAGGGATTATTATTTTAATAACGATGCCAGAACAAAGATGATTCGCGGAGAATACCTGAAGCACCTCAAAGCGATGTTTGTGCTCATGGGTGATGACAGCATGAAAGCCTCGGCGAATGCGTCGGTGGTCATGAGAATGGAAACATCTTTTGCTAAGGCCTCCCGTAAACTGGAAGAACTGCGTGACCCCTATTTGAATTATAATAAAATGCAGATAAGCGGACTGAAATCACTTACACCCTCCATCGACTGGCAGGCATTGCTCGAAGGTATGCATATCCGGAATATTGACTCCGTCATTGTTGGCCAGCCTGAGTTTTTCCGTGAAGTGGAAAGAAGCTTAAGGTCAAACCCGATAGAGGATTGGAAAGTATACCTGCGCTGGCACCTGATCAATTCCTTTGCCGAATATTTGAATACGGCTTTTGATGATCAGAATTTTAAATTTTACAGAACAGTACTCAGCGGAGTAAAGGAAAAACGTCCGCGGTGGAAACGTGTGGTAAATGAAGTGGAATCCTCCATTGGTGACCTGCTTGGCCAGTTGTATGTTCAGAAGTATGTGACCCCCGCCTTTAAAAAACGTTATCAGGATCTCACGGATAATATCATTCAGGCTTACCGCGAGCGCATCAGCCAGCTGAGCTGGATGACGGATTCAACAAAGCAGAGCGCGCTGGTGAAACTGAATGCCATTACCACCAAGGTGGCGTATCCGGAAAAATGGAAAGATTACAGCGCGCTGCAGATCGACAGGAAAAGTTATGTGATGAATATTATACGAAGTCATGTCTGGGCCCATGATTATGAAGTGGCGAAACTGGGTAAGCCGGTGGACCGCACGGAATGGGGCATGACACCGCAAACCTACAATGCCTATTATAATCCATCCAATAATGAAATTGTTTTGCCGGCCGCTATTTTTATTATACCCGGACTTGAGGATTCTCTGGCCGATGATGCTATTATTTATGGTTATGCCGGTGCTTCAACTATCGGCCATGAACTTACGCACGGCTTTGATGATCAGGGCAGGCAGTTTGATGAGAAAGGTAACCTGAGCAACTGGTGGACCCCAAAAGATGAACAGGAGTTTAATAAACGCGCCAGACTGATCGTAAAACAGTTTGACGAGTACAAGGTCCTTGACAGCCTTACGATTAATGGGGAGGCTACGCAGGGTGAAAATATTGCCGACCTGGGCGGTGTGGTGCTTGGATACCAGGCTTTCAAAAAAACTGAACAGTATAAATCCGGCAAGCTTATTAATGGAATGACGCCTGATCAGCGCTATTTCCTCGGCTATGCTCTGAGCTGGCTGGGTCATCTTCGCGACGAAACACTCGCGATGCGTATTATGACCGATGTGCATGCACCGAATTTTTTACGTATCAACGGACCGCTGGCCAATATTCCTGAATTTCACAAGGCCTTTAATATAAAGGAGGGAGATCCAATGTTCAGGCCTGACAGCCTGCGCGTTCAAATTTGGTAAGTTTTTATACTTACTATGAAAGAGATTTAATAAAATGCCCCGGAGTTAATTTAAAAAATACTCCGGGGTAATTTTTATTTCGATTGCTTGTTTACCCGGTTATGCCTTTTTCCTGTGCATCATAAATAATCCGGTAATGGCGGCTACAGCAATCATCCCATAGGGAATGCCGTTATTTCGCTTGCTATTGTTTTCAATGTCGGTGAAGTCATCCTGGCTTATGGCCGCAATGCTGTCGGCAGGCTGTTGCTGCAACGCCATACCTGAATCCCGCGAAGCAATCTGTGATGTTTGCAGAGGAATCGCCTGCGTATTTGTCGGAAGTGTTTTTACAGGATGTGGATGGTTTCCTGTCCTGGTGTCGGGTAGTGAAGGTGCCTGGTAACCCTGGAAATAATAGGGGTAATCATGGTAGCGGCCTACATCCCAACCCGTAAGTGCGGCCAGTTCGCGCAATTCTTTTTTTCTGTCATGTATTTTCCGTTCCTGGTAGCTTCCCCATTCAGGACAATTATTTATATACCTGGCCGGATGCTGAATGATAAACCGGCATTGGAAAGATTCCCGGTTAGGCGTCTCCTGAAAAATGAGGTCTTGCGGAAAATCGCGCCGGTTGTATGTTACATGCAAGCGTGTGAAGTATAACTGTCCCGTATAACCGCCCCATCCACCGGTTTGCAGCCAGTTGACACCGGCTTCCGATATTTCATTGAACAGGGGTGGTTGACTGGGGCAAGGGTCGCATTTTACTGCATTTTGTCCGCTCAGGTCCCAGGCATACTCCAAAAAAACATTGTCCTGCCCTTCGCGCCTTAAATTTTCTTTGTAAAGATCTGTATAAAATTTGCCGAAATTATCTTTGACAAATACGGGGATGTTTCTGTCGGTTGGCATTTTGAGTGTTCTGTAATTGGTGCTTTCAATCCTCCCCCTTTGGGTAAAGGCATAAATGATCATGTCCTGGTTTCCTTCGCCATTGGCCATTCCCAGCCGGATGGGCAGCATGAATTTGGGTGAATGAAAACTTATTTGCAGGGGCCGCAGGAGTTGACTGGATAACTTTTGTTGTTCCTCCAGGTTTACTTTTACAACAAAAAACTTCATGTTGCTTTTAATATACGGTTCCAGTACTTCTTTCGCCTGCTCAGGGATTTTATAACCGTGATCATTCAGCCATCTCTCCAGCCCCTCTGATTCCTGTGCATTCAATATCTGGATATCATATTCTCCTACGGTATACCTGGCCAGTACCGCCACCTTGTAAACGTCTTTTTCCTCAAAGGCCATTGATCCGTCACTTACGTTTTCACTTCTCGAAACAGCCGGCGCCGCTTTTGCACTCTCTTCCGGGTAATAGCGCTGGCAGGGACTTTCATCATAGTATTCCACCAGGCGTGGTCCTGAATACGCGTCCAGCTGATCAAATATCCTTCGGTCCGTTACCCTGATGTCTTCTCTTTGCAAGAGAGTGGGAACGGGAATTACCATGGCGAAATCCGTTACATTTCCCCTGAAGTCGGAACTCATGGTGATGGTGCTGCGGTCCCCGTTTCTTACCAGGATGACCTGTGATGTTTTGTTAAATAGTTTTGCTTCCGCTTTTGCTACATAGAAGCCGCAAAAGGCATTGGCATAAGGATGTCCAGCCAGAAGCAGTAAGGCCATTATCAGAATTTTCTTTTTCATGATGATATGTTTTTTATGAATGAGTGAAGCTGTTTTTTACCTGCCGGTGATGGAGGTCTTTTCATTTTTAAGGTCTTGCCAGCTCCATGTTTCCCCTTTGAAAAAATAGTCCAGCAAGGGTGTTAAGGGTGAAAGCATGAACAGTGCCCAGATGACTGCGCCGTTTATCCAATGGTAGGCCTGCAGGTAAAAGGCAAGCAGACCTACTGCGAAAGCCCACAGGATACGGATGGTTTTATGGGATGGGGTGGAGGCAGGGTCGGTGATCATGAAAAAGGTGAATAGCAGCAATGTGCCGCTGGTGAGAAGATGGGTCAGGGCATCGGCAGGCCAGTTTTGCCAGATAAGCAGGCGGATCAGAAAAGCCCCCCCATAGGCAGCCATGAAACTCAAGGCAAGTTCCATCCGCCTGGCCCTGCTAACTACCAGAAATCCGAGTATCCCAACCAGGAACAGCCACAGCCCCTCACTGCCCCACTGTCCGGGTGATATCCAGCCTGAACCGCTGATGAGAATGCTGCTGCAAATGCCGATATTGGCTGGATTGAAGAAATGCTTGCCTTTATAGGTAAAGATAAATTTAGACGCAATGGCAATAAAAGCGGCCATCACGATGACATAGTGGTGGTCGCTTCTGAATAAAAGGCATAAGCTGAAGGAGGTGATGAAGGCGCTTTTTAAACTGTGTATGGGTAAGCGGAACAGCAGGATGCCTGCATATTGGGTGGAAACGGCGACGAGAAATGTAAGTGGAATTTGCCAGCCGGGGAGGGACCAGTTCAGTTGAAAAAGTCCGGTGAGAAGGAAGATGAAAAGAAAGCTGAGCTGATAGTGGCGGGCATCTGACCGGAATAGGGTAATTATCGGGTAGGACCCCGGTTTGAGGAGGTAAGGCATAGCTTGATTTTTTGTCCTTAGATGTGGAAACAGAAACGATTCCATACATTTCAGAAATAAAAAATCCTTTTTGAGCTGCCGGACCTCCTCCAAAAGAAATGCAAGCCTTAACTTAGCGTCGCGGAAGCATTGTGCTTTGTATAATTTATGTTTACAATTTAGAACCTATGAGATGAAAACGGTGCTGATCATTCGGTTAATCAGGGAAAGTATGCTGATGGCCTGGCATGCCCTGGTCGTTAATAAGCTGCGCACGTTTTTGTCGTTGCTGGGGGTAACCATAGGCATCTTCGCCATTATCACTGTTTTTTCGGCGGTTGACAGTATGGAGAACAATGTAAGAGGCAGCGTTGAAAAACTCGGAAATAATGTAGTGTATATTCAAAAGTGGCCATGGGCCTTTGGGGAGGATTATCCCTGGTGGAAATACTGGCAGCGCCCTTTGCCTTCCATTAATGAAATGAACCAGTTAAAAGACAGGACCCAGCTGGCGGAGAACATGGCCTTTATGGCTTTTTTAGGAGGACAAACGCTGAAATGGAAGGGAAATGTGGTGGAAAACTGTGATGTAACCCTCGTCAGCCATGATTATAATAAAATTACCGGTTTTGATTTGTACGACGGACGCTATTTTACTGAGGCGGAGTCAAATGGAGGCTATCCGGTGGCGTTAGTAGGTTATGATGTTGCGGTAAATCTCTACCCGAATGTTTCAGCGCTGGATAAAACGATAACAGTAAAGGGGATGAAATCAAAAATAGTCGGCATTTTCGCCAAAGAGGGTGAAAGCCTGATTGGTAACAGCCATGATAATACTGTTATATTACCGGTGAACTATGGCCGGAAATTTATTGATATCCGTTCCGACAGGGCCGGACCCATGATTATGGTAAAAGCAAAGGAACTGGTCACTAATCAGGAGCTGATGGATGAATTAAAGGGGCATATGCGCGCTGTCAGGCGATTGAGGCCGGTGGAAGAAGATGATTTTGCGTTGAATGAAACGAAATTATTATCAGCCCAGGTCGGACAGCTTTTTGATATGATTAGTATGGTGGGAGCCATCATCGGAGGATTCAGTATTCTGGTGGGTGGTTTCGGCATTGCTAATATTATGTTCGTTTCCGTGCGGGAACGTACGCCCATTATCGGCATTCAGAAGTCGCTGGGTGCGAAAAATTATTTTGTGCTTATTCAGTTCCTCACAGAAGCTGTGATATTATGTCTCTTCGGAGGTTTGCTGGGGCTGCTGCTTGTGTATATTGCCACCCTGGTGGCTGGAGGTTCCGGATTTGATATGACTTTGTCTCTTCGCAATGTGATAGTAGGACTTGGTGTTTCTGTTTTGATTGGTGTGGTGAGCGGTTTGTTTCCGGCCGCCTCCGCGGCCCGCCTCGATCCGGTGGAGGCCATCCGGTCCAATGGTTGACATCCGGTTATGGTCCTCACCATGAATCACGAACCGGTTTTTGGGTTTACCGGGGCATCGTCAATGCAGGGCAATTGTGCTTGACGGACCCTCCGGAAAATACCGCCCATAAAAAAAGGGAGACCATTGCCTCCCTTTTTTATTTTATATAACCGCTTAATCAGTATTTAATGAGCTTTTGCTGATAGGTTCCATCCTTTGCAATGAGCGTGATATGATACACCCCGGGAGCTATTCCTGCCAGTGACTGTACATTATTGATGTCCCCGAAGGAATTGCTTAAAACCATTCTTCCGGTGGCATCAAACAATTGCATTGTCACTACTTCTTTTTTGTCGAGCCGGATATTCAGCATTTCACCGGCTGGATTCGGGAAAATGTGAATGCCGGTAAGATTATTTTCGTTTATACCGGTAGTTGAAATATCAACGGTAACCTGTACCCTGTTGCTGATACAGGAAAGCCCGGGCTTTTCAACGTTAATATTGTAGAAGTAATAGTAATACTGCCCACCGAAATTATTGCCGGTAAAGCTTACCGCGTCAGCAATGGTATATGGATAACTTACGCCTACTGAGTTTCTCTTTAACCGCGGAGAGGGATTTCCCCATCCGGGTATGGCCTGGTTAATGGAAGCATCGGTGGTGAGATAATAGCCGGTGCCAGGGGTCAGAGGGAAGTTAAAGGTGATCAGCTGTGAGTCGGGAAGGATGTTGATATCAAAGAATTGAAGCAGGCTGTCCTGATTGTTCCTTAATTCTATTCTGCGTAACCCCGGCAGGTCAGTGTAAACCATAGCGGAGCTAAGTGTGCAGGCTTTGATGACATCAAAATACATGCGAGCATTGGTGGTGGTGGCACTGTATTGTGTTCCTCCGGAAGGAACCATCAATCCGGTGGCAAATGTTCCGGCGTTGAAAGTTTCGGTATTGTCAACCCAGTAATTGGTGAGCGTATTGATGACCGGAGTAACGAAACTTGGGCCCGTAAATACAGGGGTAACGGCATTCGCTGAATCATACCAGTTGAGTACGGTACCTGCAGCATTCAAAGTGGCTGATCCCGGCGCAGGAAGTGTTACATTAGAAGTAACAGGATCCGGTACAACATGCGCTATAACTGAAATGGGCGTGGAGGTGAATTGCGCGCAATACCCCTGTATGGTCATTGTGTAGGTTCCGCTTTGTGTAATGGTGGTAAATGGTGTGAAATCACCGTTTGACCAGGAAAAATTCTGGGCACCATAAGTCTGTGAATTTAAATTAACGGAATTTCCATGGCAGAATTCAGTTTCTCCGTCAGCAAAAATGAGGGGTGTCTGGTCAGGGTCCTGTTCTATGATATAGGTAGGTGAAATGCCGCTGCAATTGTTTCCCGGGGTGTTTACAATTACGTTGTATTCACCCCCGCTGTTGATGGTTAATGTTTGTGCAGTGCTGCCATCGCTCCACAGGTAATTTAATCCCGGGGCTGCGGTGAATGTCTGGGTGGTTCCTGTGCAGATAAATTGATCGGCGGCGCTGTAGCTAACCCCCGGATCCGGAGATACGCAATCGTTTTCGATGATCTTGATGAACTGATCTGCCTGTGGATTCAGAAGGGTGTGAGTGATGCCGCTGGGAAAACGTACTACAATGGAATCAATGGTAGTGGCATTGCCGAGTCCAAAATGCAACATGGCGGAATTGACGGTGCCGTAACTGTCACCGGAACGCACTTCCCTGATCTGTACTCCCCAGGCTCCATAAATGGTGGCACGGGCGCCAATGGCTCCTTTGTTGCTGATCGTGCCCAGCAGGTTGATAGTGATAAAGTGATTGTTGTTACGGGTGGAATTGATCCAGAATATATCGTCCACATTGCTGGGATTGTTGTAGGCATCGCCATAACTCGTATAAAGATCAATTAAACCATCATGGTTGAGGTCACCGGCAGCGAACGATAACATGTCATTGTTATTGAAAACACCTTCCAGCTCCGTAAAGGTCTTGTTGCC
>CAZHSC010000056.1:0-23161 GCA_964534995.1 uncultured Bifidobacterium sp.
TACCACCTTAAATTTACATCATGTTTGGTAAACTTTATGCTGACGATCTACAATCAGAATCCTAAAAATGTATAAACAGTTTGTTCAGGATCATAGTTTTCATATTCAAAAAAGTTAATTTTCTTCTTTTCCGAATAATCGGCACAAAGAGCCATAATATCTCCGTATGGGTTTACTGAAATAAGCGAAATACCCGAATCTGCTTTACGTGAAACAACAATTTCGTCATCTTGCGCTGTGTTGATTTCTATATTGAAAGTTGTATTATTAAACTTTTCAATTTTTACGATTTGTAATAATATAGAGCGGAGAACATTTATCTGTTCAACAGATACATCGTTTTGCTGTATAATTTTATTTAAACGACTTTCCTTGTCGTTTCCATACGTTGTAGAAAGTGATCCAGATGTATAAAGCACAACCTCGTTCATCATATCATTTATATCTGATGAAATTATTTGAGGATTAATATATATATTGTATGTTATAAATGGTTCAGTCATTTCAATATATGTTTAGTAATGTTATCAATTTTTATTGAAATTTGTTTCTTGTCTCTGTAGTGATTGAGTTAAAAAATATTTCATTTTTAAATTCTCTCAACCTCACAACGTCATCCCATAGTCCTGCATCACCTACCTTGTTTTGGTATAGTTTAAATACATCAATATCCAAAACAATATCAACGTGTTGGTTTGATTCTCTTCCTACCTTTTCATTTATTATTGCATTAATTGACCTGTCGTGATTAGCTAAATTCAATTGCATAAAGTAATTATCCAATGAATAGTTAATGCCATCAGGTATGCTTGGGATAAGTTTTAAATGTTTTGCAGGATCGAATTTTAAACTTTCATCCGATTTTACAATCCTGTTTATATATCTCAGTGCAATTCTATTTAATTGCATGGTTTTGCAACCCTTATAAAAGGTTTCCCATAAACTTTTACTTTCCTCAAGGATTGCAGGCCATTGCCTGTAAGGTTTTAAAATATGGAAAGAAAAGAAATTGGATCCGACCTGAATCGCTGTCTTCTGGTCTTTACTATTAATTATTAGCCCATCACTTTTATGTGATGCTGCTAAAGTTCCTTGTCCTTTTTCTTGCGTGTCTCCAAATTTTGCACTTAGGTTAAGCTGAATGCGCTCTTTTTTTATGGGAAAATCATTCGAAATTTTTGAATAAAAAGAATTTATCTCTCTTGATCCATCCGAATCAATTAAGTTAAATCGAAGATCCAGGACAGCCTCTTGTACAGGTGGGTTTGATAAGTCTGGCCATTTTTCCATATAAGTCACCAATAATAAGTCATTTTTTTGGGTTTTCCGTAACAATTTGGTTAGGAATATCCAATCTTTGGGCAATTGCTTTCATTAACAGGTGATTTACAATCAGAAACGAACAAATATGTAAAAAGATTGTAAATCGTAGAATCATACCCAAATAATACAACTTTGAATAATTTATTACGAGTAAAATTAATACTTCTATGGTTAAGATATTGTTAAACTGAGCCTAACCTGTAATTGTTCTGTCATATATTTGAGTAGGAATGCAACAGCCAAAAACGGATCAAATCATTGAAAATCAGCAGGTCATCCCTGAAACGGTTTGATATTTCCTGATCATCGGGAGCGGTGCAGCAGAGGCCATCCGAAAGGGTGGCCTCTTTCATTTAAAAATGTTTTTAGAATGTATTTTATCTACATATTGGAATCAGAACTGAAAGGATATTACTATATCGGATATAGTCATGATCCTGATGCGAGACTCATGCAGCACAATCAAGTTGAATCAGGCACCTATACTAGCAAGCACAGACCCTGGAAAAAGAAAGCAATTATTCCCATAAGTGAATCTGAAGCACAGGCTATTCGTGTTGAGAGATATATAAAAAGTCAGAAGCAGCGAAGGTTTATAACACTTGTTATAGAAAATTCAAACGATCCTTCATTTATACAATGGCTGAAGGAAAAGAGTTCCGCTGGTTAGAGTCCCGCAATACTGCGGGATTAATCATGGGGTCCCTGGTTCGAGCCCAAGCTTGTCCCGCTGAACAGCGGGGAGGGGGAGCGGTGCAGCAGATCCCGCAGTATTGCGGGAACGCTGCACCGCCCCGAAGCGTAAATCGAGCATCGCGAGATTTTCTGCTTCGGCGGCGGTATATAAATGTAAAGAGACCTGGTTCTTATTGAACCGGGTCTCTTTTTTTTAGGCTAATTCATGTTTTTCAGATATAGGCTGCTTTATTGACGCCTCGAAGCGTGAATCGAGCATCGCGGGATTCTCTACTTACGGCCTGTAAGGCATGAAGTGTGCGTGTAGCGGTGAAGTAGAGGGTAAAGCGTTCTTCGCAAACTCTACCCACACTTCACTGCTGTAAATTGAAAAGGGCAGGAAGCAGATAAAGAACTGAATTACTTATTCAATCGCGCATTAAAAATCACAAACACTTTTATTCGTTTGTAAATGCTTGTTTAGTTTTCACAAGCATGCCTGGTGTTAGATTTGACTTTCATTTGTCGTTGAATCTTTCCGATGATACATCACCCGAAGTTTGCTGTTTACATATTATTCAGTCTCAAAGATAAACTCTTTTACATCGGTTACACGGCGAACTTTAAGCGAAGGATGGGAGAGCATGAAGCAGGTAAATCGAAAAGTACAGCCTGCAGAAGACCGTTCATTTGTGTGTTCGTTGAATATTATCTGAGCCGTTCAGATGCCCTTCGACGGGAGTAATACTTCAAGAACACTGCCGGTAAAAGGGTCTTGAGATTGATGCTGAATGAAAGCCTGATGGATTTGCACAAGCGCAATCGGGTCGCTTAAACCGGGTCCGGTGCGATTACAGGCATTTACTTTTTCTGCAGCACGCTAAATCTCCGTGTTATATTACCTTCATTATTGCTCAAATGCAAAGTATATAGACCGTTTATTAAATAAGATATATCCACCTGCATGGTTTTTTCTGCAACACGCGTCTCCTCATAAAGTATCTTTCCTGAGAGGTCAGTAATGATCAGCTGACATGCAGTTCCTTTCATTTGCCGGGGCTCCAGCATGAGCACCGTATTTGCAGGATTAGGATATACCAGGACATCCATACCTGATACAGCGTTCTCCTCTACGCCGGTAACTCCGGGCAAGAGGTTAATTCCCTTCTGCGCATCTACACTGTCGCCGAGATTATTGATAAGCGTCAGCTTTAATTCATAGCTTCCCGCCGTCAATCCTGATGTATTCCAGCCGGCCAAAACACCGTGCCGGACCTCCAGGGCGCTGTCCATAACAATGGGTGTCCATACAGGGCTGCCTGCCGCTTTAAAATACAGACTGTAAGCCTCAAAATCCATCCAGGATCCCTGGGGCCCCTGATCAATAAAGGCGGTTCCGGCTACGGGAATTACCGCATTGGTATATCCGGTAGCAGGGCCATTGATGTTGGCATACCAGACTACGGCACCTTCTTCCGCCACCGGATCCTGCGGCATCGTACTCTGTACAACAATCATCACACTCTGTCCGATGGCTGTGGGAGGGTTACTGTTACAGGTACCATAGCCGAAAACAAATATTCCATGCCGCTCACTCCGGATGATTGACATGGCACTGCTCAGGGAGCTCACGATTACACTGGTGTCCGTTGCCCAGAAATATCCTCCCGAACCATCCAGTAAAAAATTTTCGGCAAGGCACATGGAGGTATACTGCGTACCTACTTCTCCTAAGATACATCCGGTAATGTGCAAATACGATGAATCAAAAACATATAAACTCCAGGTTTGCACATTGCAATTGTTGAATTGTAAATTCCGATCGGACAAGGGCGCTGTGAAATTGCTGTACACCGAATTGTTCACCAAACCTGAAGCGTTCACTGAATCTCCGTTCTGAAACCAGCAACCGATGGCCCTGATGGTTGAATTGCTGATGGTAACATCCGATCCGTTCACCGGCATCAACCCCCACCATACGTTGGTGCAGGTATCCAGCTGTACTTCATACCCGATGCCGCTGTGTCCGGGTTGCATCTGATTTGCAATATAGGTATTCACTATGGCACCGGCAGGATAGGACGTGTTGATGATGGAAGAGTCGGGATAGTGTTGCCATAACAACAGGGTATCCGAATGGCTGACATGAAAGCGACTGGTTCCGCTTATAATGTATTCACCCATTAAATTACAATCGCTGATTGTTACCTGCGGATTCCCCCACAGTCCTGCCGTGGTCCAGTCATTTTGATACACATGATGCATATTCACCTGCGCTTCGCCCTGGAAAATAAAATTATGCGACATGCCGCTGAATTCAAAAGAACTGTTATTCACGGTAAGCGTGGCGCTGTCGAGGGCCAGCAAGGATCGCTGGTAAAACCAGGCCTGGGGAATATGAAATTGGGTGGAATCGGCAATCAGGCTGCCATGTCCCCAGATATAAATATCGCCAAGGATGGTGGCATTTGCATGGTCAAAAATTAACACCCCATCATTGAAAACATATACTGGACCGTTACAGATCCAGTTGCCGCTTACCACCAGGGTATCATTGGGAACTACTCCTACATAGGCAGTGTCTATTTGTACGGGAGACAAAACCGGGAAGCCGCGATTCCCCCTTTGCTGAATAGCAGGTCTCGAAATCTCTCTGTGAACCGCCCTCATGGGCGCCATGGGAAAGGAAGCAGATTTTTCAGGACTGTTGGTTGCCGGAGGAGTTTCTGAAGCTGACTTTCTTAGCGCTTCTATACTTTGACGTATGCGGTCAAAAGGAATTTTATGATCAGCATTACGTTGCGCCCGGGAGGGCATTACAAACAACATGAATAAGCTCAGGTAACGGAGAAACAAAGTCATTGCACTTTGATTAAGGAGCTAAGATATTAATCTTTTTCATGCGCGAATGACAAGGCGGAACAATTCCGGTGTCCGTATCCATGATTTTGATCATGGGTTCAAAATTCAAGTATCATTTTTAAATTTAAGGTCATGAAATAGTTTTGTCTTGGGCAGGAGGGTTTGAGTGTTTATCATAATCCCTGTCAGCGTTTAACCATATACAAAGTTCAACATCACCCGAAACGATAAAATCCCTATGAAGAAACTCAACCTGACCCTTGCCTGCCTTGTATTGTTATCCGGTATCTGTTTTCACTTACAGGCGCAAACCTGGCAATGGGCCTCCGGCTTCGGTGGCGTGGATTACGATTACAGCAATGATGTCTGCCGTGATGCTGACGGTAATCTTATTGTTGTGGGCGCCTTTGGCGGCGATTCGCTCGTGATTGGCAATACAGTTCTTTATAATGGACCCAATATTTATAACGAAATGTATGTAGCGAAATTTGACAGTATGGGCGTTTTGATCTGGGCACAGAAGTTCGGAGGATCAAATGATGAGTTTGCCTACTCGGTAGTTACCGATGTTCACAACAACATATGGATCTGCGGCACTTTCAACAGCAATCCGCTTGTACTCGGTTCATTTACGCTTAACAATACTTCCAATGTAACCGATGATGCATTATTACTCAAACTTGGACCCGGCGGGAATGTATTGTGGGCAGGAAGAATCGGAGGAACAGATAATGAAGACGGGAAAAAAATCGCGATTGATTCCGCCGGCAACGTCATTATTGCAGGGGATTTCGCCAGTCCGACTCTCAGCATAGGCGGCACTACGTTTAACAACACCAACAATGGTACAGACGATGTATTTGTGGCCAGGTATGATTCACTGGGCAATTTTATCTGGGCCGCAACGGCCGGAGGAAGCGGCGGTACAGGATATGAAGAATTATATGGGCTGGCGGCAGATAATCATGGCAATATCTACATAGGAGGCATTTACGGCTCTGCAACGATGACAATTGGCACACAAACATTGACCAACACCGGTGGATACGATATTTTCCTTGCAAAATTTATATTCAACGGAAATTTTGACTGGGCGGTAAGTGCGGGAGGTTCCACCTCTTCCGATTACTTACTGGGAATAGCGGTGGATGGGTATAATAACATTTATACCAGTGGACGATTTTACAGTAAGCATGTCACATTTGGAAATTTTAATTCCACCAATAATGATACTATCACCTTTACATCAGATTACTTCCTTGCAAAGTATAATAGCTCCGGAGCGGTTACCTGGTTGAGAACAGGTGGCAGCGATGATAACGAAGCTTTCAAGGATATTAAAACAGACGCAGAGGGCAATATTACCGCGGGAGGATGGTTTGATAGTGACAGTGTTTTTTTAGCAGGCTCATGGCGAAAAAACACCACTAATAACAGCCTGGGCGACGCACTCCTCGTAAATTTCGACTCTTCCGGTACACAACAATCCGCACAAACATTCGGGGGTAACTCCATAGACTTTATCACAAGTATGGCCATAAACAGAAAAGGTGATCTGTTTGTATGTGGCAGCTACTCCAGTAGCCTGCTCTTAATTCCACCCTATTCCCTCCCCGGACATTCAGGTAGTCAGGACTTCTTTGTAGCCAGGCTAAGCGGTTTAACCGCGGGTATCAACGCCCCTCAGACATTTGAAAATTTATTGCTTTACCCCAACCCCAACCGCGGTGAATTTTATTTGACGCTTCCGGAAGCGTGGCAGTATCCGCTTACGCTGGAACTTATGAATGCTACCGGACAGTTGATCAGCCGATTTACACTGAATCAGGATGCTTTATACGGAAAAAACATACCAATCACCATCAGGCAAAGGGATGGAATGTATTTTCTGCGGGTCAATTCCGCATCGAAAAACACGGTTTTGAAAGTTATGGTACAGGCTGAATAATATCAAGGGTATTCATTGTGCAGATATGTAAGTCCATTACACTATCTTCGCTTAAACACAATGCCCATGAAAAAAATAATTCTCATCCTGGCTCTCGTCTTTACCACAGGCATACTCTCAGCGCAAAGTCCTGTACTTTTCCAGGATCCGCTTACTAAAATGTACGGGTACAAAGGCTTGGGCGGAAAAGTAGTAATACCTGCCGTTTTCGTGGCCGGCATTCCTTTTCAAAGCGAAATGACGATAGTACGCGAACCGGTTGGCGGATTGGGAATTCCACTCAGCCCGGGAGGAAGCCCCGTAGGCCAGGATTATCATATTCCGGAGGCCCAAAAAGTATTATTAGGTGGTTTGTTCGGTGTAACGGGTCCGGATACCCTAACTGTAAAACATCCGGAGAGTATTCCATCACAATTTAACCGCATACGTTTTGATTACATTCAGCCGCATAAAAGGATCAGTGAAGTGAAGCCTTCGGGACTTTCTGTTGAAAAAGAGGAAGGACATCAGGCGCCCGTTGTAACCCATAAAAAATCCGGACTCAATTACATGCATCCCTACTCTATCTTTGACAGGGAAGAACATGAAAGCCTGATTGCCAACACCGCTTATTTCCGGCTGAGGATGCCATTTACCTTTGAAAGTACAAAATCTGAAACCCCTTATGGTTTTGGACTGGAATACCAGTTTTGGCTCACCCACAGCGGTGGTGAATGTAAAGAATACCATCACCTGGCATTTATTGTAAAGAGCGACCTGAGCCTGGATGTATTTAGTCGTCGCGCTCCTTATGAAGATGCCAAGGTGTGCGGAGGCTGGAATTGCTGGAACGGCAAGAAAAAACTCGATTACCAGGACCTGAAGAATTATACAAATGCCGGAAGTTTTCCGAAAGCCGATAATGGTCTATATACTCTTGAAGTCATCCGCAACAAAGAAGATTTTTACATCTACATCAACGAAACGCTGATGTTTTCCGCTAAAATTCCCAACTGCAGCTATGGCTACGGAGATTTCCCCATTCCCCTCTTCCTGAATAAAGGCGCCTTTCGTTTTTATCCCGGCAGTGAATACAGTATTTACATAAAGAGCAGCCGTTAACACGGTCCTGCACCAGCGCTAAGCGATAGGGTAAAGCAGGCTGATCTGCTCAGGATACTTTACGTACAAATTTGGTAAGGATGACGATTTGCTGTCCTTCAATTTTACCTTCAATATGTTCTGTATTATCCGGTACCAGTTTTATATTTTTCACCACTGTACCGATTTTCGCATTTATCTGCGAGCCTTTCACATCCAGCGACTTAATGAGTGTCACGTTATCGCCTGTACGTAAAACGGCGGCATTACAGTCGCGATGGACGTCATTTGAATCTGTTTCCAGGTGATCGCCGGTTGCGCTGGCCCACTCCAGATTGTCCTCATCGAGGTACATCTGGTCAATCAGGTCTGCCGCCCAGGTTTCATGCTTCATACGGTTCAGCAAACGCCAGGTCACTACCTGAATTGCGGGCACATCGCTCCACATGGTATCTCTCAGGCAGGACCAGTGGGAAGGATCCATGTCCTCCTTTTTTTCCAGCTGGTTTAAGCAGGTCTGGCACACCATAATACCGGCACTTGCCTGAGGTGGCACCATGTAAACGGATAACTCCCCGGTACGCTTACAGAACTCACATGCATTTGCACTTCTTTCTTTCAGGTCATCCACTAAACTCATTTTATCTGATATTTTGGGTGCAATAGTAGTAATATTACACGAATTAGCTCAGTGGCTGACTCAAGCTGTGAAATTGATATAAATTTTTAAGGGGCCGTATCGCATAAAACTGGCGGGTAGAAATATCGGAAACAAGCGGAGAATACTGCTGTAACGGATTGCATGCATGGTCTTTCCCCGGCAGCACCCTACATCAGAAAAAAATCATAATGAAGCTTCAAGTAACATCATTGACAGGAAGTCAGATGCCTGTTTACTATTCCGGATTATTTAAAACCCGTTCATTCCGAATATATTCAAAACCCCGCGCCAATGCTCTTACCTCCATCCACATAAATGGTTTGACCGGTGATGAAACGGGTAGACTCACTGGCCAAAAAGGAAACCACATTCGCTATATCCTCCGGCTTACCCATTTCTCTTGTTGGTTGCGCGTCTATTAACTGTTTTAAAACCTTTTCTTCCAGACTTCTTGTAAGCGGTGTATCTATGAGTCCCGGAGCCACTGCATTCACTAAAACATTATAACGGCCCAGTTCCAGAGCCAACACGCGGGTGAGCGCCACAACGCCGGCTTTTGAGGCCGAATAATTAGACTGTCCCCTGTTTCCCAGCATGGCACGGGAACTGATATTTACAATTCTGCCGGACTGCTGTATCCGCATCCATTCGGCGGCATGCTTACACATCATCCAGGTACCTTTTAAATTCACATCGATCACCCTGTCAAAATCATCTTCCGGCATGTTCCAGATCAAATTATCCCGTATGATGCCGGCATTATTTACCAGGAGATACAAGGCTTTGTACTCCTCCTTAATATGATCAAAGAGGTTCTTCACTTCAGCAGCATTGCAAATATCCGCCTTAAAAAATGCCAGTTTATCCTTACCTGACCGGGATGCGAGCTCGTCGCCCTGTTGCGCGTCAATATCAACTGCGATTACAAAAAAACCGTCGGTCAATAAACGCGCGGCTATTGCCTTCCCGATACCATGGGCAGCGCCGGTAACCATTGCAATTTTCCTGTTCATGCTTTTACAGAATTTTTAACCATAATTATTTTTGACAAAATGCTGACTGCAATTTCAGCAGGTGTTTCGGCCAGAATATCCAGTCCGATAGGCATATCAATTTTTCCGGCCATCTCCGCAGAAACAATACCGTCTTTCTCAAATAATTTTTTCGTCAGTTCGGTTTTACGTTTACTGCCAATCATTCCCAGGTACGCAAATTTTTTATTCAGGCAAGCTGCAACAATTTCACGGTCCATCGCGTGATCATAGGTCATCACTGCAATATACGAAGACTCATCAAAGGGAATGCTGTTTGCGGCAACCACAGCATTCACAGGCATCTGATGGATGGCTTCATTATTTACATTCACAAACTGGCCCGGCCGGTCATCAATCAGGAAAACATCAAAATCAAGGTGCAAAGCAAAAGCAGCCAATGCCTGACCGGTATGCCCGGCACCAAAAATGAATAACTTATTTCTTTTACCCATATATTCAATAAATATATCGACTGAACCACCGCAACACATCCCGTGTTGATGTAACAAATCATGGCGAAACAGTTTACATTCCTTTTTACCGATGCAGGCCATTGCATCCTTTATGACCTGCAATTCCAGATTTCCGCCGCCAATGGTACCGAAGTAGCGGCCATCCGGCAAGACAATCATTTTGGCGCCCTGCTTCCGGGGAGTGGACCCCCTTGTATCAACAACAATACAAACGGCCATTACGGCGCCCTTTGCATACAATTCCCCGATCTTACTGTTGACATCCATGCGTCAGAGGGCACTAAAATACCTTAAATACTCATCAGGTGTATTAATATTAATCAGGATTGAATCATCCTTTGCCTCCACTGTAATCCTTTTATAATCTCTAAGCAATTCCTTTAATGACATCAAAATATCATTACGCGTGAGCAATGACTGCACCACCTGTGATGACAATAAAACAGGATGCCCGCCTTTGCCGTGATGAACCGGAACTACAAAGGATCCGGGCAGGAGCGCTGCCTTCATTTCATTTAACAGATCTGCATGTATAAAAGGATTGTCAATGTTGCTAATAAAACAATGTGTATCCTCCGGTATTGCCTTAAGTCCGGTAAGAATTGAATAAGTACGTCCGCGTTCTGTATAATTATTTACTACGCAGTTCAGCTTCAGATTATTCAGGATGCTGCTTATATTCTTATCACTTGCGATTTCCTTATTGATAACACAGGTTATATCATGGATATCCGCATCATTATATTTCTCCACGATGGCTTCCAGAAAAATATGATGTTCATCGAAACGAAGTAAATGTTTCGGAAAACCCATTCTTGTGGAAGATCCGCTTATTAGTATAAGTGCTGAGTACATGATTAAAATCAAATTAACTTAACATCCGCCACTCAGGTACAAAATACTTAAAGTAAATTTTCAGAAAAATGACGGCGGTCAGTTTTAATACAGTAATATATCATTTTATTTGTGTAAATACAATTTAATAAAAATGAATATGGATCAGAACATGTCATTGGAAGGGATTTCGTCATATTGTGCCGAACTTGCTTTTGATCTCAATTTTTCCGCTGCAAAAGAATGGAAAGCACAATCTGAAGGCAGACTGCTGGTAGGTTATCTCCCTATTTATATACCCCGTGAATTACTTCATGCCGTTAACTGTTTGCCGGTGGGTATCATGGGAGCCGGTGACCGCAAGCAGATCATCAAAGGCGATGCATATTATCAGTCGTACATCTGCCATATGCCGCGGGGTGTGATTGAAATGGCGCTTGACAGCAGTCTCGAAAACTTCGACGGATTTTTATTCCCTTCTATTTGTGATTGCATCCGTAATCTTTCCGGCATGTTCAAACTCGCGAAAAAAGGAAAGTTTACACGCTACTTTGACTATCCGCAAAATTTTGAAAAACACATCGGCGGGGCCTTTTATCGTGACTTACTGGAAACTATATTAAATGATATTTATCAAATCAACGGGCATAAAATCAGCCATGCATCCCTGAATCATTCCATTTCACTTTATAACCACAACCGGAGACTGATTGAACAAATTTATGATATACGCCAGGAGTACCCCTGGAGGTTATCAGCGTTCGACACCTATCACATTCTCAGGGCGGGATTATCGATTCCGGTTGAAAAACATAATGAAATACTGGAAAAAGTAGTGGAACTACTTGGAGCGGACAAGGGCGCGCCGATGGATAATATACGCGTTGTTGTTTCCGGCAGTTTTTGCGAACAGCCACCGATGGGATTAATCAAATCGGTAGAAATGGCCGGCTGCTATATCGTGGACGATGATTTCATGCTGGGCTCACGCTGGATTCAAGGAGACATTCCGGCCAACACCCATGACCCCTTGCAGGAAATAGTAGATGCATTTCTGACCCGCAGCGCTCCCTCCTCAGCGGTATATGATGTTGACCATCCCAAAGGCGCAAGACTTGTGGAGCAGGTTAAAAAAAGAAATGCCGATGGGGTCATTTTCGCCGCTGCAAGCTTTTGTGATCCGGCTTTACTCGACCGGCCCGACCTTCAAAAAGCCTGTGACGAAGCAGGTATTCCCCATATCAATTTCCAATACCACGAAAACACCGGACAATTCAAAGTTATAAAAGAGCAGGCCGGAACTTTCTCCGATTCCATTAAGCTCTGGGCATAAAATAACAGGGATTAAAAAATTATAAGCAATGACAGATCCAAAAAATGCCGCCAAGGAAAAAAGCATGGTTATTCAGAAAGAGATGCTTGGCAATCTCTTCACTGAACTAAGTACTGCCAAAGAAACAGGGAAGAAAGTAGTCTATACGTTTGTACCGGGCAACGTCACTGAATTAATCCTTGCCCTGGATATGCTACCGGTATATCCTGAAATTAACGCTTTGCAATCAGGGATGCGGAAGAAATCCGGTTCCTTTATCAAAGATGCCGAAAAAATCGGCTTTTCAGAGGATGTATGCACCTACGTAAAATGTGATATCGGCATGATGCTGAATGGCAATATCGGCCCAACCGGTGAGAAACTCCCGGATCCCGATTTGTTATTGCTGAGCTATACGGGCTGCTTTACATTTATGAAATGGTTTGAAAACCTGGAACGGCTTTATCCCGGCGTTGAAATCGCCATGCTCCACACTCCCTATCAGGAGGACGGAAAAATTACCGAGGAGCAAGTGCAGTATATGGTACGGCAACTGAAGGAAGAAGTCATTCCCAAGATGGAAAAAGTTGCGGGCAAGAAACTCGATTATTCCCGGCTGTCACAGATGCTTTCCAATTCGGCAAAATCGGAGGAGCTATGGGTGAAAGTGCTGGAATCGGCCAAACATAAACCCTCTCCCATTGATGCCTATTTCGCAGGTGTGTATTACATGGGTCCCATGAATACCGCTTTCAGGGGAACCGAAATCGCACTGGAATATTATCAGGAGCTACACAACGAAGTTACCGAGCGGATACGGATGAATCTGCCACCGATAACGCCCGAGGGTGAGTTGAAGAATGAAAGGTTCCGGCTTGTGGTTGAAGGGCCTCCCAACTGGACAAATTTCAGGGAGTTCTGGAAGTTGTTTTACGATATGGGTACGGTTATCGTAGCCTCCACCTACACCAAAGTGGGTGGATTATATGATCAGGGTTTCCGCCACGATCCGGAAAAACCATTAGAAAGCCTGGCAAAATACTGTATGGGATGCTATACAAATCTGAATCTGCCGCAACGGGTTGATCTTATCGAGCATTATATCAAAGAATACAAGGCGGATGGATTTTTAATCAACTCCATAAAGAGTTGTAATTCCTTTTCGGCGGGACAGTTGCTGATGATGCGTGAAATTGAACAACGCTGTGGTATCCCTGTCGGTTTTATAGAAAGTGATCTGGTAGATCCGCGGTATTTCTCCTACGCCAATATTAAAAACCGTCTGGAATCATATTTCCAGATGCTGGAGCAAAGAAAAATCATTATGAAGGATCATACTGTGAATGCCTGAAATAGTATTATATCAGTTATAAATAATCCGAATTATGAGTAATTATTACTTAGGGGTTGATCTGGGATCTACCACATCGAAAGCGGTCATCATTAATGACCAGGACGAAATAATCGGGAGAGGGATTACCAATACCAGGGCGAATTACGCGGTCGCAGCCGACATTGCCCGTGATGAAGCTATTTACAATGCCCGTTTCTCCATCCTGAAAAGAAATCTTGAAAAGGAGATTAGCTCCAGACCCGAATATAAAAAGTACATCGATGACCTGGAAAGTGTTTTTCAGTATGAGCAATTCAAGGTAAGACTTGATAAACTGGGGGAAGAACTGGTTAAAACCTGCAACTCATTTTTTAAAGACAATGAAACACGTGATACCATACTGGGTCATCTCAGAAATATCAGAAGATCTTTTAAACCCAAAATTAAACATGATTATCTGTACAATAATCTGGGCTCCAAAAATCAGTTCTTCAGAGATATCGTATCTGAAAAATACAACGAAGAAGTAAACAAACTTGACAATTCACTTTTTGAACCACTGATGACGGTGTGGGACAAGAGTATTACACCCGCCGAGAATGAAGTCGTTTCCTTCAATTTCAAGGCACTCATTCATGAAGCCATGGAGGTACTCAAAGACAAGTATGAAAATCTCCCGGAGAAACCATCCGACATCCCTATTGACAATGACCCGGCTTTCGATGCAGAAATGTACCTGTTAAAAGGAGAGTTCAACACGGTTTCGGAATCACTACGTGAGCGTATCGATGAAGTTACCGACCTGGAGTTTCATATTGCCAACATGACAGGCACCGGCTATGGCCGTGCTTTATTACCCTTTCCCCAGGATTGCATCCGTTCGGAAATATTATGCCATGCATTTGGCGCACACGCCATCTTTCCGGAAACGCGTACAGTGCTGGACATTGGCGGACAGGACACTAAAGCTATCCAGGTGGATAAATACGGAGTAGTTACCTCCTTCCAGATGAATGACCGTTGCGCGGCAGGATGCGGGCGCTACCTGGGCTATATAGCGGATGAAATGAGTATATCATTAAATGAACTGGGGCCGATGGCCATGAAAGCCGAGAAAGAAGTTAATATCTGTTCAACCTGCACTGTATTTGCCGGCGCGGAATTGAGGGAACTCACCAATATTGGCGAAAAGAGAGAGGATATTCTCGGGGGCCTTCATAAAGCCATTATCATGCGGGCCATGTCGCTGATAGCACGTTCCGGCGGGGTATATAATGAATTTACGTTTACCGGTGGTGTGGCAAGGAATCCTGCGGTTATAAAATACCTGACACAACTGATCAATGAAAACTATGGAGACGGAATAAAAATAAATATACATACCGATTCCATATTTATGGGGGCACTGGGAGGTGCCATGTTCGCACGAAGGAATGTTCACACGGGCATAGAAAGCGCGGTATAGTAAACAGATGCCGGTAAATAATAAAAACCCGGTTGGTACAAATTCACAAATATGATACACTATGAACCCCTACCTTGAAATATTATATCATGAACATGATATAATAATATCGGCGACAGAGAAAATTAAAAAAGCAAAATTCCTGATCGGGTCAGATCCCGGGCAGTATGAAAACACGATACGCGAACTGCTGAATTTCTTCCGCTCCTATGCGGACAATTATCATCATCACAAGGAAGAAATCATCCTCTTTCCCGAAATGAATAAAAGGAATGAGCTGATGAAGGACGGCATTATCAACGAGATGCTTGAAAATCACGAAGACTTCAGGGAAATGCTTCAGCAAGCAGAAAACATGCTCAATAAAAGTGACTTTGCCGTAGCACAGAAGTACCTGGAAACCTACTGCGAGCGATTGCTTGAACACATCGCCGTGGAAAACGAAGAGGTTTTTCAGATCGCCGAAAGCCTGTTCAGCGAAAAAGAACTTGAAGAAATATATTTCCGTTTTCTGGATACCGACCGTGAACTGGGTGAAGCCAGGAAAAACGAAATGTTGAAAATACTGAATGCCATACCGGCCTGATAACGATTAAAATCAATCCAATGACAGTTGCAAACCCGGTCAAGCCCGATACCGCAATAACTGATTTCATGCAGCATTGTACGGTAATGACACTGGCTACCACCACTGCCGAAGGCCCGCAATGCGCCAACTGTTTTTTTGTGTATCAGGAAGAGAACAACCTGATCCTGTTTAAATCTGAAGAAAAAACAAATCATGTTATCAATGCCATGAAAAAGGAAAAAGTAGCCGGCACCATACTTCCTGATTCACTGGAAAGAACAGCAATCAGGGGCATTCAGTTTACGGGTAGTTTTTTTATGCCGGGACCCGCTCTAAAAAAAGAAACCGAGCAAGCCTATTACAGTAAATTTCCGATTGCACGTGCGGTGCCCGGTAAAATATGGTGCATCCTTCCCCTGTACATTAAGTTTACACAAAACCACCTTGGTATAAAAAGAAAAATGGAATGGCGGCGGATTGATGAAACGCCCGATACTTTATTTACCTCTTGAATACACATAAAATAAATGATCATGGATATGCCGGTTTACACAATGGGTGTTGATGTTGGAAGTAATTTCATCAAGTCAGTATTGATGGAATATTCCGGAAACCCAAAACTGATCGATAAGCAGACGGAAAAAATCAGGAAAAGAAATCCCACACTGGTTGCGGAAGAGATGGTGCAAACCCTGTTAAACAGAAACGGGTTGAAATATGAGGATGTCACCTATCTGGCATCCACCGGCGAAGGGGATTTGGTGAGGCGCAAGCGCGGCCATTTTTATGGAATGACCACTCATGCCAAAGGTGCCCATTTCTTTTTCCCGGATGCCAGGACTGTAATTGACCTTGGCGCCTTATACGTAAGAGCGGTAAAAATCACCGACAATGCAAGGGTGGTTGATTATAAAATGACCGGACAATGCGCATCTGGCTCCGGACAATTTCTGGAGAACATCTCCAGGTACCTGGGCTTAAGCATCGAAGAAGTGGGAGAGGTGTCGTTACAGGCCAATGAACCGGAAGTCTCCAGCGGAATATGCGCTGTGCTGGCTGAAACTGACGTCATCAATATGGTGTCCAGGGGAATTACCACTCCCAATATCATCAAGGGTATTCATCTTTCCATAGCTTCCAGGATCATTAAACTGATGAGTTCACTCAAAGCAGAATCGCCCGTGATACTTACCGGAGGCATGGCGCTTAACCAGGGAATGATTCAGGCGATTAATGAACAACTGCAGGAAACCGGTAAAAGTTTTATTGTTAAAACAAATCCTGATGCCATTTATGCCGGTGCGATAGGAGCCGCGCTGTGGGGTGGATTCAGGCACTTCAAAATTCTTGAAAAGCAAACTGCAACCGTATAAAATAATTTGCCTCATGAAGATATTGGAAAGTGAAATAAAGCCGGGCGAAATCATCCCTAATATCGGGTTACTGCTTCAACGTAACGCTGAAAAATTCAGTATGGAAGTGGTATACCGCGAAAAAAAAGAAGGGAAATATACCGGCATTACCTGGACTGATTTTCATGATAAAATACGTATCATCACCTGCAATCTTCATGCTGCCGGTTTTTCAAAAGGCGATAAAATGGTGATCTTTTCCAGAAACCGCCTGGAAATGCTGCTGCTGGAATTAGCCGTTATGGCCTGTGGAGGAATCGCGGTACCCATATTCTATAACTTCAAAAGAGATACCGCCAACCTGCTGATACGGCATTCCGAAGCCAGATGGCTGGCCATAGAAGGTGAAACACAACTGCACCAGTTATTGCCCGACATCAACATTAATAAGGTATATGTATTTGAAAAAATACAGGCCTCTGCGACAATACCTCTAAGCATATTCGATGAACTGCTGATGCCGGCGGAGGGAAATTACATCGATACCCAGCTCCCACCGGATACCATTTGCCTGAACATGTTTACATCCGGAACCATGGGAGTTCCGAAGTGCGTTCAACTGACACACCGGAATATTCTGTCACAGCAGGCTGCCCTCCGGCACGCATGGAACATCAATAAAGACGACCGCTTTCTCTCTTATCTGCCATGGCATCACAGCTTCGGAGGTATATTTGAATTGTTCAGCGCCCTGTATAACGGTGCCACTTACCACCTGGAAAGCAGTTATGGTAAAGACCCTCTTTCCATTCTCGAAAACTGGAAAGAAGTGAAACCAACGGTATTCTTCAGTGTTCCTAAAATTTACCAGGTATTGTATGAGCTAACGCAAAAAAATCATGAAGTAGAAGAAATATTTTTTAACAGCGGACTTAAATTTATTTTTACGGCCGCTGCTGCCTTGCCGGAAAAGTTATCCAGGGAGTTTGAACGGAGACATATTCCTGTATTGGAAGGCTGGGGGCTTACAGAAACTTCACCCTGCTGCACACTGACCAATCCGGGTATTCCGCGGGAAGCGGGCCTGGTCGGAAAACCAATACCAGGAGTAAGCATCAGAATAAGTGATGATGAAGAGATACAGGTGAAGGGACCCAATATCATGGTGGGTTATTTTAATAATCCGGAAGCCAACGCGGATGCATTCACCGAAGATGGCTGGTATCGTACCGGAGATGTGGGTACCATTACCGAAAACGGACTAAAGCTGATTTCCAGAAAAGACAGGATTTTCAAGCTTTCAAACGGTGAAAAAGTGATCCCCACTGACCTTGAGAAAGCCATTGAATTAAAATGTCACTATGTACAGTATGCCGTCGTTACCGGCAGCGGTGAAGACCATCCCGTCGCCCTGATATTTCCGAATAAAAATTTTTTTGAAAACCCCGACTATCAACTGACTCCGAATGAAGGTTGCTTTTGTCCGCGCAGTCTGAATGAACTGGGCCGCTGTTTAACGGGCTGCCTGGCGATTGCCAACAATTCCATCGGCCAGAAGTTCGCCAAAGTGAAATCAGCTGCCCTCATACTGGATGATCTCAGTATTGAGAATAACACCCTTACTCCTTCACTGAAAGTGGCACCTAAAAATGTAGTTGAAAAATACAAAGCCCATCTCCTGAACTTATACGGGAAAAATGTTCCTGTTGAAGAAGAAGTGTATATAATAGAAATAGACCCGAAACCGGCATCATGGAAAAATATTCTTTAGCCTCCACCGGTCAATTGAAGAAAATAATGAATGATTATTTTCATTCATTATATGTTCCGGGTAAAAAGATTGCCTGGTGCACCAGCGTAGGTCCGGCGGAACTGCTGCGATCCTTTGGATTTGAAGTGTACTTTCCCGAAAATCACGGCGCATTGCTGGGTGCTACACGTACCGCCATGGATTATATTCCTGAAGCCGTAAAATGCGGATACTCGGGACATGTATGCAGTTATACCACAGCCGACATTGGTTCTTACCTGAGAAAAGAAAGTCCATTAAACAGTCATTACGGACTCCGGGGAATACCGGTACCCGATCTGATTGTTTACAATACCAATCAATGCCGGGAAGTCGAAGACTGGTTTCATTTCTTTGCCCGGGAGTTCGCTTGTCCGATTGCCGGCATACATCCACCCCGGCATCTTGATGAAGTGACTGATGATGAAATTGACCTGGTGGTAAAACAGTTCAGGCATATTATTCCCCTCTGCGAAAAAGCGAGTGGCCGGGGTTTTGATGAAGACGCTTTCAAAGAAAGCGTAAAACTAAGTAAAGAAGCCACCCTGCTCTGGCAGCAGGTGCTCAAGACCTCAGCCTCTGACATAGCACCCATCAGTTTCTTTGACGCCACCATCCACATGGGGCCCATTGTTGTACTGAGGGGGACTGATATTGCAAAAAGCTATTACACCCAACTACTGGATGAGTTGCAGGGAAATATCAAAAACAGCAAGGGCTTTCTTCCCCAGGCAAAAACAAGGATATTCTGGGAAGGCATGCCCATCTGGGGAAAACTGAGGGTATTGAGTGATACCTTTTGCGAGAACCGTGCAGCAGTAGTGGCCTCTACCTATTGCAGCAGCTGGGTTTTTGATCAGTTTGATGAAGAGGACCCCTGGCGGTCAACGGCAAGAGCCTATACGGAGATATTCATCAACAGAAGCGAAGACGCGAAAATGAAAATGCTGATGGATTGGTTCAGGTTTTATAAAATTGATGGCATCGTATACCACGACAGTAAAACCTGCTTCAATAATTCCAATGCTAAGTTTGGCATGCCTCAAAGGCTCAGGGAAATATCAGGTGTTCCTTCACTGGTCATTGAGGGCGACCTCTGTGACATGCGGTTCTTCAGCGAGGGGCAAAGCATCACAAAAATTGAAACTTTCCTGGAACAACTTTCAGAACACAAAATACTGAGCTGATGCCCACAAAGAAAAAAATAAAAGCCGGCATCATCGGGCTTGGTCCGGTGGGGATGATACTCGCGGTGAAACTAAAGGAAGCGGGTTGCGAAGTAGCGCTATGCGAAAGAAATATTGCCAGGGCCAACAAGATTACACAGGAAGGGATTACGCTGGTTAATATCATCAATACCCACAGTACTTTCGACAATGTATATCATTCCATATCTGATCTCGAAGGATGGGATGCCGACTATCTCTTCTTTGCGATTAAATCCCATCAAACGCCGGCCGCCGTAAAAGAAGCCGAAAAACTTAATACGCCAAAGCTCACCGTAATTTCCGCTCAAAACGGAATTGATATTGAAGAATTGCTGGTGGAAGGATTCGGAGAAAGCAAAACGCTGCGTTTTGTTATAAACTTCGCCGGCAATCCGGTATCTCCCAACAGCACACGGGTCAGTTTCTTTATGCCACCCAACTACATTGGTTCCATCAATGACTCAAGGGCCGATAAAGCCACTGAAATCGCAGAGTTGCTCAGCTCAACCGGATTGGAAACACATGCGGTAAACTCATTTGAACTTTTAAGGAGGTGCTGGGAAAAAACGATCCTCAACTCCTCTTTGAGCGCCCTGTGCGGGGTGGGCCGTCTTACCATGGCAGAAGCCATGAGCGACCCCGACACCATTGAACTCATCGAGCAAACCATCAATGAGGGAATTGAAGTGGCAGCCAAAGAAAAAATCTACTTCCCTGACGATTTCCTGCGGCACTGTATGCGCTATTTGAAAAATGGTGGTGACCATTTCCCTTCCCTCGCCCTCGACCTGATCAATAACAGAACCACCGAGATTGATTATTTCAACGGCAAAATTGTTGAGTATGGAAAGAAGCACTATGTAAGGACATCGCTCAACCTCTCTTTTACCAACATGGTAAAAGCCATGACCAATAAAAACATCATCTCAAAAATGCCTGGTATTACCAGTGATATCAGTAAAAAGATATTTCAAAAAGGGATGATCAACAAAAATACAACCCCTGCCGCCCTTAAAAATGTAAATACTTATCTGGGCATTGACCTGGGATCGGCCTTTTCTAAATTTGTGGTTATTGACGATAAGGGAGATTTGCTCTTTCGTTATTCGCTTCCGGCCAACGGCACCGACAAACAGGCACAGAAAAACGTACTGCAGGCCATTGCTTCAAATTTCAACATCAGATACAGTTGCGTAACCGGATACGGACGAAAACACTTTGCAGAGACCAATATTGTTAAAACAGAGATCAATTGCGCAGCAGCGGCGGTTTCACATCTCTATCCCGGTGAAAAAAATATCATTGACATAGGAGGGGAAGATATAAAAATTATCCGTTGTGACAAAGATGACAGCATATTGAATTTTTACATGAATGATAAATGCGCGGCGGGTACAGGATCTTTCCTTGCTGAAATAGCCGAAAGGTCGGGTATCAATATTTCCGAAATGAGCAGCCTCGCGGTATTGTCGGATTATGATAAGGAACTCAACAGTTTTTGTACTGTTTTCGCAAAAACGGAAATCATGAACTGGATCTTTGAAGGCATGCGAAGAGAAGATATCTCCAGGGGTATATATCTCTCTATCGCCAACAAAGTCGCCAAGATGAGAATAGATCCCGGCATACCCACTTATATGATTGGTGGTGTTGCCGCCAACCACCCCTTTTTGAGCATACTGTTGCATGAGAAATTTAAGAAGGAAATAAAGGTACTGCCGGAAGCCCAGCATATGGTTGCCTATGGCGCGGCCGTGATGGCCATGAACGCGTTTAATAAAGCTTATATGACCGATGAAATCAGGATGGAGGGAGATGTATGAAAGGAATGCATGACAAGAAAAAAGGTATTGCCATCATGTATGATGATATCTTCCTGCTGCATGGCGCAAGAACGCCCTTTGGAAAATTATGCGGCACCCTCAGTCAGGTCTCCCCTACCGATCTGGGGATATTTGCATCAAGGGCGGCCCTTGAAAGATCAAAGATTACGGGGGAGGATATTGACCAGGTGCTGTATGCCAATATAGGCCAAAGTGCTGCCGATGCCTACTTTTTACCAAGGCATATTGGCTTGTATTCCGGTATCCCGGAAAGTATCCCTGCAATTATGTTGCAAAGGATCTGTGGTTCGGGCCTGGAGACCATCATTGCCGGGGCTGAGCAGATTTCACTGAATAAAGCCGGTGTTACCTTATGTGGCGGAACGGAAAATATGTCTTTAAGTCCTACCGCCTCTTTCGGTAACCGGATGGGCTATTCACTGGGAAAACCCTCCTTCATTGATATGCTGTGGGAGGCTCTGAATGATACGGCCGCCGTACCCATGGGCTGTACCGCTGAAAATGTCGCATCCAAATATGGCATCACAAAACAAGATGCCGATGTATATGCCAAACTTTCAGTGGACCGTTACATCGCCGCCAGGGGCAAGGGCTACTTTGACGATGAAATTGTGAAAATAAACAACTGCGTTTTTGAAGAGGAAGGATTGCATCCCAGAAAAATACAACTCCCGAAAAAAGTCAGTGATTTCGATACGGATGAAAATGTAAGGCCTTCCGACCTCAGTACCATGTCAACCCTGCCTTCTGTTTTTGCAAGGGACGGCGTGCAAACGGCTGCCAATTCAAGCGGTATCGCTGATGGTGCCGCCACTGTTATACTGGCGCATAACCACTTTGTAAGGTCACGAAATTTACAGGCACTTGCAAAGGTTGTCGCCTCGGCTACCAGCGCTGTAAATCCACATTACATGGGACTGGGTCCGGTTCCTGCCATTCAACTGCTGCTCGAAATATCCGGCCTGTCCAAAAGCGATATCGGATTAATTGAAATCAACGAAGCCTTTGCAGCCCAGTATATAGGATGTGAAAGACTGCTGGAGCTTAACAGGGATATCTGCAATGTAAACGGTGGAGCCATTGCCGTAGGACACCCGCTCGCTGCCAGCGGCACCCGGCTTGCGCTTACCTTATCGCTTGAAATGAAAAGACGAAAAGTAAAATATGGCATTGCCTCCGCTTGCATTGGCGGCGGACAGGGAACGGCCCTGCTGCTTGAAAACCCTGATGTCTGATAGCTGAATGATCAAACAAAAATTCCATGGATACTAAAATATTTCAATGGCAAATGAAAGAGAAGGACCAGGACTTTGTTCTGGTGGAGTCCGCCTTACCTGAATTGAAAGCCGGGGAGGTCATCGTAAAGGTGGCCGGTTGCGGAGTATGCCATACCGACCTCA
>CAZHSC010000057.1:0-22427 GCA_964534995.1 uncultured Bifidobacterium sp.
GGTCCTCATGTGGGCAAGGTAACGTTGGCGGAGGGATGGAACATTCAGCAGCCGGTTTAAAAGGGGATAGTTTACATTTGTGGAGTGATAGAAGACATCCCATGAGGTGGCGAGCCCTAATTCCAGGGAGCTGTTTCCATCGTATTCATGCGGAACCATCAAGCCGGTTTCATTTTCATAATGAAGGTAATAATCCATTTTACCTTTATAAACATAACTGTCATCATCGGTCCAGGCAATTTCGGTGGCGAGAAACCACAGAGTTCTGTCAAGGTCCATATAATTGGCCAGAGTATCTTCCAGCTCTGACAGTGGTGTGTTTTCCAGTTTATCGGTAAGCCTTACCAGGTAGTCCCATGGATTCAATACCGTTGACTCTTTCAGGGTATAGTATATCTTGTAGTCGGAGGTATCGTTACTTAAATAGTTCAGTGCTGCGGTACCATCCCCCCATGCACCTATACCTCCCGGTGCCCCGGGTGGTTTATCAGCGCGCCACCAGATACCGTCATTGCTTAAGTACCATTCTTCCAGGAAATCTTTATTTAGTTGCTGTATATTGGAGTAAAGTCCCCAGTTGGAACCGTTCAGGTACAATTTAACGTAATTAGACCTGGCAGTTGGAATATGCCGTTTAATAAGCGAGGTGTATAAAACCTCTCTCATCATGGAAGGATCCTGAGCCGCATTGTTCAACTTAAATGTGCTGTAGCCGTCATAGTCATGTGCAGGTTTCCAGAAATCCAGTTCGATTTTAAAGGATTTTTTCTGAGATGCCCCGGTTTGGAAGGAAGTTTGGCCACGAAAACGGACGCCCACACTGTCATAAGTATTTCCGTCAATCTGAAGTGTTGCCGGCAAATAAGTACGTGTGGAGTAATTACTTAATAGTTGTGTCCAAAAATTGGGGGAGGCAAAGGTCAGGTCGATTCTTCGTACGAGGCTCTGATCGTAAAAACCGGTATTGGGTTCACTACCTATCAGCAACATGCGTCCATCCGGAGTGATGTGCATTTGATCGGGTAGAGATTGGCTGAATCCGTAAGCAGAAATAAAAAGCAGTCCACAGAGGGTCAATAATCGTTTAGATAATAATGTCATATGTTTTGGTTGGGTTGGGTAGTAAGGGTGATTGGATGGTAAGGAAAATGGAAAGTTTAAAGATAAAATAAAGTTTGTGTAATAATTTGTAAACAATTGTACGTCATCATATTCAATTTGTTATCAATGTAATAAGAACAACCCGCGAGGTCTTATACCTCGCGGGTCCTTCTTACACTTAATGCCTGATATTTATTAAATAAAAGTCAAACGGCTACCGGCGCTTTAATGGAAGGATATGGATGATATTCCTCTATCGCAAAATCTTCGAATTTGAAAGAAAAAATATCCTTAACACTTTGATTGATAACTAATGTTGGAAGTGCTTTTGGGGTTCTGCTAAGTTGCAGCGCTACCTGTTCCATGTGATTGCTGTAAATATGCACATCTCCAAAGGTGTGTATGAATTCTCCGGCTTTTAATCCACATACCTGCGCAACCATATGGGTAAGCAAAGCATAACTGGCTATATTGAAAGGGACACCAAGAAAAAGATCCGCACTACGCTGGTAAAGTTGGCAACTCAATTTTCCTTCAGATACATAAAACTGAAACATTATATGGCAGGGAGGGAGTGCCATCCTGGGAATTTCACCTACATTCCACGCACTTACCAGCAAGCGTCGTGAATCTGGGTTCATCCGTATCTGCTCGATTAGCTGACTGATTTGATCAATGCTTTTACCATCAGGAGTTGGCCATGAACGCCATTGTTTTCCATAAACCGGGCCAAGGTTTCCGTTTTCATCTGCCCACTCATCCCAAATGCTGACACCGTTTTCCTTCAGGTATCTGATATTGGTTTCTCCTTTCAAAAACCATAGCAATTCATGAATGATGGATTTGGTATGCAACTTTTTTGTGGTCAGCAGTGGAAATCCCTCATCCAGGTTGCAGCGAAGCTGATAACCGAAAACACTGATAGTACCTGTACCGGTACGATCTTGCTTCCTGACTCCATTATTTAAAACATGATTCAGTAAATCTTGGTATTGTTTCATCTCAGAAGGGCTTAGGCAAATGTACAATTACCGGCGTTTTTAAGCAGATGAAGTTGCCGTGTATTTTTTAACAATTGAAAAAATAAGCAACAGTTTGGTTTGTTTTTTGCCTTTAGCCTCCGTAGTTTCGCTTATGCATTGTCTAAAAGGATATCTTATTCCGGTAATGGCAGCAACACTTGTTTTAATGAGTGCCTGCTCGGAGGATGATACTGCTGATCCGGCAGGTGATGACCGGGAAAAGTTTGCAGGAAAGTGGAAGTGTACAGAAGTTATTGGCAGCAATAGCACCACTTTTGAAATTTACATAACACTATACGGTGTAGATGACAGTATTCGTATTTCCAATTTTTCAAATTACGGAAATACAGCCGTTGCACTTGGATTAGTCAGCGGAAATTCACTCGTGATACCTAATCAGAATATCAGTATTACCAATATACCTGTGCAGGGTACTGGTATATTTACTTATCAGGGTGCAAATGAAAAGATCAATTTAAATTATACCAGCGATGGGCAGTACGCTACCGCTGTTTGCACCCGCTAGAAGATCAGACAATAAACAGTTTGATATCACCAATTAAAAGTTTATTAAAACCTTAGTCGGTTACCTGTTCTGGGTTTACCACGGTCATTTTAACCGAATCTACGCTGTGTTTAAACCGTTTAAGAATTACAAATTCATAGCCTCCGAATATGCGCTTTTCATTGACAGCCGGTATCCTTCCATAGATATAATTCAATAGTCCTGAAACGGTATCGTAATTCGGACTTTCAGGCAAGGCAATAGGCAACAAATCATTCGCATCGCTAATTGAGGACATGGCGTTTACGATAAACTCGATTTCACTTTTTTTCTCAACAGGAGGTTTTTCATCATCATATTCATCCTGAATTTCCCCCACCAGTTCTTCAATAATGTCTTCCATCGTGACTATACCGGCAGTACCTCCAAATTCATTGGTTACAATGGCCATCTGTATATGTTGCGACTGAAACTCTCTTAACAGGTCGTTAATACGTTTGTTTAGTGGAATAAAGTAGGCGGGGCGAATCAGGTCGTTTACACCTTTAAAATTTTTTTCGTGGAGGGCTTTAATCAGGTCCTTCGTATAAATCACCCCAATCACATTGTCCAGTGAATCCTGATAAACCGGTAATCGTGAATAGCCCTCCTCAATTACCTTTTGTATTACTTCTTCCTTAGAAGATTCAACATCAATGGCAGAAATTTTTGTCCGGGGTATTAATATATGCCTTACTACGCGGTCATCGAATTCAAATACATTTTGTATCAAATCATGTTCAGAGGCTTTAATGGCGCCACCTTCTTCTGACTCAGTCAACAACATCCTGATTTCCTCCTCACTGTGTATCTCTGCATGATCACTGGTATGTAGTCCGAGCAAACGCAAAATGCCTTTTGATAATCCGTTTAATACCCAGATAAATGGTGCAAAAACCAGATAAAAAACCCGTAAGGGAAGTGAGATATACATGGTATAACTGAGCGGATTCCTGATCGCAGCAGTTTTCGGTACCTGTTCACCAAGCACAATGTGCAATACGGTAATTAATGCAAAGGCAATCACGATGGATAATTGGTGCAGATTGTCTTCGGCCACGGAAAGCTGAAAATAGTCGGTAAGGGTACGTACCATTTTAGCTACAACTGGTTCGCCAATCCATCCCAAAGCAAGACTTGCCAGGGTAATTCCTAACTGGCATGCGCTCAGGTAGCCATCCATATTATCGAGAATATGCTGGGCTGTCTTTGCAACCGTGTTACCCTGATTGGCTTTCAGTTCTATTTGTGATTGTCGCACTTTTACAATGGCAAATTCGGCAGCAACAAAAAATCCGTTTAAAAACACCAGTAAGGCAGTCAGTAAGATATCAGCAATCATCAGATGGATAATAGTTCCGGAACAAAGATACGTTTCTGCGGCAAGGGCAGAATCGTAATTTGAAAAATTAATTAAATGACAGGTGTTTATAGAAGTTTTTTGTTGCTTTTGTGCCGGTTTTTATCGCGCATTGTCTTTTTGGCAAGGTTTTTAACAAAGGCTTCCTCCAGGTTGGTACCGGTTTGGTTTGCCAAACAGATCAACACAAACAACACGTCCGCCATTTCATCCGCCAGTGTATCTCCGTTCTCTCCATTTTTAAACGACTGCTCACCGTATTTACGGGCTATGATACGTGCCAGTTCACCCACCTCCTCGGTTAAAAGGGTCATATTGGTAAGTTCACTGAAATATCGAACGCCAATAGTCCTGATCCAGTTATCTACCGTTTTTTGTGCTTCGCGTATTTCCATACTAAAGTTCTGATTTACTATCCATGATAATCGTCACCGGACCATCGTTTACGAGTTCTACCTGCATGTCGGCTCCAAATTCGCCAGTGGTAATGGATTTTCCAAGGGTTGATTCCAGTGTTTTGATAAACTGCTCATACAACGGGATCGCATGCTCCGGCCTTGCAGAGCGAATGTAGGAGGGGCGGTTTCCTTTCTTCGTTATTGCGTGTAGGGTAAATTGACTGATCAGTAAAATTTCACCGCCTGTTTCCTGTATCGAATAGTTCATTTTTCCTTCGTTATCAGCGAAAATACGTAGTTGCGCAATTTTTTTACAGAGCGGTTCTATCTCTGAGAAGTTATCCCCTGTTTCAATACCCAGCAAAATCATCATCCCTGCTCCGCAAGAACGCAGTTCGGTTTTATTAATTAATACCGATGCTTTGGAAGTGCGTTGAATAACGATGCGCATTGTGCCTGCCTGATATTTCTGCGAAGGTAAGTACTGTTGTGAACATGGTTGCACTGTAAAAGCCGCTAAATAAATAGTGATTAATTATTTTCGCTTTTCTACTACTGTATTATTCACCGCCTTTACGGCTTAAGGTGGCGATTGAGTAGTGGCAGGTCAGGAATGGCCGGATGATTGCCTTGCGTTGATGGCCTTAAGATTTTATCTGGGCTGATTTTTTAATGTATGCAATTCCTGCACGTATTCACACAACGCTAATGCCTTGCCCGCTATAAGTTTATCGGAATATATCCTCATTCCTAAGTATGCTGATATAATTATAATACCGCTCTTTCGAAATGACACCGTCTTCAACGGCTTTCTTTATTGCACAATCTTTCTCACTATCATGCAGGCAATTGTGATAGCGGCATTGATTCATCAACGCACGGATTTCGATGAAGTAATGCCCTGTTTCTGAGGGTTTGAAATCAATATTCACGAATTCACGTATGCCGGGAGTGTCTATTATATAACCTCCTTGTGATAAGCGATGCATCTCAGCAAAGGTGGTTGTGTGTTTTCCTTTCAAATGCTGCCTGGAAATATCACCGGTTTTCAGCTTGAGGGTAGGTTCAAGCGCATTGATGAGACTGGATTTTCCAACTCCTGAGTGTCCGGCAATCAGATTCACCTTATCTTTAAACGACTCTTTCAATGCTTCGAGTCCTGCTCCCGTTTGTGCTGAAACAAGAAAACATGGGTAACCCAATGGCTCGTAAATATTTAAATAGGCTTGCAGAACCGCTTTCAACTCATCCTGGAAGAGGTCGGATTTATTGAAAATAAGGGCCGTTGGAATCCGGAATGATTCCGCCGCCGCAATGAAGCGATCAATAAATCCGGTGGATGTTTTAGGTAAGGCTGGGGTGACAACGAGCCAGGCCATTTCAATATTGGCCGCAAGTATTTGCGTTTGTTTAGATAATTTGACTGATTTACGGATAATAAAGTTTTTCCTTTCTTTTATTTCCTGAATAGTACCGGTGCCATCCTCCTGAACCAGGATAGATACATGGTCGCCCACAGCAATGGGATTCGTGCTTTCTATGTCCTGCAGGCGAAGAGAGCCCCTGACCCGGCAATCAATAACACGGCCGCTCTCTTCTTCCACCTTGAACCAACTGCCCGTTGATTTTAATACAATTCCTTCCACACGGCAAAGATATGACAGCAAAAGCGAGGGCTGCTTCATTTTGAACGATTACCTTTGTGGCCCATGTCAGTATTGGTTGATTCTATTACGAAGTATTATGGCAGCCAGAAGGCGCTGGATGAGGTAACCTTCCAGGTAAATCCCGGACAGGTTGTAGGCTTTTTAGGTCCAAACGGAGCTGGTAAATCCACTATGATGAAGATAATAACCTGTTTTCTGCCTCCATCCTCAGGAACAGTAAGCGTGGATGGTTTTGATGTGAGGGAAGAGCCTGTAGAAGTCAGAAAACGAGTGGGTTACCTCCCCGAACACAATCCCTTGTATCTGGATATGTACGTCAAGGAATTTTTGATTTTTATTGGGGGTATTCAGATGGGAAGGGCAGAGGCAAGGAAACGTAGTGCGCGGATGATAGAATTGACCGGTTTGGGGCCTGAACAAAACAAAAAAATAGGCGCCTTGTCAAAAGGATACCGTCAGCGGGTTGGCCTGGCGCAATCTATGTTGCACGACCCCTCGGTTCTCATCCTTGACGAACCTACCACAGGACTGGATCCGAATCAATTAATTGAAATAAGGCAACTTATTCGAAACATCGGCAGGGAAAAAACCGTAATACTGTCCACACATATTATGCAGGAAGTGGAAGCCATTTGCGACCGTACGATTATTATCAATAAAGGGAAAATCGTGGCGGATAATGCCACTGCCTTGCTGAAAGAGAAAATAGGGAGTAAAAAAGTGCTCATGGTGGAGTTCGACAAAAAAGTATCCGAGAAAGAGCTCAGGACTATTGAAGGGATAGAATCGGTACGTAATGTTAAGGGTAATTCATGGAGGCTTGAAAGTAATGAAAATACGGATATCCGGCAGAGACTGTTCAGTTTTGCTGTAGATCATCAAATGACAATTCTGGCTTTACAGAAAGAAGAGAATAATCTGGAATCAGTTTTCCGTGAGCTTACCGTTGATAAATAATTTCTCCTGAGAAAGCAGCAATTTCTATATTTGTCGCCTTAAACATAAAAATAATAATTCAAAAAAATATCATGTCTTATCTCTTCACTTCCGAATCAGTTTCCGAAGGCCATCCGGATAAAGTGGCTGACCAGATTTCCGACGCACTTATTGATTATTTTCTGGCCTATGACCCTTCCTCCAAGGTAGCCTGTGAAACGCTGGTAACAACCGGTCAGGTGGTACTTGCCGGCGAGGTTAAATCAGAAGCCTATCTTGATGTGCAGGATATCGCACGTGAAGTAATCCGCGATATTGGTTATACCAAGAGTGAATATATGTTTGAGGCCAATTCATGTGGTATTTTTTCCGCTATTCACGAGCAATCTCCTGATATTAACCAGGGCGTTGAACGTAAAAAGCCGGAAGAACAGGGTGCCGGCGATCAGGGGATGATGTTCGGCTATGCCAGCCGTGAGACGGATAATTACATGCCTTTGCCGCTTGAACTTGCACACCTGTTGTTGCGCGAACTTGCTGTTATCCGCCGTGAGAAAAAGGTGATGAAATACCTTCGTCCGGATGCCAAGAGTCAGGTAACCATTGAATACAGCGATGATCACCGTCCCATCCGCATCGATACCATTGTTATTTCCACGCAACATGATGATTTTGCAGCCGAGAAGAAAATGCTGGAGCAGATTTCGAGGGATGTCAGGAACATACTCGTGCCCCGTATCATGAAAAAACTGCCCAAACGCGTGCAGGCACTGTTCAACAATAAAATTAATTACCATGTTAACCCTACCGGAAAGTTTGTAATTGGAGGGCCACATGGCGATACCGGCCTTACCGGTCGAAAAATCATTGTGGACACCTACGGCGGAAAGGGCGCGCATGGCGGTGGTGCCTTCTCCGGAAAGGATCCTTCCAAAGTTGACCGTTCGGCAGCTTATGCGGCACGCCATATTGCCAAACACCTGGTGGCCGCCGGAGTTTGTGATGAAGCTTTGGTACAGGTGGCTTACGCTATCGGTGTGGCCCGACCGGTTGGCTTGTACATTAATACCTATGGTACAGCAAAAGTTCCGATGACCGACGGCCAGATCGCCAGAGTAGTTGAAAAAATGCCGGAGTTCGATATGCGCCCTTATTTTATTGAAAAGCGCTTCAGTTTGCGTACCCCCATTTACAGGGAAACTGCTGCTTATGGACACCTCGGCCGCGAGTCAAAAGAGGTAGTAAAGGTGTTTAACAAAGGCCGTAAAAACGAGAAAAAAGTGAAAGTGGTTTTATTCCCCTGGGAGCGTCTGAATGCGGTTGAAAGCGTAAAAAAAGCTTTCCATCTGGCCGGGGCATCTGAAAAAAAATCGGGCAAAAAAATTAAAACTACTATATCAGCCAATGGTAAATCGGGTGATAAAAAAGCCAAACAGCTTACCCTGCTTGCTTAATCTGAATCTAACAGTATTATGTAACAGCCATGGTCAGTGCCATGGCTGTTTTTTTGTTGGTAATTGAAAACTTCAGTCGTTTATCCGGTTTAAAAATTGCAGGAATGGCAACATGCTTTTGTAAAGGGTTATACAGTCTTTGATTATTCCCGGCTTCGTAAATTCCTCTGCAGATACATCATGTAAAACCACATAACTGGTAAATTTCAGCAAATCGGCAGCCGGATGACCGGGATCCATTCCTCTCGGGACATTTTTAAGGCTATGCTCTGCTGATAACCTGAAATGTTTACGAAAATTTCTGTTTTCGAGTATGGCCCTGAATTCTTCGTGATTATATTCTATTTCCTGTCTAATCTTTTTCAGGAGCGGCCCATCGGGCATCCAGTATCCACCGGCTATAAAAGAACCCAGATCCCCGGAAGGTTCAACATGCAAATACAATCCACAGGAGGATGATTTCCTGCCCCCGGCTTTTATGGATGCACCAAAATTGGTTTTGAAAGGGTCTTTATTCCTGCTGAATCTAACGTCACGGTATATGCGAAAAATGCAGTCTTTAGGCTGAAGTGATTTTAATTCAGGGCTTAATGCCGACAAGGCAGCGATCAGATTTTCAATAAACAAATCAAAATCTTTTTTCGCGGATTCAAAACGTGTTCGGTTTTGTTCAAACCATTCACGGTTGTTGTTTTTTTTCAGGTCCTTCAGGAATTTCAGCGTGCCTGTTTGTAGCATAGGGGAGCGGTAGACTTTATTGCGCAAATATAAGTGCCTGTTTGTTAGTAAGTTGACAAAAACACATGTTTTTTGTTTTGTGGAATACGATTGAATCTTTTTTACATTTGCCATAGTGCTATTAAACCCAACGAATTCAAGTATTTAAAACATTTAACAACCTGACATTATTTCTTGCAAACCCACCAATGAAAACCCCCAAAAAAACGGCAAAGCCAGTAGCTGAAAAAGCAAAGAAAGCGGCTCCCGGAGGCAAGACCCGGAAAATGGAGCCCCTTAAATCAAAGGAACTTAAGAACCAGAAGTTCGATGAGCTTGAAGACGAAGACGATGACCAGATCGATCCGGAAATGTTGGACGATAACTTCAAAGGCTTCGAGGATGTTTACGATGATGAAGACGATGATCTTTAATCAGTCGCCTCTGTAAAAAGCTCCACCCACATGTTGTTTAACTGAACCGGTAGCACTATCGAAAACATTTACTCTCCCCAGGTAATTTAATACTCCTAAGAAAGCAAATACAATTGCTTCCTTAAATTGCACCAGTTCCTTAACGGGGACACAAATTTCTTTTTGACTTTTTTCAGCGATTCTTTGTATCAGGAACCGATGAAATGCGCCTCCTCCTGTAACCAGTATCCGCGCCTTTTCGGGCAATGTTTTAAGGGCCGCTGCATGCTGATCGGCAATGTGCTCACAAACGGTACGGCTTATATCCTTCGTTTCCCCCTCTGTCATCAAGGGCATAAATTCTTTTTCAAACCATTCCCTCCCCAGTGATTTTGGGCCTTGCTGACTGTAAAAGGGAAGATGGTTTAATGTCTTTAACAAATCGGGAATGACGCTTCCGCCTGCCGCCATTTCTCCCTCCGCATCATAGTCCTTCCCTTCCCGTCTGGCAAGTAGGTTTAGTGCCATATTCACCGGACAGATATCAAAAGCGATTCTGCGTTGTTGCTGCATCATAGAAACATTGGCGATTCCTCCAAGGTTCAGGCAGGCATCGTAGTCGGAAAATAAATAATGGTCACCTACCGGGACAAGCGGCGCACCTTGTCCGCCAAGGGCAACATCTTTAGAGCGGAAATCACAAACGGTATGTATACCGGTAATAGCGGCAATATGTGCCCCGGATCCGATTTGTGTTGTAAAGCCGCGTTCCGGCCTGTGAAAAAGGGTGTGGCCATGAGACGCTATGAGCTGAGGTACCGGAGAGATGTCTTTGATAAAATCCAGAATCAATTCACCATACAGCTTTCCCAATTCCGCGTTAAGTTCAAACACTTCGCAGGCGGAAATGAGCATGGCTTCTTTCAGTTTTTTTTCCCAAACCGGAGGATAGGGCAGGGTTACCGCCTTCAGCAGTTCATAGGACCAACCTGAATTATTGAATTCAAAACTGCAGGCTGCAAGGTCTGTTCCATCGAGAGAAGTGCCCGACATCAACCCGATGGCAACAATTTTATTGGTTTGCGGGCTTATTAACATGGATGCAAAGGAAAAACTTTTACCGGGATAAGCCGGTGAGGCATAGAAAGGTTTATTTTTGATCCGGTTAATAAAAACAAATATGGTTTTTCAACTAACAGAAGAACATGTAATGATTCAGCAGGCTGCCCGTGATTTCGCGCAGCAGGAACTGCTCCCCGGTGTCATCGAAAGAGATGAAAATCAAAAATTCCCGGCAGAACAAATTAAACGCCTTGGTGAACTGGGCTTCCTGGGTATGATGGTGGATCCTGCCTATGGCGGAGGTGGACTGGATGCCATCTCTTACGTATTGGCTATGGAAGAAATATCGAAAGTAGATGCTTCTGTTTCGGTAGTCATGTCGGTAAATAACAGCCTTGTTTGCTGGGGACTCGAAACCTATGGGTCGGAGGAGCAGAAGAAAAAGTACCTCATACCCCTGGCGAAGGGAGAAATAATAGGTGCTTTTTGTCTCTCGGAACCGGAGGCCGGCTCAGATGCTACCTCACAACGTACCACGGCCATCGACAAGGGGGACCATTACCTCCTCAATGGCACTAAAAACTGGATAACCAATGGGTCTTCGGCTTCAGTGTATCTGGTTATGGCTCAAACAGATGTCGCCAAGGGGCACAAAGGGATCAACTGTCTGATCGTTGAAAAGGGAATGCCGGGATTTACGGTGGGCCCAAAGGAGAATAAACTGGGCATCAGGGGATCAGACACCCACTCGTTGATGTTTCAGGATGTAAAGGTTCCCAAAGAGAACCGTATCGGGGAAGACGGCTTCGGATTTAAGTTCGCCATGAAGACCCTTACTGGTGGGAGAATTGGCATTGCCGCTCAGGCACTTGGCATAGCCAGCGGAGCTTATGAGTTGGCATTGAAATATTCCAGAGAACGGAAAGCATTCGGAAAAGAGATCTGCCAGCACCAGGCCATTCAATTTAAATTGGCAGATATGGCAACCGAAATTGAAGCCGCACGTTTACTATGTCTGAAAGCAGCATGGCTGAAAGACCAGGGGATGGATTATAACCAGGCAAGTTCAATGGCTAAATTATTTTCCTCCGAAGTAGCGATGCGTACTACTGTTGAAGCCGTTCAAATTCACGGCGGTTATGGCTACGTAAAGGAGTTCCACGTTGAAAGGCTGATGAGGGACGCAAAGATTACGCAGATCTATGAGGGTACTTCAGAGGTGCAGCGCATCGTAATTGCCAGAAGTGTATTACAATAACAACTATGCTTAAAAACAGATTTCTATTTCCGGCTTTTATTCTGGTCGCTTCATTCCTCATATCCTCCTGCACCCCGCAGCGTAAGTTGATTTATATGCAGGGAGATGTGGCTTTGCTGAATGATACCACCTCTTTTACGATGTTATTGTACCCCGGAGATATTCTGATGGTCCAGTTGTTTACCATAAATCCTGAAGCATTTCCGGGCATTGGCATCGCCGGAGGTGAACAGGAAGGCAATGATAACCGTTCCGCCTATGAGAAAGGTTTCGTTCTGGACAGGCAGGGAAGGGTAACACTGCCATATATAGGATCGCTTAACCTTAACGGATATACCCTCAATCAGGCCCATGACACCATCCTAGAAAGGTTTAAAAAGTACATTGATGATCCTGTGATTGTACTGAAGAAACTGAGCTTTAAAGTGTCAATCATCGGAGAGGTAAACAAGCCAGGATTGTATTATGTTCCCAGCGAACAGCTTTCATTACTGGAAGCACTGGCCCTCGCAGGTGATCTAAATAATTTTGCCGACCGAACCAATATCAGGATTTTACGTAAAAGCGCTTCCGGTACATTAGAGTTGCCGGTAGACATCACAAAAAAGGAGTCGTTTACAGGAGTGACCAAGTTTATTTATCCCGATGACATTATTTACGTACCGCCAACGCGTAAGAAAGCCTTCACGGCCATCTCTCCGGCTACAGCGGTTATCACTTCCTTTCTTACTACGGTAGCACTCGTAGCCACAGCTTATTTGCGTTCACAATGAACAACATCCCAAAGAAATATCGCCCGGAAGATGAGTTCCAGATCCAGCAGTTGTTTCGTGAAATCATTCAAAAGTGGCACTACTATGTGATTGCTGGTTTTATTTTTGCCGGACTTGCCTTTATATATATTAAAGTATCCCTGCCGGTATTTCAGGCCGGATCAAGTATACTCATCGAGGACTCTAAATCATCTGCTTCCAACTTCGAAGATTTTTTATCCAGCGACCTCTTCGGCACCAACCTTAACCTCCCCACTGAAATCGGAATTCTGAGATCGCGGACCGTAATCCAGAAAACTATAGAAAGGCTGAACCTCGGAACGCAATACTGGTCGAAGAACTCCTTTCCCTCTCAAAATTGGTTAAACGCCTTTCTTCCGGCACAACCGCTCTACCCAAAATCTCCCATTAAACTGGAAGTAGATACCATCATCAGGGAGTTCAGGGATATTGCCTTTGAAGTGAAAATTATTGATGAGACCTTTTATGATTTGGAAGTTGAATATGACGGTGACAAACTCCCATATTATCATTTGTTGAAACGGTATAAATTCGGAGAAACCGTCACCACCGATTTTTTTAGCTTCCGGCTTTTGAGGGTGGAAGCGAACAGTCCTATAAACGGCGGCTATTATGAATTTAAAGTCAGGTCGGTCAATAAACTGGTGGCTGAAATGCTGGAGGATTTCACAGCTGAGCCCCTCGATAAGGACGCCAATATTGTAAAGCTTACTTACCGGGATGTGATCCCCCTGAGAGCCCTTGATATTTTAAATACGATTGGTAAAGTTTATATCGACCTGGACGTGCAGGATAAGGCAGAGGTGGCCTCACTTACCCTGAAATTTGTAGATGAGCAGTTAAGCAATACGGGTTCCACCCTGAGCAGTACCGAGCAGGAGATGCAGGCTTTCAAGGAGAAGAATAAGACAGTGGATCTCAGTGAGGAATCAAGATCGGTTTTGCAAAAGCTGAATCAACTGGATGTGGAGAGAGTAAAAAACAATATTGAAATTACTTCACTCGAGAATTTATACAACTACGTGATCAAGAATGAAGACCTGACCAATCTGGCGCCAACCAGCCTGGGGATTCCCGATCCTTTGCTCGTGGAACTGATCACCAACTTCCAGGCCCTTCAGTCAAAGAAGAAAAGTATTTCGTACGGCGTAAAAAGCGATGCCCCCGCCGTAAAAATTCTGGATCAGCAAATTCAGGAAAACCGTGCTTCCCTCCTGGAGAATATCAGGTCGATTCAGAAAAGGATGTTGGTAACCAGAAATTCAATCAACAGTCAGTTGGCGCAGTATGAGGAGAGCATTAAACAGATTCCTGAAATAGAAAGGCAGTTGTTGGGGATCAAGAGGAATTTTGAAGTAAATCAGAATATCTACACATTCCTGCTCCAGAAGAAAGCGGAAACAAGCATAGCAAAGGCGACAGCCGTATCAGATAATAAAATCCTCGACGAATCCGCCCTTGCCGACGAACCCGTCCTGCCCAATAAAAGGGTAATTGCCATCCTTATAATTTTACTGACCGGTATCGTGCCAACAGGTATCATCACCGTTTCCAGCCTCATGCGTACTACCGTTATGAATCGCGATGATATTACCTCAGTCACCGAAATTCCCGTTATCGGTGTGGTAGGTCATTCGGATGAGAGCAATAATCTGATTGTGCAGAAACGGCCAAAATCCGCGATCGCCGAAGCTTTCAGAACCGTTCGTACCAATATGCAGTTTTTTGGATCGGGCAAAAAGTGCAAAACAATTCTCATTACATCCTCTGTAGGTGGCGAAGGGAAATCTTTTGTTACCATTAACCTGGCTACCGTACTGGCGATGCAGCAAAATAAAGTGTTGGTCATCGGCCTTGACCTCCGGAAACCCAAGTTATACCAGGATTTTGGATGGAAAAATGACTCAGGCGCTTCCAATTTCCTGGTGGGAAGCAGTACCCTGGATGCTGTGATCAGAAAAACGGAGAACCCCTACCTTGATTTTATCATTTCCGGTCCGATTCCACCTAATCCCGCGGAGTTACTGTCAAAACCCGCACTCCCCGAAATGATCAACGCGATGAAGGAGCGCTATGATTTTATTGTTATAGATACACCCCCTATCGGGGTGGTATCGGATGCATTTATAATCATGCCTTTTGCCGACATAAATATGTACCTGGTGCGTCAGGGATATTCCAAAATCGAGTTTTTAAAGTCATTGGATGAATTGCACACGGACGGACGTATTCCCAATGCCTGTATCTTACTGAATGATTCTGACTTCACCATGTCATATGGCTATGGTCACCATTACGGTTATATCAATGGCAATGCCGGGTATTATGATTTGCAGGAAGTGGAGAATGAAAAAAGAAAACACGGCTGGCGCCGTTTATTTTATTCCAGGCGAAAGAAGAAAATAAATCAGGAATCCTGAAAAGCTTCCATCAGCGTCTCCATCCTGGATCCCCTCGAACCTTTTATCAGCATGCAGCCTGATTGCGGGCGGTGTTGCTTCAACCACTCCATACATGCCGGTGCATTTTGAAAATGCAGGCAGGATAAACTCCTGGCAGGGCCTTCAAAAAGTTTTCCAACGAGCAGGAGGGTGGCACCTTCATCACGCGCAGCCTGTTCGGCGATTTTCAGGTGTTCGAGATCGGCGCCTGTACCCAGTTCAAGCATCTCGCCCAAAGCAATGATCTTTTTACCTTTGAAATGATTTCTGAAATTATCCAGTGCCGCCTGCATGCTGCTCGGGTTGGCATTATAAGTATCCTGCACAATGGTTAGGTTTCCTTTTTGAATTATCTGCGATCGTTGATTCCCCGGGATATAATTTTCAATGGCACTTTTAATATCATGGGGTTCTACGCCAAAATGCGCAGCAATGGCCACACTGGCCAATACATTGTCAAGGTTATAATCGCCCGTTAAACGGGTTTTGATTCGCAGGTGAAAAGGCTTCATGATTTCCACTTCGAGAAAGGCATCGTCGCTTTCAAAAACCCTTCCCTGATATTGTACCTGATTACTCGTTCCATAGGTAACGATTGAATCATACCCATGTAACATTTCCCTCAGAGTAGTGTTGTCGAGATTGATAAATATGAGGCCCCCCTGGCTGCGCAGGTAATCATACATTTCTCCCTTTCCTTTCTTTACGCCTTCCAATCCGCCAAATCCTTCCAGGTGAGCGCTCCCTATATTTGTGATGAGGCCGAAATCAGGTTGCGCTATGCTGCAAAGGTGGGCGATTTCACGCTGGTGGTTTGCTCCCATTTCAATCACAGCGAAATCATGGTCTTCATTGAGCTGTAATAATGTGAGGGGTACTCCGATATGGTTGTTCAGGTTGCCCTGCGTGTAGTGCAATTCAAATTCCTGTTTTAATACCGCGGCCGTTAACTCCTTGGTAGTGGTTTTTCCGTTGCTGCCGGTAATTGCCAGTATATTTATATCGAGGCGGTGCCGGTGATAGTTCGCCAGGTCCTGCAGACTTTTCAAAACATCTTCTACCCGCAGCAGCCTAGGATCATCTCCCGCATCCTCATCCACCACAGCATACGCAGCACCCTTTTCAAGTGCCTGCAGGGCAAACGTATTCCCGTTAAAACTGGGGCCCTTCAAAGCGAAGAAAATACAATCCTTCGGCAAGTGGCGGGTGTCGGTGGAGATGCTGGGGTATTGCTGAAAATATTCGTAGAGTTGGGCGGTGCTAAGCATAGGGCGAAAATAGGAGAAAGGTTGGAGGCGGGAAAACTCCTGCATTATGATTTTTAACAGGTATTGTATCTTCACACTTACCACAAAAAAAGAGGCCGTCCTTATGAGACAGCCCCTTTTTATAGTGAGTAAATATAGTTTATTGTTTAATCATTTTTTTGCTTTCTATAATTCTACCATTGGCCATCAAAGTATAAATATATAATCCACTGCTAAGGTCTGAGGCGTAAACATCAACTGATCCTTCACCTCGCTCACTTAACACACCGTGCTATTAGGCAGCATTGCTTGTCCGCTGGTAAATTCAGCACGTATTACCGGTACAGTACCTAATGCAGCATCCATTCCCCAAAACTGCATGGGTTGGAGTTCCTGCTGGCGAAGGGCAAGGACACCATTGGGGTCCACATCTATTAAAAAGCCATTGGTTAACAACGAACCAATACTCCTGTTTATCATATAAAATTCATAAAAAAAGAGGCCGTCCTTTTGAGACAGCCCCTTCTTTATAGTGTGGAGGATATTAATACATTCCTTCCATTCCGCCACCCGGCATAGCAGGCATAGCGGGTTTATCTTCTTTAATTTCACTCAGTACGCACTCCGTAGTGAGGAGCATACCGGCGATGGATGCAGCATTTTCAAGGGCTACACGCGTTACTTTAGTCGGGTCGATGACTCCGGCTTTCATCATGTTCTCGTACACATCGGTACGTGCATTGTAACCGAAATCGTCCTTACCTTCTTTCACTTTCTGAACGATGATAGAACCTTCGCTACCTGCATTTTCAACAATCTGACGAAGTGGTTCTTCAAGAGCGCGTTTTACAATGCCGATACCGGTAGTTTCATCTTCGTTGATGCCCTTCAGTTTTTCGAGTGTGGAGATACAACGGATATACGCCACACCGCCACCGGGGATGATACCTTCTTCCACTGCAGCACGGGTAGCGTGCAATGCATCGTCAACACGGTCTTTCTTCTCTTTCATCTCCACTTCTGTAGCGGCACCTACGTAAAGTACAGCAACGCCGCCAGCTAATTTGGCCAGACGCTCTTGCAGTTTTTCTTTGTCATAATCGCTGGTAGTTGTTTCGATCTGCGCTTTGATCTGGTTGACGCGGGCAGTAATATCGGCTTTTGCACCGGCACCATTCACGATGGTTGAATTGTCCTTGTCAATGGTTACTTTTTCGGCTTTACCAAGGAAGGTAAGATCAGCAGCATCCAGTTTGAAACCACGCTCTTCGCTGATTACTGTTCCGCCGGTAAGAATGGCGATATCTTCCATCATGGCTTTGCGACGGTCGCCAAAGCCGGGCGCTTTTACAGCGGCAATTTTAAGCGAACCACGCAGTTTGTTAACAACGAGGGTAGCCAGGGCTTCACCATCTACATCTTCAGAAATGATCAGCATTGGACGGCCTGTTTGCACCACCTTTTCCAGCACAGGCAACAATTCTTTCATGTTGCTGATCTTTTTATCGTAAAGCAGGATGTATGGATTTTCAAGTACCGCTTCCATTTTATCCGCATTGGTTACAAAGTAAGGGCTGATGTATCCGCGGTCGAATTGCATACCTTCCACCACAGTAACGGTAGTTTCAGTACCCTTCGCTTCCTCAACGGTGATAACACCTTCCTTCTTCACTTTATTCATGGCTTCAGCAATCAGCTTTCCGATTTCCTGATCGTTGTTGGCAGAGATGGTGGCCACCTGTTCAATTTTTTGATTGTCGTCACCAACACTCTTACTCATTTTTTTCAAGGTTTCAACCACAGAGATCACAGCTTTGTCAATACCGCGCTTCAAGTCCATCGGATTGGCACCTGCAGCCACGTTCTTTAAACCGGCAGTAACAATAGCCTGGGCAAGAACGGTGGCAGTGGTAGTACCATCACCGGCTACATCGGCAGTTTTTGAGGCTACTTCTTTCAACATCTGAGCACCCATATTCTCGATAGGGTTTTTCAGTTCTATTTCTTTCGCTACAGTAACACCGTCTTTGGTGATGCTGGGTGCACCATATTTTTTATCAATAATAACATTACGTCCTTTGGGACCCAGTGTTACTTTTACTGCATTTGCTAATGCGTCAACACCACGTTTTAATGCGTCGCGCGCTTCCAGATTAAATGAAATTTCTTTTGCCATGGTTTCTATCAGATTTTAAGTGTTTTTAAATGGGGTTGATTAAATAACAGCGAATATGTCAGACTCACGCATGATGAGTAGTTCCTTGCCATCCACAGTAATTTCGGTACCGGCATATTTACCATACAATACGGTATCGCCTACTTTTACTGTCAATGGCTCATCCTTTTTACCGTTTCCTACAGCAATTACTGTCCCTTTTTGAGGTTTTTCCTTCGCGGTATCCGGAATAATAATACCGCTGGCGGTTTTTTCTTCAGCCGGTGATACTTCAACGATCACGCGGTCAGCTAATGGCTTGATACTTACTTTGCTCATGTTACTTGAGTTTATTTAGGTTTATATTAAATGAATGTTGATGGAAACAATTTCCGACAGCGCGATAGCATCTATTATGCCAATCGGAGAATCAATAAAAAATGCTGTCATATTTTCCTGTTGGAAGAATCTGACAGCATTTTTCTGACAGCAGCAAGGACAAGCTGTCAGTGTCTGATATTTTACTGTGCAGGTGCCGGAGCGGGCTGAGCCTGGCCACCGGCCGGAGCCGCTCCTCCCGGAGCTGTAGGTGCAGGAGCAGATGGAACAGGCGTATTTTGAATTTGCTCTTCAATCACGGATGCGTTCGTTTTACCGGAATTTTTGGGCAGTACAAAATTGCCTATCATGGCCAATACGAGCATAGAGATGGCGAAGCCCCAGGTTAATTTTTCAAGAAAGTCGGTGGTTTTTCTAACCCCCATTATTTGGTTGGATGAGGCAAAGCCGGAAGCAAGGCCGCCACCTTTTGAATTTTGAACCAATACTACAATGCCAAGCAGGAAGCTAACAATGATCAGAAGGATGACAATAAGTGTGAACATAAGTGAAACTCAGGAATTTATTTTTTTCTTTAATTCTTCAATGAGGGCTGCAAAGTAACGGCTTTTTTCGGGGAATTTCAAGCTTAATTTTTCATAAAAATGAATGGCTTTCTGAAAGTTACCTTGGCGGGCATAAATTCCGGCCAGCGTTTCGCTCACTATATCGTCTGGTTCCTGAACACTTTTCCTCGCCATGTTAACCGGACTATAAAAGGTACTTTTTGCCGGAGTAATTCTGGGTTCTTGCTTTATAAATTTGTCAATCAGCTCTTTAGTCGATTGTTTTGGCTTGGGCGGATCCGTTTCCACTTGCCAGGGTTCGGGAATTGGTTTTTTGGGGGGAATTAACCCGCTATCTTCATTTTTACCGACAGGGTCGTTAATTTTCTGTTCCGGAAATTCAGGGGCAGGAGACTTAAACAAGGGAACAGCCGGAGTTGGAAGGGTTGCACCGATATCCGTTGCTGTTAAACCTGCATTTACAGGCTTTTCAGTATGATCCTTTTCAGGGCTTAAAGGTTGGGTTTTTGTACCACCTTCAGATTTCCGGTAGATTATTTTGGGCGCAAGCCTCTCTCCTGTTACAGAGGGGATTTCTTTATCAATATTTATTACCCGTGTGGCAGAAAGAATGGGCGGGTTTGATGCATCAGAAGTGTTTGAAGCAGGGGAGGCAGGTTCATGGGAAACATGCTTCTCACTGTCTGCTACCGGTACGGGGGGAGTAGGCGCATTGAGAATTTCTTCCTTTTCAACTGCATCCGGTTTACTTTCAGGCGGAATCCCTTTATTAATATTCAGCCATTCTGTAAAAGAATGTATTTCTCTTACGTGTGTGGTATACGGTTCTCCTGTTTCAGGCTGTTCCCGGCCGGCTATGTTTCCGTTAGTTTGGCGGGTTTCATCTGTTACAGAGCTATTACCGGGAATTATTTCAAGAGGCTTATCATTTTCTAAAGCTGGCTGATCCGTCAACGCCTCACTGAAATAATCTGCATTTCTGTTTTTAACTTCTAAGAGGCTTTCCCTGATAATTTCATCCAGGGGATCACTTTCTTCCAGTACAAGATCCTGCTTTTCGGTCACTTTATTTTCCGGTACCAGTAATTCCATTACGGATGCAGTGTCGCCTCTCCCGGAAATTTCTTCTTCTATATCTTTTTCTTTTATTTCTTCTTTTGCGTTTTCCTCATTTTCAGATAAGGATACAACAAAACTTGAAGGGGGGAGGCTGAATTGCTGCATCTCAACTACCGGTTCCGGAACCGTTATTGTTTCTTCTTCCGTTTCCACAGCAGTGTCAACATCCCGGTCATTACTGTTTATGCCAATCTCCGGTGTTGATGAACTTTCCCCGGTCCAGAGACCCAGTTCTTTCAAGCGTTGCGTAACGATATCATTTGCCGATACAGTTTCCTGAGGGATAGTCGCCGCCTCCTGTTCCGGTTGGTCTGACGGGTGATTGTCAATATTTACAGTTTCCTCTTCAGAAGGGTGTATAGATGACAGGTAATTTGTTTGCAGCAGGTCATCTGACAGGTCGTTGCCGGTTGCATTGTTTTCAACCCTATCAACAGTTGTTTCCACTGCTGTCTCAGACTCGGGAGCCGCGTCATGGTAATCAAGTGAAAGTACGTTGCCTAATGCCGGCTGTTGATGAATCAACTGAAAAAGCCGTCTTCTGTCGGGTGCATAGGCTGAAGTAATTTTCAGTTGCTGGGAATAATGCACGCTTTCCTGGTCGCGTAATTGCTTCAGATAAAGATATCGCAAAGGCTGGCAATACGGAAACTGATTCAGTAAAGAGGAGATGGCCTCAGGAGCAAGCAACTTTGCTTCGTCCGGTTTTCTGATGAGTTCAAAGAATTGTTCTTTTGTCATTACCAGTTACTCACGGATTTATTAAAAACATCATCCACCAATTGACGGTTTATTTCTTCAATCAAGGCCAGTTCTTCTTCCGAAAGACTTTTTCTGCTGTCGTAATCCGCGTAACGTGTAAAAGTAGTCTCAAAATTCTGTTTGTCATCCTTTGTATTTGTGAATTTCACCAATACACTGATGGTTAACCGGTTTAAAGCGGCTGTTTGGGTTCCCTGAATGGCGACCGGAATCGCCTTATAATCGCTGATGTATCCTTCAAACTGCAGGTCGCCGTCGTTGTCGACTAACCTCAGATTTGTTTGTGAAATAAACCTTTCTTTTAATTTTTCAGTAAATGTCTGGCTCAGGGTTGGCTGCACCAGGGAGGCCCTGTTTTGAAAGTATTGAACCGAAAATGTTTTTACATCCGGCGAAATGGAAGCACCTGTAAAAGAATATACACCACATCCTGTACAGGAAAGTAGAAACAGGAAAAGGAAAATCAGGCCTTTATTTTTCATCCTTTAATCTGATATTCGTTAATTTTCCGGTATAAGGTCCTTTCGGATATCCCCAATTCTCTGGCGGCTTCTTTGCGTTTACCCTTATACTTTTCCAGGGCTTTGCGTATCATTTCCTTTTCTTTATCAGAGAGAGAAAGTGATTCGTCTTCAAGTTCTTCATGGGGCTCAATCTTCAGGGGTTTGGTGGAGATAGTTACTCCCGGTTGTGTTTCAATAATGCGTGGCTCTTCCTTTCTGTAATGGTCTCGTTCAAAAGTATCCTCCTCCTGAATACTGACCGGGCCATTGCTCATGATGGTGGCAACCACCTTCTTCAGTTCGGTGAGGTCTTTTTTCATGTCGAAGAGTACCTTGTACAACAACTCCCTTTCACTGAAGTCGCCGCTTCCTTTTATTTCATCACGCAGCACTACCGGCAATGATTTTCCATTTTCTGCCGGCAGGTATTTCAACAGGGTTTCAGCCGTAATCTCCTTTTTTTGTTCGAGGATCGAAAGTTGTTCCGTTACATTTTTAAGTTGCCTTACATTTCCGGGCCAGCGATATTCCGTTAGCAGGCGCTGGGCTTCAGGCTGTAAATGGATGAC
>CAZHSC010000058.1:0-22223 GCA_964534995.1 uncultured Bifidobacterium sp.
TGTAACTGCTGTTGTAGTTGTACATCCGTTCGCATCGGTAATGGTAACAGTATAGGATCCCTGTGACAGATTGGTGACAGATGAATCTGTATCGGGCAAGCCTGACCAGGAGTAGATCAAAGGAAGCGATACACCGGTAGCTGAAATTGTTATGGATCCGTCAAATCCACCGTTGCACGTAATATTGTTAGAATCCACACTGAGAATGGTAGGACCGGAAATATTGCTGATGTTGGCGATATCGGTAACCGAACATCCCTTACTATCGGTCACAGTTACCGTATAGCTGCCGGCCGCGAGGTTAATCAATGAATCATCAACACTTCCATTCGACCAGAGATAGGTGTAGCCGGGTATGCCTCCCGCAGGGCTCACCTGTACTGATCCATTCGCCTGCCCACAAGCAGCGTTGACCACTAATGGAAATGACAACACCAACTGTTGTGGCTGGAATACCGTGAATGCCTGGCTGGCGGTACACCCTTCAAAATCTGTTACAATGACGGAATAATTCCCCGCGCTCAAATTCGATACGTCTTGTGTGGTTTGACTGGTATTTACCCATGTATATATATAAGGTGCCACGCCGCCACTAACGTCAATGTCTATAGATCCATCCGACTGGCCAAAACAGCTGACACTATCAACAGTAAGCAGGCTCAGCAATGGTACACCGGTGTTGACTATACTAAAACTGGTATCGTAAACACATGATGCAGCGTCTGTAATGGTTACTGTATATATTCCCGTATTTAATCCGGAAATTGTTGACGAGGCGTTACCGGTTGACCATAAATAAGTATATCCGGCAGTGCCGCCACTGCCCTGTACTACAATAATTCCATTGGCGTTATTACAACTCGGATGGGTGATTACCGCACTGGTTTGTATTGGCAAAGGCTCGGTAATGGTATCCGTAAAAAAACTGATACAGCCATTCGCATCTGTTATTGTAAGGGTATAAATACCAGCGTTAACATTCAGGAGATTCTGGCTGACTGCTCCATCGCTCCATAAGAAGGTAAAAGGTGGTGTTCCAAAAAGCACATCTACCAGCAACTGCCCTGTGCTGTCGCCGGGGCAACTTGCGGGCGTCATACTCACCAGGCTGGCAGCAGGGCCGTTAATATTATTTATAATAACTGTTTGCTGCTTCGTGCAGGCGTTTGCATCCGTAACTGTAACGGTGTATGTACCGGCAGGAACATTGACAATGGAATCCACAACAGCTCCTGTTGACCAGAGGTAATTATAACCCGGCACTCCTCCGCTAGTACTTGCTACTGCCGATCCGTTTGCATTACCGCAGGAAGCATCCACCACCACAGTTTGTATCAGCAGTTCAGCTGGTTCTGAAATGATCACAAATGCGGTATCCCTGCAACCCGCGGAATCAGTAACGATCAAAGAATAGTTCCCGGCAGGAACAGCATTGATGTCCTGTGTTTGCTGGCCCGATGACCATACATATTGTAACGGAGAGGTACCTCCGCTAACGGAAATATTTATAGCTCCTGTTGACTGACCGAAACAGGCTACATTGGTCACCTGCGCAACATTTAACTGAGGCCCGTTGATGGATTGCACACGAATGGTATCCTGTCTGGTACATAAATTCTGATCGGTAATTGTCACGGTGTATAATCCGGATGAAACCCCGTTTAACAGTGAAGTAGTGGCACCTGTTGACCATAAATAGGTATAAGTAGCTGTTCCCCCTGTAGCGACAACTGTAACTGTACCATTCGCCTGGCCGCAATAGGCACCGGTTGACTGCATTTGCAGAGATAAGGCGGAGGGCTGTCCCAATGTAAAGGATTGAATGGCGGTACAACCCAGGCCATCCGTTACTGTAACGGTATACACTCCCGCGGATAAGGAATCAGCGGTAAAACCGCTGTCACCATTTGACCAGAGGAGGGTATAAAAGGGAGTGCCGCCGGTAATACTCACTGTCAGTGTGCCGTTGGCATTACCAAAACACAATGGCTGAGATTGGTTCTGCAACGCAATCACAGGAGCTCCCGTATTATTAATAGTAACAGAATCCACATACTGACAGCCGAGGTCATCGGTAATGGTAACGGCATAAACACCTGCGGCAACCCCTGTAATGGAAGCTGCCGTGTTTCCGGTTTCCCATAGAAGCGAGTAAGGCCCTACTCCACCTCCCGGCGTCACGGTGGCACTTCCATTTGCCTGGTTACATGAAGCGGATTGAGTAACAAAGGAAGCCGTGATCTGTGTGTTCTGTGTAATGGTCACACTTAATGTTGAAGTACAGTTTCCGGCATCTGTTACGGTAACCGTGTAGGTGCCGGCAACCAGCCCCAGCCTGTCTTCGTTGGTATTGCCATCATTCCAAAGGAAAGAAAATGGCGTGGTACCATTGTTCACAGAAATAAAAATTCGTCCAGTGGAGGCCCCGAAGCAACGTACATTTCTGACCGAATCCAGGGCGAGAGAAGGTCCCGGCAATGCGTTTATCTGGTAGCTCAGGATAGTATCGCATAAACCGGCATCGGTCACAGTAACGGTATATGTACCGCTGGCAAGTCCCGAAACCGAAGCAGTTGTCTGACCACCTGACCATAAGTACGTATACGAAGGTGTTGCCCCTGAAACAGTAAGACTTACAGATCCGTTGGACAGACCACATGATGTATTCTGAATGACAGATACTATTGAAAAAGGCGGAGGTTCCGTAATTATAAATACAGCTGAATCTGAACACAGTGTACTGTCGGTAACCAACACAGTATAAATTCCGGCAGGCAATCCTGATATATCCTGCTGCGTACTGCCCTGTGACCACTGGTAGGAATACGGAGCAATACCTCCTGTTACACTGATATCAATACTTCCATCCGACCCACCGGGGCAGGCCACTTCCTGCTGGGCAACAAGGCTAATTACAGGCCCGTTCGAGAGGGTAACCACCGCATTCCGGCGCCGCGTACAACCATTGGCATCGGTCACAGTTACACCATAGGTACCTGCTGATAATGAAGAGATGGATTGAGTTGTCTGTCCGTTGGTCCACAGGTATGTATAGGGTGGGGTCCCTCCGGAGGGATTGGCCGTTGCCACACCTGTTGCCTGTCCGCAGAATGAGGGCTGCGTGGTCATAGGCGACAACAAATTTGCAGGTTGGGTTACTGTAAATGACTGTGTAATGGTACACCCGGCCGCATCGCTGATGGTCACGGTATAATTTCCTGCAGACAATCCTGAAATATTCTGTGATACATCACCGTTAGACCATAAGAAAGTTACAGGGGTTGTTCCACCGCTGACATAAAGGGTAATGGCGCCGCTAGAATCTCCGTTACACAACAATGCCTGCACATCGCTGCTGTCAATAACGGGAGCCGTGGTCCCGGACAAAACCGATGAAAACTGCGCCGTACAGTTGTTCGCATCTGTAACGCTCACCGTATAAGTGCCTGACGCCACATTGAAAACACCATTGGTTAAGCCTCCGGTCGACCATAGGTAGCTGAAAGGTGATATACCTCCCGTTACCTGCACTGTCATGGACCCATTGGGCAGCCCGCAGGCAGCAGGAGTTTGTGTAAAGGAAGCCTGCAGGGTATCCGGTTCATTCACCGTATAGCTTGCGCTGGCCGTACAATTATTCTGGTCGGTAACGGTCACCGTATATACGCCGGCGAACAAGGAAGCGATATCTTCTGTAGACTGGCCATTACTCCATTGAAATAAATAGGGGATTGTGCCGGATATGACGGTAATATTGATAGCGCCATCATTTCCACCATTGCAACTGACACTGTCAATTACCACATTACTGATAGCCGGATTCACAGCTGACTGTACAATACCTGTGGCGCTGACTGAACAAAGATTGCCATCGGTAACCGTTACTGTATAGGTACCGGCTGCAAGTCCTGAAATCGTACCTGTTACAGCACCATTGCTCCACAGGTAGTTAAGAGATCCGGTTCCTCCACTGGCAATCACAGACGCGCTTCCGGTATTGGCACCGCAGGAAGAAGAGCCTGTACTTACAGACGCGCTGATTGCGGGAGGGTCAGAAACAAGAAAGTTCCTAGAACGGGTACATGCATTAATATCCGTTACAGTTACTACGTATACTCCTGCAATGAGCCCTGTGGGATCCTCGCCGGTAAAGCCATTACTCCAAAGAAAAGTAAAGGGCGGGGTACCACCACTCATGTTGAGGTCAATGCTTCCTGTTGCATCTCCATTGCATAATGGATCAGTTATTACCGGGCCGAAGGCGATAAAAGTAGCTTGCGTTACGCTATACTGACTTATACCGGTACAGCCAATTATATCCGTAATCGTAACGGTATAGGTGCCTGCAGCTAATCCGCTGATATCTTCCGTTAAGGCTCCATTACTCCACAAAAAACCGTAAGTACCATTTCCTCCTGATGCGGAAATATCAATGCTTCCTGTTGAATTGCCGTTACACAGTACATCAACTATTAAAGCGGTTGATGCTACAGGTGCAGGCTGAGTAACCTGATAAGATGCGGAAGTATTGCAATTATTCACATCCTGTACCGTAACAGTATAAATGCCGGCCGCCAATCCGGAAATGTCCTGCGTGACAGCTCCGTTACTCCACAGGTAGGAATATGCGGGTGTGCCGCCCGAAACCGTTATATTAACAGCACCATCAGTACTACCATTACAGGTTGCCGGAACAATCACTGCATTATTGATCTGAGGCGAATTTGCGGAGGTTACCGAGACGCTTGCAACAATAGTACAGTTATTGGCATCGGTAACCGTAACCGTATAGGTGGCCGGTGCGAGCCCGGTTATTACAGATGTCAATCCTCCGTTACTCCATAAATAGCTATAGCCTGGAGTTCCGCCTCCCGGGGTGGCGGTTGCCGTACCGGTACCTGCGCCACAGGCGGATTGAGTTGAGGAGGTATTGACACTGAGCGACGGAGGTTCAGTTACATTATATGACTGAATAAAAGAACAATTGTTGGCATCGGTTACTGTAACGGTATAGATACCCGCAAGCAGGTTAATCTGGTCTTCGGTGGTTGAGCCGTTGCTCCAAAGGAAGGAGAACGAAGGTGTACCGCCAGTCACTGTAATATTTATTGCACCGGTGTTACCTCCATTACACAACACATCCACAATATTTCCGGGTGCAGAAATCTGCTGCGGTTGCGTTACCTGAAAGTTGTAAATACCTACACAAAAATTCTGATCTGTAACTGTAACGGTATAGGTACCCGCCGGGAGTCCACTAATATCCTGGGTGATCGCCCCGTTGCTCCATAGATAGCTATAGGATGGTGTACCGTTATTTACAGTAATATCGAGACTTCCGTCATTACCTCCATTACATGATACATTCACCACGCTGGTTAAACTTGCCTGGGGGCTGCCGGTATTACTTACAGCTACATTTCCTGAAACAGAACAACTCTGCAAATCGGTAACAGTAACGGTATAGGTACCCTGAGCAAGTCCTGTAATTACCTGGGAAGTTTGCCCCGTATTCCACTGATACGTATATCCCGGGCTACCACCTGAAGGAATCACGGTTACGGACCCATTAGACGCGTTACACGTACCGCTTACAGGAAAGAAGCTTAGTTGTATGAGTGTATTTTGAGTAATCGTTGCAGAAGTTGTAGCGGTGCAGTTATTGGCATCAGTCACCGTAACAGTATAAGTACCCGCTATGAGAGAGGAAATATCCTGAACAATAGCGCCATTACTCCACACATAGGAATAACCTGCTGTCCCTCCGTTAACGGTGAGATTGATCGCTCCCGTTGCAGCTCCATTACATACTACATTGGTAACGGACGTAGAAAGACCAATGGCTGTGGGTTGGTTCACCGTGGCGGTGGTACCCGATGTACAGCTATTTGCATCTGTAACAGTGACTGTATACGTTGCCGCTAAAACACCGGAGAGGTCTTCATTGGTACTGCCGTTGCTCCAGATATATGAATAGCCGGGTGTTCCCCCTGATACACTCAGGTCCACTGCACCGGTTGCATTACCGTTGCACAATACATCCGTTACGGTTCGGGTAAGAGTAAGTGGTGCAGGCTGTGTCACGGAAACACTTGTTGTAGCGGTACAGCTATTGGCATCAGTAACGGTTACAGTAAAACTACCTGCAACCAGACCTGAAATATCTTCATTGGTACTCCCATTGTTCCACAGATAGGAAAAACCGGGCGTTCCACCGGTGACTGTCAGATTAACTGCTCCTGTAGCAGCCCCGTTACACAATACATTGGTTACTGATGATGACAGCACTATGAGGGCGGGTTGCGTGACAGACGCGCTCGAAGTAGCGGTACAGTTATTCGCATCGGTAACGGTAACCGTGTAAGTACCGGCAGGCAAGCCTGAGGGATCTTCATTGATACTGCCGTTGCTCCAGTTGTAAGAATATCCCGGGGTACCGCCTGACACACTGAGATCAATACTGCCGCTTGCGCCTCCGTTGCATAAAACATTGGTAACGGATCTTGTTAATGTAATGAGTGCCGGTTCTACTATTGTGGCGTTGGCAAAGGAGGTGCAGCTATTGGCATCCGTTACCGTTACGGTATAGGTGCCTGCTGAAAGGCCGGCAGGGTCTTCAACACTGCTGCCATTGCTCCAGGCATAGGTGAATCCCGGTGTACCACCATTCACAGTAAGGTTTATAGCTCCTGTAAAGCTGCCATTACAATCTACATCCGTTACGATGGTTGAAAGGCTGATAGCGGACGGGGCACCCACCGTTGCAAGGGTGGAAGCGGTACAGCTATTCGCATCGGTAACGGTAACAGTATAGGATCCTGCGGTGAGCCCGGTAGGGTCTTCACTGTTGCCGCCATTACTCCAGATAAACGAAAAACCCGGGGTACCGCCGGTTACCGTCAGGTCAATGGAACCATCAGAAGAGCCGTTACAAGAGGCATCTGTTACGGAGAAAGCAAGAATTATGGACTGGGGTTGATTTACAGTGACCGCTGTAGAAGCAGTACAAGAGTTTACATCCGTAACGGTTACTGTATAAACACCTGCGGAAAGCCCGGCAGGGTCTTCCACACTGCTGCCATTGCTCCAGTTGTATATGAAAGCGGGAGTACCGCCTGTTACCGTCAGATCGATGCTGCCTGTAGCAGTTCCGTTACATAAGACATCCGAAGCCGTTACGGATAAAGACAAGGACGGGTCTTCTAAAACATCCACTGAAGTTTGCGTCTGACAACTATTGATATCCGTAACCGTTACCGAATAAGCGCCGGCTAAGAGATTGGAAATATCTTCAATGGTGCTTCCATCTGACCATAAATAACTGTAGGGAGCCACCCCGCCCGTCACCGTAATAAAGGCAGCACCGTCTGCCCCACCATTGCAGCTTGCCGTATGGGTACTATCGGTTGTTATATTTAAAACCGGAGGAGCTGTAAGGGTAACCGAACCTGTTTTGACCTCTCCTAAAAAGTCGGTAACAGTAACGGTGTAAGTACCGACTGCCAATCCAGAAATATCTTCATTGGTGGAACCATTGGACCAGATAAAAGTGTATGGTGCCACGCCATCGGCAGGTGTCAGGTCGATGGCTCCATCGGTAGAGGAATTGCAGGAAACATTAAAACCATTATAATCCGAAAGCGCGAAAGTAAGTGTTATTACCAGTGGTTTATCTTTCAAAATTTCACCCGCTGCACCTTTGCCGCAAACCTGATTACCTGAGATGGAATACAGGAGCACCAAAAGGACAAAAGCCACTTTATCCCACACAAGCCAATTAAATTTTATCATCATTCCCAAATACGTTTTCTCTTGAGCATCTCAGGAAAACCAGCTATCAAAATTAATAAATTAAGTGGTGGATTTTACTTCAGACAACTAAGGATTGAACCCAGGCAGGAAAAATACCAATTATCAATGAAATTACGGCTGAAAATATCAACAGATACAAACTTCCACCTTCGACTCCCACCTGCTCACTGGCAGTAGATTCTTCCCTGAAAAGTGCGTAAATCACTCTGAAGTAATAGAAAACCCCAATCAGTGAAGAAAGTACAGCAACCAGTAGCAGCCACATAAACCCAGCTTCCATCACCCCGTAAAAGAGGAAATATTTCGCAAAAAAACCGGCCATTGGAGGAATTCCGGCCAATGAAAACATAATCATAATGAGCATGATAGCAACAGCCGGCTGTTTACGGCCTACACCATTAAATGCCGATATGTCTTCGCTACCGGAATGACGGCTTATGGCATGTAAACATGCGAAGGCGCCCAGGCTGCCCAGGCTATAAGCGGTAGAATACAAAAAGAGGGAGCCCGCAGCCACTTCATTCATGGTGGCAATGGCCATTAACATATATCCGGCATGGGCAATGGAAGAATAGGCAAGCATTCTTTTGAAACTTGACTGGAAAACAGCGAGTACATTTCCGGTCAGCATTGTAATTGCCGACAATATGGCCAGAACACTGCCCCAAGTTTCAAAAAACGACATAAAGCAAGTACTAAACATCCTGTAAAAAGCGGCAAAAGCAGCGGTTTTAACAACCGTAGCCATAAATGCGGTAATCAGGGTTGGCGCCCCTTCGTATACATCCGGTGCCCAAAAGTGAAAGGGTACTGCGGATACTTTAAAAAGCAAACCTGTCAGGATCAACAGTACACCTACCTGGATAAATAACGGGCTTGCAGATCCGTTACTTAAGGTTTCACCAATTTGCTGTAGATTAAAACTTCCACAAGCGCCATAAATCAAAGCCATTCCGAATAAAAGGAACCCGGTAGCAAAAGATCCCATCAGAAAATACTTCATACCCGCCTCGTTAGACTTCAGGTTTTTCTTATCGGTGGAAGCAAGAACGTACAGGCTGATAGATAATATTTCCAGACCTATAAAAAACATGGTCAGATCTGAAAAGCTAACCATTGTGATGGCACCCGAAAGACAGAACAATATCAGGGAAGCATTTTCAGAACCGGATTTTTCAGAAATAAAGTAGGTTCCGCCAATAAACAGCCATAAAAGGGTAATAACAATCAGGAGACCTGAAAAACCCAGGGCGTAATTATTAAAATACGCCATATCATTGAAATATCTGACATCGGTACCCCAATCAAGTACCACACTTGTCAGCGCCGCGGCCAGTCCCAGAAATACCAACAGAAGCAATACCTTTTTAAAGCGAAAAACTTCCGCCATCATGGCTATAATTCCCAGAACGGAAACAATGATCAGCGCATTCATTTCAATAGATATTATTAATTTGAATCAGCAAGTCTTCCAGAGCAGGCTGAGCAATACTTATTATGGGTTTAGGGTATATACCGGTAATAATAATCAATGCGGCTACGGATATCAATACCACTTTTTCACTCCTTGCCAGTCCGGTAAATTCAACGCTCCGGGCATGTTGTTCTCCCAGCATAACTTTCTGATAGGCCCTCAGCATATAAACAGCTCCAAATATGACCGTCAATCCACAAACCATCGCCATCCAGCCACTGTACTGATAAATACTGCTTAACAAAAGAAACTCGCCAACAAAACCATTGGTTAAGGGGAGTGCCACCGAACCAAGCAGGACGATCATAAATAAAATAGTAAACAAGGGTGAATTATTTGCCAATCCCCCCAATTCATCCATATTACGTGTTTTCAGCCGGCGTTGAATAATGTCGGCAATGAAGAACAGACCGATAGCATTAACGCCATGCGCAAGCATTTGTACCATACTTCCCTGAAGTCCCTGCATATTTAATGTAAACAATCCGGCAGTAATTAATCCAACGTGTGCAATAGAGGAATAGGCGATCAGCCTTTTGAAATCTTTTTGCACCAGTGCCAGTACAGATGCGTACACCACACTAATGGTGCAAAGTACCAGGGCCGTTTCTCCCCATTTAGAAATTCCCTCCGGAATAACAGGCAGCATCCATCGCATGATTCCAAATATTCCCATCTTCAGCATGATCCCGGAAAGAAGCATGGATCCCTGGGCGGGCGCATCCGTATAGGTATCCGGCTGCCAGGTATGAAATGGAAACAATGGAATTTTAATGGCAAAGGCCAGAAAGAAGCACCAGAACAACCATCCTTGTGTAGAAGCGTCTGTGGATGCGTTGTACAAGGAAGTGATATCAAATGAGTGAGGCAGGGATGTATTCAGATACAGTGTAATAAGACCCAGCAACATCATCAGTGAACCTGACAAAGTATAAATAAAGAACTTCAGGGTTATTCTTACGCGGTCTTCTCCTCCCCACATTAAACAGATAAACCATATGGGAATCAATGCCAGTTCCCAGAAAACATAGAACAGAAAGCCATCCATAGCGCTGAATACTCCCACCAGGGCGAACTGCATAAACAAAATCAATCCATAAAAAACCACAGCGTTTCTGTAATTATTACGGTATGAAGAAATGATAATAAGTGGAACGAGGGTATTGGTGAGGCCAACGAGGAGGATACTTATTCCATCAAAACCAGCTTTAAAGGAAATTCCGAGATCCGGTATCCAATTATAGTGCAACAGAAAGTCATCGGGATTACCTGTTGAATATTGGATAAACACATAAACAGTGCACACAAACTGCACAAGAGAGGCAATGAGTGCATATACCCTTACAGATTCATTACGGAAAGCCAGGGTACCCACCGATGTAAGCAGTGGAATTACTAGTAGCAGTAAGATCAGCATACCGGCCATTAAACAACAAGGGTTATTACTATTATCAGAATTATTCCCACCACCATACTAATAATATATCCGCCAATATATCCGGATTGCGTATAACGCAGCAAGTTGCTGAAACCTGAAAGCGCTTTACCGGATCCATTCACGATGGCATCCACAAAACCGGTTTCAAAAAACCGGTACATCAGTGATGACAGTTTATCGATAGGTTTTGTCACAAGCAAGTCGTAGGCTTCATCCACATAATACTTATTGGCAAGAAGCTTTGGAATGCCCGGGTGTATTTTGCTATCCCCCTCCGGAACATTCTTTCTTATCACATAGATATTTCTGGTGACGAAAACTATCAATGCCAGCACCACGATGGATACGGTAATCAGCATATACTCAAAAGTGTGTGAAACATGGCCCCCCCCCTCTTTCCATATAACCGGCGCCAGGAATTCACTGAAAAAATGATCCGGATAAAAGATTTCAGGCATCCCTAAAAAACCGCCTGCTGTGGACAGGAAAGCAAGTATAATTAACGGAATCGTCATGTTTGCCGGCGACTCATGTAAATGTGCCTGTTGGTGTTCGGACCCCCGGAAATCTCCGTAAAATACCAGCCAGTAAAGGCGGAACATATACACTGCTGTGAGAACAGATGTAAGAGAAAGTATAAAAAACATTGGCATGGAATACCCGAATGACGCTGCAATAATTTCATCTTTGGAGAAGAAACCTGCAAACGGGGGAATTCCGGAAATGGCAAGGGTGCCGATGAGAAATGTCAGGTGAGTTACGGGTAATTTACCCTTGAGATTACCCATCCTGCGAATATCCTGTTCACCGCTCATGGCATGGATTACCGATCCGGCGGCCAGGAACAGGAGCGCCTTAAAAAAGGCATGGGTAACTACATGAAATAAGGCCGTATCAAAAGCACCAACACCCAGGGCAACGAACATATACCCTAACTGACTTACTGTTGAATAGGCGAGCACTTTTTTAATATCATTTTGCCGGAGACCGATGGTAGCTGCAAAAAATGCCGTTGCAAGTCCAATTATGGCCACAATCTGCGAAGCAAAGGGCGCGAGCGCAAACAAAATATTTGAACGCACCACCATGTAAATACCGGCTGTAACCATGGTGGCTGCATGGATGAGCGCCGAAACCGGAGTAGGCCCTGCCATGGCATCCGGCAACCAGGTAAACAGAGGTATCTGAGCACTCTTACCCACCGCTCCAACAAAAAGCAGGAGGCAAATAGCGATGATAGCCGGGTTATCAGTTCCAAAATTTTCAGCCCCTTCAAACACCTCCTTAAAGGCCACACTACCGAAAGTTGTGAAGATCAGGAACACGCCCAGTAAAAATCCAAGGTCACCAATACGATTCATGACGAATGCTTTTTTGGCAGCCTTGCTGTATTCAATATTTTTAAACCAGAATCCAATAAGAAGGTACGAACAAAGACCTACTCCCTCCCAGCCGGCAAACATTACTATATAATTAGAGCCGAGTACCAGTAAAAGCATGAAAAACACAAATAAATTGAGATAGGCAAAAAACCGTGGATGATCCGGTTCATGATGCATATATCCTATTGAATAAATATGTATCAGTGTACCCACGCCGGTAACTACAAGGAGCATGATCACAGAAAGGCGGTCAATCAAAAATGAAAAGTCAATTTTAAGATCCCCTACCGTTATCCAGTCAAACAAAACAATTCTCTCCGGAATGAAAGCAGGATCCCTGACATCAAAAAAGTAAGCGACCGAAATCAGGAATGAGATGAATACCGTTGCACTGGCAATGGATCCACTGAGAACTACAGGGAGTCGCTTATTCAGAACCCCGATCAGGATAAATCCTAATAAAGGGAGAGCGGGAATAAGCCAGGCGAACTGATGCATAAGTATCATTACATTGTGGCGACACTCACCACTTCAATTTATTTAACTCGTTTATATCAACCGTTTTGATATTATTATAAATCATGACGAGAATGGCAAGCCCTACCGCCACTTCAGCAGCGGCCACGGCCATGATGAAGAACACCATTACCTGTCCGCCGGCATCTCCATGCAGGGTAGAAAATGTAGTAAGCAGCAGGTTAACAGCATTCAGCATAAGTTCAATACACATAAACACAATGATCGCGTTTCTTCGTATCAGCACCCCCAGTATACCAATGCAAAACAATATCGAGGCAAGACCGAGATACTGTTCAACAGGTACATGATTCAGATTGGTTTCCATGTGTTGCCTTTAGTCTTTCATTTTTTTACCCAACACTACGGCACCCACCATTGCGGAGAGCAGCAGTATGGATGTAATTTCGAAGGGAAGCACATAATCCCCGTAGAGCGCCTTCCCCAGGTTGGCTACGGTGCCAATTTCCGTATTGGATGAGGGGGCAGGCAGACTATCGCGGGTATCGGTAACAGTGGTAGTGAGCACAAGCAGGAGACAGCCGGCAACCACTGTGACAATCATTTTAAGCAAATTACTTTTGACCGGTTCCGCCTCACGGTTCATATTAATAAACATTAGCGAGAACAGGAACAACACCATAATAGCGCCGGCATAAACAATGATATGAACGGCAAACAGAAACTGAGCATTCAGAAGCAGGTAATGAGCGCCAATGGTAAAGAAGCAAAAAATAAGATACAAAACGCTATGAACCGGTTTTCGCGAAAGAACCACCATCAGTGCACTAAACACCGAGAGTGTTGCCAGGGTCATAAAGGGTAAGGAGGGGTTCAAATTTATGGGTGAATAACGGGAGGCGAAATTAATACATTCTAAGGCTTGGCAAAAGAAACTTATGGCTTCCTGTGCGCATTCGTTCTTTTACTGATATCTATCCTGGTTTCAGGGCTGGTTCCTTCTACCAATTTATCTTTCCCAAAGATGAAGTTTTTTCTGACATAATCAGAAGGCACCAGTCTGTCTGTCAGGAAGATGGCCTCCTTAGGACATGCTTCTTCACACAAACCGCAAAAGATACACCGAAGCATATTGATTTCATAAACAGCGGCATACTTCTCCTCCCTGTACAAGTGCTCTTCCCCTTTTTTCCTTTCGGCAGCGGTCATGGTGATAGCTTCTGCCGGGCAGGCAACCGCGCATAATCCGCAGGCAGTGCAGTTTTCCCTGCCCTGTTCATCTCTTTTCAACACATGCCATCCCCGGTAAACCGCGGAAACCGGACGGATTTCTTCAGGATATTTAACGGTTGCACGTTTCTTGAAAAGATGTTTAATGGTTATCGCCAATCCGCTGAAAATTGCAGGCAAATACATACGCTCCAGAAACGTCATCTGCTTTTTAACGACTACTTGTGACCTGTTTGTGAGTTGCATGAATGCTATTTATTTTGAAACCAACAAACGCCAATTACAGAGGAGAAAAGGGCGCTGATTTATCCGGTTTTACAATTTCATTTTTTCATTTACAACAATTGTCCGTTTTTCCAGAGGACGAAACCCGCGGTAAGAAGAATATTTATCAAGGCCAGGGGTATCATGATTCTCCACCCCAGGTGCATGAGCTGGTCATAACGGAAACGGGGAATTGTCCACCTTATCCACATAAAGAAGAAGATAAAGAAGAAGACTTTTCCGAAGAAGATCAGGGTACCCAGGAGGCTGAGCATATTATGCGACAATCCCAGCTGATCGATAAAGGGGAAGTTATATCCTCCGAAATACAAGGAGGCGATGATTGCTGATGAGATAAACATATTGATATACTCTGCAAACAGATAAAATCCCAGTTTCATCGAACTGTACTCTGTATGATAACCGCCTACCAGTTCTGTTTCACACTCGGGCAAGTCAAATGGGGTACGGTTACATTCAGCGAAGGCACAAACAATAAACAAAAGGAAACCCAGGGGCTGGAAAAATACATTCCAGTGAATTCCATGTTGCTGTTCAACAATTTCGCGGATACTCAGTGTACCGGTAGTCATGACCAGAGCAATGATAGAAAGGCCCATGGCAAGTTCATAGCTGATCATTTGTGAAGAAGCACGGATGGCACCCATGAGGGAATACTTATTATTGGATGCCCAGCCGCCGATCATGATTCCATAAACTCCAATACTAACCACCCCAAAAACGTATAAGATTCCGATGTTGACATCGGTAATCTGCAAGGAATATTCACTGCCATTGATAATAAGTGAATCACCCCAGGGAATCACCACCCCTGTCATACACGCTGTCATCATCATGATGGACGGGCCCAGGATAAAGAGGCCTTTGTCGGCATTGGTAGGGATGATTTCCTCCTTCATAAACATCTTTACTCCATCGGCAAGCGGCTGGAGTAAACCGAAGGGGCCGGCACGGTCGGGGCCTACCCTGTCCTGCAGAAATGCAGCGATTTTGCGCTCAGCGTAGGTGCTGTAGGCAGCCACGCCAAGCGAAACAAGGAAAACCACAACTACCAGAACAAATTTTACTATAATAAATTCCATGATGATTTATAAGGTGCTATCTGAATGTATAACTAGTTGTGTGCTTTTTCCTGGATCTGTTTCTGATTAGATACATCAATTTTCAGATTCTTTATAGTCAGGTATTTATTCTGGGATATTACCGAATGCCTGTCAATATTCCGTGGACCTTCGACAACCCAGTTTTTCACATCTTTTTTTTCGAACCTGCATTCATTGCAGAGCCATCCCGGTGATCCGTCAGGGGCATCTTCCACTTCTCCCCACTTATCCTTTCTGGCTGAGACACGCAGCACATCATTGCCACTCAGATAAAGCACTGCACGGCCACAGCACTTTGTGCATTCGCGATGGGCATCCACAGGTTTTGTGAACCACACCCTGCTTTTAAAGCGGAATGTCTTGTCGGTAAGCGCACCTACGGGACATACGTCTATCATATTGCCACTAAAATCCTTATCCACTGCTTTTTCGATGTAAGTACTTATTTCCGCTACATCTCCCCGGTTGATCACACCATGCACCCGTGTGTCGCAAACCTGCTCGGCCACTTTTACACATCGATAACATAAAATACAGCGGGTCATATGCAACTTAATTGTATCTCCGAAATCCTTTTTTTCAAACTCACGGCGCTTAAATTCATAGCGCGAAGTGGCGAGGCCATGTTCATAGCTGAGGTCCTGCAAGTGACATTCTCCGGCCTGATCACACACCGGACAATCGAGCGGGTGATTGATGAGGAGGAACTCCACTACTCCTTTACGGGCTTCCAGCAGATCAGGAGCAGTCTTATTTTGCACTTCCATACCATCCATTACCGTGGTACGGCAGGAGGCCACCGGCTTAGGCATGGGTCGCGGATCTTTTTCAGATCCTTTGGTCACTTTTACGATACAGGTTCGGCAATAGCCTCCGCTTGTTTTTAGTTTTGAATAATAACACATGGCAGGGGGAGCAACCTCCCCTCCTATCATGCGGGCTGCCTGCAGGATGGTAGTACCCTCAGGCACGTCTATGGTATGACCGTCGATGGTAACTTTCGGCATAGTGTCTTTCTTAAACTGATTCCGGGCTTAGATTATTAACCCTGTAATAATGGTGATCGGGAGTAATGGCACCCGGGTTACTGACATATTCTTCAAATTCCGCCCGAAAATGCCGGATGGCACTGGCAACAGGCCAAGCGGCTGCATCTCCCAGCGGACATATTGTTTTCCCTTCAATTTTTGACTGTATGTCCCAGAGGAGATCAACATCCGCCAGTGTTCCATGGCCATCCAGGATTTTATGTAATATTTTCTCCATCCATCCGGTTCCTTCCCTGCAAGGGCTGCATTGTCCGCAACTTTCATGGTGGTAGAAACGGGTAAATGTCCAGAGGTTTTTGACAATGCTGGTATCTTCATCCATGGCGATAAATCCACCCGAACCCAGCATGGTACCAGTGGCAAATCCACCCTCTGCCAAAGACTCATAACTCATGAGGCGCGGTTCACCGGCTGCGGTCTTTAAAATCAATTCTGCCGGCAATATGGGTACCGAAGAACCTCCGGCCACTACTGCTTTCAGTTTTTTATCGTTGCGAATACCTCCGCAATAAGCATCGGAATAAATAAACTCTTCCACCGGAACACCCAGTTCGATTTCATAAACACCGGGCTTTTTCAGGTGGCCGCAGGCAGAAATCAGTTTGGTGCCCGTACTTTTCCCGACACCAATCTGTGCGTATGCATCACCGCCATCTCTAACTATAGGCACTACCGCCATGATACTTTCCACATTATTAACCACTGTGGGGCAACCCCAGAGCCCTTTTATTGCGGGGAAAGGCGGCTTAATCCGCGGATTTCCACGTTTTCCTTCAAGAGATTCTATAAGGGCAGTTTCTTCACCGCAGATATAGGCACCACCGCCACACTGAACAAAGAGATCGAAATCCCAACCTGTGCCCATTACGTTTTTTCCCAGCAGACCTGCTGCATACGCCTCATCAATCGCGTTTTGCAGGATATGGTACACATACATCAGTTCACCGCGTATATAGATGTAGGAAGTACGGCATCCCAGCGCGAAACTTCCGATGGCCATACCCTCTATCAGCAAGTGTGGAATCCGCTCCATCATATAGCGGTCCTTAAATGTTCCGGGTTCACTTTCATCCGCATTACACACCAGATAGCGAGGTACCCCTTCCGGCTTCGCAAGGAAACTCCATTTCATTCCGGTAGGAAATCCGGCACCTCCACGACCGCGAAGGCCCGATTTTTTCACTTCCTCCACAATATCTTCCGCCTTCATACCAAGTGCTTTCTGAAGGGTGGAATACCCCCCCATCCGGCGGTACGTTTCAAGGTTTCGTATGCCCGGTACGTTTATATGTTCTGTGAGAAGTTTTCTTCCCATATCTATTTGTTTAGTTCCTGAAAACAGGCTCAGGACTTGATTTTATCTTTTGCCCAGTGCGAAACCGGTTCTTTAACTGTTGATTGATAAGCATCGAGAATAGCATCCACTTTTTCGAGTGTCAGACTCTCGTGATACTTTTCGCCCACCTGCATCATTGGCGCAGTGCCGCAGGAGGCGAGGCATTCCACGGTTTTCAGGGTAAACATACCATCCGCCGACGTTTCACCTTCCCTGATGCCCAATTTCTTCTCCAGGTATTTTACCAGGTCTTCTGCCCCCATGAGCCAGCAAGGACCGGTACGGCATACTTCCAGCACACATTTGCCTACCGGCTTCAGGTTAAACATCGTATAAAAAGAGGCGACTTCATACACTTCGATAGGCTGAATCCTGAGTACGGAGGCAACATAATCCATCACCGGTGCGCTTAACCAACCTCCGAATTCCGCCTGCGCGAGATGCAAAACCGGCAGCAATGCCGACTTTTGCTTTCCCTCCGGATAGCGTTTCACCATCTTATCTATCAGGGCCAGCGCTTCATCGCTGAACTTTATTTCCTTTTGATCGCTCATCTTTCTTTAGTCGGTGAATTTATTAACCAGCATATACATCAGGCATCGAGTTCGCCTGCAATTACATTCATAGAACTCATAGTCAATATGGCATCGCTCAGCATAGACCCTTTTATCATTTCGGGGTAAGCCTGATAATAGATAAAACAGGGACGGCGGAAATGCAACCTGTAAGGGGTCCGGCCACCGTCACTGATCAGATAAAAGCCCAATTCCCCGTTTCCTCCTTCCACACAATGATACACCTCCCCTTTGGGTATTGAAGTTTCGCCCATCACAATTTTGAAATGCCAGATAAGACCTTCCATGGTATTATACACATCTTCTTTGGGTGGCAGGTATAATTCAGGAACATCAGCATGAATGGATGATTTATCAGGCAGGGCATCCAGCTTTTCAATAGCCTGACGAATGATGCTCAGACTTTCCCACATTTCCCTTTCCCGCACCATAAAGCGATCATAGGTATCACCGTTCGTTCCCACCGGAATCACAAAATCAAAATCTTCATAGGAAGAATAGGGGCTCATCACCCGCACATCATAATCAACGCCTGCGGCCCGTAGGTTAGGACCGGTAAATCCATATTGAAGGGCACGCTCTGCTGAAATTGGCCCGCAATTAACAGTACGATCCATAAAAATCCGGTTGCGCACCAGTAGGTTCTCAAATTCTTTCAGGCCTTCGGGGAACTCCTTCAACAATGTATTGATTTTTTGCCAGGCCAATTCAGAAAAATCTCTTTCGAGGCCGCCGATGCGACCAATATTGGTAGTAAGCCTGGCACCGCATAACTCCTCATAAATTTCATAAATAAATTCTCTCCATTGAAACACATAGAGAAAACCTGTCATGGCACCACTATCCACTCCAATTACCGAATTGCATATAATATGATCTGCAATTCTGGCCAATTCCATAATAATCACCCTCAGGTACTGCACACGTTTTGGGATTTCAATACCCGCCAGTTTTTCAACGGTCATGTGCCAACCCATATTATTAATGGGAGAGGAACAATAATTCAGGCGGTCCGTGATCGGAGTAATCTGACCATAGGGTCTGCGTTCGGCGAGTTTTTCAAATGCCCGATGGATATAACCAATAGTAGGTTCAGCAGAAACGATCATTTCCCCATCCATCTTCATCACGTTCTGAAAAATGCCGTGAGTAGCAGGATGGGTAGGCCCCAGGTTCAGGATGCTGTACTCCTTTTCCTGCAAAGCAGTTGAGCTGTTTGTACCGGTGAGATTTTTGTCAGTGGACATTTTCTTTTCCTTGCATAATATTATTAGAACGTAGCCTCATCACCGGTATCATCTGCCAAACATTTTATCATCTTTATCCTTCCTGAAGGGATCTTCGAGGGGGTACTCTTTTCTCAGGGGCCATCCTTCGAGGGAATCCATATTGAGTATCCTTCTAAGGTCAGGGTGCCCGGCGAAGCGAAATCCGAAAAAGTCAAAGGCTTCACGTTCCATCCAGTTAGCAGAGGGCCACAAAGTAGTGAGCGTATCGAAAACCGGATCACCTTCCGCTACAAATGACTTAATCCGTATTCTGACATTGGCCGGCATATTATGCAATTGCACCATCAGGCCAAAAGGCTTATCAGTTCCAGGGAAGTGAAGGCCACAGAGGGTAGTGAGAAAATGAAAATTCAGCCGGGGATCCTCTTTAAGATTCCTGAGGATCCCAAAGAGCTGATCTTTCGCCACAACCAGGGTAAAGATATCGGCTGAGGTTTCTGTACTCAGAACGGCTCCGGGAAACTGTTCCTCCAGAATATTCAATATTTGTTCAGAGGTTGGAGCTTGCATCATTGTATTCCATAAGAAGCGAGGAGATCTTTATATTCCTGAGAGTCTCGGCGACGAAGGGACTCATTGGCAACGAGCTCCTGAATCTTCAGAATGCCATCGAGAATCTGTTCAGGGCGAGGGGGGCAACCTGGCACATAAACATCAACGGGGATTATTCGATCGATACCCTGAAGTACGCTATAAGTATCGAATATACCTCCTGTTGATGCACAGGCACCAACGGCGATCACCCACTTGGGTTCAGCCATTTGCTCATATACCTGACGTAAAACGGGGCCCATTTTTTTTGCTATGGTACCCATCACCATCAATAAGTCCGCTTGTCTGGGTGAAAAACTGAGCCTTTCGGCACCGAAACGACCCAAATCATAGGTAGAAGCCATTGTGGCCATGAATTCTATTCCGCAACAGGAAGTAGCAAATGGTAAAGGCCACAAAGAATTCTTCCGGGCCATTCCAACAGCTTTATCGAGCGTTGTTGCCAAAAATCCCGGCCCTTCATAGCCTTCCAGTTTCCGGATATCTTTTGACATTATTTTCTTCTGTTTATTTGTTTTAGATGAATTGATTTTATAAATAAATTATCGGCAGTTATTCCCAGGTTAATGCCCCTTTACGAATAACATAAATTAATCCAAGCACCAGAATACCCAGGAAAATAAACATCTCAAAAAAGGCGGCGGTACTTTCTCTGCTCCATTCTGAAAAGTTCACCGCCCATGGATACATAAAGATTACTTCCACATCAAATAAAACAAAAAGGATAGCAATCAGGAAGTATTTCACTGAAAAAGGGGCGCGAGAATTACCCTGCGATTCGATTCCGCATTCAAAGGCTTCCAGTTTGACTTTTGACAATCGTCTGGGCCCCAGCAGATGAGTGACAACCATCGTAAATAAAACAAAACCTATCGCAACTATAAACATCATGGCAATAGGCAGGTAATCAGCGGGAGTACTTAACAAGATCATATGCACAATTTTACACAACACAAATAGACCCACTTTGGTTTATTCAGGCTGCTGCGTGACAAAATTAGTCTTTTGAAGGATAAAAAAGTAATGATAGCGGATAGAGTGATGAAGGTCATTAAACTATCGGGGGAGGAGCATGCGAACAGTTATAAAGACAAAAAATCAACACAATGTATTACTTATCAATATGTTAAAACCAACCCGCGGTGTCTTAAACCCGCGAGGTTTTAAACCTCGCGGGTTTAAGACAAAATAATATTCCTTTCTGCATGTCTGCCAATTCCATCATAAATTCCTATTCCACCCTTCCCTTTCTGATATTGATAATATTTCTCCCGATCCATGAGTTTATATTTTTTAGCACTCTTTTCATCTATCTGAAAATAATCCCATTCCACTTGTGGGCCTGTCAACCCTAACCTGAGTGGTATCTGTCCAAACTGCATAATGATACCATTAATAGCTTTCACCTCTACGGGCATTTTATTGAAATTTTCTCTGAACAAACTTCCCTTACGGCCATTTAGCTTATTAAAAGCCTTCGCATAAGAATTCAGGAAATTCCCCATCTCCTGTGATAAAAACAGCGATATTTCTTCTTCATTTAAGCATACTCTGTTAATTGGTATTCTTTTACGAATTGAATATGCCTGTTTAATGTTTTCCAACGACTTTACTTTAATAAGCAAGTGATATTGATTGGGTACCAAACAAAATGCAAGTATCTCAAATATCTGAGAGGTCGACACCTTAAACTTCCTTAGAAAATAATCATAATTACCCATATCGAGAAATATTCTCTCTCCTGTATTTCCAATATTACCTACATGGTAAATTTTGCCGGTTCTGAAACCGAATTTCTGTCGTGGCATTTGTGTTTCAATAATAAAATTTGCGTTTATAAATACCTGTCCTTCAAAACTGAAGGCGATGAATAAGTTAAAATGCTTGTCAGTAAGTCTATTTGCCCTGAATTTGCCTAAATCAATTTTTGACGTTTGAACCCCGTTAGAATTTAATACCAATGCAAAGTTAACCCTTCGCCCAATTTCAGCAGAATTCAATCAAATACAAATATTTACATACTTCCTAAACAAATGGAGCCATGATTTGTTGTTTCAACATGTCTCCAGTAAAAAAAGTGCTAGTTATAGGTACCGGCTTAGGCGGACTTGCAACAGGATTACGGCTAGCCACAAAAGGCTATCAGGTGGAATTTGTCGAAAAACACCATACACCGGGCGGTAGATTGAATATAATACAACAAGATGGTTTCAGTTTTGAT
>CAZHSC010000059.1:0-22125 GCA_964534995.1 uncultured Bifidobacterium sp.
AGTAACTGGGGGTGAAAGGGGGCAAAGCCCCCATAGATTTCTTCTCGCAGGACGCTGAGAGCGCAGAGGATTTCAAGCAGAGCCGCGGAGGGCGCGGATCGTAACGAAGTGAATATCCCGGGTGGAAAGCGAAGCTGACCCGCAGGGAGGCGTGAAAGGTTTCTCGCGGAGGCGCGCAAAGGTTTTTCACGCAGATCGAAACGAAGTGAAGATCCCGGGTGGAAAGCGAAGCTGACCCGCCCGGGAGGTATAGAGGCTACAAAGTATTCCTGCATTATTATTCATTTCCCATTACCTCATTTTCAAATCAGCACACCTTCAAATTAACACATAAAGTTTCTCGCGGAGGCGCGGAGGCGCGGAGAACACGGATCGTAACGAAGTGAATATCCCGGGTGGAAAGCGAAGCTGACCCGCCCGGGAGCCGCCAGGACGCGGAGAGAACTGTAGGTTTGTATCTCGCAGAGGTGCGGTGAAGTCGGGTTTTATCAATATTAGATAAAGGCTAACTCCCATTAAAATATACAGGCTTGTCCACACAGGTCCGAAAATCGATCCCGGTGGATTAAAAGAAGGCACACTCAACGTTTGATGCCATCTTGTGATTATTTCTACGTTGAAATATCCGAAATTCCTCCGGTCATCAGGGGAATTAAATGGAAGTTAAAAGAAGAAGTGGTTTGCTTTCATTTCTTCCAATTTTTAAAATTGTAAAACAAAGTTTGTTATTTAAACAACAGTAGGTCTATTTAGATTTTTTCATCTGCCTCCAGGCAGGTTTCGCTTTCACGGCTTTTTTAAATATCGGACAATTTTCATGGTGGGCATGTGGCAAGTAACCGGTGCTTACCAAGAACTCATTGACAATTTCTCCTCCGGTGAACCGAAACATTTTCTTGAACAGTTTAGTCCATTCGGCTTTATCCAGAGGGTGATGATGATCGAGCCATGCTTTGAAGGATCCGAATTCCTTTTGCAATGCAAGGACTGACTTCGCATTCTCAATGGCTGCCTCTACCTTGAGTCTGTTTCGTATAATACCTGCATCGTTTAACAATCGCTCGCGGTCTTTATCTTTGTAGGCAGCAATTTTTTTTATGTCGAAAGCGTGGTATGCCTTCCGAAAATTTTGCTCCTTTTTAAGAATCGTGGTCCAACTAAGTCCTGCCTGATTGATCTCAAGAATCAAACGGCCGAATAATTCATTATCCTCCTCTATTGGAAAACCATAAGCGGTATCATGATAAATACGGTGAAGATGATCTTTCTCCAGTGTGGCTACGAAGTTGCAGTAGGCGGACATGGTGAACTGAAATGGAATTAGAAAACACTTTCTGAAGAATACTTTTTCCTGCGCGAACACTGAGGATGATTCATATATACTTCAGCTGAACAATATTCTTTTATACACGCAGATTCCGCATCGCGGAATACGCAGAATTTTTAAGTTTCGCACGGATGGAGCCCCTGAACAAAATAGAATCTCAATAAGGAAAAACATATCTTCCTCCTCCTGTTCCTCTCATCTCACCTTGCCCTGGATAATTCCTTTCCACCGTTAATTTACTTTTACCCCTTCCATCTTCTTCACCTCACCTCTTTCGTAGGTAGTTGTTAAGATCAGTTCTCCCGTTTCATCCCATACTTTCCAGTCGCCCTCTTTGAGACCCAGCCGGTATTTTCTTTCCTCCTTTGGCTTGCCGTCGTCAAAATAATATTTGTGCAGGCCGTTTTCCTGCCCTTCAAAATATTCTCCTTCAAAGGCCAGTTTTCCGTTCTCATAAAATTGCTTCCAGAGGCCATCCTGGTTTCCTTCCACATAATTTCCTTCGGCGATGTATTGCCCGTTTTTATATTTCCAGGGGCCCTCCCTTAATCCTCCGGCCATATTGCCCTGTGCGATAATATTGGCGTTTTCATCATATTCAATGCTGGGACCTTCTTCCTTTCCGTTTTTAAAATTCTCTTCCCGCAGCATTTTACCGTTCGGATAAAACCATTTCCAGTTGCCGTCGGGCTGATTTTTGAGGTAAGCACCCTGTTGCTGCACCTGCTCATTGGCATAATAGAAAACCCAGGCTCCCTCCCGTTGTCCGTCTTTAAAGCTTCCCTCCGCCTTTACCCTGCCGTTGGGGTAAAAATATTTCCATGTACCCTGCTGCCGTCCCTGGGGATCTACCGTACCCCCTTCCGCAATGATTTTATCTTTTTCGTAGATTTTACTCAGGGTAATATTGCCCTCTTTATCAAACTCACGATACACACCTTCCTTTACACCATTGATCACATTCACCGAACTTTTTGGCCTGCCGGTATTGTGGTACTCCCGCTTGATGTCAAGTTTCACATTGGCCAGTTCATCTTCCACCAGCGATCCGTTTTTCCATATCTCCATCCTCTTCATCACGCCATCCGGACTCAGCCACCTGAACACTCCGTTTTTCAAATCATCTTTCCATGTACCGTCTTCCTTTATTACTCCCGATGGATAAAATTCCTTCCAGCTTCCCTGTTTAAAACCAAATTTATCGTACCTGTTTATCTTTTCCTGTTTCACAAAAAAACCGTTTTTATAGGTGGTGAGGGTAATTATTCTCCCGTCTTCGTCAAATTCCCTGGCAATGCCGTCCTCCACGCCGTTGCGCAAGGGTACGCTTTGCGAAAGCCAGCCTTTCTCTGTGTAATAATTAGCAATGCTGTCGGCGCCGCCGTTCACCATCCATCGCTCCAGATATACGGTGCCCGTTGGAAAATAATCGCGTTGCCATCCATTTTTTTGTCCCTCACGGTACTGTATTTCCGAAGTTATATTGCCTTTTTCATCATAAAACTTCCAGGTACCCTCCAGTAATCCTTCCAGGCGGTTGCCTTCCGATTTCAATGTCCCGTTTTCATGATAAGCCCTCCAGTATCCGTCGGGTTTTCCGTTTTTGAAATTTCCTTCGGAGCTTATATTCCCTCCCGGATAATAAAACTTCACCGGCCCGTCGGATTGCGACCACGCCAGTAAAGGGAAGAACATTAATAAAATAAGCAGATATTTCATACCCCGCGAAGATACGTCTTTGATGCGGTATGACGTATCATCTTTTGGTAATAATGAAAATGGATTACGGGTAGAGACCGCTCTGTCAGAAGGCTCCATAAACAGCCATGCAGGGCTTTAGGTATCCGTGTTACTTCAGTAGTTCTAGCGGTTCCTTTTCCGTAGTATCGCCGGTACGAATGGTTTCAGGTATAAAACGTACCTCGCCGGTACTGACATCGTAGTGCGCTCCGGCAATACCTATTTCACCTTTGTCAAGCATATCCTTCAATATAGGACTGCGTTTACCTATCAACTCAACCGTGCGCTTTACATTGATCAGTGCTACCTTTTCCACAAACTCTGCGTTGGATGAATTACGTTGCTGCAGTGTACTCGTTTCCGCTTCTACGGATGGCTTTATTTTTTCGAGCAAGCCGCTCAGGTGGCCCATCTCCACATGGTCGCAAGCGCCTTTAACTGCTCCGCATTTGGTATGACCAAGTACTACAATCATTTTTGAACCCGCCACTTTACAGGCAAATTCCATACTTCCCAAAATGTCATCGTTGATAACGTTTCCAGCGATCCGCACACTGAATATATCCCCGAGACCCTGGTCAAAAACTATTTCGGCGGAAGTCCTGCTGTCAATGCAACTGAGAATAACGGCAAAGGGATGCTGTCCATCGGAGGTTTCATTGGCCTGCTGCAACAAATTCCTGTTTACCTTCAGATTATTCATAAAGCGCCTGTTTCCATGCATTAATAATTCAAGGGCGATGGCAGGAGTAATCGCGTCCTGCATTTCTTTGGTAAGTGTTTTCATATCTGATACAAGTATTGGTAAATAACAATCAGAAACGCTATGTAGAGCGCAGTTCCGTCATTTTTTTACTGTACAGCGGTGGACCTCCTGTTTAGGGCAGGTCCATCCTTTCGGTGGCTTATACTAAGGGGAGATTTTAAATACCCTCCGTAAAGATAGTTAATGTTTAATTAATAATAGTAATACTATTATAAATAATTGTAAAACATTATTTATTTACCTTTGTAGATCAGTTTATTATCAGAATATATGAAACTCCAGTTACAAATTCAGATAAATGAAGGGCTTTTTCTCCGGAATCCGGAAGGGTCGGAACTCGGCAGGAAAATTATTAAATACAGTATTGAATTTATATATCAGTATGGTTTTGAATCATTTACTTTTAAAAAGCTGGCGGAATTAATCGGCACCACTGAAGCAGGTATTTACCGGTATTTCGAAAACAAACATAAGTTACTGGTGTACCTGGCTTACTGGTACTGGAGTTGGCTGGAGTTTCAGATACGCTTTCATACCAATAATATTCAGGATCCCCTCCTGCGCCTGAAAAAAGTAATACACCTGCTGGCCAGGGTGGTGGCGGACGACGAACATACCGGCCATATTGACGAGCACCTCCTGCATAAAATCATCATCGCCGAAGGTTCAAAGGTATACCTGACCAGGCAGGTAGGTGAAGAAAATAAACAACAGTTTTTTAAGCCTTACAAAGACCTTTGCGCACTGGTGGGAGATATGATTACAGGCTGTAATCCGGCATACAAATACCCGAAATCTCTCGCCACTACCCTTATTGAAATGGCACATTTCCAGAATTTTTTCATGTACAACCTGCCTTCCCTTACAGATTTTGGCAAAAGCAAACAGGAAACGGATATCGTTGACTTTCTGCAGGACCTCGTTCTTTCAAGTGTAAAAAGAACCTGAACCCGTTTATGATAACATGGGCGTCCCGGCCGCGCAAGTGCATACGCCAATCGGATGACGTTTATAAAGTCCATTCGTCTGCAATTTTATCATAGGCATTAACGTTATATTCCAGCAATTCAATTTTTATTCCCTTCCGGGTCCATGACATGCATTAACTTTCCGTATTCAACCTTTTTTATCCGGTACGGTACCGTACCTGCTCTTGCAGTTGCATTACTTCTGCTAGATAAAAAACTTTTGCAACACCAGGGCCGTGAATAAAAAAACCGCGAGTAATACCGCCTGTATTCTTATTTAGTTTGTATGAAGTGTAAAAATAGCAGCAACGGAACATCCCGTTAAAAATATGCAGCTGACAAGCTGATAAATTACTTCGCACTGATATCCAGCATACGTTGCAGGGGTCGCAATGCCGCCTCAAATAATTCAGGAGCCACGGTCACTTCCGGTTTTTCATGTTTCATGCACAGATATATTTTCTCAAGCGTATTGAGTTTCATATGTGGACAATCATTACATGCACAATTGTTATCGGGAGGAGCAGGAATAAATGTTTTGTAAGGGGAAGCCTTCGCCATCTGATGCAGGATACCGCTTTCGGTGGCAACGATAAATGTTTTAGCGGGATTTTCCCTGGTAAAATTCAATAAGCCGGTAGTGGATCCAATAAAATCCGCCAGTTTCAATACCGCTTCCTCGCATTCCGGATGCGCTATGAACAATGCCTCCGGATGTATGGCTTTCAGTTTTACAATCTTTTCAAGCGAGAAAATTTCATGTACCATACAGGCCCCATCCCATAATACCATCTTACGGCCCGTTTTCTTTTCCACCCAGGCACCCAGGTTTTTATCCGGAGCAAAAATGATGGGTATATCCTTTGGCACACTCTCTACCACCTTAATGGCATTACTGGAAGTACAGATAATATCACTTTGCGCCTTAATGGCTGCTGTACAATTGATATAACTGATTACAGTGTAGCCGGGGTGCGCTTCCCGGAATTTACGGAATTCGGCGGGAGGACAGGAGTCGGCAAGAGAACATCCCGCCCGTGAATCCGGCATGACTACTTTTCTGGAAGGATTTAACAGTTTTGCCGTTTCCGCCATAAAATGCACTCCTGCAAAAACAATCATATCGGCTTTGGTTTTAGCCGCTTCCTGGGCCAGGCCCAAACTGTCACCAATATAGTCAGCAATATCCTGAATATCAGCATCCTGATAATAATGCGCCAAAACCACGGCATTTTTCTTCACCTTCAGGTCACGGATTGCCTCAAAAAGATCAAGGTCTGTATCTATTGTTTCCTGTACATAACCTTTTAGGCTTAGTTCATCTTCGGCAAATGGATTTAACATGGCTGCGGAATAACAAATTTTCAAGGATCAAAAGTACGGGGTAAAAACAGAAATAAGGGGAATGTTATTATTTAAAATACAGAAAAACTTTTTTACTGTTACCTCCTTTCCTTTCCTGTTAACATCATCTATAATTATATATATCTTTTTAATTAAATATATGTTAATATATAGCTGTTCATAATGTGTATTTTTTTAGAGAGAAATCATTGCCTTTTAAACTTATTGAAGTTTATTCACAATATAATTGATTTAATTAACGGTTTAAACATCTGATATACATAATTATTTCTGAAATATTAACAAGTGTTAATAAGGAAGGATGTTTATTAATAGTTCATCAGGTAAGGGACAGTTTTGTGGATAGAAAGGTTGATAAGGATTGATAAAATGAAAGCATGAAAATTTGGAAGTAAAAGTTTTTAAAACAAGCAGCGGGACTTTATCAAATCCAAATAAACTTATGATAATAATATAAACAGCTTTTTTAGATATGAACAGATATATTAACAGGTAAAAAAAGTGAATTTGTTGAAACGATCAGCAGAAGATTTTTAAGGAAGTACCCATTCAAAACAAAACAGATTACTTTCGCTACAATGTTATTAATAAGCCCAACCAAATTTACCGATTATGAACTGCTGGACTGCGGGGACTTTGAAAAACTGGAACGTTTTGGTAAGTACATAACCATACGACCTGAGCCGCAGGCGGTATGGAGCCGTCGATTCCATGCGGGTGAATGGGAGAAAAAAGCGCATGTACGGTTTATTCCAAAAAGTAGTTCGGCGGGTACATGGAAAAAGTTAAAGGAGATGCCCGATCAGTGGCGTATTCAATATGCATTTAACCAGAAAGACAGTATTTCCTTTCGCCTGGGTTTAACATCATTTAAGCATGTGGGGATATTTCCGGAACAGGCTGCCAACTGGGAATATATTTATGACCGGATCCATCACATCCGTAAAAAGACCGAAAATCCCAGAGTACTCAACCTGTTTGCCTATACCGGAGGCGCCTCACTCACAGCCAGAGTAGCCGGTGCCGATATCACACACCTGGATGCCATTAAGCAGGTGGTTACCTGGGCAAAGGAAAATATGGAACTGAGCCAACTGGACGGTATCCGTTGGCTCGTAGAAGATGCGATGACCTATGTAAAGCGCGAGGTAAAAAGAGGCAAAAAATACCATGGTATTATTCTGGATCCGCCGGCTTATGGACATGGTCCTAACGGCGAGAGTTGGAAACTGGAGGATATGATCAATGAAATGATGAAAAATGTGGCTGCGTTGCTGGAGCCGGAAAATTCTTTCTTGGTTCTCAATACCTACTCCCTCGGTTTTTCATCACTGATTATCAAAAATATTATAGAGGAACATTTTGGTAAAAGAGCGGCTACCGCTGAATGTGGAGAGATCTATCTTCAGGCGCAAAGCGGCGTAGTATTACCACTGGGTGTTGTTGGAAGAATGTAGTTTTTAATAAATTTCAACGATGCATTTTTCACACACACATAACAGCGGATGAAATAATATCACTGTTTTAATGCAGCGGTATTTTTATCCGGGTAATCATATCATCAGCATAGCACCCCGAAGGAAGTAATGCCCTCTTTTTTATTTTTCAGATAAAGTAAAACCGGCGGTTATTTATACTTTTCGAAGGCAGGACGCACGGCAGCAGCTGTATCTTTTCCGTGTAAAAACCGTACAATTTCATTCTTACCCTATCGTTATATAAAATACGAACGTTTCCCCTTACCTTTGCCATATGTCCACTGCCGAGAACAATTACCGTGAGTTGCTGGAGAAGCTGGACGCTTTCATCCGGAAGTACTATGCCAACCAGCTGATACGTGGCGCCATCTATGCCATAGCACTACTGCTGGGATTTTTTCTGACCCTGACCCTGCTGGAGTCTTTCGCCTGGTTTGGCACGGTGGTACGTTCGCTGCTCTTTTACACGTATGTGGCATTAACGGCGCTGGTATTATGGAAGCTGGTGATCACCCCGCTTTTTAAGTTGTACAAACTTGGTAAAACGCTTGATCATGCTTCTGCCGCCCGCATCATTGGCGAACATTTTTCAGACATCAAGGACAAACTGCTTAACACGCTGCAGCTGCACGAACAGGCTACTCAGGAACCGGAGCACATGGCCCTGATCCACGCTTCCATCAACCAGAAAAGTGCCGAGTTACGCCCTATTCCATTCGGATCGGCTATCGATCTGCGTAAAAACCGGAAATACCTGCCCTATGCCGCATTTCCTCTCCTGGCGCTCCTGGTCATACTATTTGCGGCGCCCAGCCTCATTACCGACCCGGCTACGCGCTTACTGCAGCATGGAAAGGCTTTTTCAAAACCGGCTCCATTTGAATTCAGGATTACCAATCCAAGGCTTCAGGTGGTGCAATTTGACGATTTCAGTCTGGAAGTAAAGATGCTGGGTAAAGAAATACCCGCAGAAGTGTACGTAGAAACAGGAAATAACACCTTTCGCCTGGAAAAGAAAAAACTCGCGGAATTTGCCTATACCTTCCGGAATGTTCAGTCGGGCACATCCTTCCGGTTGCTGGCCGACGGCTTTTACTCGAAAGAATACTTCCTGAACACGGTACCGAATCCGGTGATGACCGACTTTTCCGTGGAACTGGATTATCCCGCCTATCTGGGCAGGAAAAAAGAAATCATCAAAAACACCGGCGACCTACTCATTCCCACTGGCACACGTGCCACGTGGAACATTACTACACAAAATACCACCGAAATTCGTATAGGCTTTACCGATAGTACTTATGTTTTGAAGAACATGGAAAGCAGCGACTTTACTTTAAAGCGGCGGCTGAACAGCAGCGGCACCTACGCCATCAGTACCGGTAACCGTTATCTGCAGTCGCGCGATTCGGTAGCATATACCATTCAGGTGATACCGGATCAGTACCCACTTATTGAGGCCGAAGAACAAAGGGATTCCGCCTCCTACCAGCGAATCTATTTCAGGGGGACGGTACAGGACGATTACGGTCTCAGTAAACTACAGTTCCGCTATCGCTTTTTAAAACGTGAAGGGCAGAGTGTACAGGAAGACCTTGTAGCCAACCCTGTTCCTTTTAACAAGGGCCTCAGTCAGGATCAGTTTTTTCATTTCTGGGATCTTTCCACCATACAGCTGAAGGCGGGCGATGAAATCGAGTATTATTTTGAAGTATGGGACAATGACGGGGTGCAGGGTTCTAAAAGCGCCCGTTCGGTAAGCAATGTCTTTAAAGCGCCTTCTCTTCAGGAGCTTGCCCGTGAAAATGAAGCGCAGAATAAAGCCCTGAAAGACGACATGAGCGAGAGCATTAAAAAAGCGAAAGAACTGCAAAAAACACTCAACGATCTCCACAGAGACCTGCTCAATAAAAAAAACCTGGACTACGAAGACCGGAAGAAAGTGAGCGATATTTTGAAACAGCAAAAGGAGCTGGAGCAGAAAGTAGAGGAAATACAGAAACAGCAATCCCTGAACAAACAACAACAAAATGAGCTGAGAGCACCGGATCCGGAACTTGCGGAAAAACAAAAGCAGTTGGAAGAACTTTTCGAAAAGCTGATGACACCCGAGATGAAGAAGATGATGGAAGAGCTGGAAAATATGATGGCGCAGATCGACAAGCAAAAGCTACAGCAGATGATGGATCAGATGAAGCTGGACACGAAAGATCTTGAAAAGCAACTGGACCGTACTCTTGAATTGTTCAAGCAAATGGAATTGGAGCAAAAAATGAAGGAAACGGCCGAAAACCTGGAGAAGCTGGCGGAGGACCAGGAAAAGCTGGCAGAGAAAAACGAAGAAAAAGGTAGCAACGCTGAAAAACTTAAAGAGGAGCAAAAAGAACTCAATAAGGAGTTTGATGATATTAAAAAGAGCCTGGACGATATTGAGAAGAAAAACGAAGAACTCGAATATTCGGAAGAGATGAAGGATTTCGACAAGGAACAGGATTCGATAGAAGAAGACATGAAAGGCAGTGAACAGGAACTGGCCCAGGGACAGAAAAAGTCCGCGAAGAAAAAGCAGAAGCAGGCGGCACTGAAAATGAAAGAACTCAGTGAGAAAATTAAAAAAGAGCAAAAGGAAAAAGAACAGGAGCAGAACGAAGAGGATATGCAGGCGATGCGCGCCCTGCTCGAAAACCTGTTGCGCTTCAGTTTCGACCAGGAAAAGTTGATGGAAGACCTGAAGAGTGTTGACATCAACAACCCCCGCTACCTGAAGCTGGCGCAGGAACAGCGTAAGCTTAAAGACGATGCCAGGGTGTTGGAAGACTCCCTGCTGGCATTAAGCAAGAGAGTAATACAGATTGCAGCCAACGTAAACGAGCAAATCACGGATATCAATGATAATACTGAAAAGGCCCTGTTGAACCTTCAGGACAGGCTGGTTCCCCAGGCCAGGGCCAATCAGCAGTTCATCATGACCGCGGTGAACAACCTGGCCCTGATGCTCAGCGAGTCGCTGGACCAGATGCAACAACAGATGCAGCAGGATATGCCCAGCAACTCCACTTGTAAGAAGCCGGGACAGGGAAAGCCCAAGCCGGGTCCCAATGCTGGCGACATCAAGAAAATGCAGGAGAAGCTGGGACAGCAGCTTAAGGAAATGAAAGAGAAGATGCAAAGAGGCCAAAAACCCGGGGCCAAACCGGGTGAAGGGATGAGCGAGGAGCTGGCCCGCATGGCCGCCCAGCAGGAAGCGCTGCGGAATGCCCTTAACCAGCTCAACCAGCAGGAAAACAAAGACGCTACCGGTAAGCTCGGTGATCTGAATAAAATTGCCGAACAGATGGAGCAGAATGAAAAGGACATCGTAAACAAGCGGATTACGGAACTTACCCTCAAGCGCCAGCAGGAAATCCTTACCCGCCTCCTCGAATCGGAAAAGGCGGAAAGAGAAAGGGAACAGGAAGAACGCAGGGAGTCCAATGAAGCCCGGGACATCTACCGCAGTCCGACCCAATTCGAAGCGTTTAAAAAGGCGCGTACCCGTGAAACAGAACTGCTGAAAACCATACCCCCCGGCCTCAGCACATTTTATAAAAACCTGGTGAACTCCTACTTCCAGAACCTGCAAGAGTGATGCGTTTAGCCGGTGCCGGATCCACAACATTCCCTTAACAGCGGCTCGTTAGTAAATTTCTTTTGCATTACCTTAGCAGGGTTGGGAACTTCGTAGTTTCGTATCCTCAAGGAGCCCCTTGCCGAAAGCAAGGTTCATAAAAAGAACCAGTCCAGAAGTTTCTGACACCATGATTCCAATGAACACAGAAAAGCAAACCTCAACTATGCAAATTGCTTCACAGCCGGAGAGCATCAACCTGGTAGAGAAACTCATTGACGAGATTAAAAACGAATACAATATACACGAGGAGTGCTACGGAAACATGCTGGTGGCCGTCACCGAAGCGGTTAACAATGCCATACAGCATGGCAATAAGTATGATGCCGATAAAAAAGTGAGCATCTCCCATGAAGTTGAACCCGATCAGATTTCCTTTACCATTTCCGACGAAGGAAGCGGGTTTGATTACCTTAACCTCCCCGATCCTACCGATCCGGAACACCTTGAAAAGCCTACCGGCAGGGGAGTGTTCCTTATGAAACACCTGGCCGACCAAATCATCTTTTCGGACAATGGAAGGGTGGTGGAGCTTTATTTTAAAACGGGCGGGCATATCGCGGAATAATAAAAAGGGTCTTCCTTCCGGAAGTCTCCCGCATACCGGATCTTCATCGTCCTTGATAAGCGGATCCACCATACAGGGCATTGCGGCGTGCAGCATGCCGGACCGGGAACGGTGAATGGCGATAAGGAATGGCTACTCATCCAATGTATTTATGATTTCTTTTTTTACCACAGGGATACGCTACAGTATTACCTCTAAAGGGCACTTACGGCAATGGCTATCCGCAGCAGCCAGCGCAGAGGGACACCGTATTCAAGAGTTAAATATCATTCTCTGCAGCGATGAATACCTGTACCGTTTAAATGTGGGCTATTTAAAGCACAGGACCCTCACCGACATTATTACTTTTGATAATTCAGAGCAGGAGGGTATCATTTCCGGCGAGCTCTACATCAGCCTTGACCGCATCCGGGATAATGCTAAGTTATTGAAAATTAGAGTTAAAGACGAACTTCACCGCGTCATGGTCCATGGTCTGTTACACCTCTGCGGCTATTCGGATAAAACAAAGAGCGCCAAAAAGACCATGACGGGAAGGGAAGACCATTATTTATCCATGAGAATATTTTAAAGTATTAGTATTCAAATATATATATTAATTTTACAAGTCCTGTCCCTCTCTTCAGCCATTATAAGTACACATTTTTTGATGGCCGCATTGCCCTGATGTTTTTACCGGGAGGTTTACTACGACATTTCGGATTATTAGATATGAACAGTATGCTTCGAATTTTTTTATTTGATTGACACGCCTCTGTTTAAAACTCTGTTTATTTTTTGTTCATTTACTTGCGCAAATTATTGATTAACAATATATTTGTTTTAGTTGTTAATTCTGTTAATAAACCTTAATATAATAACGTTTCACGTGGAACCATGAATTATCCGGAATATGATGTAATTGTAGTGGGTGCTGGCCATGCAGGATGTGAGGCAGCAGCAGCAGCAGCCAATATGGGCTCAAAGGTTCTATTGATGACCATGAACATGCAAACCATTGCGCAAATGAGTTGCAATCCTGCCATGGGTGGTATAGCCAAGGGCCAAATTGTGAGGGAAATTGATGCTTTGGGAGGTTATTCAGGCATTGTAAGTGACAGAAGTGCTATACAGTTTCGGATGCTGAACCGCTCCAAGGGGCCGGCTATGTGGAGTCCCCGCACCCAAAATGACCGTATGTTATTTGCTGCCGAATGGAGAAAGATGCTGGAACAAACTCCCAATGTGGACTTCTGGCAGGATATGGCCAATGGCATCATAGTGGAGGATGGGTGCGTAAAGGGGGTAAAAACCTCCATGGGCCTGGTGTTTAAAGCCAAGGCCGTAGTGCTGACCAACGGCACCTTTTTAAACGGAATCATTCATATTGGAGAAAAGCAATTTGGTGGCGGACGAACTGGTGAAAAGGCGGCTACCGGTATTACGGAGCAATTGATAACACTGGGTTTTGAAAGCGGGCGTATGAAAACCGGCACCCCTCCACGTCTGGATGGTCGTTCCCTGGATTATTCGAAAATGGAGGTGCAGGAGGGTGATGAAGAGCCCGGGAAGTTCAGCTTTGCGGACAGCCCGGTTTTGAAACAGCAGCGACCTTGCCACATTACGTACACCAATGAAAAAGTGCATGAAATACTGCGTGGCGGCTTTGAGAAGTCGCCCATGTTTGCCGGCAGGATTCAGGGATTGGGACCCCGTTATTGTCCAAGTATTGAAGATAAGATAAGCCGTTTTGCCGACCGCGACCGTCACCAGCTCTTTGTGGAGCCGGAAGGCTGGGATACCGTCGAAATTTATGTAAATGGTTTTTCTTCCTCCCTGCCTGAGGATGTACAGTACCAGGCGCTACGGCTAATTCCGGGATTCGAAAATTGTAAGATGTTCCGGCCCGGTTATGCCATCGAATATGATTACTTCCCCCCCACTCAACTTCAGCTCAGCCTTGAAACAAAGTTAATCCAGGGACTGTATTTCGCCGGCCAAATCAATGGTACCACCGGCTATGAGGAGGCAGCCTGTCAGGGCCTTATGGCCGGCATTAATGCCCATCGTAAAATAAATGGATTGCCGGAAGTGATATTAAGCAGGTCGGAAGCCTATATCGGAGTCTTGATCGATGATTTGATTACTAAAGGTACTGATGAGCCTTATCGAATGTTTACAAGCCGTGCTGAATTCAGAACCTTGCTCCGGCAGGATAATGCAGACATAAGATTGACACCATTAGGACATGAAATTGGATTAGCCAGCGAAGATAGATATCGGACTGTTAAAAGTAAAACAATTGATTATCAGTTGATTATAAAAAAGCTTAAAGAGAATTCAATAAGCCCCGAAGTTGTAAATGATTGGCTGGTGCGTGCAGGTACAGATCCAATCCGGCAAAAACAACGTATCATATCTATTCTTACCCGACCGCAGATTTCATTATCGGAGATGATCAAAGAATTAGACGATGTTCGTTCGCTCGTGGCCTCCGTAAGCCTGGACCCTCTTATTATTGAACAGGCAGAGATTCATGTCAAATACGAAGGATATATTGAAAGGGAATATGAATTGGTTGAAAAGATGAGCCGCCTTGAAAATGTGTTGATATATGACAAGCTCAATTATGAAGAGGTTCCAAGTTTGAGCGCCGAAGGGAGACAGAAATTATCCCGTATTCGTCCAAAAACCCTCGGACAAGCCAGCCGTATATCGGGTGTGAGTCCTGCGGATATATCCATCCTTATGGTGTATCTGGGTCGTTAAGTTCCTTGAGGACCCCAATGTTTCACGTGGAACCGACAAATATGACCGTTAGTAAAATGTCGGATGAAGATAAAAGTTGCAATAAACAGGTATTACCAGGAAAAACTAAACCGCTTAGACGCGGCTTTGGTAGGATAGGATCACTGTTGAAGAGATTGGCCACATGCTATTCCTACTTATGGCTATTTATATGTGAAATGCTGGTAATTATTGAAGAAAAAGCATTAAAATCAAACCGTTAGTAAAGTGTTGTCGAATGTACATATGCACATCTTCCTCCCCGGAAAAGAGTGATGGAGGCCCGGAGTAATAAGAAAAATGACCTGTGTGGGGTATAAAAAGGCAGGCTTTCAGTACTTAATATCAGAGTAAAAAACTAGATTTACACTGCGGGAATATATAACGATAACGCATATACGAAATTATGTCAGAACTCCTTGCCAAATGCCCCGTTTGTGACTCCGCAGATTTTAAACCCTACCTGGAAGTGGAGGATTTCAGCGTTTCGCATGAGAAATTTCAACTGGTGGAATGCGCCAACTGTAGTTTCGTATTCACCAACCCGCGACCGGCACCTTCTGAAATAGGCCGTTATTACAAGTCGGAAGAGTACATCAGTCATACCAACAGTTCGGCCGGACTGATGAACAAAGCCTACCAGTGGGCACGAAAAAATGCCATTGCAGGTAAACTGGGTATACTCGAGTCAATGCACCCGCAACCCCGCACTTTGCTCGATTATGGCTGCGGTACCGGTGAGTTTCTGAGTGCTGCCAAGGCTCAGGGATGGGTATGTGCGGGCCTGGAACCTGACGAGGGCGCCAGAAGCCTGGCCATCAGGAACCATTCGTTGAATGTGGAGGATCCTTCACAACTGAAAAAACTGGCTACCGGACAGTTTGGCGCGATTACCCTATGGCATGTGCTGGAACATGTACATGACCTGAAGGATACCGTGAAAGAATTCAGGCGCTGCCTCAGTTCAAAAGGGGTGTTGATTATAGCAGTACCCAACCGTACCTCTTTTGATGCGGAAAAATATGGTCCCCATTGGGCTGCCTACGACGTACCCAGGCACCTCTACCATTTCAGTAAAAAACCCATGCTGCAACTTATGGAGTCAGCCGGTTTCACGTGTAACCGCATCCAACCCCTGTTTTTTGACCCATTTTACATTTCCCTTTTAAGTAATAAATACAAAAGCGGCGCATCGAATCCGCTGTTGGCCGCCCTGCGCGGATGGCAAACTACCTTCAAGGGGAAGAAGGACATAGAGAAAAATTCCTCCCTGCTGTATATTTTTTCCCCTTCTTAAGCTGACGGGCAACATACCGGGAAAACGTTCAAAGGATAAAAACATCAAGCATCCGCACCGATGATCCGCGAATACCTTGAAAGCGACAAGGAACATATTCTTGAATTGTTCCGGCTGAATACCCCCATGTATTTCGCTCCATGTGAAGAAGCCGGTTTACGTTCTTACCTTGAAAGTGGCGATAAAAAGTACTTTGTTTTGCTGAACGATGACGGAAACATCAGCGGCAGCGGAGGCTATGCCTTTACTGAGGAGGGGAAAGAAGGACTGATTATATGGGATATCATACATCCGCAACACCAGCGGAAAGGAACCGGAAGCAGGCTTTTAACTTACAGGCTGGAGAAACTGAAAGCGCAGCAGGGACTCAGAAAAATTAAGGTCAGGACCTCCCAACTGGCTTATGCCTTTTATGAGAAACATGGATTTGTGCTAATTGAAAGCAAAGTAAACCACTGGGCGGAAGGTTTTGACTTATACGCGATGGAAATGACATTATCCTTCCCGGGATGGGAGCAGAAACCCTGACCGGATATTTTTCACCGTGTAGGTTTGATAACTTGAAAGAATGTTTTTGCAAAAGCAAGAAGGCCTGTTGTACTTTTATTTCAAAATACGCACACCATGAAAAAGTTTTTATCAGCTCTTGTCTTTCTTATTCCAGCCCTCCTTAAGGCCCAGATCACCATTACCGGCAGCCATCTTCCATTTACCGGTCAAACGTATATCAACGCGGAAGACGACACCTATAATGCCGCCATTCCCGCAGGCGGAGCCGCGCAAACGTGGAACTATACCGGCCTCCTCAGCCTGGACTATGATACAGTCAGCTTTTTGAATGCAACCAATACGCCCTATGGGCCCAGCCACTATCCCTCCTCCAATATGGCTATACATACCCCCGAAGACAGCATGTATATTTACATCAGCACCAATAGCGGCGGATTGTACCTGGATGGTTATTACTTCTATACCTCGCAACCACCCTTCGGGCAGAACGCGATTCCCTTTACACCTTCTTACCTTTTTATTCCCACGCCCTTTACTTACCAGGATACCCGCAACAGTTTTTATAAATATGTGATTGATATTGATACGGCCCTGCCCCATATCCGTTTTGTACATCATGTGAACCTGGAGTATAACGGCGATGGATATGGAACACTCCAGTTGCCGGGAGCTACCTATAACAACACCCTGCGGATCAAACATACCGAAACCACCATCGACAGTCTGTTGGCGGACACCATCGGTAACGGCAGCTATTTCCTGGTGGATCCCCCCACCCTCGAACAGAATAGCAGTTATCAGTGGCTGCAGGCGGCACAGCCTGCCCTCTTGCTCACCATTAACTCCGACAGCATCGGTACTACAGGCCAGTTCAGCAGCTATCTCAGTTCCTCGCTTACTTCCGTTGACGATCATACCGTTACTTCTGCGCCCGGGGTGAGCGTATTTCCGAATCCGGCATCGGATTTCGTAAGGGTGGATTTGCCGGAGCCGGGCGGAAGTGATAGTTTTTTCCGCCTCTGCGATATGCAGGGAAGGCTGGTGAGGGAAACAGCGCTGGAAGGCATCAGCGGTTATGGCTTTTGGGTGAATACGCTTCCTGCAGGTGTTTACATGTGGAACATCAGCGGAACGGTACAATGCGGCAGGTTGGTGATAACGAAGTAGCGCCTGTAAGGTTTAAAGATTTCTGATTCGGTTTAATTTCGTGGATGTGCCATTGACCTGCCCACCGGAGTCCCGCTTTCAGGAGAGTTTTTTTGATGGCCCGGGGTTCCGAAACATCGGTACGCGATAATTTATTATGATTCATACAAGCTTTCGTTAATATTCCCCGGATGGACTGCGCATAGCTTATGATGGAGATGATTTTTTATGCAGGGGATTAATCCGCAGCGAAAATTTCTGCAGGTCAGGGCACTTCTACTGTCAGCATACATTTCAGCAATACTTTCGCCCCCGGTATTATCAACGTGCTTGCCTCCAACACATGCGGTAACAGCAATGCGAGAACGAAAACCATACGTGGCAGACCCAACAAGCCCTCATGGATTGCAGGACCACAGCTATTTTGTAAAACTGACACGGTAACCTATACGGTTACGCCGGTGCAGGGCGCCAGCAATTACATTTGGACGGTGCCCATCGGCATTGTGATTATCAACGGCCAGGGTACAGACACCATCTCCGTTACGGGCGTCAGCAGCGGACTTACAGGCGATATATGTGTGAAGGCCGGAAATGACTGCGGTTTCAGTGGTTATTACTGCAAGCCGGTGGAAGTGCAAATCGCCCCGCAGGCCATCAGCAACATCACCGGAAGCGCGAATGGTGTATGCGGGCAAACGATCAACTATGCTGTTCCAGATCAACCGGGCGTTACGTACACCTGGACAATTCCTTCGGGTGCCAACCTCAATTCGGGACAGGGAACCAACAGCATTAGTGTCTCTTATTCCAATAGCAATATAACGGGTAGCATATCCGTCACGGCAGGTGGATTTTGCGGACCTGTTGTCAGCAAATCGAAAACCATTCGTGCAAAGCCGGTGACCCCTGCCAGTATTTCCGGACCCGGTACCATTTGCTACAACCAGCAGAGTGTAAATTATAGTTGTCCGGCCGTAGCGGGCGCCACATGGTACGACTGGACCATCCCTGCGGGAGCAAACTTCGTCAGTGGACAAGGTACGACCAATATCATTCTTAACTTCAATGCGACACCGGGAACTACGGTACAATTGAAAGTAAAGGCGAGCAACAATTGTGGCAGCAGTTCAAATTATATTGCCAATATCATCTTGAATAATTGTCCGAGGGTAGCATCAGCGGGAGCTGCAGGATTCACACTGGCCCCCAACCCTGCAAATGATGAAGTTATCATAGGTTGGGAGGGGACATCCGAGCAAACCACACAAATAAGTTGTATCAATGTGCTCGGACAGACGGCATTACCGTTGCAGAGTTGCAGAGGAAGCGGCGTTCAACACCCGGAATAGCGCATCTCAACCTTAGCCTTGCCCGTTGGGAAATTGTCCGGATGGGTGTGCTTATTTGGGAGTGGGGTGCGGAATATGATATTAGTTAGGCCAGAAAGTGGGCAATGGATTATTTTATTATATTTGATTCATAAAATGTAAATAGGATTTCTTGCTTCGGGACCTTTGCGCATTGAAAAGTAGTATGTTTTACCGTTTATTGTATAGGTCAGTTTGTAACGTAGTTTAATTCTAAAGACCGGTTATGATCAAAAGAAAGTTATTGCTGTTTGTAGTGTTGATTTTGTTATTAAAAGCGGGTGCTGTCTGCGGGCAGAAATGTATAAGTAATAAAAAGGCTAGAGAAGTTCAATCACTGCTTTATTCCCATAAGTTTTATGACGCGTTGCGATTTGCCGATAATATGCTTTCTATTGACTCTGCTTGCCGGAAAGCGATTTTCTATAGAGCCATTGCTTATTATGGATTGAAAGATACTGTCCAATGTCTGAAGGACTTAAATAAACTTTCAAAATCCTCCGTTCTGGATCCGGAGGAACTGGAACTTATGGGTGATTATTCGGATACATTGCAACAGTTTGACCTTGCGATGGTCTTTTACAATAAGTCATATGAGACCAATAATACCAAGTTGGGCAGTGTCTATTTGAAGGGCCTAAAGGCTCGTTATAAACATGGAGTGGTGCGTCAGAGCGGAGGCGATAGAATTATACTTATAACGGTTTTGGACTCTTGTTTAAGAGCAGAAATCAGTCCCGCATGGGTCTATAGGGAAGTGTTGAAATTGAAGGCAGATGCTTTAAAGTTTAAATACGAAGAGTTTTCAGACAACAAAAACCGCCAGGAATTGGGACAAAATGCACGTGTTGCCTATATGACCTACCTTAAGAATTTCGAACCTTATTTAGGTTCTTTGGATTCATTACCGAAAAAGATGAGATTAATGCAATTTTGTGAAGACTATTATTTTATTGCTGCCAGATACACTGATTATAAAAAGTTTGCTGAGTCAAAAAAGTACTTGTCGTATATGAAACAATCCGGCTGTAATGGCAAATGGATGCAGTTACATGATAGTTTATCCTACATGAACTATATTTTACAAGGTGATTTTGAAAATGCGGCACCGGTGGTGGATCAGATCTTGAATAGAAATCCGCTTAGTTTATATTTTCTTCGTGAGCAATTTAAAATATTTATTAATGATAGTATGGACTTATCCGCTGCCATCCTGCCATTGCTAAAAGCGATTGAACTTTATCCGGATGATTCAGCAAGTTTGATCCTTGCTGCGAAGTTTTATGAAGAACAAAGAGAATATACGAAGGCGATTCATTATATGGATCAAATACGAAAGTACCATGGGGAAGAAGTTTATAAAAAGGATTATTTACGTATTGAAAAGAAGCGTTACGAAAGTGAACGTGAGTATAGAGTGCCAGAGTTTGTCTTGGACGACGGCTTTCAAAAAATTAAGTATAACCAGTATAGAAAAACAATACATCCTCAGAAAAAGCAAATTCTGTTTAAAGGCCACCTTACAGATGAACACGAAATACTGTTATTGGAGATTTTAAATCAGGAGGTAAAGCTAAACCGAGTGGATAAAAGCACCCGTACTTTTGAAATAACAATAGAGATTCCGGATTCGGTAACAGAAGTAAAGTGTATCTATAGTGATATATATTATAATAAAGATACTGCCTTTGTGAAAATAGATCGAAGGAGTATGGATAATAGTGGTACGGTGGCTTTGATAAATCCTCCAGGGTTCATGAGTGATGACATAAAGGAAGTATATGAAGTATATATTGATAGCGAAAAGGACAATGAGGTGCTTTTTAAAGGAAAAATTCAGTCGCAGTATAAAATATTAAATGTTACTGTAAATAACATCCCGGCCAGCATTACAGATGTGTCTCGCAAACTGTATGAGTTTGAAGCAAGAATTTTGATTTCCCCGGGAGATACAATAGTTAATGTTGTTTATGAAATTGAGGGAGAAGAGAAGCAAACACTTCCGTTTAGAATTAATAAGAAGGATGCAAAGTTGAGCAAGCAACAGGTATCCGGAAGAACATGGGTTGTAATTATTTCAAATTCGATTTATGATAACTGGCCTGATCTGGAGGGTGTAAGCAGGGATGTGAATTCACTCAGCAACGCGCTAGAGGGATATCAGGTTCAGAAAGTGCTTCGTAAAAATAATTTGAAGGAGAAAGAGATGAGATCATTTTTAACTAAAGAACTGAAAAGGCGAATAGAAGATGCTCAGGTAAAAACATTGATTTTATGGTATGCAGGACACGGTGAGAATGATGAGATTGAAAATGACTCCTACTGGATTCCGGTTGACGCAAAGAAGAATCTGGAAGCTGAGGGATATTTTTCATTGACGGAGTTACAACAGAGCCTAAATAATATCGATGGTCTAACGAACTTACTTGTCATATCAGATGCCTGTCAAACAGCGTTGGCTTTTATCGACACAAAAAGAGGAAGTGAAGCATTTGGTACCTGTGAGCAATATCATCATGAACCGGGTAAAAGTTATAATTTTCTGGCAGCCGCACTTCACGATAAAACCAGTGATAAATCAATTTTGGCAGAGTTGTTTTCAGAGTACCTTGAAACCGGTATGAAAAAAACTTCAAACTGTGTTAATTTACTCGACATAGCAAATAAAGTACAATCCAGGTTGCTGAAAAATCAGGATGCACAGTTTGGGCACTTAAATGGTATAGAACAACGAAAGAACCCTTCATTTTTCCTTGAGAAAAGGAAGTAATACCATACACTGAAAAAATGGTATTCATCGTGAACTACTTTATCTGTCTGCTGTTGTTGTTATTTTCTGTAAGGAGTACCATAGCGCAGCAGATAGATTATGGTTTCGATGCGGAAGAGTTCAGTAGCCTCACCGGATCTCTGAATGTTAAAAATGCTTTGTATGATGCGAAAAAAGTGCTTTGGTTGTATACCGATAAAGGGATTTTCTATCATGTGAATGGCCATAAGAATATATCTGAAGTTTTTGCGGCCAATTACTGGAATGTTGAAAGTAGTATTTTTTACGAGGACAAAAAGCAACGAATATGGTTTGCCAATGAGCATCCTGATTTCAAACTGAGATTTATACGAAATAAACGTGTATCTTCTATTTTACTCCCTTTCT
>CAZHSC010000060.1:0-21602 GCA_964534995.1 uncultured Bifidobacterium sp.
CAATTCGTATCATGAAGAAATTATGGCAGTTCAATTGAAGAACCTTTGGCCTCCGTGAGAAACTTTATGTGTTAATTTGAAGATGTGCTGATTTGAAAATGAGGTAATGGGAAATGAATAATAATGCAGGAATACTTTGCAACCTCTGTACCTCCCGGGCGGGTCAGCTTTGCATTCCACCCGGGATCTTCACTTCGTTACGATCCGCGACCTCCGCGCCTCCGCGAGAAACTTTTCACGCCTCCCGGGCGGGTCAACTTCACTTTACACACGGGATCTTCACTTCGTTACGATCTGCGCGAAATCCTCCGCAATCTCCGCGTCCTGCGAGAAGAAATCTATGGGGGCTTTGCCCCCTTTCACCCCCAGTTACTTTTTCTCTTGATAGAAAAAGTAACCAAAAAGATCAAGGCCTGCACCACCTCCTTTTCGCTTACTGCGAAATTTATTCCGTTTGCTACGGGTGGGGCTCAGGGTGATCTCCTCAAATACTTTCGGAGCTTCCCCTCGCCTTATCCACCCTCCACTGCACAGAATAAACTGGAGGTGCTGAGGGCCGGTTTAATTTTTTCAGGGAGCAATTCTCTGTTTTAATTCGTATCATAAAGAAAATTCAAGCAGTTCAATTGAAGAACCTTTGCGGCTCAGCGGCTCCCGGGCGGGTCAGCTTCGCTTTCCACCCGGGATCTTCTCTTTGAACGCGGAAGGCTTAAATAATTTACCGCTGCAACTACTCTCTGAAAAACTCCAATGCGCTTTCAACTCTTCACGGGGAACAAAGAGGGACCCGCCGGGAACCTTCAACGCTTTTGACATCACTGAGCTGGTCAGTAAAAGAATTGACTACATCTTCACAAATAACATTTCCATCTCCTATTATCAGCATATCGCAGACCGCCGGAAAAACAATTTGTGGTTATCGGATCACCTGCCGGTCTTCGCCCGCTGAGGCATGGCCGGAGGGGAGTACCGGGTAAAAGCGCCCGAAAACGGCAATATTTGATGGAATTCACAGGCAGGGCTGTCATTTTACAGTTCTTTCGCAGCCCTTGCGAATCCACGGATCAAAATTTTATTTAGCTTCGCTTTCCACATCTTATCCACATGAAAACCATTAAATCCACCCTTTTAGGTTTGGCCCTGCTGATCACCCTCACGGGTTTTGGCCAGACAGAACCCAGGAAGATCACCACGGTAGAAGGCATTACCGAGTATGAACTGGGCAACGGATTGCGCGTCCTGCTCTTTCCGGATCAGTCGAAGTCCACCATTACCGTAAACGTCACCTACATGGTAGGTTCGCGGCATGAAGGCTATGGCGAGACGGGCATGGCCCACCTCCTCGAACACATGGTGTTTAAGGGTACACCGAAGCACCCCAACATTCCCCAGGAGCTTACAGCACACGGATGCCGGCCGAACGGCTCCACCTGGTACGACCGTACCAATTACTTTGAAACTTTCGCCGCCAATGACGAAAACCTGAACTGGGCCCTCGACCTGGAATCGGACCGGATGATCAACTCCTACATCGCCAAGAAAGATCTGGAGACGGAATTCAGCGTTGTACGCAATGAATTTGAATCGGGAGAAAATGATCCCGGAAGCGTACTCATGGAGCGCGTGATGTCAACCGCCTTCCTCTGGCATAACTACGGCAAGTCCACCATCGGCTCCAAGGAAGACATCGAGCTGGTACCGATTGAGAACCTGCAGGCTTTTTACAGGAAATACTATCAGCCCGACAATGCCGTATTGCTGGTGATCGGTAAAATTGATGAAGCCAAAACGCTGGCGCTTGTCAACAAGTACTTCGGGGTAATTCCGCGTCCCGCCCGCGTGCTGCAGCCCACCTACACGGTGGAACCCACACAGGATGGTGAACGCAGTGTTGTCTTGCGCCGGACCGGTGATGTGCAGGTTGCTTCCTGCGGATATCACATCTGCGCCGGTGCGCACCCCGACTATCCCGCGGTAGCCATCCTGTCGAATGTACTGAGCGATGAACCTTCCGGCCGCCTATATAAAGCACTGGTGGAAACGAAAAAAGCAAGCAGCGCCTACGCCTTCTCCTTCGGATTAAAAGATCCGGGCTTCCTGTATGCGCAGTGTGAAGTACTCAAGGAAAAATCGTTGGACGACGCCAATAAAACCATGCTGGGCGTTCTCGACAATCTGAGCAAGGCTCCTATTACTGAAGAAGAAGTCACACGGGCAAAAAATCAGCTGGCGAAGAACTTCGAGATGACCTACAACAGCGCCGACCGGGTGGGGCTCACCCTCAGCGAGTACATCGCCAAAGGTGACTGGAGGCTGTGGTTCCACTACCGCGACCAGGTGGAGAAGGTGAACGCCGCTGATGTAAACCGCGTGGCGGCGCATTACCTGAAGCCTTCCAACCGCACTACCGGACTCTTCCTGCCTGATGCGGCACCTTCGCGTACCGAGATAACGGCTGCGCCTGACCCCAAAACGCTGCTTAAGGATTATAAAGGGAAGGCAGCGCTTGCACAGGCGGAAGCCTTCGACCCCTCCGTTACCAATGTTATCAGCAGGGTAAAGTCAGGAACGCTGGATGGCGGAGCCAAATACAGTTTTCTGAAAAAGACCACCCGTGGCAACACGGTCAACATGAACATACAATTGCCCATGGGATCGGTAAGCACACTCATGAACAAAGGGGATATCGCCGGCCTCTGCGCATCGATGCTGGAAAGGGGAACGGAGAAACACAGCTATCAGCAACTGGGTGATGAACTGGATAAACTCAAGTCGAACGTAAACATATACCAGAACGGGCAATCGCTCAACATTACGGTACAAAGCACGCGCGAAAACCTGAAGCCCACGCTTGCCATCATCCAGGAGATGCTGCGCACACCCACCTTTCCCGCCGCCGAATTCGATAAACTCAAAGAAGAAGAGCTGACCGGCATTGAGTCGCAGAAGAGCGAACCACAGGCCATTGCCGGCAATGTATTTGACCGTCTTACCAACAACTACCCCAAGGGTGATTTCCGCTATGCAGCTACTTTCGAAGAGCAGACTGCCGGCATCAAAGCGGTTACCCTTGATGATGTAAAGAATTTCTACAAGCAGTTTTATCAGGGTGAAAACGCTACCATCGCGCTTGTTGGCGACTTCGAAGAGCAGGAAGTGGTGGCCGCACTCACACCCATATTTAAAGGATGGACGGCACCCGTGAAATACGAAGAAGCGAAAGAAGAACATTACGAAGCCGCGGCGAAAACCGAGCGAATAAAAACTCCGGATAAAAAGAATGCCATGCTGATGTGCGGATTTAACCTGCCGCTGCAGGACAACGATCCCGACTTTGCCGCCCTTACCATCGGCAATTACATCCTCGGCGGCGGTTTCCTCAACTCCCGCCTGGCCGTTCGTATCCGGCAAAAGGACGGCCTCAGCTACGGAGTAGGTTCCTTCCTTCAGGCCGGACAAAAAGATAAAGCAGGTTCTTTTGGATCTTATGCCATCTTCAATCCTGCCAACCTCGATAAACTCATTGAAGCCTACAAAGACGAGTTGCGCAAGATCACTACCGAAGGAATTACGGAAACAGAATTAAAGGACGCGGTGAACGGATATCTGCAAAGCCGTAATGTAAGCCGTTCACAAGACCGGGAGCTGGTGATGCGTCTTTCCAATTATATGCGCTGGAACCGTGATTTCACCTGGGATAAGTCTTTCGAAGAAAAGATAGCCACACTGAAAGTAGCGGAGGTAAACACAACGCTCAAGAAGTGGATCACCCCCGATAAGGTGACCTATGTAGAAGCGGGTGACTTTTAAATCCTGAACGATGATGCACTGTGAAAAGGGGGGCCGCCGGTCTCCCTTTTTTTATGCAGCAGGCTGTTATAAAAGATATGTTGGCCAATACATATGATCCGTTGATCAAAAAACCGCCTTGTGGTTTGCCCCTGCAGAAAAAAATTCTACCTTTATTCAACCAAAACCAATGACTATGCAAAATATTTACTCATTCAAAAAGCTCCTTTATACGATGGTGGTTTTCATGTGCTGCCTGATTAAAGCTGAGGCACAGCCCTGCGGACTAGACGCAAAAATTACAATCAACTGCGGAACCGCCACCTGCGGGTACTTTGCAGATAGCTCAGGATACCAGCCCGGCTGGGTGGGATATAAATACGAGTGGGTAATAAACGATCAAGCTCCCATCATTCAATATTCCGTTCCTACAATAATGTATGATCAATTGGGAGCAGGCTTTAACCGAGTACAGCTGAAAGTATATGGAACGAACACTATTACGGGTGATAGCTGTATTGACACCTATACCAATATTTTTCAGGCAACCGGGGATGCCATCTATCCTGAGTTCGATGTGTCGGTAAATGGAAATACTGTTACGGTAAACGGCACCTATAAAGGCGGGCCCTTTTTTGGCGCACCCAGTTCCGTCATCTACGATTTCGGCGACGGTACACAAACAACGAGTAATTCTTTTTCTGAAACACATACCTATGCAAATTCAGGCACCAAATCAATATATCTCTATGTGCAAATGTTTAATTCCACCACAGGAGGAATGGCAAACGGGCAAACAGGCAGAAATATAGAAGTTGGTCCCGGAGTTACGAATTTAGAGTTCACCAGCATCCAGGATAACTCCATCTGTGACTCTGTCAGAATTAATGCCGTAAGTTCCCCAGCCTTTACGATGGGATATTTTATCCGCAATTTCAATGTAACCGGCACACAACCGGTTAACGGGAGTTACGTACATGCTCAACTTATTGATGTTCCCGGACATGATTTTCTTGGAATTGAAGGGTATGCCCCACTCGCATCCGGAGATATAACTTATTATCTTGTAAAACAAAATGATTGCGGTATATTTCCAGACACCGTTGCCGGATATGTGTTTGAAGACCTTAATTATAATGGCTTAAAAGAACCGGGTGAACCGGGTATGCCGGGAGTAAGCATCTTTCATGGAAATCCCTCCTGCAACGCCTCCTCTTCTTCATCTTTTGAGGGCGGATATAGTACTACAACAGATATCAATGGATATTATACCCTGCTTGTACCACACTCCAGCGTACAGGTAACGTTATCTACTCCTTCAGGTTATACACTTACTTTTCCCGGAAATTTCTATTACACGGCAAATTACTCCTCCGGCACTTTGCATTCAAATCACCACTTTGGGCTGTCGGCATTGAGCACACAAATTTCAGGACGCGCGTATCTTGATGACAACAATGACAGTTTGTATACTTCCGGGGAAAGACCGATGCCATCCGCAATGCTTCTGGCAACAAATACGATTACAGGATTAGAGTACCGTACCTATTCCGGTTCAAGCGGAACTTATACCTTCAAATTACCTCCGGGCAACTTTGTTATCAAACCGGTAAACTGGCCGGTTGACAGCGCAACTTTTACTCCCGACAGCCTGATTGTAAATGCAGGCAGCGGGGGCAGTTTCACTAACCGCAACTTCGGCTTCAGGAGTCCGGTGCCCACCGACTTTCATCTCACCATGTCCAGTACCACCGAAGCGCGGCCTGGATTCGATTATCGTATTAACAACAGGATTTATAATTCCGGATATCTGAAAGGGAAGGGTGATCTTGTGTTGTCATACGATCCCGTTCTGACACCGCTTTCGGTAAACCCAGCCAATGGAATCATCAATACCGGCGCCAATACCATTACATGGACCACCGACTCCATTCAAGCGGGATTCGCTGTAAATTATGAAGCCACCTTTAATATCCCCTCCGTTACTCCTCTTGGAACAGTATTGGTGAATTCAGCTACCATTACTGCCTTAGCGGGGACAATAGAAAATGATCTGTCTGACAACAGCTACACAAAACATCAAACGGTGATTGGCTCTTTTGATCCAAATGATAAATCCGTATTCCCGGAAGGAATAGGCGCCACGGGCGACGTCTTACATGATACGCGTTTCGATTATCTTATCCGCTTTCAGAATACCGGGACAGCCTCTGCCATCCATGTATTTGTTGCAGACACCATTGATGATGACCTTGATCTGAACACACTGGTGATTCACCGTGCCAGCCATGCGTATAATCTGGTCATCAATGGAAACGTCCTTACCTGGCGTTTCTTCAATATTAATCTGCCCGACAGCAACAGCAATGAAGCGGCGAGTCATGGTTTCATCGAGTACAGCATCTCCCCGAAAGCAGGATTGGCGGATGGTACAACGATTGACAACACCGCTTACATTTATTTCGATTTCAATGCACCCGTTGTGACCAATGCCACGCTGAACACGATGCAGTCATCCCTTGCCGCCACGGAGGAAATCTCCTCCCCACAGCGGCTGATAGTATATCCCAATCCGGGCAAGAGCAAGATCTTCCTGCTGCCGCGTACCGAAATCAGGGGACAAGCTACCCTTGTGCTGTACGAAATAAGCGGTAAAAAAATCCGCACGCTCTTTGACGGACTTTATCTGAAGTCAAGCACCCTTGAAGCCGATGTGCAGGACCTCCCGGGCGGCATATATATCCTCGAGTTGCGCCACAGCCTGGGTGTAGAAAGAGTCAAATGGATACGGCAATGAGTCAGACACCACCGCGACAGCTAGCGTAGTAAAGCGGAGTTCTGCAGGAAGGGCCCCTATTCTATCATCAACTTACCGTAACAGAGGCGAGGGCCATCCGGTACCTGATAAAAATAAAGTCCGGGATTCAGATGCAGTTGTACTGTTGACAACGCCGCGTTAAGCGGGAGATCTATGACCTTCCTGCCTGCGGCATCCATGACCTGCAGCACAAAAGCCTTTGAAAAATTTTCATGCCGGATGGTAATTTCTCCATGTGAAGGATTTGGAAACAAAGAAACAGGCGACCCTGTATTTCCGGTTTCCGGCAATGAAGTGGGTCCCGAAAATTCAATCAGGTCAGCTCCGGGCAATGCACCCGTGGCAAAACTGCCATCATACAGTTTAGTAAAGAGATTATTGGATAAATTAAAAGAATAAATAACGCCCAGATTATTTACTCCGCCGTTGAGTGTCATGCCGTATAGTTTTCCGTCACTTGCCCTGATCACTCCTCCATAAGGACTCGCGCCGCCGGTACCGTCAAAATCGTGCAACTTCGTTAGGGCATTGCCAGCTATCGAAAAACTAAAAATAACGCCTTTGTTTTGGGTTCCGCCCTGTGAAGTACAGCCATACAGGGTGCCGCCGTCTTCGAATAGCTGACCCATGGGAGTGGAGCCATTGGTACCATCAAAGTGATGCACTACGCTATAAGAATTATTGGCGGGATTGAAACTGAAAATTACCCCGTATCCCAGGTTGCCGCCGCCAAAAGTCATACCGTATAACAGGCCGTTGCCTCCATGTTGAAGAGTACCGTATCCGAAAAATCCGGTGCTGAAATCAAAATGATGGACCACTGAAAAGGCCGACGCGGAGATATCATAGCTAAAAATGATCCCTCCCGAATTCAGTCCCCCGCCGGTAGTCATGCCATAGATTTTATTTGTACTGCCCGACAGCACCACACCGCCAAATGGAAGTTGTCCGGTGGTATTATCAAAATCATGCAGTTTGGTATACTGATCGCTCACGATATCATATTCAAACAAGACCCCTTTATCATAGATTCCCCCATTGTTGGTAAGTCCATATACCTTACCGCCGGGGGTAACGGCAAGGGGTCCCCGCGGATAATACCCCGACAGCGAGTCCATGCTGAAGAGCATCGCATAATTTTTTGTGAAGGGGTTATAGCTGAAAATATCCCCCTTTGCCTGGTTCCCTCCCGATGTGGAGGTGCCGTACAGGGCTGTGGGGCTTTGCGGCATCAGGGTACAATTCATACTTCCTCCGTTGCTTCCGCCTGTACAGGCATGGTCCATCACATAGCCGCTGCCATCGCCCTTGATTTTGACGATACCCCCGATACCGAAGGAGCCACCCAGTGACATGGTGCCCCACAATTCCGGAATCTGGGCTGTGGCGGCGGTGGTAAATAATAAGCAAAGAAGAGCGGAGAAGTAAATTTTTTTCATGGCAGGGTGGATTAAAGTATCAGGGAGTTGATTAAAATGAAATTGAAAACGAAATCAAATATATAAATAAATTCATATACTATAAATCACACATCGTTGGCTACCGTATCTGCGTCATGAGTGTCCACCACCATACCGTCTTACTTTCTCTCGTCTCTTTTGGTATAGCCCATACCCTGCAATTTAAGTTCACGCAGCACACGAAATTCGGTTTCCTTCTCGATAGGTTCCCCCAGGGGTTCCAGCAATTCGATGTCATTTACGCGGGGGTTTTTAATCCTTGCGGAGATGGGATAGGCGTTCATGTCATCACCGTCGTAGGGCTCCAGTAATGTTGTTATATCCGACAGGTGATCTGCCTCCAGCCACTTTCTTTCATCGCCTTCATGCAGGATGACGGGGGAGCGGTGGTGGTGGATTTTTTGCAGGAGGGGATTCGGCGTAGTGGTAATGATGGCAAAAGAATGGATGATCTCACCGGTTTCAGGGTTTGCCCAATGGTCCCAGATGCCGGCCATGGCCATGGGCCTCCGCTTCAGGTAGACGAGAAAAGGCTTATCAAGTTTCTCCTTTTTGGGTCCTTCGATAAAAAAATCGGCAATCACAAGGCAGCGTTGCGAGCGGATGGGCTTCCGGAAGGAGGGCTTGCTGATGATACCCTTAGCGCCGCGATAGTTCGGATCATCTTCGGCATTATGATCTCCTTCGGCGCGTGCATTGATGAGATACATGGGTTTCTTAGCCCAGAAGGGAGTAAGGCCGAAGCGGAAAAACTGAATTTCATTCCGTTTATCATTGGTGATTACAGGGGCCAGGGCTCCCGGAACTACGTTGTAATTCGGGAGGAAGGCATGGGCAGGCATGTGTTGGGCCATGGCCTGAAAGCGCTGCTCGTAGCTCTCCAGTTTATCAATTAAAACATATCTGCCGCACATGGGATATCTCTTATTTAGTGCTTTATTTAAATGACCCTCCCCGGCACTGATAAGTAAACAAGGAGGCGGTTCAGGTTCCTCTCAAAGTTAAGAAAGCGGTGTGAATACACACAGACAGGGTTTTAAATATTGTGTGGTTTGGGGGATTGTTAAGGAAAATGGAGCATGGTAAAAATCAGGTAACTGAAAAAAATTCCCGGATTTACGGATCCGGGATTACAAAAACCTGAAAAAGGTTTCCAACATATCAACAGCACATCAACAAAATAAATTAGTAACTTTGATTGCAGTCCGATTTAAGGGAGGGTTACAGTACAGAGCCAAAATATAAACCGGTCGTTCAGGATTTTGATCGCAGATGAACGCCCGTAATTACATCTGCTAATTCGTATTTTGCTTTGCATTTTACTTTCGGAATGTATCTTTGTTAGAGGAAACACATCAGGACACCTGCTTCAGGCCCGTAGTTGCCTGTATAGCAATTAGGGAATAGGCAAAAAAGACATCAGGACTGACAGTTTTATTTGGCACTACCGGGGGCCACTGTATGCAACAGCACCTAACACAATGGCGGGGCTTCACCACCCAGGCGGAGCAGGCTGTGTTTCGCGAACACATTTGTACATGCCGGAAGTAAAGTGCTCCCTATGAAGTTCTGTGTTAAAAATCCCATACTAGTGGTAGCTGCAAAACGTAATAGCTATACAGCTAATACGTTTCCATACAGCTTTTCATTCACAGATATTTTTTACTGAGTATTATATCCGGTAATGAATGAAACCTCATATTTTAAATGACAGGCTGCAGGGACAAGTAAATCATGCTCTGCAAGAGCAATTCCCGAAAAATCGAAAATACGGGACAGGATTTTTATACCGGTCATCGTGTCATACAAATTCCGGACCTTTTCAACTTCTTCCAAGCACCAGCCAGTCATGTCCGACACCGGTAAGCCCGGCACCCGGAGCCTCCAGTTACGGAGACAAAGGGCGCGCGAAAGAATCTCCGGCAGGATTTGGTTTGTTGCGCGGCCTGCGGTATCTTTAGAGAGCCGTAGGATGGAAACGGGGGTGAAGGGGCTTTGTTCTACCTCACCTTAACAGGACACAGAAACAACAAATAATAAGAATGAAATTTAAAATTAGCATTTCCGGACTGACAATATTGGTTTTCACAAGTTGCCTTTTAAAAGCACAGCAGACAAGCAGTGAAGTGAAAATTGTTGGACAAATGAAAAACGTAATGTGGAAAGGACAACTTTACGGTAATATCAACCTTGACACAATTGCCAACAAAACAAATCTATACGGACTTGGGCCCGTTGAATATTTATCAGGAGAAATTATAATCATTGATGGTAAATCATACAGGTCAACCGTTGTTTCAGACACAGCAATGAAAGTTGAAGAGACCTATGAAATTAAAGCCCCATTTTTCGGTTACGCTAACATTACTAAATGGACAGAGCAATCTTTGCCCGATAGCATTCAGTCCATTCAACAGCTTGAAACATTTATCGACATGGTAACCAAAAAATCACCAAGACCCTTTATGTTCAAACTTTCGGGGACAGTTGAACAAGCTACAATTCATATTGTAAATTTGCCAAAAGGTTCAAAAGTAAGTTCACCGGATGAAGCGCACAAAGGACAGAAGAACTACGAACTAAATAATAAACCATCCGAAATAATTGGCTTCTTCTCGACCGAACATAAAGCCATATTCACACACCACGACACTTTTTTGCATATGCACCTAATCACAACTGACCGACAACAAATGGGGCATTTGGACAAAGTGATGTTTAAAAAAGGAACAATGAAACTGTACCTGCCGACAGATTGAGAAAACAACAAGATCATTACAACGCCTATCCAAAAAGTTGTGTTTTTCCACGATGAGTCGGGAAAAGCTTGCGCTTCAAATAGTTTTGTGATCACAGAAGTTCCGGTTCTCCGCATCCACATCTATGCTGAAAATTCAACCCTTCATCAAGCGCTAAAACAATAGCGGCATATTCAGCAGACCATACGAAAGCAAACACAAACAACGAAAAGCAAAAATTAATGACCGGGTGGATTTTATATATAACAGGAATAACTTTCATGACATTAATTCTTGCCGGTGCATTTAAAAAGAAAAAATGATACCAAGAATTGAAATATTACAAGAAAAGAAATTAGTCGGAAAGCGAATGACCATGAGTTTCGCGAACTACAAGGCCGCCGAACTTTGGAAAAGTTTTATGCCCGGACGAAATCAAATAACCAACAAACTGACCAACGACCTGATTTCATTGGTACTATACAAGCCGACTCATTTTGCGGATTTTAAACCGACCAACGAGTTTGAAAGGTGGGCAACTGTTGAAGTGTCAGCCTTTGAAAATGTACCCGGTGATATGGAAACATTTATTTTACCAGGAGGACTTTATGCGGTTTTTGAATACAAAGGTTTAAGCACGGACCCTTCCATATTTCAATACATCTTTGGCTCATGGTTACCGGTTTCGGATTACGTTTTGGACGACAGGCCGCACTTTGAGATATTGGGTGACAAATACAAAAACAACGACCCTTCATCAGAAGAAGAAATTTGGATACCTATCAGGGAAAGATGAGTCATCAGCCGTGCCCTATGCAAGTCACTAGCCGGGATATACAAACAAGAAGTAGCATAACGGCCGGTGCTGAGGCTGCCGCAAGGGCAATTTCATAAGCCTGAATTTGAATAATTATTTTTTCACTACATACCCGGCACGGCAACTGATCTTAACATTCACTATAAGACAAAAAACAACGCAGGAAAACTAAAGAACATTCAAGAACAAATAAAAAATTACATTGCTTCTCTTCCTGAACCAAAACGTACTGACATTGAAACCTTGCACAAACGTTTACTTAAGCTATTACCAAAAAGTAAATTATGGTTTCTGGAAGGAAAGGACAGCAATGGAAAAATAATTACCAATCCTAATATAGGGTATGGGCTTCAGAACATAAAATATAAAGACGGAAAAACCAGGGAATTTTATCAGACTGGCATCAGTGCAAACACAACGGGAATATCTGTTTATATAATGGGTATTCTGGACAAAAAGCATTTGACTGAAAACTATGGTAAAAAAATAGGGAAGGCAAGTATTTCCGGTTATTGTATAAAGTTTAAATCGTTAAAAGACATAAATATTGACATCCTTGAAGCGGCGATACTAGATGGAGTTGACCAAATAAAGAAAATTAATACCCTCAAATAAAAATCTACATTCGCCAATCGAGTAACCCGTTCAACCGGCTATTTCCGACCGGGTGGTTTACCCAGGCATCTCAGTTCCGCATCTTTGCGAAACTGAGCCCCTGAAAAGTGGATTACCAATTACTGCTTCAACAGTAAGTTGAAGACATAAAGGCGCTGCACCTTCAGAAATTTTATCCCCCTGATTTATAGTCCTAAACCAAAATTAAATCTTTTATCAGTAAGTATTTATTGTTTATCAATAATTTTTTATTAATTTTACCATATCCAATAATGATTTTCCATGTTATCAAAAACCCACAACTTCGTATTTAAAGGCCTGTATGTAGTGGCCTGGCTCCTCTTTACCGGATTGTGTATAGAGGCGGGCGGCTTAGTGGTAAATTTTATTTTCAGTCTTTTCCGTCCTGACTTTATCCAACACCTCTATCAAAAGCTGGATCTCACTGCAATGTTTGAAGAAAACAAACCCGCCTTCTTCGGAATTTATAGCTTTATACTTTCCACTTCCATATTAAAAGCCTGGCTGTTTTACATAGTCATCCGGCTCATGCATAAAATGGATTTGTCAAAACCCTTCAACACTTTTGTTTCAAGGCAAGTTTTGCAAATCAGCTACTTCACCCTTGCCATTGGACTGTTAAGTTATCTCGCCCGGCAATTCACTAAAAACTTAATGCATCACGGCTTGGCTACCGGCAGCTTACACCCGTTTTGGGAGGACAGTCAGGCCTTTATATTGATGGGAGCTGTCATATATATCATCGCGACCATATTCAAAAAAGGTGTGGAACTTCAAAGCGAAAACGATTTAACGGTATAGGCCATGCCCATCATTGTAAACTTAGACGTAATGATGGCAAGGCGAAAAATGTCGCTGAACGAACTTTCAGAAAAAGTGGGCTTAACGCTCTCCAATCTCTCGGTCTTAAAAACGGGTAAAGCCAAAGCGATTCGGTTCAGCACGCTGGAGGCTATCTGCAAAGCACTGGATTGCCAGCCCGCCGACATTTTGGAATATGTTCAGGAAAAATAATGAAACCCTGTAACCGATATCATTTAAACTTACGAAATAACATCTTTCCCCCTTTTTAACCCCTTAAAAATAACCTGGTTGCCCCGCATAATATGTCATTTCGTAATTGCTGATAGGCACTTAAACTCAAATGTACAAAGGGAATTTTACCCATTAAATCTGAACAGGCTGAGCGCGTAAAAGATATCCGGGCATAAGCCTCAAAAAAACACCTGCCGTTTAGAGGTAAAATAAATATAATGTGAATGAAGCATAGGCGCAGACGTTATAGACGATACTTCTCCATAGCAAAAGCAACGGAAAACAACTTACATTACCCGCATGCGCTGTTCAGCAGGCCTCAACTATCCGCGCTTATATATTCTGAAAGAAACCCATGGTACTTAACACCCTTTAAGCTTGTCGCAAATTGAAAAAATCAAGACCCATTCATCCGGACTTTCAGCGACTGCTGAACTATAAAGATCAGGCCCTTGCAGATCTCTTTTATGACATAAGGGAATACATTTTAGCCTTACATCCCGGCAGCAATGAAATCCTGTATCATACACACGCCTTAACAGCCGTATTCTCACTCTCCGATAAGCTATCGGACGCATATTGCATGGTACCCATTTATAGCCAACACCTGCATCTGGGATTTAATAAAGGAACCTTATTAAAAGATCCGGACGGATTATTGACAGGAACGGGGAACTTAATCAGACATATCAAGGTAAATACGCCGGGCGACTACCGAAATCCCAAAGTGAAAGCCCTGATAAAAGAAGCGATCGCTTTTGCAATCAGAGATATGGACCAGCCCCAAAAATCATCAGGTAATACAATATCAAAAATCAAAAAAAAGTGAAATACCGGGCGCTTCCACGGGCTCTGTTAAAAATGAAAAGCAGTTGGCCATACCCTGCCCGAAACCTGTTCAATTTTTCTAACACGGGCCGGGCTTACAAAATGCCTGATAGATATGGGTGCGGGTTGCAGGCGGATTGAAAAACCTAAAAAAATCCTGAAACAAAAATGCTTGAGGATACTATTGTAAGCTCCCCTGTAACCAGCCCTAAAACCCGTCTGTCCCAATTGTCATTTGATGTTACACAGAGTAACACCACCGTTAACAATTGAAGCCTTACAGGAGATTATTAAAAAAGTGAGCAAAGAACCACACGAACAGGTAATGATTTAATATCTATCTGTACGTCCAGACAGCCGAACTATCCACTGCAGCAAACTTCTCCACCCATCCATGATAAAATTATCATATTTCCTTGCCTGAAAAATTTAGCTTCTAGGTCAGTTTATTTTCTACCGCGAACTTCACCAGGGAAGCGGTGTTGGGCAATTTCAATTTGGTGAGCATACTGGTGCGGTGCGTATCCACCGTTCTGACGCTGATATGCAGGATATCGGCGATTTGCTGGTTGGTGTAGCCCTCCACGATTAGCTTCAGCACTCCCTGCTCACGGGAAGTAATCAGGCTTTCAGAAAACTGCAGTAATTCCGCGCGGGTGGTAATACGAACATCCCGATCCTTCGTCATGGTGCCGGATAAAATTTCCGACAGGTAGAGTTCATTTTTCAACACGGCCCTCAGGGCTTTTTCAATTTCACCGGCCCCTTCGCTCTTTAAAATATAGCCATCGGCACCGGCCTTCACAGCTTTATTTACGGTGGTATATTCCGTATTCATGCTGACAATGATCACCTTCACGCTAGGTCGAAGTCGTTTGATTTCCTGCGTGGCCTCAATGCCTCCGATCACCGGCATATTGATATCCATCAATACCACATCGAATTTCTCCGCCAGACATTTGTCAATGGCCTGCCGCCCGTTGAAGGCAGTATCTGTATTGTGAATATTTAATTCTTCCTTCAGGACCATTTTCAGGCCTTCAATAAACAAGCGATGATCGTCAGCTATTAATATTTTAAAATTTTTTGACAACATGGGTTACGCTTTACCGCGTATGAATTTAGCTAAATATTATTTGTCGCTCAGTATTTCCATTTACTTTTCAGGTTGCGCCCCGGATGATTGCCATTCATGTTTCCATCACGCCGTTGATATACAACTCCAACTGACAGCAAGCGCCGGGAAGCCGGGAGCCATCCCCTGCAAGCCATGATTTCCTTCTGCAAGGCGGGCGATTTGCAGGAGCAGCCTGTCCTGATAGCATTTACTGTTACTCCATCAAAAGTCCGTTAACACGACATGTGGGGCAATACGTAAAAAGACGTAAATGAGCGGGTTTCATACTCTGCAGCCGGAGCGGTTAACATACATCTCCCCTTTATGGCTGCCTGCAGAATTATCCTGAAATATCAAGTTCTATTTCGCAGCGGAAACCATTGCCCGGGCCCGAGTCGAAATACACCTGACCATTAAACATTTTTACCCGGGTACTGATATTCTTCAGTCCATAGCCTTTGGTGGCAATCTGAATATCACAGCCCCGGCCATCATCCTCATACATCATGATAATTTTATTATCCCTCTTCAAAACATCCAGGATGATATTCTTTGCCCACGAATACTTCAGGGAATTATTAATAAGCTCCTGGGTAATCCTGTACAATGAATTTTCCAGTCTGGCATCCAGCCTTCCCTCCAGGCTATGCATGCTCAGTTCAAACCTCAGCACCTTGGATGAATTGATTTTATTCACCAGTTCTTCCACGGCCTTTACATATCCATATTCATCCAGCACTTTGGGGGATAAATTAATAAGAATGTTGCGGATATCATGAATGGCGGAGTCCAGTATGGAAGAGGAATAATCAATCAGTTCAATCCTGTCCTTTCCCTCCCTTGACTTTAAAGATCCCAAAAACAATTTCAGGGTGGAGAGCTGCCCGCCTATGTCATCATGCAGGTCTCTCCCAATCCTTATACGCTCGGCTTCCTGCGTTGCCACTATGGCCTTCAGATTTTCATCCTGCAGCAGCTTATTTTCCTATAGCGACCTGATCAACTCCGCCTGCAGGAGAATCCTGTTCTTCTCTTCCAAACTTGAAAAGGCGCCCAATCCGAGCGTGAAACACAGGAGTTCAATTAAAACACCCGTTTCCATCAGGGGATAGTCATTCCATGAAGAAAAAGAATCGGTGGTGGAGAGCCACGAGGCGCAGGCAAACAGGATCAATGAAAAGGAGCCCATGGCGATATATCCTGACAAAGGGATCAACTTAAAAAAGCTAAGCACAATAGAGATGGTACCAATCAGGAGCATCAATCCACGGGCGATGTCAAAAATCAAAATCACCACATCCGAACCAAAATAAAAATAGCTGATGGTAATAATTACCGTATACATCACGACGATATATCGTCCAAGCAGCAAAATGCGGCTGATGAGGGGGGAGTACTTCTTTACATTTAAAAAGCTCTCCACAAATAAAAAATAATAGTAATAGGCAAGCACCTGCATCAGGCCTAAAAAAGTAAGCAGCGGCGGATTATAAGCATCAAAAAAAGTAATGCTCAATACGGATGACACCAGTGGAAAAAATATCAACACCTGAAATACCGAATAATACAGGTAAACCTTTTTTAAGGTTTGCACAAAAAGCAGGAAGCTGTAAATGCTGAAAACAATAAAAACGCCGGAAAAAATCAGCTGAACCAGATTCGCCCTGCCAAAGTCTTTGCTGACAATGTCGGGATAAAGTCCGTTATTATAATGCTTTTGCGAAGCGACATGTATGCCCGCTCCCACTTCATAAAATCCATTCAGATATTTAATCAGATAGCTGGCCTTTTCCCCTTTGGGAAGCACAATTTTACATACATAAAAATAATTACTGTCATTCCGTTCCGAGAGCTTCGCTTCCTTACCCGCAGCAGCTACAAAAACCGGTTTGTCATCCTTAATTTCATACAGGCTCCAGAAATTATAAAACTTATTAAACAGATAAAATACCGAATCCTCCCTTGCATTGTTATGTAATGAAAACTTTTGCCAGAAAATTTCACGCGCGGACATATCTATGTTTTCAAACATTCTGGCTTTATACGGAACAAAGGCGCCTTTTTTCAGGGCAGTGGCGGCATCTTCCTCCAGGTGTCCGGAAACATATATTGACATATAGGGCAACAGCGATTCCGCTCTTTCCAGCTTACTGAGCATATACACGGAGGCGGAGTGGTTAGCAACAAGTGGCTTTGGCTGCAGGAAAATAAAAAGCAGCAATAAAAGTGCGCCTGCCAGGCATGGAAGACCGGATTTGCAGCCGGCATCCTGCCCTGCTGCGGGTGTGCTTACAAAAGTATGGCTATCCAACATTCCACTGCACGGTATCATAGTGCGCTTCGTCGTTAAAAAAACAGCTCCTGATAATTTATTCAACCAACAGTCTTCCGTTCATCAACACCCCTTCCGCTCCGGTTGCCCGGATAAAATACATGCCCTTTGGCCAATCGCGACAATCCAGAATCAGTTCGCCGGTCAATGTTTCCGTCCAGACCTTTCTCCCCTGGATATCATACAGCGCTACTTCAATCTTTCCCGGATAGCCCGGGGAAGCCGTAAGCGTTAGCTGACTGGAAACCGGGTTGGGATGATACTTTACGATATCAACAGCGGTATTCACCGTTAAGATTCCTGTGGTTAGTCCTACCTGCAATGTATCGATGCGGGTACAGCCCACGCTGTCTGTCACGGTAAGGATATACGTCCCTGCTGATAGACCGGTATTTAACACCGTGCTGGCGCCATTACTCCAGGAAACGGTAAACGGGGGTACGCCTCCTAAAATATTAACGGCAATTTGTCCATCCAGTGCCCCCGGAAAAGATTCGTCCACAATGGTAACATCCGAAATAATATAATCGGTTCTCAGGGTGTCAAACCATGCCTTCCCGTTAATAAAGGAGATGCTGGCACACATACTATGCCCGAGATTGGCTCCTGAATTCACCAGTTGAACGGAAGTTGATCCGTTTTGAACAAACTTACTGTAGGCTACCAAAGCGTTTTGATATACCACTTGTTCATCAGCGGTACAGTACATAATTTTAGTAGGGGAAACGGGGGTCCAGTTGGTGAGATCATTCTCCCTCAACAACTGTCTGAAATAATGTGCCGTATCGGTTCTGAAGGAATCCAGCATTAAAGGCTGTAAAATATCATTGGGCTCCGGCGGCAACTGGTTATTAATAAATAAAAGGTTATACTGCCCATTAAACAAAGGGCGGAGGGAGGTATCATACGGACTTATCAGCACATTGGTGTTGGAGGGCCATATATTGTACACCTGATCATATCCAAATAAAATATAAGGCAAATACACCGATGCCGAGAAAACGCTGTCGGCTTCAATCACGGCGGCCTGAGAACCGGATAAATCATAGGGGCCTGACATGGGCAGGGAAGCGGTTATGGGAAATTCGGCAGGGAAATGCTCCTCCATCACTTTCTGCGCAGCCATGGTGGTATGGCCTCCCTGTGAGTAGCCGGCAAGAAAGAGCTGACCATTCAATTCCAGGCCCAGGCTGTCGATCAGCTCCCGCGATGCGCGTAGCATGTCAATGGCTGCAGACGCTTCCGACTGTGCATGCAGGTAGGGGTGTATGGGAACAGGACTGTCGCCCAGGCCAAGGTAATCGGGCAGGGATGCGGCATAGCCATCGGAAGCAAGTGCTACTCCGACAACGATTTCTCCTCCCAGATAAGAAGGGACATTGGTCTTCATAGTTTCCGTGCCATGATGATAACTTACCAGTGGAAGTTTACAAGGGGGATTCACCGGCAACAGCAAGGCTCCCGAAGCGGTAGTAGCCGTGCTGTCATAACTTACCGTATTATAAATAACTTTATACACATTCACAAAAAACCGTTTGGGAAAAATAAAGGTGGGGACCCCATTGGCAATATACATCGAATCAATCTGGGCGTAATTATAGCTTTTGATCAGTTGAAAAGAGGACAAATGCTGCGCGGGTGAAGGCAGATACATCAATAAAAAGATCAGGAGGGAGAGTACACTTCTTATCATAAAATTTTCTTTAAATTTATTCTAAATGACGATGTTCATAAATTAACTCTTTAAAAATATTGAATAAATTTATAATCATGCAGGGCGGGTTCGTGTTTTGAGTTGACCGGGGCAATATTCGTAAACACATCCAACGGGCAGCCTACGTTAAAACACGTAAAATGTACCTTCTGCCGGTACCCCTCCTGCAACCGTGATTTCCTTCACCATGATGAAAATCATGTTGTTTGCCGGTATAAGGCATGCCATAAATTACGGGTCTTATTTATTTTTCGGGTTCAGAGATCACCTGCATGGGAGAGCAAAAAGTCAACAACTACATTTCAGCAGCCGAAAAAAACCGCTTTATCCATCATTTGCTGCAGGATTTGGATGCCCTGGAGTATATGCTACAGGAAGGGTGGATGGAAAAAGACATTATGCGTATCGGAGCTGAGCAGGAAATGTGTCTGGTAGATCATAACTTTCGTCCATCATTGGATGGTCCTGAAATATTAAGTAAGATTAATGATACACATTTTACGACTGAACTTGCCCGTTACAACCTGGAGCTGAATCTGGATCCCTTGCAATTGAAATCAGGTGCATTTACGGAGATGGAAGCGCAGTTGAAGTCTTTGCTTTCCGATGCTTCGGTATATGCAGCTCCTTTCGGGAATAAAGTGCTGCTTTGTGGCATCCTTCCTTCCATCACCACCAGGGAACTGGATTTATCGTACCTGACACCTAAGCCGCGGTATTACTCGTTGGACCAAAGACTGCGTGCCATGCGCGACAGCGACTTTGAAGTACACATCCAGGGTAATGATGAACTTATTCTCCGTCACAATAATATTTTACTCGAAGCCTGCAACACCAGTTTCCAGGTACATCTGCAGATTGATCCGGATGATTTCACGGACCTTTATAACTGGGCGCAGCTTATTTCCGGTCCCGTACTTTCCGTCTGCACGAATTCCCCCATGTTGTTCGGCAAGGAATTATGGGCGGAAACACGCATAGCTCTTTTTCAGCAGAGCCTGGATATACGCACCAGAACCAATCATCTCCGCCAGCGAAAGCCCCGTGTTAATTTTGGAAATGACTGGGCCCGCGGATCGGTAACGTCATTGATCAAAGACGATATTTCCCGGTTTCCGATGATTCTGACAGGCGATACTGAAGATGCGGCAGCACTGATCAAAGCAGGCAATGTACCCAGGTTGAAAGCCTTTAGTCTTCATAACGGTACGATATGGAAATGGAACCGACCCTGCTATGGCGTTACTAACGGAAAACCACATTTGCGTATTGAATGCCGTTATATTCCTTCCGGCCCGACACCTGAGGATGAGATTGCCAATGCGGCTTTCTGGGTGGGGATCATGCAGGCATTGCCGGAGCAATACAGGAAGCTTCAGTATAAAATGGATTTCACGGATGTAAAAGAGAATTTTATCAAAGCGGCACGCTATGGAATTCATACGGAACTGAAGTGGAACGGACGGTTTTATCCGGCACGGCAGATTGTACTCGAAGAATTACTACCGCTTGCCAGAACCGGGTTACAGAAATCAGGATTCACAGGACATGAAATTGAACAATTGCTGTATATTATTATAGAACGGGCCAGTACGCTGCAGACCGGCAGTCAGTGGCAGTCAGATCAGTTCCGCCAATTGAAGAAAAAATACGAACCCATCGAAGCACAACTCGAGCTAACAGCATCCTTATACGAAAATCAACAGACAGGCAAACCTGTTGCCGCATGGAAACACCGCAGTGAATTGTCTTCCGGAACTTCACGCATACGAATGGCTGAAGAGTGCATGAGCACTGATATTCTGAGCGTCAGAGAAGATGATCCTGCCGAGCTTGTGGCCCGCATCATGGAATGGAACGACATACATCATGTTCCGGTAGAAAATGAAGCCGGAGATTTAACCGGTCTGATTACTTCCCGGCATCTGGAACGACACAGCAGTGAAGGAATGCTGAACCCAGGTCTCAGTGCCGCAGATATTATGCTGCGTTCCTTTGTTTTCATTCATCCCGGTACTACGATCATGGATGCGATGCAACTGATGATCCGTCATCAGATCAGTTGCCTGCCGGTTTTGCATGACGGGAAATTGTGTGGAATCGTTACGGATAAAGACACCGGCAGGGTCTGGGAGAAGATGAAAGGAAGCGCTTAATATATGTGGTTTCACTTTTTTATTCAATTTGACAGCAGGATTCTTCCCATTACAGGAACTTCACAGGATTCGGATAGCCTTGTGCGAGGATTGTGAAATTAATAATCACTTCCTATCAAGTTTCTAATGCAACTTTAATTTGATTTTGTATTGATGTTGAAA
>CAZHSC010000061.1:0-21588 GCA_964534995.1 uncultured Bifidobacterium sp.
CCCATTACCTCATTTTAAAATCAGCACACCTTCAAATTAACACATAAAGTTTCTCACGGAGGCGCGGAGAAAAAGCTTCGTTTGTCCTATTTCCCGGATGACAAACCTAAGCCGCGAACAGCAACCTGGCAATATAGCAACACATCCAACAGCTCTTTTGTTTCTCGTTTATTAGCCCCTTAAATGGCCAGAGAAATTAAAATGCAGGTTAAAGCAAATTTTAATTTCGCTTTGAAATTTTATATAATTTTGATCATGCAAGATCATTTGTTTTTATCATGAATCTTATTTACCTTCACAAAAAATAATCGCCATGAAAAAACACATCTTGTTCGCATTTCTCTTCATTTTATTTCAAATTTTATTGTGTATTCAGCCCTCCCGTGGTCAGGATTATGTTGTTTCATTTGATGGAATGGATGATTTGATTTTCATTAACAAGTATGAAAATCTGAATGTAAGCAGTAATGATTTTACCATAGAAGCATTGGTTAACCTGCGGCAGAAACAACGCGACCTACATACTATATTGACAAACAGCTCATTAAGTGGGGGGGTATTTATTGGGAATTGACAGTATAGGCCGCATCTGTTTCAGGATTGATACTGCTTTTTATTTTGCACAATTACCGGCTACTCCGGGATTACCCAATACACCAATCTTGTTTGATAATAATTGTCATCATATTGCCGTGAAAAGATTGGTCAACCAAATCAAGTTTTATTTGGATGGTACATTTGTTTCATCGACGATGATTGCAACCGGTACCAATTTTAATTCCGGAGGTTATACAAGGATGGGAATAGATAATGTTCAATACAATACCAATGCATTGTATGGCCAAATTGATTATGTGAGAATTTGGAATTATGCTGTGAAAGATCAGGATATTCAAAATAATCAACTCCATTACATTGGAAGTTCTGATACCTCTTTGCTGGCAGGTTGGTATTTTACCCAGAATCCGGATACGATTGTTTACGATCATAGCTCCTATTTACACCATGGATTGATCGTTAAAAATTACAATTACCCGGTCAATAATGGCCCAAACTGGATAGTCGCTGCATGCGGTTCGGATGAAGGATTATTTTATCTACCGGAACCTGCTGCTGATTCGACTTGTGTAAATAATCCTGATCCCATTTATTGTCATTCCTTCAATTTTATTTGCAATGGTGATTTTGAGCAGGAGAAAAGTATGCCCGGATCATTTCCACTGGCGGCATTCGGTGGATGCACTGCCGCCGGTTCATCCAATGAAGTAAACAACTGGTGTGCAACAGATGGTGTTCCGGCATATTATGGAAGGAATACGATGAACTTTAATTTTAGATTACCTTTAAATATAGTTACTATAAGTGATAATTGTGCAGGAGGTGTTGATACCTGGAACGGAACTGCTGCCGGAAATGATCACTATGCGATATTGAATTATTATGGAAGTAATGTTACAGGTGGACCGCTTGAGGATGTAATAAACACTACCCTTATTACTCCATTATTGCCAAATACTGCATTTCAACTACGATTCATGGCAAGATTCGGTTTTGAATGGCAACTTCCTGCACCTTTAAATCCTGCGTTTTTACATTTTGATCTGATCAATACAGGTACAAATGCAACATTTGGAATTGGCGCATTACAAATACCACCAGGTTGCTCCTGGAACCAATATCAAATAACTTTCACTACCCCATTGTTTCCAGGGGGCTTCAATATGTTGAGGGTCGGTGTTGCAGGAACTAATGATCCTAACTCACATTATTTTTTCTATGTTGACGATTTTGAGTTATTTGAAGTGAAGTCGGATTATCCGGTCTGGTTAAAAGGAACGGGGTCACAACGACCACAGGAAATTACCACAGATGCCTCAGGAAATACCTATGTAGCAGGTTATGCAAACCAGGAAATACTTTATCCCAATAGTCAGGTGCAGGGTATTCCCGATGAAGGCACCGGATTTATCGCTTCGTTTGACGCCTGTGGAAATCAGCGCTGGGCACACAACACCAATCTGGCGGGTACAGCATATCTTGCAGTTCATTACAGCAACACGCAGCAATTGGTATACAGCGTGCACTATGATGCAGGCGGCCTAAGTATTTGCAGTGTTGATCCTTTGTCCGGAAATATCCTGAGTACACTTCCACTGCCGGCCACTTCTTCAACTACATCTGTTATTAAAACCAAATACTATGCGCCTACGGATGAATGGTATATTTTGACGAAAGATGGAATTTCTGGGTTATACAATATTTTTTTCTATAATTTCTCGGGTAACATTTTATTATCTAATCCCTCTCCAGTTTTCTTACCAGATGACTTGGTTGATTTTAGCATCAGTACCCCTACAACATTATGTCTATTATTTAATCAAAATGCAACTGCTGCCTATTTCCAGTATCCTGCGGCTCGTGCATCCTTAACTGGTGGTACTCAGTTTCCGGTTGTAAATAATAGCGCAACCGGAACGGTTTATTTAAGAGCAATTGACCAAAACAGCAATGGTATAGCTTGCATTGGCGGCGAATATCAGGGTGGTTCTATATTGGCAGGTGGCACTACAATAGCGCAATATACAACACCCTCTACCTTGGGAAATTACACCAATGCTTTTACATTTCTTTTTGACCTGAGCAGTCAGAGTATTGTTGCAAACAGTGGACGTTTCTTTGGCAACGACGGGATATCGAAGGTTTTGGAAATTGTAACAGATCCTCAGGGAGATTTTATCACATCAGGTATAATCGAAGGGTCCGGATTTACGGTACCCCAATTTTCAACTATGAACAACCTGCTTCTTCCCAATCCTCAATCACGTGGACTAATCGTTTCAAAACTTGACGGTACAAGCGGTGATGATATATGGGTGCAACAAGGTATTACTAACGGAATAGGGCAGTGGTCTCAACACATAAGTCCTGCTGTCAATTCATCGATACTCCTGACGGGATATTTAAATGGCTCCATTGATTTTCAACAGGGTGATATATGGACGTCAACCGTTGAATGTGATAATACCTATTTGTTGAAAGTACACAATGGCCAAAATCAAGGCATCATAGAAAGGCCCATCCATCCGTTAAATTCAGCGAATCACACTAATCCCGGTTCTACAAAAAATCACGCAATTTTTGTAAACAAATTATCTGACCTTTTTGAATATTATGCTTCATTATTTCAACATCCCTGTGTTTTGTACGATAGCATGGGTAAAGTGATTTTTCATGAGGGCGAAAACGGGCTCTCATTCGATTTAACAAAGTTGGACCTGGAAAGTGGAATGTATATACTGCGTCCGGAAGGCAAGAACGAATCCACGCTAATTCTGCTCTCAAAATGAAGGCCGTGTATAAGTTACCATTTCTGTTAACGCTGTTCCTGTTATTTATATGTTCAGGAAAAGTACGATCTCAGAACGTAAATTTTGCAGCTGATTCTTTTGTGAGTTATGTAACTTTGGGAACTAGTACCTGGGGTATGACATTTTGTGCCGATAGCGCCTCTAATATCTATGTGTACGATGAAAACGGGGTTTTACTTTCTTCCTTCTTCTTGTCTGGTCCCGGATGTATTGAAATGCTGTATGACTCAGCAATACTTAGCAATGTAACAAGTGGTTTTCAATTTGACTCTAACAGAATTTTGATTCTATCGGATGTAGCAGGTATATTTTACCAATCATCTACACAAAATTTAATTTCGTCAGAACCATTAATAATGGCTTACCCTGGTCTTTATGATATGCGCTTGGTACCACCATCAACCATGGCAGGTACGGCAAATGTTCAGTTGGGATATAATTATAAATGTAGTCGTTCAGTTTTCCCATACGCTTTTCAACTTTACTCCTATAATTTGGAACTTATTGGAATTTCAGATACTTCTAAGATAGTAATTTATCCAGGTTGGTCTCACCCACTCCTTGCCGGACAATCCTATTACCAATTATCTTTACCTTTTGATAGGGCGTGGCTTGAAGGCAATCAAAACGGTACCGGATCACCTGTTTACCCACTTTATTATCCTCCTACTATTATTGATCAAGATTCGTCATCTTTTCCCAAAGGTAAGTTTATAACCAATACAGGTATTTGGGGGTTTGAAATATGTTCCCCATCTAACCCTTGGGGATACAATTTCCGATTTTTATTTTTTCCATTAGCCTACGAATTCCTTGGCACCAGTTACCATACAATCCCCCATGCCACGCGCTTAGGGGATTCACTCATGGCTTTTAGCTTTCACGATGGAACCATTCTTAATGTAAATGGATTTGTAGATACGCTGAACAAAGGAGAGATTTACCGTACACTGATAGATACGCCGGCCACCTGGACTGCTAATCATCCCTTTAGCCTGATACAGATTTCACGTCAGTCAGCTCAGGACAGCGTTTTTCAAAGCGCTTTGTTTGCATATTCCGTTCATCCCGATGAGGCTTTGTTAACCTATACCTGGTATCCCAGCGAAATTATTGATGATACCATTCCCAATCAGCAGAGTTACCTGAACCTGTTGAGTCCCTCCAGTGGCGTGAGCACTGTTAAACTGGACGGGAACTCTCTGGCCGGCTTTTTCCAGCCCTACGCTAACGATACCACCTGGGCTTGGGCGCAGGTTCCGGTGGCCTCCAGTTTGCATAAGCTGGAAGCGGATAGCGGGGTGGTGGCCTACGCGTATCAGTATGGCGAATCCTGCGGCACCGGTTTCAATGTGGGAGGACTAAGGATGAAAAATGCGGTTACCACCTCCGTTCCTTCGGTTGAAGAGGAAATCAGGTACAAGCTGTTCCCGAACCCTGCAAAGGAATTTATTCAACTTACCCACATTAAGAACAGACAGGAAGAATTAAAAGTTAGTGTGTGGAGTATGGATGGGCGAATGGTTATAGCGGAAAGTACCATGATTCCGAATCACCGGATGGATATATCAGGTTTAAATCCCGGCGTGTATTTGTTAAGGATATTTGCTATTACAACAGGTAAATCATCAACACTGCGTTTCGTAAAAATGCCCTGATGGTGGCAGTGTGGTCTAACACTAATTCTCTTTTAAGCTTCAGTCCCTCCCCGCCGTTGGTAATTTTTCCATCTCCCTCACCGTGATACTGCAAAAATCAAACTCCTCATCCACCCTGCCTGTAATGCGGTAAATGCCTTTGCCTCTGAAAGGGAATTGCTGTATTGCACGCGGGAAATGGGTCGTATCGAAAAAATACCCCTCCTCATCCAGCCAGGTGCCGAAGGCCATGTATTCGCCTTTGATCGTGCGCGTGGGCTTGGTGGTGACCAGGTACGCGAGGATGGTCACCTGCTGATGGACATGATCCTTTAGTTCATTTGCAAGGCGAAGGGAGATTGTCGTGCCGGAAGAAACTTCCGTGTTTAAACGCTGCGACCGCTGAGAATTCGCGGAGGATACCGGGGTTGTTCCCGGCAAATCCAATGGTTCAGTTCCTTTCGCACTCATCGTTCCCCTGGTGTCCATTGCTTCCTTCGTAATATTCGTAGTATCCGTAACATTCGTATTTCCGCACCGCGGGAAATATTCGTAATTCGTAAACCCCTCATACCCCCCCCGTAGCCGTTTGAAGGGACTCGATAACTCAAAGCCGAGCAGTTCGATTTCGTCGAGGGCATCCTCCATCTCATGATGTGTCAGTGTCGGGAGTTGCCATTCCGGTTCCGGTTCGGCGAAGAGGCTCTGGTGTACCGCGGTCTTCCTCCCTTCGCCCAGGTGCAGCAGCAGATCCCAGAGCAGCTCTTTCTTGCTGCGTTCTGTAAACCGGAATGCGCCGATGCGAACCAGTATCCTTAGCTGTTCCAACTCGATAGACACCCGGTGCATGAAGTCACTAAGGCCGGTGAAGGGTCCGTTGCGTTCACGTTCTTCGATTAGGGCAAAGGCGGTTTGCTGCTGGAGGTTTTGCAGGTGTATAAAACCCAGGTAGATATCACGGCCTTGTATATCCGTTAAGTATATGCTCTCGTTGATGTGCGGTGCGTGGACGATAGCTCCCTGCATCCTCGCTTCGTGTACATAAAATTCGGTCTGGTAAAACCCTCCGAAATTGTTGATGACGCCCACCATGAATTCGAGCGGGTAATGCGCCTTTAAGTACAGGCTCTGGTAACTCTCCACCGCGTAGCTGGCGCTGTGCCCTTTGCTGAAGGAGTAGCCCGCGAAACTCTCTATCTGCCGCCACACTTCCGCCGTGGTGGCGTCGGGATAGCCTTTGCTTTTGCAGCTGTCGAAGAATTTATCGCGGATCTTCATAAATTCCTCCCGGCTCCTGAACTTCCCGCTCATCCCCCGGCGCAGCACGTCGGCTTCGCTCAGGTCAAGACCGGCAAAGTGGTGGGCCACCTTGATCACATCTTCCTGGTACACCATGATGCCGTAGGTTTCTTCCATCAGCTCCTTCATAACGGGGTGTATGTACGTCCTCCGGCCGGGATCGTGTGTGCGGAGGATGTACTCGCGCATCATGCCGCTTCTCGCCACGCCGGGACGGATGATGGAACTGGCGGCGACGAGCTGAATATAGGTGTCCACGCGTAGCTTTTTCAGCAGCATCCGCATGGCGGGACTCTCCACATAGAAGCAGCCCATGCAGCGTCCGTCGCGGATGAGCGCTTTTATCTTTTCGTCTTTCTTGAAGTCGGCGATCCGGTGGATGTCAATGGCGATGCCTCTGTTTTTTTTGACGAGGTCCACCGTGTCTTTGATGTGCCCGAGCCCGCGCTGGCTGAGGATATCGTATTTGTACAAGCCGATGTCTTCGGCTTCCAGCATGCTGAACTGCGTCACCGGAAATCCTTTGGGCGGATGGTTGAGCGCCGTATAGCAGGTGATGGGCTTTTCGCTGATCAGGATCCCCCCGGCATGGATGCTGAGGTGATGCGGGAAGTCCTGCAGCAATGCACTGTATTGCCGGATCAGCTTTGCCAGGCCCTGCCCCACGCTCTCCCCGTTTTTTGTGGCCTGTAGCGCGTCGATTTCTTCTTTTGGCAGACCGAAGACCTTTCCCAGCTCCCGGATCACGGCATTGCGCTGGTAGGTGCTGTAGGTGGCGAGGAGAGCGGTATGCGTTTCGCCGTGGCGCCGGAAGATGTAGGCGGTGAGTTCATCGCGGTCTTTCCAGCTGAAGTCGAGGTCGAAGTCGGGAGGGTTTTGGCGGTAGGGATTGATGAAGCGCTCAAAGTAGAGGTCGAGGTCAATAGGATCTACGTCGGTGATGCGCAGGCAATAGGCCACGATGCTGTTGGCCCCGCTTCCGCGTCCTATGTAGAAGAAGCCCCGCCGCTGCGCGTAACGCACAATGTCCCAGTTGACCAGGAAGTAGGCCGCGAAGCCCAGTTCGTTGATCATGCGCAGTTCCTTATTTACCCTTTCGCGGATTTCCTCCGGAAAGTGCTCCCCATAACGGTAACGCACCCCCTTCCAGGTCTCCCTCTCCAGGAGCTCGCTGTCTACACGGCGGCTGCCGCTGAAGGTCTTTTTGTTTTTGGGCGCGTGGAAGTCGAAAGCGATGTGGCAGCTTCCCAGTAACTTTTCCGTGCTGGCGATGATCTCCGGAAAATCTTTATAACGGTCGCGAACAACCGCTTCCTGCACCATGATCTCATCCGGCCTGCAGTTGACTTCCGGTGGAACCTTGCTGAGCAGCGTATTATGCCCGATGGCGCAGAGCAGACGGTGTACATTGAAATCGGTTTTATGGCGCACGGTAACGGGCCAGAGAATCACACAGCGATGGAGGAAATTTTTATAGGGGCTAAAAGGCAGCCGTGAGAGATCGGAAGGGCGGATGCCGAAGCAGATGTCGGTCGTTGCAGGAAATTTCTTTTCGTGGAAGTGATCGTCCCGGGTGGAACGCGGGCGACCGGCAGATCCGCGACGGCCCTTGGGCACATCTGTACTGTCTGTGTCGTCCGTGTTCCCTTCGGGCCGCTTAACCCCCATGACAGGCAATATCACCACAACATTTCTGAAACATGGAATTTCGTCGGGGATGATGGCGTCGCGGTTGCCGGAACTCTCCCCTGCAGCGGCACCGCCGCGGAGGCACTCGCTGAGGAAACGGTTCAGCTCCTCGAAGCCTTCATTATTTTTTGCAATACCGATAAATCTAACGGTATCGCCTTGCCGGAACTCAACCCCCACCGCCGGCTCCACACCGTATTTCGGAGCCAGGCGGATGAAGTCGAGCACGCCGGAAGTGTTATTGATGTCGGTAAGTACCAGCTTCTGCACGCCCAGCCGCTGCGCCTCCTCCAACAGCTTTTCGATGGAAAGAGTACCATAATGAAAGCTGAACCAGCTGTGGCAGTTGAGAAACATAGTACCTCCGCACCTTATTTATTAATGTATTTCTCTTTCTTTTGCTGTCCGCCTCTTGCTTCTCTCCTCTGGCTACTTTCCTCTTACTCTCATTTTCTAACAGTAGACGGTAGCAGCTGGTAGCTTTCGTCAACAATCATAGCTATCCGGAAACAAACTATTCTCCAATCTCAAGTATCGTCAAAACTTCTTTAGCTCTTTTACTTGTATCCAGAGAAGCATCATAACGCCTGCGCCCATCAGGCAGAGCGGCGCGTAACGCAGGCCCTTTAAAATAAGATCGATCGTGTCCATGGTGTTTTTGTGTTAAGGGTGGAACTTCTGGTAGCTGAAGGTTGATTGTAATACAATCATAACCGATGACTGCAATATAGGCATACATCTATTCTTTCCCAGCGAATACAGGACTTTATTGCCTAAGTTGCTGGTATCGTAAATGAAAAAATTTAAAAGAAGATTGTATGGCAATCAACGTGGGAAAGGGGATTGCCATACCACGGCGTTTATAAACAAAAATGGACGGGGGATCGTGCGTCCTTACTCATGACAATAAAGAAAACAGGCCTTAAAACAATCCAGAGTGGGTCATCGGTAACTCCAAAAGGGGAATGCAGGGTCTTTTATGCCTCTACAAAATACATATCAATCTCCCCCTTGCTTTTTGCTTCTATCTTCCCGCGGTACTGACAGGTAAACGTATCTTTCACAAGAGCATAAGTACTGCCGCTGATGTTTACCTTACCCGCTTCGCCGCTGGATTCCATTCTGGAAGCGATGTTCACGGTATCTCCCCAGATATCGTAGGCGAACTTCTTTACACCTACAATCCCGGCCACTACCGGACCCGTATGTACGCCGATTCTTGCCTCAAATCTGGCTTTCCCACCCGCCTGCCGTTCCTGCTGATGCTGTAACATGAACTGCTGAATTTCCAGCGCCGCCTTCACTACTTTCTCAGCATGATCAGCACTGGGTACCGGAAGCCCCCCGGCGCACATGTAGGAGTCACCAATGGTTTTTATTTTCTCCAGTCCGTTGCGGGTAATGATGTTATCAAAAGCTTTGAAGCAAACATCAATCTCTGCTACCAATTCCGCCGGACTCATCTGCTCTGCAATTTGCGTAAAGCCTTTGAAGTCGGTAAACATTACGGTGATGTCATCAAAGTGTCTGGCTTCCGCACTGCCTTTCGCTTTCAGCTCTTCCGCTACTTCCTCCGGAAGAATGTTCAACAGTAATTCCTCACTTCGTTTTTTCTCTTTGGCAATGCGGTTGCGCTGTCGATATACCACCATCCCGAACAGGAGGGCGCCCGCGAGGCCCGCGCCAATGGAATTCCGGATGTTGCGTTGGCGGATATCTTTCTTTTCCTGCTCGGCTTTGGTAGCGGCTTCTTTCTTATCAAAGTCATACTGCATGGACGATTGTAACATCTTTTCCTTTACATCCTCATTAAGAATAGAATCGTGGGTTTGCAGATATAACCGATGGTATTTGAGTGCAGCAATTGCATTACCGGCAAATTCTTCAAGATCGGATAAAACTCTGTATGATTCTTCCAGCTGACTTATGATTTCCGTTTCAGCTGCCAATTCTCTGCAACTGTCTAAATATAAACGCGCTGTTTTTATAGCTTCTTCTTTGCTTTTAATAGAAAGACTATCGAGCGCCTGCTTGTCAGTATCCTGTGCCATTTGAAGAATGGCTATTCCTTTGATTAGATAGGCATTGCTCATTACGGTTACATCTGATCCTGCCCTGGCTTTTTCTAAAGCTTTTTCTGCATAATGATAGGCATTTGTATTCTCACGCAGATCAGAATAAATGGCGGCAACTCCGGCATAGCCATTTGGAAGCATATCATCGTGATGGTATTTCTCGCAGAGGTCCACCGCTTCCAGATTATATTTGAGAGCGGTTTTGTTGTCATTACGATTGTAGTAAATAATACCGATATTTGCCAGATTCGCTGCTTCGAAATTACTTCCCGGACTAATCGTGCGGTTTATCCTGAGCGCCTTCAGGAAGTACTCCAGGGCTTTGTCATCTTTTTCCTGATAAGAATAAATGCCGCCAACATTACTGTACGCACCGGCCATCTTTACGCTATCGCCTGTCCGCTCGAAATAAGGCAATGCGCTCAGATAATCTTCCAGACCCTCCGGTAAACGGGACGTGTATATAAAATTTGCACCCCGGTAATAATATGCTGCTGCCAATCCTTTCTCCCAGTTTAACTTTTGAGCCAACGCGACAGCTTCGTTACCGAATTTGATTCCCTTCTCCGGGTCGATAGAGCTGTAACCGAATGATAGCTGACTAAGCGTTTTTACACGCTGCGTATCGATGGTTTCCTTATTCAATGACTGCAAAAGGGAATCTATCCGCGCCTGCCCGCGCAGTTTTCCCCGTTGTGCCTGACTAGAAAACGATACTGCCAGTACGTTTAAAAAAATCAAACTTTTGTAAAAAATCTTAATGGTTGTTTTCATAAAATTTATTTAATGTTCAATCTTGATTTTTCAGCCTTTCTGTGCTTTAGGTCAATCTTCGGGTGTTTCATTTTCATTCAACAGAATCAAAGAGTGAAATAAGCACCTAAATGTAAAAAAAAACATATTTGTGGGGCAGCGCATGAATTATAAATCACCGGAAAGGGGGGGTACGAAAATCAGTTCCGGACTGCGCAGAACTTTCTGTAATTCAGCAGGTCCAAAACACAGTACAACCGCTGCACAATACAGTTTTATTTGTTGCCTTTTTCTAAAGGTCATAGGGAAATATTCAGAAATTATTTTAAATTTACAGTATCCTGTAGAACGGCTTGCATCATGAATAAAATATTCATTAACGCCCTGTCCCTCTTATTCGCAGCGCACCTTTGCGCGCAATCCCCCACCGGTGGACCTGATAGTTACGGTTACACCTGGCGCACCAGCAGCGATCCTCTTGGCCCGTCTTATAATTGGATAGATATTGCCACTGATCCCGCCGCATTTCTTGTAAGCGGTTTGGCGGATGACAACAGTGTAGGTCCATTTCCCATTGGATTTATGTTTGAGTATTATGGAACGATGTACAATTCATTTATGATTTGTTCCAACGGATGTATCCGCATGGGAAACGCCCAGGGAGGCAGCTCGGTATTGGCTCATCCTTTTCCAACGATTCCGAATCCGAATAGCGTGAATGCTTATATTGCGCCGTTCGCAACAGACCTGCTGTTCGATCCTTCCATTAACCCGCCTGCTGAAGCATTTTACCGTACAAGTGCGGGAAATGATTCACTGATTGTTTCATGGGTCAGCGTTCCTTTCTGGTCGGCTACAGGTCCGGGTTATTCCGGCGAAAATACCTTCCAGCTGATTCTGGAAAAAAACACCAACAGGATCACCTTCCAGTATCAAACGCAAACCGGTACTTCAATAAATACGCAGAACTTTATTACTGTAGGAATCGAATCTCCTACCGGACTTACGGGCCTGAATCCCTTGTATGACGTCTATCCCGCGCCCGGTACTGCTATCCGCTTTGATTTAGGTGAGTACAATAAGGCGAAAGGGCACGTGTTTGCAGATTTAAACAGTAATAATGTGCAGGATGGCGCCGAACCGAACCTCTCCGGGAAACTGCTGACCAATCTTCAGAACACCACTTTTGCATTGACGGATTTGAATGGCGATTATACCTTTTCTGTACCGGATACCTCCGCCTTTGATATACATCCTCCGTTTATCGCATTGCATTATTCCGCAGTTCCTGCATCCCATACCGGATTCATGACGGGCCCGAATCAGGTAGATTCACTCAATGATTTTATGTACCAGCCCGATTCAATCTTTGATGATCTGGAAGTAGCACTCTCTGCCGGCCCTTTCCGTCCGGGTTTTATTTCCGCCTATGTGGTGTATTATTCAAATAAAGGCACTACCACCCTCAGCCCTCAATTGGTGTTGCACAAGGATCCGGCTCTTTCTTATATTACTTCAACAATTCCCGCTTCCGTAGTCAGTCCTGATTCAATTGTAATGGTTCTTCCACAACTCCTGCCCTTGCAAAGCGGAACCGCGCAAGTGACCTTTAAACTGGATTCTACCACCTCCATTGGTACCTTGTTAATGGCCGATACGCAGTTGACCCCTGTAGCTAATGATGCCTACCCTCAGAATAACGCGGACACCCTCATTTCCACCGTTGGGGGCTCTTTTGATCCGAATGATATCACAGTTGACAAGGTCAGTATTTCGGCCGATAGTATACTAAATCCCCCGTATCTTACGTACCTGATCCGTTTTCAGAATACCGGAACCGACACGGCTTTCAATGTATATGTCGTGAATGAGATACCTCTTGAACTCGATTTGTCTTCTTTTGAAATGCTGGGAGCATCACATCCGTATCAACTGCGTTTGGATGCCAGCACGCGACGCCTGATTTTTGATTTTCCTTCTGTTCTTCTTCCCGATAGTACTACCAACGGACCTGCCTCGCATGGCTTTATCTTCTATCGTATGCGCCCTCCTGCTACGCTTCAACCCGGTGATACCATTGCAAACAGCGCCGCCATTTACTTTGACTTTAACGCGCCTGTGCTTACCAATACGGCTATTACTATCATCCAGACGCCAACCGGAATAAATACTTTGTCCGGTAGCAGCAGGGAACTGCTTCTCTTCCCAAATCCGGTTTCAGATATGTTGCATGTAAAGAGTCCTCTCTTAAATTCAGGTAGGGCACAAATCAGCGTTCTGGATCTGTCAGGAAGATTTTTAATGAAGTTGCAGAATTCTGCCCGTGAAGATGTATTGACAGTGAACACGGCTCACTTATTACCCGGTGTTTATATGCTCGAACTGCGAAGCAGCAGCGGTGTAGTGCGGGGGAAATTTATGAAACAGTAGTGTTTGAATTTACTATTTTTTGTGAGCTCTAAACGGCCCCTTTCCCCACCTCAGGCTACGTGTAACCTTACGTTGCATTGTATCCGATCAATGCACGATTGATCGTTTCGTTTAGGTATAAATTGATACGGCTTATTGTTAACAGATCGGATTATGTCTATCCTCCGGGCATCCGTCAACCGCAACCTTTCTGTATTGCGGAAGGTAGCCTGCCAGGTCAGATAATTTCCATTTACATGTAGCAGGATAAAATTCTTCTGTCTATATTACCGTTCGCCGATTGGCGGTGATACAATCAATGGAAGAATATATTAAAGGCCGGGGGTCCCAGATCAATACACCGAATCACTGCAACACGCAGTCTTGTTTAGTAAAACATTTGGAAGGACTCCTTGGGTTATCTGCAGATGCGGATTTTTTAAAAGGTAAAATAAAATATTGAATTTTATTGAATTTATAAGGATAGTATCTATCTTTATATAAGCAATCTAATTCCAGCAGCTATGAAACGGACTTTATACAGCTTACTCCTTCTGTTGTTTTTCAAATCAGCCACCGCTCAATATGTATTGGTTCCTGATAGCGCTTTAAGGTGGTTTTTGCGATCCAATGTTCCCGCTGCCTTTAATGGTAGTTTAATGGATACAACAAATATCCAATTACAAGCCCTTACCAACCTTAATTACTTTGGAAATGTCCCTATGTATAATTTCGAAGGTATGCAGTACCTGAAGGGGATTACCAACGTAAGTATTGTTAATATAGCAGCCGATAGTGCATGCGCCTTCCCTCCGAATGCCGGTACGATTACCTTAAGTTCGAATACACTTAAACGCATTTATAATATTCCGAATTCCGCCTGGACCTTTAATCTGACAGGTAATTCTCCTCTGAATTATATTGAATTCCCTCCATATACAAATACCATTTCTATAAAAGCTGATCATACAAATTCATTAAATAACAGGAAATTAGTAGCCGATTTTAATACCTCATATTATACGACCCGAACGGTTACAGTGAATTGTGTGCTTGCCGATACGATGGTACTGCATGGTGCTGCCTCGAGATTCAATATAACGGGAAAAGTGGATGCCGTTTTAAATTTGAGCGCAATTGTAACCAATGATCTTAAAAATACAACAGATTGTAAACTGTTGTTATTGCCGGCACTTTGTCAGAGTTTATTATCAAATGGTACCGTGGATTCTATAAACGCCCTGCCTTCGGATCTCACCTCGCTTACACTACAATATGGGGATGATGATGGATTTAAGATTAAAAGGGGGTTGCCTCCTACTGTTCAGAATTTTGCAGCGAACAGTTATTTGTTGGGTGAAATTGATTCTATTCCTACCGGTGTGCGAAATTTTAACTGTACGGCCTGCAACCTTTCCCGTTTGCCTGATTTACCCGACTCCTTGTTAACATTAGAGATCCCCTATAACCACCTGCCCTGCTTTCCCTGGTTGCCGGATGGTTTGATTGATTTTATTTACCAACCGCAATATTTATCAGATAACACCATTGCTCCTTACTATTGTTTACCTAACTGGCCCTTGCCCTGGGCATTTAACCACCCTAACGCATTTATTGGCTGTCCTCCCTCTCTTACAAATTGCAAAACCATAGCCGCCATTACAGGAAAAGTGTTTTATGATTTGGATTCCAATGGCATCAAAGATCCAACAGAAATTTACCTGTCATCTGTAAAAATGAAAACCATGCGGTCGGGAAGTGCCATCGAATATATTTCTGTTACCAACGATTCCGGGCGTTATTTTCAATATGCTGTTCCCGGGGTTCATACTGTAGATCCGGTACTTCCGAAATATGGTTCTTTATCATCCGCTGCCGGAAATTGTACCATTGCTGATTTTGGCGATACCCTTTCACTTCCCGACATTGGAATTAAGTTTTTGTCAAACATTAATGACTTGACCTTATCGGCTGTAGTTGCTCCTTTGCCCCGGCCCGGATTTAATTCAACCTTGTACATCACCTGTGTAAATAATGGTACAAAAGTTTCAATGGGTTCCGTACATTTCGACATTGATCCCGCTTTTACTATTAACAGTACAACTCCTGCAGCAGATACCGTTTCAGGACAATCCAGAGCATGGGATATTACCGGCTTGCTTCCCGGCGCTTCTTTTACTGCTACCGTTTCTTTAACCTGTTTACCGGCTACACCCATTAACTCCAGTGTGATTGTTGATGGTGTGGCTTACCCGGTGAGTATTGATACCTTTCCTTCTGATAATTTTAAACACCTGATCCTTGAAGTGCGAGGGTCATGGGATCCGAATGATAAACAAGTGGTACCTGCTGGTAATTTTACACCTGTACAGGTAAGTCAGGGTGATTATCTGGAATATACTATTCGTTTTCAAAATACAGGTACGGCTGAAGCCGTTCACATTGAAATTGCCGATTCCCTTTCTTCTTTTTTTGATGTGCCCAGTTTAGAAGTAGTTGCTGCAAGTCATCAGCCCTATACCTGGAGGATACAGGAGAATACCCTTATCGTTCGGTTCGATAGCATAATGTTGCCGGATTCAAATGCCAATGAAGTGTTAAGTCATGGTTTTGTACACTATCGTGTTAAACCGATTGCCGCTGTTCAGCTGGGAGATGTCATTGAAAACAATGCCGATATTTATTTTGATTTTAATGTTCCGGTTCGTACCAATACAACCAGTACTACCATTGGATGGCCAACAGGTGTAAGCGAAGAACCTTTGAATTCCCTTCCTCACCTTTACCCCAATCCTGTGCACAGCAGTGAAAGCCTCGTATACCTTACGAAGAAACACCCTGAATCTATACACGTCCAATGGAATGATCAAACAGGTCGACGTATCTCTTCCGGGCATATTCCTGCTTTCTCAACTGCCGTACTTCTCCCCGTTCTTTCTCCGGGTATATATCTTCTTACGTTAACGGGAGAATCCCTTGGAGTAAAAGTCATTAAAGTGGTAATTGTACATTGACGGTAGAGGTGAAAGCGGTGTGAGGCAGAGGTGGAGTAAGTACTGCACTGTTTGCCCGGAGTAATTATATCATGAGCCCATCCTGTGGGTAAAATTCCGGAGCATTTTATTTGTATGTACTTCACAACTATTTTCATGCGGATTGAGAAAATGTTTTTCGTTATCCCTATATTACCGTTCGCCGATTGACTATTTTACAATCAATGAACGAGTATATAAAAGGAAGAGGATCACAAATCAACACCCCCAACCGATTTTCGAAGCAAGAGCGGGTGCTTGAGCATTTCGAGGGGATTGATGACCTCCCGGATCCGGATCCCGGTACGGAGGTGTTTATCGATGAACCGAAGCAGATCGTGAATAAGGTACAAAGCCCGGATATCCCCTTTCTCTATTCCCTGAATCCCTATCAGGGCTGCGAACATGGCTGCGCCTACTGCTATGCGAGGAATGCCCACGCCTACTGGGGTTTCAGCGCAGGACTCGATTTCGAAAGGAAGATCATTGTGAAACCGAATGCTCCGAAACTGCTGCAGGAATTTATCAGTAAAAAAAATTATGAGCCGGCTTCCATGAGCCTGAGCGGCAATACCGATTGCTATCAGCCACTGGAACGGAAATATAAAATCACCCGCGGACTCCTTGAAGTTTTTCTGCGCCATCGCCATCCCGTTGGTATTATCACTAAAAATTCGTTAATCCTCCGCGATCTGGATCTCCTCTCTGAACTCGCTTCGATGCAACTGGTGCGAGTGTATATTTCGATTACTACGCTGGAAGAGGAGCTGCGAAGAGTCCTCGAGCCGCGTACTTCTTCTTCGTTAAATCGCCTCAAAGCAGTGCGTGCACTGACAGATCACGGTGTTCCCGTTGGCGTAATGACGGCACCCATAATTCCGGGCCTCAACAGTGACGAAATTCCCGATCTGCTGAATGCGGCTGCCGGTCATGGTGCCATCACCGCGGGTTATACAATGGTTCGCTTAAACGGAGATGTGAAGGACATCTTCGCCGACTGGCTTTCGAAGAACCGTCCCGATGCCGCAAGAAAAGTATGGAATCAGATCCGCCATGCACACGGAGGATCAGTGAGCGATTCACGTCCCCGGATCAGGATGCGCGGAGAGGGACCCGTGGCGGAATCAATCCAACAATTGTTTAAACTTTGCAGTGCGAAATACTTCAATGGCCGTACCATGCCCGACTATAATTTCAGTCTTTTCAGAAAAGATACGCAAATGAGTTTGTTTTAACAGGATTGAACCCGGTGGCTGTTTTGATAACGAAAATTCCACCCGAATACTTTGCGGGCGCTGCGCCTCCACGAGACATCTTCTTTGAAAATTGAAAACACAATGAATTTTATCTACGCAGCATCCACTGTAAATATGATGGAAAAACTGCCTACGACGGGGAGGGAGTGAAGAGGGAGGCTTAAAAACAATTGAAATAATTTGGCCAGGTCAGCGGTTTTATTATCTTTGGTAAAATTTCCGGTCATGGTATCTTTTGTTTCCCATGCTTTCTTTTTACGTAATCCTCATCTCCATACTTCCGGGGGGGGGTACTTGAATATTATTTAGCCGGCGTTTGTACAAGGAGTCACTTTTCTGTTTGACTCCTCCTCCAAAATATTTTTATGAATCCCTGTACAAATTTTTAAAAGCCATTCTTATGAAAATACATCTTACATTTCAATTGTTTATATTTCTGTTTATGTCCTGTTCAACAAACCATTTATTCGCTCAATTTACCAATCCTTCGCTGCCTGATCAATCATATTCAGCGGGAACTGTATCCGGCCGCAATACCGGTTGCGATAGTAAGGAATTCAATGGCGATGTTTACCGTGTAAGCGTTTGGGAACCTACCGGTACCACGCAATCCTTTGGCTGGGCCGTGACCCTGGGATCCACCTTATATACCGGAACACTGCCCTTCTCCGTTTCAAGTGTGATGGGAGATCCGGATGTTTGTTTGTTAAAAAAACCGATTACTGACGAAATTTTTGCCGCGGTAGTCTATTATGATGTTAACAATGGCGAATGGGATCTTGAACTCTATGAGTGGGACCTTTCCTCTACACAGTTTGTTTCCGCCTCAATATTTTTTCAATTGGCAACAGGGACCTTTGGAACTTCCATTAATATTGACGGAAATGACCATTCCGACAGTGAATTCACCATTGTTTGGGACGATGTGGATGATGCCATACATACTACTGTTGGGGATATGGCCTCACTCGTGTTATACAATGACCTGACACTTACCTCAGGCAATTACCCCGACGCCAGTATGTTTTATGACGGAACTTACGATGTGGTTCACCTGACTTTTATTGATGGCAATGGCGATGTACAGGTATGGGATTATGATTTCTCAGACTTGGTTTCCGGCAACGCTTCCAGCCCTACTACACTCTTATCACAAAGTCCGCAAAACAATGGTGTTTATTCCTATCCCAGAATTGCCTGCCCCCCGGGTTCAGCAGGAAGTGTCAGCGACTGGACGGTGGTACTGGAGGAAGTGGATATGACCGGGCCAACTTATTACATAGTTGGCTACAATGATGCCACCGGCAACACTCAGTTCATATACAACGACGGGAATGCACCCTCCCCGGCCGATTTAACCGGCGTTCCCAATTATTATGTTTCGGTGTGTTACGACAACAACTACCCGAACGACGGCATTTGGGTGGGCTGGCAGTTTGATGATGTAGCTTTCCCATATCAATACAGTAGCATGATTTATGCAAATTATATTGATATAGCCGGATATTCCATTGTTCTAAAATGCGATCAGGATGCCATTCCCCTGGGCACTCCTGATTATTTACAGGTACCCACCTCCATCACAGCCAATAATGGCGATCTGAGCGGATTTTTATCCCTCGCCGGAAGATACGGCCTGGACGAACTTTTTCTGACCTTTCAAAACATCACCGTGAACGGCTCCAATGTATATGACATTAATTATAAAATTATCACCGGAGCCTCCGGTATTTCCGCGTTAAAAACGGATGAGACCACATCTGACAACCAAATTATTTTGCCGCAACCAAGCAGGGAGGACATGCTGGAGATGATTGTTTACAGCCCACAGGGCCAGATTATCACCAAAGGATTTGTAATGGGGGCAGCTGTTTCCAACACGCTAAGTGAGCTATTGCATCGGGTACCCGATGCAGTCTATTTAGTCCGGCTCATTGATTATAATCAACAACAATCCTATCATTACAAAATAGGAACCGTTAAATAAAGATCTAAAAACGATCAGGGAGAGGCGTCATCCTCTCCCTTTATTAAAAAACACAATGAAAAAAGTAAATACTTCACTACTTATATTGCTCCTTCCGCTATTGCTTTCCGCACAAAATTACACCCTCATCGGCGACAAGGCCTTTGGCACATCTGGCGGAGATAAATTTCCGGTCATTATACGCTTAAAAAACCACCTTATTATTGCCGGTGATTGCAATTATACAGGCATTAACGGCGATAAAACCAGCATGGGATGCCCCTCCAACCCTTCCAATTACGATTCGTGGATATTGATGACAGATCAAAACCTGAATAAGATCTGGGATCAAACCCTGGGTGGTACCAAACGCGATGAAGTGCACGGTATCGCCTCTGGCATCAACAACACCTTGATAATTACCGGCGAAACCAACAGCGATTCTTCCTGCAACATCAGTACACATACCAGGGGGTATCCGGATTTTATCTGGTATATGCTTGACAGCAGCGGGAATAAACTAATGGAAAACAGATACGGTTCCAACAACATTGAGGTAGGTGGAAAAACTTTACGTTGTCGAAATAAGGACTATCTGATATTTGGTGGCAGTACCGGAGGCGTTAGCGGGGACAAAACCACCCCGGGATATGGTGGTTCTGATTTATGGCTGGTGCGTACCGATTCCCTTGGTAATAAGTTATGGGATCAAACGTATGGTGGAAGTACAAATGAACCAGTTAATTCTACAGTGTATTATACTTTATTAGAATCTGCTTCAACCGATTTATTATTATGTGGTTACACGGGCGGCTCATTGAATGGTACAATCACAGTCCCTGGTTTTGGACAAGGCGATGCCTGGATAACCAAAACTGACAATCAAGGGAATCAACTCTGGGATAAAATGTTTGGAGGGACTAATAATGAATATATAGGTAGTGTGTTGGAGTTACAGGATTCCTATATGCTTTTGGGTTCTTCTAATTCCAAAACGGGAGGTACAATTTCAGATACCGGAATTGCTAACTATGATGTCTGGTTAATTAAAATTGACACCCTGGGAAATCAGATTTGGGATAAAAGATATGGCGGATTAGATTCCGATGGAGGAATTGAAATTCAAGCCGCGCCCGATGGCGGTTTCTGGATTTTAGCTTCAACACAAAGCACGGCTGGATACAGTATTTCTGAGTCTTCTTATGGTTCCATGGATTATTGGATTTTTAAAATAGACACCGCCGGTACTATTCTTTGGGATAAACGCTTTGGCGGGCCGGGAATTGATCAGGCCTCCAATTTCATTATCATGCCCGACAGTTCCATCTACATCTGCGGGTATGCGGATTCGGGCACCTCATCCGTAAAAACGGATCCGGGCAGAGGAGATTTTGATTACTGGGTCGTACACTTTAATTATTACAACAATACCACCGGCCTGGGTGCTATCAATTCCGCCAACGGTATTTCTATTGCACCCAATCCGGCGCAGGATGTCGTTACTATAAGTGGTTTACCCCCTATTGGGCTGGAAGTCTCATTGTATGATTTAGAAGGTCGGCTTATACACCGCGAATTTTTATCCGCCACAAAATCCTTTCAATATGATTTACCCGAAATATATCAGGGGATGTATGTGATGCGGTTTGAGGGAAAGGATTTTTCCGCCGCCCTGAAGCTGGTGAAACAGTGAAAATTTTTCCGTAAGCGACTCTCCTTTGCAGCATCACCGTAACTGCGATGGAAAAACTGCCTACGGCGGGGAGGTGATTGGGAAATGTGCAGATTCGAAAACGGGGTAATTTGAAAATGAAATAATGACACAGGAATACTTTGCAGCCTTAGCGCCTCCCAGGCGGGTCAACTTCACTTTACACACGGGATCTTCACTTCGTTACGATCCGCGACCTCCGCGCCTCCGCGCCTCCGCGAGAAACCTTTCACGCCTTCCGGGCGGGTCAGCTTCGCTTTTCACACGGGATCTTCACTTCGTTTCGATCTGCGCGAAATCCTCCGCAATCTCCGCGTCCTGCGAGAAACCTTTCACGCCTCCCGGGCGGGTCAGCTTCGCTTTCCACCCGGGATATTCACTTCGTTTCGATCC
>CAZHSC010000062.1:0-21527 GCA_964534995.1 uncultured Bifidobacterium sp.
AATACCACCTTAAATTTACATCATGTTTGGTAAACTTTATGCTGACGATCTACAGGGTTCCTCCACCGCTGACAAAAAGCACAACATTGTTAAGCCATGGTTCCAGATTAAAATTATTAAACCACCATCCGGTTCCACCCGATTGTAAAATAAATGATGGTTGAGCAGGAATTTGCAACACTTTATATGCTAATAATTTTCCTGAAGTATTATTCCCGCTATTAAACATGTTCGATAAAAAAATGAAGTCTATATTGGGTGAAGGAGCGCATGGTGCCAAAGACTGTGAATTGATAATTAAAGGTTGGAAGGAACATAAAATCAGGAATAGAATTTTGATATTAAATAACCTTCCATTTTTATAATGTAACGAATTGAACGAATCCTTTCGATTTCTTGGACAAAGCAACTCTATCAGCGAATCAACACTCTTTAAGTAAAAGCTTAATCGTAAATTACTTGCGGGGAGGGGGGGGGATAGATTGGTTTTTCATTGAAGTTAAAATTAGGTGAAACCAAAGGTACTCAATACTTTCTCTATCTTCATTAAAATATTTACTTCAATTAAAATAAAGTTATAATTCCTCAACTATTAGCAACGAATAGCATCTTTTATTCGTCTTAGACACCATTCAAACCTATCCTCTCCTCATGCCCAATCTTCAAACTTCGCCTTTTCATCGCTTTAAGACGAACAATTTGAGAATTCTCAGACTTTGATATGCCAAACCATTCATGTTGATACGAAAGGCACTGCTCTCTTTTAAAAACATTACTCTCTATCGTAAGCAAGGAGTTACCTACTCTACACTTTCGTTTCAAAAAAGTGCTATCTACGAAAATCAAACCTAATCACATTTCCCAATTCCCCTCATTCGTGCTTTCGCGAATTCTCGGATTCGTACCTGCCGACAGGCAGGCAGGTTTCGTAACCCTCCTTGAACTTGTAATACTTACCTTAAATATCTGAAATTTTCTACTTATTTACCATTTCCATTCCCCTAACTATCTTAATTTTGCCTCCATGAGTCACAACCTTTCCGAACAGGAACTTCTTCGCCGCCAAAGTCTTGAGGAACTCTATAAACTGGGTATCAACCCCTACCCTGCCGAATTATACCCTGTAAACACCTGCGCCGCCGATATTCACGAAGGCTTTGAAAAAAAACCGGAATCCTTTCAGGAAGTAGTGATTGCCGGCCGTATCATGAGCCGCCGCATCATGGGCAATGCCTCTTTTGCCGAGTTGCAGGATGCCAGCGGGCGCATCCAGGTGTACATCCGCAGGGATGATATATGTGCGGGAGAAGACAAAACATTATACAACACTGTATTTAAAAAACTGATTGATGCCGGTGATATCATCGGGGTGAAGGGATACGTTTTCAAAACACAAACCGGGGAAACTTCCGTCCATGTGCGTGAATTTTCGCTGCTCACCAAGTCGCTGAGACCGCTCCCCGTTGTAAAAGAAAAAGACGGAGAGGTGTTCGACGCCTTCAGCGATGCCGAGCAGCGCTACCGTCAGCGCTATGTGGATTTAATTGTCAACCCACAGGTGAGGGAAACCTTTATCCGGCGTACGCAGCTGGTGAACAGCATCCGTCAGTATCTCGGCGGGAAAGGCTATCTGGAGGTGGAAACACCCATCCTTCAGCCCTTGTATGGTGGTGCGGCTGCGCGGCCTTTCAAGACCCATCACAATACGCTCGATATGACACTTTATCTGCGTATTGCCAATGAACTTTACTTAAAAAGACTGATTGTAGGGGGATACGACGGTGTATTTGAATTCGCCAAAGACTTCCGCAACGAAGGCATGTCACGCTTTCATAATCCTGAATTTACACAGGTAGAATTATATGTTGCCTATAAAGATTATTACTGGATGATGGAGCTGGTGGAGGAAATGGTAGAGAAAGTTGCTCTTGATCTGCATGGCACTACTGAAGTACAGGTGGGAGAAAATATCATCAATTTCAAGCGCCCCTGGAAGCGATTCACCATGTACGAAGCGATACAGCATTTTACCGGCGTGGATATTTCGGAGATGACAGAGGCGGAGATGCGTGCAGCCGCAATTAGTCTGGGTGTGGAAGTGGATGATAGCATGGGCCGCGGAAAACTTATCGACGAAATTTTCGGTGCTCACTGCGAGCATAAATTGATCCAACCTACCTTCATCACCGACTATCCCGTGGAGATGAGTCCGCTGGCAAAGAAACACCGCAGCAAGGAAGGCCTTGTAGAGCGCTTTGAAGCCATCTGCAATGGCAAGGAAATCTGCAATGCATTCTCTGAACTGAATGATCCCATCGACCAGCGCGCGCGCTTTGAAGAACAGCTCGAACTGGGTAAACGCGGCGATGAAGAAGCCATGCAACTGGACGAAGATTTTCTCCGGGCCATTGAATACGGCATGCCGCCCACAGCGGGGCTGGGCATCGGCATCGACCGGCTTTGCATGATCATGACCAATTCGCCATCCATTCAGGATGTGCTCTTCTTCCCGCAAATGCGTCCGGAAGCAGCCATCTCCTCTTTCGAACATGAAACGGCACACCTGGAAGGCATACCCTCGCCCTGGGATGACGTACTCCGCAAAATGGGCATTCAGACCCGTGACCAGCTGAAAGCCATCAACCCAAATAAATTATTCAACGACCTTGGCGGAATGCGTAAAAAACTGAAACTGGATGCCACCATGCCCAGCCTTGAAGAGGTGAAGGGATGGAGTGGCGCCTGATTTTAAAGTGCTGACAAACATACCCGCCGGATGCTGACAAAAAAGCTTTCCTTTATCACTGAAGAACTGGGGAATTATATTCCGTCGCAGGCCCTGGTGAATCCTGAAATTTCCTCGGCTCCTGTGGGTTGGCATATCGAACACGCCCTGCTGACCATTGACAGGATTGCCGAAGCTTTAAAAAAATCGGAACCCGGCAACTATACCAGCTCCTTCCGTCTTGCGCGCCTGTTGGCTTTTACTTTAAATAAACTTCCACGGGGAAAAGCAAAAGCCCCCGGCATTGTACAGCCACAGTCTTTCGATGAAGCGCATCTGCTGGCGCATCTGCGGAAGACACAAGGGCAGATCCTGGAATTGCCCGCATTGCCGTTGGGTAAATTTTTTAAGCACCCTTATTTTGGCAATCTCAAACTCAAGCCCGGCATCCGTTTTCTTGAAATCCACACCCGGCACCACCTGGAAATCGTGAAAGAAATTAGCGCGGGCGGCCTTCGGTAATTGTCCCTTGCATTTTACCCGGTTTTACCTGCCTTTATGGCCGGAATATCAACGTCACCGCTGTGATCCCTCTCGCCGGTCACGAAAAAAGGCAAATCCCTGTATGCGTGCTGCCGGAATCACAAGGATAAAGTATGACAGGTATTTTACCTTTTCACGACATCATCATCGGAAAACGGCCGGCGTTTTGACTACTTTTGCGGAATACCACATCACATTATGAATAATAAATCAGGATTAAGAATATCCCTGTTGGGACTGGCCCTTGCCTGTTCAGGTATCGTACATGCGCAACTGGACAGTTCACGGGTAAGGCCTTTGATTAAAAAGCATATTTCCACTCTTGCCTCCGACGAATTCGGGGGACGTGAACCCGGAACAAAAGGCGAAGAGCTGGCCAGAAACTATATCATCAAAGAATTTAAGGAAATCGGCCTGCTTCCAAAAGGTGAAAATGGTTTTCTTCAACCCTTTACATTCACTAAAAGCCTGAAAACAGGACCCAAATCAAAACTGGTGATCGGCAATTTGTCGTTTAGTGCAGGACAGGTATTTTATCCCCTTGCCTATTCCGCCAATGCCAGCGCCAAAGGAACAGGAGTACCCGTTGGTTTTGGTATCCATGCCCCAGCATTAGGGCACAATGACTACGCCAACCACCGGGACCTGAAAGGAAAAATTTTCATCATAGACCCGAGTACCCCCGATAAGGGAGGACCTCATTCAAAGTTCGCCGAATTTGCCGACCTGCGAACACGGATAGATACCGCTATCGCACGCGGAGCGGCAGGCATTCTCTTTTACACCAACGATAAGGAAATGAAAGAGCCCACGCTACAGGCAAAGATGAGAATTACACCCTGTTCCATTCCGGTACTTTACCTGATTCGCGATAAAACGGTTTCTTTTCAAGCGGACCAGCCGCTGGAAATTGACATGACGGCGCAAATCATAAAAGAGGAAGCCACAGGAAACAACGTACTCGGCTTCATTGATAACAAGTCCGAAAACACCGTAATCATCGGAGCCCATTACGACCACCTCGGGCACGGAGGAGAAGAATCCCTGTATCGTGGCGAACCGGCAGTGCATAACGGAGCCGATGATAATGCCAGCGGTGTTGCGGGAGTAATTGAACTGGCGCGCTACTTTAAAAACAAAGGCCCTAAAGGCAACAACTACCTGTTCATGGCCTTTTCGGGTGAAGAAAAAGGATTACTGGGTTCGGGGCACTTCACAAAAAACGCCACCATTGACCTGGGCAAAGTGAACTACATGCTCAACATGGATATGATCGGACGCTTAAAGCCCGATGAGCCCGTACTGATTGTAAGCGGTGTAGGCACCTCTGATGCATGGAAGATCACCATGGATTATATCAAGCCGCAAAGCATGAAAATCAAAACCACCGAATCCGGTGTAGGGCCTTCGGATCATACCTCCTTTTACCTGAAAAATATTCCGGTATTGCATTTCTTCAGCGGTACCCATAATGACTATCACAAACCCAGCGATGACGAAGCCCTGATCAATTATCCGGGACAACTGGATATTATGAATTACATGATAGCGCTGGTTGAAAGCCTTGATGACAAGGGAAAAATCGCCTTTGTAAAAACCAAAGAAGAAAACAATGAAGACGCTCCCCGCTTTAAAGTTACGCTGGGCGTTGTTCCCGACTATGCCTTTGAAGGCGAAGGGATGCGTATTGACGGAGTAAGCGACGGCAAGCCGGCAGCCAGGGCAGGCCTGTTGGCGGGTGACATTGTAAAGCAGATCGGCGAATACAAAGTGATGGACATGATGAGCTATATGAAAGCGCTGGGTAAATTTTCAAAAGGTGAAAAAGCAGCGGTCACCATCCTCAGGGGAAAAGAAGAAAAGAAAATCGATGTGGAATTTTAAGGGACCTCAATGATGCATACCTTAACGGCATCCATAAAAGGCAGGGCGGGAAGTATCCTCCCTGCTTTTATTTTTTCATGGCTTCCGCTTTGTATAGCCTTGCTGGCGATGCCCTCGCTTTCGGGGGCGCAACAGCTGATTACCGTAAGCGGCAAGGCCATGGACAAAGACTTTCCCGCGCTCCTGCTGGAACAGGTAATGGTCATCAACCTGAGGACCCAGCAGGGGGTATTCGGAAATACGGACAATACCTTCCGGGTAAAAATTGATAAAAACGATACGCTGATTATAACGGCACTGGGTTACCGTTCGGATAAAATATGTTTTCGCGATTCGGTATTCCGGGAAGAATGGGACATCATTGTTCCACTAAAAAAAATAAGTATCACTTTACAGGAAGCCACCGTGTTCATCCCGCGTAACCTGAACCGCATCGAAGAAGACATTAAAAAACTGGGTTATTCGGCCAAAGACTACCGGCTGAGCGGTGTGGATGCCTGGCAAAGCCCCCTCACCGCCCTGTATCAGGCTTTCAGCCGCAAGGAACGCAGCAAACGGAAAGTGGCTGAGTTGATGAACGAAGATAAACGAAGGGAACTCCTCCGTGAAGTGCTGGCAAATTACAGCAGAGCCGGACTCATCGATTTACGCTACAACGAATACAACGCTTTTATTGATTACCTCGGACTGAACGATTTCCTGCTGCAGTCCTTTACACAATATGAACTCGCGGTTTTTGTAAAGGAGAAGTATTTCAATTATATGGCGCCCTGATTTTAGCGGGGCAAGTCCCGGCTTCTGCATGAAAAGAGGATAGCTGTAATTTTATCCGGAAGTATTAGGATACGGTTTCCTTAGTTTCCTTCACCGCGACCGTATTGCCCAGGAACATGGACAATGCCTCCCAGCCCGGCATGCGGTCGGACACCAATTTTAAAATGGCGGCAAAAGGAATGAAAAGGATCATGCCGGAGGCGCCCCAGATCACTCCTCCCACAACGATGACGATGAGGGTAGCCAGTGTATTCAGTTCCAGACGCTGGCCCACCGCCCAGGGGAAAATGATATTTGCTTCCAGGTACTGAACAAAGGCAAAGAGGGCGATTACACCCAGCGGATACCATATCTCTCCATAGGTGACCCAGGCATAAGTGATGGGCATAATGCTGGCAATGATGATGCCTACATAAGGGATAAACGTCATCACGGCGGTGAGGTAACCAAAAAGAAAAGGGTAAGGTATTCCCATGAGCCATAAGCCCAGCGAATTCAAGGTGCCGACAATGGCATAGACAAACGCCATCCCTTTGATAAATTTGAAATACGCATGTATGGACAAATGGATGACTTCCGTCGCCTTGGTTCTTTGTGATACGGGTAGCAGCAGGTACAGCATTTCAACGAGCCTGCCTCTGTAAAATAAAATCAGAAATGCGTAGATGGGGATCAGAATCAGGATGGCAACATTCACAATGAACGACTGAAGGGTAGTTCCCACCATGCCGAAAGAAGACCCCACCGCATTGTTAAATGTTCCTTTAAACCAGGCAATCACCTCTTCATTGCTGAGGCCGAAACGTGCTGCCAGGTAATTTTCAATGGCCAGCAGCAGCTCGCTCAACTTCGCTTCGATGAGCGGCCATTCGCTGAAAATAGACTGCAACTGCAAACCGAATATCAGCATCAGCAGCGCTAAAAAGGCAGTTATAAAAACAAGACCCGCCGCGATGGCCAGTCCCCTTTTCACACCTTTGCTCTCCATATAGTGACAGGCCGGGTATAACACAATACTGATAAATAAAGCATAGCCCAATGGTATGAACAAGGTACTTCCTATGTGAAGTATCAGACCTGTAAAAAGAATCGCTCCTGTAAAATAAAAAAATGGCGCGAAAACGGGTCCTTCAGGATTTGCTGGTTTCATGAAGTAAAAGTACTTGAAAAAGCGAAAATGAAAAAAGCCCGGATATTGGTCCGGGCTTGATATTTATCATTGCTCAGCAATCCGCTTATTTATCGATCACCATGCGCAATACTTTCTGACTTTCATCTTCAAAGCGTATGCTTACGAAATACACACCTGCGGGGACTTCCTGCATATGGATATCAAAAGTTACATCCTTGCCTTGCTGTTGCAGTATCTGCCTGCCGAGTACATCGCTGATGCTGACAGTATAGGTACCGGGGGCTGCGCCAAACTGAAGACGCGCCTCTCCATTCCCCGGATTCGGGAACAAGGAGATGTCCTGCGCGATTTCCTGTCCTTCACGGCAGCTAACGGTTACTTTCTTCGTTTTTTGTGCTGCTGCTCCACAGCCATTGGACGCGGTAACTTTAGCATAGCCTGTTGAAGTTCCCCAGTTGGCGGTCAGAGAAGCTGTTCCCTGTCCGTTAACAATGGTGGCAGAAGCCGGCAGCGCCCAGGTATAGGTAACATTGGCCTGCGCAACCACCGAAAAGTTCAGGTTGCTTTGATTGGCACATACAGAAGAAGGGCCTGTAATGGATGTTGGCTTAAGTGGAAGGGTTGTCAAACCTGAGAGGCAACGGGCGGCACTGCTACCGCAGGCATTATCGGCGGTGACACAAACGGAACCGCTGCTAACAGCGGAAGAAGGCCATTGTACTTGTATGGCAATGGTACCCTGACCCACAAGTATCTGAGCGCCGGAAGGCACCGTCCAGGTATAGGATGTGGCGCCGGTAGTGGAAGGTGCTATATTGTAGCCTGCCACCGTATTGCAAAGGTTGTTCAGAGCGCCTGTAAAGGAAGCCGGTTTATTGGGAATACTGCGCAGGGTTACGCTCTTCCCGCTGCTGTTGCCGCAGAGGTTGCCGGCCATTACCTGCAGGCTGCCGCTGGTAAAGCCTGCCTGGAACAATACAGATACGCTGTTGGTACCCTGCCCACTGACGATTGTGGCGCCGGCGGGAGGAGTCCAGGTATAGGTGGTGGCCCCGCTGACGGCAGGACATGAATAATTCTTTGTGGTGCCGGCACATACACCGGTTTTGGAACCTGTAATGGAAGCCGGGGTATTAGGCACTCCGGTACCGTTAGAAGTGATGGATGTGGCCGCGCTGAAACTGCATCCATTGGCATCCGTCACCAACACTGAATAGTTACCGGGAGCCAGGGAAGAAATATTCGCAGTTACGGCGCCATTGCTCCACAGATAACTGTAGGGTGCTGTGCCTCCCGAGAAGGTGAGGTAGATGGCCCCGTCGCTGGCGCCGCAGGTGGCATTTTGCGCAGTAAGATAGCCCTGCATTTGGGCAGGCTCGGTAATGGTTACGCTGCCGGTAGCACTGCAGCCTGAATTATCCGTAACGGACCAGGTATATACTCCCGCGCTGAGTCCGCTGATAGCGGCGGTAGTGGCGCCAGTGGACCAGTTGTAAACCGGCGTGCCGGTAGCACCGGAAGGAATCACCGTAGCAGACCCGTTGCTGAGTCCCGAACAGGTGACGTTGGTTTGTGAGGTGCCGGCGCTGAGGGTGCCTACGGTAACCGTAGCCGTGGCGCTCTTGCTGCATCCGTTGTTATCGGTAACCACAACGGTATAGGTGGTGGTGGTGGCCGGTGAAGCAAGCGGGTTGGCAATGGAGGCATTGTTCAGTCCGGTAGCAGGGGTCCAGTTATAGGAAACGATGGAATTGGCAGGAAGTTCGAGCGACCATTTCCAGAGGGTACCGATATCCTGTCCGCCAAGGTCGGTGATGCGCAGACCCCAGGTGCCGTTGGCAGAACCGCTCAGATTACTGAATGCCTGCTGGGGTGTAAAGGTACCCGTAAAGGGAGCAGTACCGTTGGTAATGGAGGTGCCCGTGTTGGTGAAGCGGGTACGTTTAAAGTCATTGCCCGATCCGCCCACACCACTGGCGAGCGTTATGACGGAGCCGTTAGGAGCGATGAGCTCGATTTTCAAATCGGCATCATAGGTATGGGTCAGGGAATCGATAACTACCGCTATGAGCGCGGCGGCATTGGAACTTCCGCTGATGGACAGGGAAGAGGTAACGCCGGGATTTGGCGAATCGGGGATGTTGAGGGGAGTGGTGTTGCTGGCATTGTTGCCTCCCTGCCCCGGGACAGTAGCGATGGCGTTGAGCTGAACGTTGCCGGTACTGCAGTTCGCGCTTCCCCCTGTAGCGTTTACATTGGGAGCGTCATTCACAGTAACGGACACCGAAGCTGTGCCACTGCAGCCGTTTGCATCGGTGATGAGACAGGAATACAATCCGTTGTTGGCACTGCTGGCATTGGGAATAGCGGGAGTGGCACTTGAAGAGGAAAATCCACCCGGTCCTGTCCAGCTGAAAGTGGTACCTCCGCTGGCGCTGAGTTGGATGGTGCCGCCGGTACATGCCGTGCCGCTCAAAGCGGCGGTGGCATTGGTATTGATAAGCAGGCCATACACTCCCACAGCATCCCATGCATTTTTTACCGAGTACGATTCAGGTGAACAATTGCCGTATAGATCGTTGGCCGATTGCAGCGCGTAAAACGCCGCGTCATCATATTGGGATCCGGAAGTGAGGTAAAAAGAATTGTTGCGGTAGGCGATCATCCTGGCCTTGCTCATACCAATGCCGGTAACGTTATATACGAAGCCCAGGTCATTGGTGCCTGCACCGCCCTGGCAAAGGAGGTAATACCAGAAATTCTGAACACCGCTGTTGATATGCACTCCGCCGTTATCACCCGTACCGGTATACCAGTTCGTTCCGAGGTAAGTATCCGGATCACCGGCAAGTCCGGGGTTGTTCATGTAACGCAGGGCATCACCGGCTGTACCCGGGGTATAGGTCTGATCGCCGATGAGGAAATTGGCGCTCAGCGGACGCGCGTAGAAATCAACGGTAACGCCGAAGATATCGGAGAAAGATTCATTCAGCGCTCCCGATTCGTAAGAATATACCAGGTTGGAAGAATACGAAGTGACGCCATGCGTAAGTTCATGCGCGATGATATCCACCTCCGTAAGGGGGGAAAACACGGAACCGTCGCCATCCCCGTAAGTCATCACAGAACCATTCCAGAAGGCATTGTTGTATGCGCTGCTGTAATGCACATAGGATTTCAGTACGGCACCCGCATTGTTGTAACTGTTACGGCCATGAATGCCCAGATAGTAATCATAGGTTTTTTGTGTACCCCAGTGGGCATCGTAAGCGGCATTGTCCTGGTTGGTGGTAACATTCCAAAAATTATCCGTATCGGTGAAATCAACGGCGGAGGCATAGCTGGTGCCGTTATTCATATCATAGGTTTCCACACCGCTGCCTCTGGAGTAATCCCTGAGGCGGTAGTTACCGGGGGCGGTGCTGTCGGTTTGCATGGTTTGCGTACCGCTGTATCGGGTGACTCCGGTACCGTTTACAGTTACCGAACAGATTTTATTTTCCTTAAAGAGAATACGGCCCTGCTGCGCGTCTACATAAATTTCCCAGCGCTCATGCGGCTCGGTGCTGTACACATCGAACTTCCAGCAAAGTGCGGCTGTTTTTTCTTTGGCATTGGCCAGGGAAGGCAAAACCACCAGCTCCCCTTTCGGGTAGGCGTTGCCGTGATCATGTCCGGTAAGGATATGCTGCTCTTCCGGTGTATCCTGCCAGAGGTACTTTACCGCGCCGATATCTTTCAGGGCGGCTTCCAGCGCCGCTTTCTCACCAAGTGCAGGAACCGTGGCGAGGTTCAGGTTTTTATAGAAATAGCCGTTGGCGGACAGCAGCCGGCCCTGTTTACCATGGAGGATATATTCTCCCATCACCACACGCAGTGACTTATAGTACTGCTGATAACGGTCATGCGTCATGCCCAGATCATCGCGGTCGCTGCGGATCAGCTGCCAGCTGTCAGATGGGCCGCTGCCCAGTACGGTCTGCAGGGCTTCCATGCCGGAAGAGGCAGATATAAAAGATTGCTTATCAAAAGCGATGTACAGGGGTGCCGCCGAACGGGGGCTGTAACGGATTTCCGTGGCCGAAGGATGTATTCCCGCAGCCTGCGTTCCGGATAAAATTTGAGCGGAAACGGGTTGTATGCATAGGGCCAGCATACATCCGAGTAAGATTTTTTTCATATAAGTTATGTATTGTTTTGGTTGTGTGAGAAGGGACAGTCAGACAGTAAAAATACTTCCCTGCTGAAACGCTAAGGTACGGCTTGGCCTGATATCCTGAAAATAAAAATTAACAAAAAGTAAAGCCGCTATCTGATCAAACACAGCAAAGGGCCAGCGTTTCATCCATTTTAAGGTATGGATGATGCCGGAAGGAGTATTAAAATAAGCAAATAAAACCCTGGTAATAAGTGTTTTAAAAAATAAACACTGTGGGGTGTCAGTGCTGTACCGGGCAGGATGAGCCGGCCATTGGCTGTATAGATTTTTATTCATACCCTTTCCTGACATTCATGGCTGATAACTTCCGTTGCGGAAAAACCGAGGCAGGATCCGGGTTGTGGAAGGGCAAATCCGGCAGGAGTAACCGTAAGCGATGCAATAGCCGTATCTGTTCCATACTGATTTCCGCTGATGAGTGTAAGCGGATACACACCGGCCCCGGCATATACATGCAAAGGATGCTGTAACGTAGAAGTAGTACCGTCGCCAACATCCCAATACCACCAGCCGGCATTCAGACTCAGGTCGCTGAACTGCACCTGCAGGTTATTCGTGTTATAGCTAAAATCGGCCTGCGCATCAAACTCACCAATGTTCCATACCGGCAGGCTGTCAAATACCACCTGTCAGGCAGTTTGCTGCAGGAAAGTAGCTGTCCCGGCACCAAGGAGGGCATCAAAAGGCGCCGCTACCGGCGATTTACGAAAGATCGTAGTATAGAGCACACAGGCATTCAGGTAAGAGCCTGCAAGGGAGGGGTGACTGTTATACTAAACCCGCTTCCACCTTATCCCGGCACTGCAAGTCCGGTGTGAGATGTCAGCCGACCCCGCTTTCCACAGGTCAAATCCTGTTGTCGGTTCGTCCCCAACAAAAACCTTCAATATGATGATCAGGGGCTTGTTATCCTGTTAATTTATTCACGTTAACGAGGAGGAGTAAGCAGCAGCGTTTAACGAAAATTTATCAACCTTTAACATAAGAAAATTTTTCAGCCACCTTTCCATCTACAACTTTGAAAATATCCACACCCCGCAGATGCCAGGGTTTTCCATCTTTTTTTTTGTGATACGTCCATCGCACGATACAGCGATTTCCTGCGACAATAATTTCCTCTGCTTCGAAATGCGCATCAGGATTAGCGGCAAAGAAATTTTTCCAAAACATCCGCATGGCTGATGCCCCTTCCACCCGCAAACCATCCGGTGGTGGATTGGTACTCTCAAACAGACAATCGTCTGTCATCAGATTCATTACAGCATCCAGGTCATGGCGGTTAAATGCTGAATTGAATTTTTCTATTGTTCCGCGGGTGCTATTCTGATCCATCTTTTCTATTATGTTCATTTTTTATCCGGAAATATTGAAGTAAAAGATTGATTCAAATCACATGAATGTTACAGGGTCAGGCATTTGACATTGCTCTGGGTGCAAGCTCCGAATGGACGGCCCGGGATGTCAGGGCATACAGGTCCCGCAATTGCCAACGAAAACAAATTTAATAATTTAATCGTATCCTGGCAGGTATTTTCCAGGTGGCGGCTCATGCCGGAGTGAGAGCAAATATAGCCGGTTTGAGACGGAAGGGCAGTCCTGAAAGGGTTAATGTGTCGTGCGGAACCATACTGTCAGCCCATTTCAGGGGGATGTGATGTGCGGGAATGTCAGGATTAGCCATTCAATTTCAACCAACAAATACGCTACCCGGGGCTCATCCCGCCATGCTGCGTGACGGTAGTAGAGATCAACATAAATCGGAATCGGGGGTCAGTTTCGCCGGAATATCCACACCTGCAACTTTACTATTTGACATTACGACAAATACAAAAATGTCAGGGTTGAGGAGCAATTTTCACAACTGTTCATCATTAGCAACAGACTCATCATTTTCAAAAACCTCTTTGAAAATTTCAATTTACCATTTGAAGACGCTTATACGGTCTGGATTGATTTTTTAATTTACATTTCCTTCTCAGTTCTTTCAAGAATCAAAACGTGAGCCGTCCCATTCAACACCGTCCGGGAAAAGTGCTGCTCTTCTCTTTGCCATTTCTTTGGCTATCATAGCACTATAACCCCCATTTTCATTAAGTTTTGATATGATATTGTCATAACTTTTTTCGTCTCTGTTTTGGCTTAGTTTAAAAACATTTTCAAGTTTGGCTGCTTTAATTTCAAAGCCAACAATTGCAGGCATCATTTTACTCAAAAAATGCTCAGGAAGATTGTCGTAGAATGTTTGAGATTGAGTATTCCCATTTTCAAATTTCAAGGTGAGTTTCCTCATAAAATTTACCAATTCGTCATCAGTCATAAATTTCACCTGACCTTGTATGTGTACGCTCATATAATTCCAGGTAGAGCCAATTTGTGGATTACTGTACCAGGATGCACTTACATAACAACTGGGTCCGGTAAATACAAGTAAGCAATTTGGATTTTCAATAAATGCTTTGTGGTGGTCTGTGTTTCGCATAATGTGTCCCTGGAAATACAACTCACCATCTCGTTCTTCCAATAAAACAGGGATTTGAGTGGCTACCTGTCCGCCAGAAGCAAAACTGCCTGTCATAAATGCAAAGGGATATGCTTCTATGAAGTCCAAAATTGCTTGTTTGTCTTTTTCTTTAAAGTATGTAAAGTTGTACATATGTATTTCTGTTCTTTGTCGTCGGTTTGTTATATACGCGTCGTCCTGCAATGAGCGCCAACGGCAGTTCCCGCAAGGGCAAGTTATGCAAAAACAAATATACTAAATCGCTCTTGACCTATTACGCTCCCCAATAGCGTATATGAGTGATAAATTCTGCTGGCTGTATAATGCTCAATTGCACTTCGAAAATCCAAAACAATCAAAAAAACACCTCTCCATGCGCGCTTTTGTTCTTTGTAAGCAAAATATTTCAATACCGGGACAAATTTGTACATAAGGAAGAGGATGCTGTAGCGAGGCTTCGGGATTGACCTGGCGCTAAAATAACTTTGTACCCGATCCTGATTACAGGGATTCCCGCCCGAAGTTGCGTGATGCCGGAACAAAGGGCTCGGCATGCGCCGGAATGTCAATTCCTATTTACCACTTTCAACAATTAAAAATGCTTCCCGGGGGGTCAACATAAATCGGAATCGGGGGTCAACATGGTCCGGAATCTCCAAACAGTGGTTTCATTGTCCCCGCCATGGCGGGCAGGCAGGGGAGCAGCACCTGTCCCGATCGACCAGAGGGAGCATCGGGATCACCCCGCATGATGCAAAAACCCGAGTTGGCAGCTGGTGTTTTGTCTGTTCGTCATTTCAAACCATTGTCAATATTGAGTTTCAGTGTCTTTGGCTGTCGGGTTGTGCGTTGCGCTTTTTATTTTTTTGAAGGGTCGGGAAATTTTTTAAAAACAATTTTTCCTGCATTGGCTATGCAAGCTCTTTGACAAAGCTTTGGTCTGCGGGTTGACTTGTGGGGCTTGCAAATGTGTGTACTTTTGTGTGTAAGCTTTTCATGCTAATAGTTTTTCTAATTTCATCTTCCACTTTTCCCATTCTTTCATTTCCCTGAATTGTAAATCTAAAAATTTCTGGGTGTGGTCGTGATGTATTAAATGACAAAGTTCGTGGATAATCACATATTCAATACAACCTTTTGGTGCTTTAATCAATTCAGGATTTAGAATGATTTTTCCTTTTGGTGTGCAGCTTCCCCAACGTGTCGGCATGTCACGTAACACAATAGAACCAGGTTCCACTTTGTGTTTTTTGAATTTGTCAACCAGTGGTGTTGCTATTTCATGAAATTTTAACCGTGCATGTTGAAGATACCATTCGCTTAGTAAGTCTTTTACTCTTGACTTATCACTTGCTGTTATTTCAATGAATTTGCCTTTTAGTTTTACAGATTCCATCTTGCCGGTTATTACGTGTAAACGGTAATGTCTGCCAAGGTATAAATGTGTTTCACCGTTTATGTATCTGCGTTGGGGAGTCTTTGGTTGAAAGGAAAGAAAAAAGCTTTGTTGTTTGATTATCCAGGGTGCTTTCTTTCTTATTTTCTCTTTTACTTTTTCCATGGAAGTGTCTGCCGGTGCTTTTACCAACACTTCCATTTCGGGAGTTACCGTAATGCCAAGCGATTTCCTGTCTGAATACTCCAAACGAAAATCTATTGTTCTGCTTCCAAACTGTATGGTTGCTGTCATTGCTTGTAACGGACCTTAGCTACTTCAATACAATCTTCTGCAATTTTGTCCATGTCTTTAAACGACAAGTTCACATTGTATTTATCACGGACTTCATCAATAAGATAGTCGCCAATTTCAATAAGCAATTTACCTGTAATGTTTGTCTTGTTTTGCCAGTCAATAATGGGTTTTCCATGGTCTAAAACAGAATCTTTAATCAGATCGTCAATTTGTAAAGCCGTTTGTGTTGAAACTTCTTTACGAACAACATTGTCCTGAATTTTGTCTGAAAGTGTCTCAACTGTCAAACCGTAAAAGGCTTTGGCAACATCTCTGTCTTTTAACTGCTCCGGAATATCATTGTCGGTATGAGCCAACACATTGTTCATGATGTCTTGAACTCTGCTCAGGTATTGTGCTTCACTGATACGCTTGGCTTCATAGTCGGCAATGGTTTCTTTCAGCATCTGAGAAAACTTTTTGTAGAAAGCAGGGTCTTCATCCATTTTCTCTGTGATATGCTTCGCTGTTCTGCTGGCAATTTTGTCTGCTTTGGCAACTTTCCCTGTTGTATTTTCAACTTCCTGCTGAAATTTATCCTTGTCGAAGATGTTTACCAGTTCTGTGATGGTTTCAATTTTTTCGGTGGTGATATGTGTGTCAATCAGTTTTTGAATTTGTCCTTCGTATTGTTTATAATCTATTTCATCACTGTATCTTTCAACAACTGCCAAACGCAGTTTCATAAACATGGTCAGATCTTCTTTGTAGCGATGGATTACCTTTTCTTCAACTTCCTTATGAAACTGAATAGATGATAAAGCCAACTTCAAACTTTTGGCAAATGCAGCCAGTTTATCGTAAAACAAAACCCTTATTGCTTCATCTTTCAATACCTGCTGATAAGCTTCTGCATCACGTTTGTTGGCAATAGTTTTAAATATATCCCAAAGGTCGGAATGCTTTTGCGGTAGTTTTTTGATTTCATCCGAAATGTTGGTGAGTGTTCCCGCCAAATCTTCTTCGTCAAAATCTTCAAAGGAAGAGTACATCTGCAAGGCCTCATCCAGATTTTCAATTACACCGTAGTAATCAATTATGTAACCGAATTCTTTATCGGGATAAATGCGGTTTACTCTCGCAATGGCTTGTAATAGTTTATGACTTTGTAAATTTCTTGTGAGATATAAAACGGTGTTCTTGGGTTCATCAAAACCGGTAAGCAATTTGTCAACTACAATAATGATTTCGGGGTCTTTCTGGTTTTTGAAACGACTGATGATGTTCTTTTCATAGCTTTTGGAATTGCCATGTTCATCCATCATTCTTTTCCAAAACTGATTTTCCTTTTCAGTTGATTTTTCATAAGCACTTTCTTCACCTTCACGTTCGTCAATGGATGAAATCAATACCTCACTGCTTACGATGCCAATTTCGTCCAGATACTCTTTGTATTTGATAGCATTTACTTTTTTATCGCAAACCAACTGGCCTTTGAAGGGTGTTCTGCCTTGCCAGTTGTCACGAAAATGATAGCTGATGTCCCAGGCAATCATTCGCATTTTCTGTTCGGCCGAATTCAAGTGGTCGTATCGGGCAAACTTCTTTTTGATATCCGCTTTTTGATAGTCAGTTAAAGGTTCAGCTACCATGCTGAAGAAGGTATCAATCGGACTTGCGTTTACATTTTGCAAGGCTAATCTTCCTTCATAAAGTAGTGGAACAACCGCTTTGTCCTTCACGGCCTGGTCAACCGTATAAGTATCAATCATTCCTCCGAATTTTTCTGCTGTGCTTTTGTCCTTTTTGAATAGCGGAGTCCCCGTCATGGCGATGAAACAGGCATTGGGCAATGTCTTTTGCATGTCAATATTAAACGTTCCGTGCTGTGTTCGGTGACCTTCATCCACTAAAACAAAAATGTCATGACTTTCTAAGGGTTTATTGATTTTTTTAACTGCGGCCACAAATTTGTTGATGATGGTGGTTACAACGGCATCGCTTTTGCTTTCCAGCAATTCCACCAATCGCTGACCGGTTGTGGCATTTTCTACAAACCTGCCACACTTACGAAATGTACCTGTGATTTGATTGTCCAGGTCGGTACGGTCAGTAACCAATACAATTTTAGGATTGCGAATGCTCGGTTCCATGGCAATGGCTTGTGCCAGCATCACCATCGTTAATGATTTACCACTTCCCTGCGTGTGCCAGATTACACCGCCTCTTCGTTTTCCCTTTTCTGCATTTTTTATACGTTGCATGGATTTTTTAATGGCAAAAAACTGCTGATAACGCGCAACCTTCTTTTCGCCGTTTTCGAACAGAATGAAATTGAAAACCAGGTCCATTAACCGTTCAGGACGGCACAAACCAAACAAGTAATTATCTTGCTCGGTGGGAAAAATTTCCTGTTGTTCTAATGCATCAAAGTATTGGCGAACGTATTTGAAACGGTCAGAAAACAACTGTTCTTTCACTGTTAAAGAAAGCGGCTGATTTTTCAGTTCCTGTAATTGGCTAGTATAGTTGCGTTCTACTTCATCGCTACTGAACTTCTCCTGCCACTTTGCCCAAAATTTTTCGGGTGTGGCATTGGTAGCATAGGCGGCTTCCTGTGTGGCAATGCTTAAAGTGATTTGCGAATACACATACAAACTTCTGATGCCATCTTCCTGTTGATTGCGTAAATGCTGGCTGATGGCCTGTTTCAAGGGCTCCTTCATATCGGGGCGTTTGCACTCAATGATGCAAAGCGGAATGCCGTTGACAAACAACACCAGATCAGGGCGGTAATGCTCTTTGCTGGTGCTTCGCATTACGCTGAATTCTTCCGTTACATGAAAGACATTGTTGCCGATATTTTTCCAGTCGATGTATTGCAGGGTAAAACTCTTTTTGTCGCCATCCACACTTTGCTCCAATGCCTGACCCAAGGTGAGCAGGTTGTATACCTTTTCACTGGCCGCAATATAGCCTTCGTTCATGGGCAGGTTTTTCAATGCCAGTATGCCCCGTTCAATATTTTCGTCAGTGAATATGCTGGTTTTGGTAGCACTTACCCGGATGCTGTTGATTTCTTTCAATTGCTTCCGCAACACATCTTCCAGCAATACATTGGTGGTTTTGCCGCCTCTTTGCCGGTCCGCTTCTGCCGGACTCAAATAGGTATAGCCCAAATTCACCAGCATTTGCAATGCCGGAATCTGGCTGATATGGTCCTCTTTAAAACTGGGTGTGTCCATTACTTTGTCATTTCGTTTGTGTCATGTATAGAAAAGTGCTGTTTTCTATACACGTTGTCTTGCTCTTGTGTAGTTTTTTCCGGTTTTCTTTACATGAACCTGTTTTTTTCACTAGTATTTTGCCTTCTTTTCATTTTGTAGGGTTACTACTCAAATAATTTATCTTATTCATATTCTAAAAATATGTATACAAAATGTCGTTTTTCTATACATGTTTTATTTGGTTCACGTTCGACAACAGGTTGTACAAGTCGGTATTGATGTAATAATTATCCCTGCCCAACTTCACCTTTTGCACAATGCCAATCTGATCGAGTTCATCTAAATACTTGGTGGCGGTCAGGCGGCTTACCTCCAAATCGGTCATGATAAAATCAATTTTCGTATAAGGGTGCTTGAACAGGTTATTGATTAAATCCTGACTGTAGAACTTGGTGTTCTCCCTGATTTTTTTCTTGTGCTTCAGCATCAGGTTTTTTATCCCTTCAATGATTTTGATGGTTTGCAAAGAAGTCTGCTCAACACCATTAAGTATGTATATCACCCATTCTTCCCAGGCATTTTCGGTACGTACTTTTTGCAACAAGCGATAATAGTCGCCTTTGTTTTGGTTGATGTAGCGGCTTAAATACAGAATGGGTAAATTCAGCAAACCTTCTTTTACCAAATACAGAATATTGATAATCCTGCCTGTTCTTCCGTTGCCGTCATAAAAAGGGTGAATACTTTCAAACTGATGGTGAATAATGGCCATTTTTACCAATGGATCCCAATCACTCAAATCATTATCATTGATGAACTGTTCCAGATTGTTCATAAAAGCCACCACTTCATCATGTGTTTGCGGTGGGGTGTACACTATCTCGCCCGTTTGCTCGTTTTTCAATTCTGTGCCGGGTACTTTTCTAAAACCTGCATCATTTTCTTCCAATGTTGCCTGCATTTGAATGATGTGGTTGTTGGTCAATATTCCCTTTTGCCTTACCGTTTCAAATCCCCAACGCAATGCTTCGGCATAGTTATGTACCTCTTTAGATGCGATGGATTTGAATTCCTTTTTCAGATAATCGCCTTGATACAATTCATCATGTGTGGTGATGATGTTTTCAATGGCCGAACTGTCTTTAGCTTCCTGTAAAGAAAGCGTGCTGATGAGAATACTTTCATTCGGAATGCTCAGGGCAGCCCCTTTCATTTCTGCCAATGCACTGCGGGCAGCAGCCGTTTTCTTTAGGATGGCTTTGGATTCTAAATCCAAAGGCAAGGGGAGTTGTGGTATTTTATACATTGTCTGAATCAGGATTTACTGGATTTTTAGATTTTCAGGATTTTTATCCTGGTATTTTTTATTGAATATTTTTTTGAATTGTAAACTGTTTGCTCCAAAATTGATGAGCAAGCCAATCGGAAAATCATACGCTACAACATAATTCTTAGTTTGTGCCAAATGCACATCTTCCAGATTTATAAGGGCCTTTAATTCAACGATTACTTTTCCTTCAATTACGAAATCTGCTCGTCTGGTGCCGACTTCAATGCCTTCATAATAAATAGTGTGTTCTTGCTCTCTTGCAAAAGAAATCCCTGCACGTACCAATTCAATGGCAAGACAACGCTGATAAATTACTTCCTGAAATCCGTTGCCAAGTGTGTTATGCACTTTCATTGCACAGCCGTTTATTTTGTATGTTAGTTCATCAATTGTCTGAATCATGATTTGCAGGATTTTAAGATTTACTTGATTTTATCGCCTCTGTATTTTCTATCCTGCTCATCATTGAATCCTGAAAATCCTGATTCAGACGTTTTTTCCCAGTCAACAACACCTGCATCAACCCCTTCTTCTGCTCCCTCAACTTCTCTGCTTTGGCTTTGAGCAGACTTATTTCTTTATCGGCCGCTTGCAACACAAGGGCAATGGCGGTTTGTTCTACTTTCGTTGGTGGTAAAATCACCTTCACAATGCTGAAATCTTTGAATTTACAATTCAATGTATCATCAACTAAGCCCTGTGAATTTCGCCAAAACAAATTGGTCAATTTGGGTATCTTGAATAAGTATGAGAAGAAAAGTGAATCAGTATTTTTCTTTGGTGCTACCACTGTATAGGCAGGACTAACAATTCCTTCCAAATCAGATAAAGCACTTCTTCCTTGCCACATACGCATTGTGTTGTAGCCAATATCTCCAGGGCAAATTCTTTTGTATTTGGACTTATCTTCGTTTGATGTGTCTTTTTTTACAGATTCATCTTGCGGATAAACCCCACTTTGACCGATAGAAAGTAAAGGCAAATCGTAGTATTTGGTTTCGTTTCTTTCGGTGAACATATCACCCAAGTGCATCTCCTTCCATTCCCCACTAAACCCCTTCAACCTTTTCTTCCCCGTCAGCAAATTTTGCATGAGCCATTTTTTGCGGAGTTCTTTTTGGACTATGAGTTTTTCGGTGGTGTGTATGGCGGCATCTGCCGTGCTGAGCACTTGGGCTATGGCTTTTTGCTCGGATTTTGAATTGATAATTGAGAATGGAAAGTTGACAATGAAATCCCAGTCTGCCCTTGGCATCTTTGATCCACTTGACACATTCGCAGCCTGAATAAAATCGTTTGTCTGTATCAAATTAAAAAGATACTCGTTTGAAACATCTTTTGACTTTGGTTTTAGCACCCAAACTTCACTTGAGCAAACGCCATCAAATTCAGCAAGCCAATATTTTCTTAGGTATGGCCTCAACTTTCCAAATAGAACATCGCCCTTATAAAATACATTCTTAATACTTTTTTGCGCAGCAGAAGGAATAAAGCCATTTATTTTTCCCGTTACTTGTTCAA
>CAZHSC010000063.1:0-21412 GCA_964534995.1 uncultured Bifidobacterium sp.
TAATAAAGTAAAATTATTTGTAAATGTCACCAACTATTTTTGGCCCCATTACCTTAACTAATTTGATTCTGGTATTATTTATCTAAAGGAATTGCTTTTTTTCTTTTACGCTTAGGCTTCAAATTTTTTCAGATGTACATCCGTGCCATCAAATTCAGCGTACATAAAATGATGGATCCATTCGCCAAGATTGATGTAACGGCTTCTATTATTCAGTTTGATGTCTAAAGGAAGGTGGCGATGGCCAAATATAAAATAGTCAAAAAATTCCTTCTGTAAAACTTCTTTGGAGTGAATGATCAGCCATTCTTTGTCTTCTCCTAAAAACACAGCATCATCATCACCGGTTGCGATCCGGCTTTTCTTAGAGAAATACCGCATCAGGCTGATACCGGCATTGGGATGAATCCTGGCAAATAACCATTGTGAGACCGGGCTTGCGAAAACTTTTTTAATAAATTTATATCCCTTGTCACCGGGGCCGAGTCCATCACCATGTCCCAGAAAGAATTTTTTTCCGCAGTAGTCTCTTTGAATGGGTTCACGGTGCAACTGCAGTCCGATTTCATGCGGAAGGTAATCGAAAATCCACATGTCATGGTTTCCGGTGAAGTAATGTATTTCCACGCCGCTGTCCGACAGTTCGGCAAGTTTCCCCAACAGCCGTACATAACCTTTGGGAACCGCGTGCCTGTACTCGAACCAGTAATCAAAAACATCACCCATCAGGTAAAGAATGGCGGCATCGTTGCGGATAAACTCTAACCAGCGGACAATTTTCTTTTCCCTTTCGAGGCTGCTTTTGTAATCGGGTACGCCCAGATGAAAGTCGCTGATGAAATATATTTTTTTCCCCTGAGGTAACTGCATGTATGATGCTACTGTTTATGGCAAAGGTAAAGATTCCTTTACTGTAATAATTGTTTGCGGATATTTAATGGATTCAGTTTTGAGATATCGAAAACAAAGCGGATCTGTTCGCGGTACCTGATATCGTTGGTTTCATTGAATTTTTTTATTTCTTCCGACAGCAGTAAGGGGAAATAAATGTCAATCGCATTTTTTGCAATACTGAAACACAATCCGGCATTATAGCTGTATCCGGCATCCAGGTCGTATGCTTTCTTAAGATCCGTTTTCAGGTTCTCAGTGGTTCCTATATCGGCATACAGACGTATCGGCAGGGGAACAGGCAAATCCACCGACAGGTTTAAAGCAATGATCCAGCTTTTATAAGCACCAAAAGGGGTATAGGCTTTAAAGCTTCCCTGGCGCAGTGCCATTTGCCGGAAGAGGAAGCCTTCGGTCTCCGTTCTTCCGAAATACCATTCATCATAAGCATAATCATTCGAACCCAGAACGCCGCTCCTGTCGCTGAGGAAAAATCCATAAGCCCCCTGTACTTTATCCCTAAAGGCATAGCCTCCGAATAAGCGTATATCCGCCGAACGGCCTTTCTTTTTATAGGAGAGACGATAGTTGAATTCGGATTGTATCTTCCCTACATCTTTACTGGCCTCACCCTGCAGCAGCAAACTCCAGGGGTCAACGGCTCTTTTCTCCCTGAGCGCATAGATGACCCTGTAAAATTCCCTGTAATCTCTTGTTTTTACTGCATAAACCGGTCGCACTTCGGTGTTATACAGCACATTTTCTTCCCATAGATGTACCGATTCAATTTGTACATATTGTCGCATCAGCGAACGCGGCATTTTGTTTTTTATGGTAAAGGTGAGGGAGGGAGAATAACGCAGGTAAGCGAAAGTGCCTTTTACCACTTGTTGCAGGTTCGAGCGGTAACTCTCCTGACGGTAGGTGAATTTTCGCAGGCTGTTTGAAAGATGTATTTTACTGAAGATGCTTTTATCCGGATACAGGCTATAGCTGATGATCCCGTTACCGTTAAGGCTGTTATCTTCCGTTCCGTACAGGGGAACCAGGTAGTATTCCAATTTTCTGAAGGGAATTACGGAATTATATATCGCTGCGCCGGCCATGAATTTATTGTAATTGTTCCAGGCGGCAACAGGAGTTAAAAAGAGAGAGGGGCGGTCGGGCTGGTGCACCTTGGGCAGTAGGTGTATCGCCGGGAAGCATTTTCGTTTATAACGATTGTTGCGGTGATTTACGTCAAGACTGACCCGGGAGGCATCCGCAATGATATTATTGCAATTTTCACAGGGAATAAAAATATCCTTGTCTGTATTTTCTTTATCAAACCACTGTTCGTATTTGGGCTTGTCTTTCTGGTAGGCGGTAAGGGAAAAAGGAGCGGCTAAGCCGGATTTTTCGATGACGCGTACTCTAAAACCAGAGGGGTCATGTCCTTTCTTCAATAATTTAAAATCCTGTTTTTTTGTGGTGGAAAGCAATTCATCAAAAAACCAATCGAGGTTTTTTCCGCTCACCTGCACAAAGGTGTTTTTGAGGTCCTGTGGTGATGGGTGTCTGAATTTCCAGTCTTCAAAATAGCTTTGCATGCAACGGTTGAACAATGAATCGCCCAGATACTTATTGAGATAATAAAATGCCACTGCCGACTTTTTGTATACGATGGTACCGTAATTCAGCTTGGTAAAGGATGTGGCGGCTCCTTTGACAGGCTGGTCGCTGTTACTGCTGGCGCTGAGCAGGTATTCGAAGAAGGAAAAGTCCCTGTAATTAAACCTGTGCAATCCGCTCAAACGGCTCAGAAAGCCGAGGCTGCTGAACTCATTGACATTGCCGAACAATTCAACAGGGTATTTTTCCATGATGGTTTTGCATTCATAGAAAGAATTAATCCCTTCGTCCATCCAGGGATGTTCCCTTTCATTGCTGCCAAGGATGCCGTAAAACCAGTTGTGGCCTACCTCATGGGTGATGACGGTTTCAAGTATGGCATCCATACCCGATTTGCCGATAATGGTAATTCCGGGATATTCCATACCGGCTCCTGCCGAAATGGTACCGTCAACGGCAGTGCATTGCCGGTAGGGATAATCGCCCACCCACAGGGAATAATAGTAAACGGCATCGTTGATATATTTTATAGATTTTTGCCAGAGTTCAGGCTCCGAATTGGTAAACAGTGCCCAGGTATCCACCTTTTCACCGTTGCCGGGAAGCTCGACCTCTCCATGTAATACGTGATATCTTTTGTCGGCAAACCAGGCGAAATCATGTATGTTGTTTTGAAAATAACGTATGGTTTTTTCCCGGGGTGAGGAGGGAGGGAATTTCATTTCTCCCTTCGAATAAGCGGTCTCTTTGGATTTATTGAGCATCCATTCCTTTTCAGCAGTACTGCGTAGTTCACCGCTCGCACCCACCACATAATTTTCAGGCAAAGTGATGCTTACATCAAAAGATCCGAACTCCGAATAAAATTCTCCCTGGTTAAGGTAGGGCATCGGGTGCCATCCATTATTATCATATACTGCCGGTTTGGGATACCATTGCGTTATGGAATAAGCCTGGCCCAGGTGTCCGAGCCGTGAGTAGGAGGCTGAAGGGAGTTTTACATAGAAAGGGGTCCGGATCATGATACTATCTCCCGGCGTCAGGGCCTGATTCAGATGCAGGACGCAGATATCAGCATGCTCTTTGTCGGGCGTCCAACTGATGTATTCCTGGCCGGCGCTGAACCGGAGTGAATCAATATACCCGCGTGATGAATCCGGTGCGAAATAGAGCGAAGCATCACCGCTTTCCAGCATTTGACGGCATAGCACGGTGGACCTGTCTTTGTAAGCATTGGGCCACAGATGAAACCAAAGTTCATGCAAAGTATCGGGCGAATGGTTGATGTAAAGGATCTCTATGAAAGCATGCAGGCTGTGCTTCCGGTCATTTAAGGTGACGCTAATTTTATAATGTACTTCCTGCTGGAAGTCATTTCTGTCTGCAGCCATAAGCGGAAAATTGAGGAAGAGGAACAGCAGCAGAAACAGAGAACGCATCGTCATACGTCCAAATGTATTAAAAAACAGGTTAAAAAAGTCCGTTTACACGGAAGCCACTTTTTCACCGGCATGTTTCTTTACCATCGTTACGAAATCATCAAACAGATAGGCAGCATCATGGGGACCGGGAGCGGCTTCAGGATGGTATTGTACAGAAAAGGCGGGCTTCGATCGCATGCGGATGCCTTCAATGGTATGGTCGTTGAGGTTGAGGTGCGTTATTTCAAGTTCACCGGATTGTTCAAGGTCTTCCTGCTTAACGGCAAAACCATGATTTTGTGAAGTGATTTCACTGCTTCCCTTCACCAGGTTTTTTACCGGGTGGTTGATTCCCCTGTGTCCATGGTGCATTTTATAGGTTCTCATTCCACAGGCTTCCGCCAGCAACTGGTGTCCCAGGCAAATGCCGAATAAAGGTATGGAGGCATTAATAATTTGTTTAACGGTTTGTACCACATCGGCCATGGCTGACGGATCTCCTGGGCCGTTAGAGAGCATATACCCGTCTGGCTGCCACTGCTGCATTTCACTGAATGTGCTGTTGTAAGGAAAAACACGTACACGGCATCCCCGCTCCGCAAGGCACCGGGCGATATTGTATTTAAAACCTTCATCCAGCAGGGCCACTTTTATTTCTCCGCTGTGATTAAAATCCCATGGGGTATTGGAGGATACTTTAGAAGAGAGCTCAAGTCCTTCCATGGAAGGTACTTTGGCCAGTTCTTTTTTCAGGAAGTCAATGTCCTGGCTTTGGGTACTGATGATGGCATTCATCGCTCCTTTATTTCTGATATGCCTTACAATAGCCCGTGTATCCACATCCGTAAGTGTAACGAGCTTGTTTTGGATCAGGAACTCCTGTATGGTCATGTCACTTTCCTTGCGGGAAGCGAGGGGACTCAGGTTTCTACATATCAGTCCTGCAATACGTACTCCGGAGGATTCCGATTCATCGGTTTTTATGCCGTAGTTTCCGATATGCACACTGGCCATCACCATGAGTTGACCGGTATAGGAAGGGTCTGTAAAAATTTCCTGATACCCCGTCATCCCTGTATTGAAACACAGCTCGCCGGTGGCCATCCCGGTATGCCCTGCGGCTTTGCCGTAAAAAACGGTGCCGTCTTCAAGTAATAATATAGCCGGTGATTTAGGAGCGTATTTCATATGGAGAGGAAGAGGATGAATTCTAAAAGGCAAAGGTAAGGAAAAAGGGCTTTCCTTGTATTATGTATAATACTATGAATTACAGATTATTGTTTATGGATTCTGTGGAAATTTAATCCCTTTTTCCAGGTCAGGATGTCTTCCGGGTGAGACATCCGGCTATTAATCCTTATGCAAGCGGGGCAGATAGGAATAATGGAAAATGCGCTATTTTCTGCCAAAATCGGCAGGTATTTCACCCCATATTTCGGTTTCCCATTTCAGGATGGAATTCGGACATGAATGAGCGGCCAACCAGTTTTCAGCCCTTTGAATAAAATCAAACAGGGCGGCGTTTTTTCTGCCGGGGATGAGTTTAGTGCCGCATTTTTTCTTTTTCACCCAGCCGATGGCAATCTTAGAATCGGAATAAATTATTTTATCCGGCAAGTGATGTTTCGTTAATAACGCCATGGCATGTACGATAGCAAGAAATTCACCGATATTGTTGGTGCCCTCTTCGAAGGGTCCTTTATGAAAGATTTCTTCACCCGTCTGAAAATCCACACCCCGGTATTCCATCAGTCCCGGGTTGCCACTACAGGCGGCATCTACGCAAATGGCATTTTTACGGGGCAGTTCTGTTGATCTTTTCCCAGTGGCCGTTACCGTACTTTTTATGGTATCCTTTTTATAAATATGTTTGGCCGGATGGTCCTGGAAGGCGGCATCCGCTTCTTTTTTTGATGTAAAGGATTTGTATTTCGCGTTGGGAAACCTTTCAATATTTTTCTTGCATTCGTCCCAGCTGTTATAAACTCCGGGCCGCTTTCCTTCCCAAACAACATAAAACCTGGTTTTTGCTGACATGCGATAAAATTAGATGAAAAAATGCACAGAGGGGATGATCCGCTTATCGGCGTACCGGGGCTTTGCGCTGCGCGGGGTGTCTTACCCCAATGTTTCTATTGAATCGGCAAATCCATGCGACCTTGTTCTTTTTGGAGACCTCGAATGTCAGGGTTGGGTAAAAGGACTATTCTTTGTTGGGTATTCTGTTTTTGTCCTGATTTTCTGTCGCTTGTGCGATGGGACAGACACACTCTTTGCCAAGATTAGGTCTTTGCCTTGGCTTCCCGAAAGGTAAGGGCAGGACGTGTAAGTTGGCAAATGCGTAGCATTCATTATAGTTTTAATATATAGTCTGAAAGCATTTTCAAACTTTGTTAAATACTCAACGAAAAACTAATTCATTCTTTCCCAATCGTGGTCATTAAATGGGTTTACGTCTTGTAACTCGAATTTTACACGGCTCATTTTGTTGTTAGCCAATTCTTCCCAGTCTAATGGTTTGCCGAAAGTTTATTCAACTGCTGCTTTGTTTTTCTATAGTTTTTTGAAATAAGCTTTATTTTTCTCTTTACTCGATGTTGAAATACCTAATTCAATTCAAAAGTGTGATTTGGTAATGATAAAAGTAAAGGCCAAGCCACTGTCTTAAACCCGCATTTGCTATAGCCGAAGTTACAGTCAGTTTAGTTCTCCGTTTTCTTAGTCCAAAATAAACTGATAGGATACCTTAGTCCAAGCACTATGCTGTAATAGTCTCCGTTTGAGAACACAGTCCCAGTTTGTTCAGGACCTTCGTTTATCCAATATTTTACATCAACTTCAACAATTCTTCCAAGTCCGGTTAAATAATTTGCTGCGAGATAAAGTGCTAATGAATTTTTGAATTTGTATTCTAACGAAACCCCTGTCTCAATTAAACTATAGGTCTTTCTGAGACTATATGTTGACGTGTCTTGTATTCTTGTACTGTAATTATGCTGGAGTCCTGAAGTACTTGTAAAACTACTTCCTGATGCACTTGAACCGAAGTCATTATTAATAGCAAAGGTGTAACCTATTGTAGTAGTAATATTTAATCTTTCTTTGATTAGATAAAGTCGAGCTTTCAGGCGAAAAGGTATTTGATATGCTAAAAGGGCATTTGACATACTATAACCAAAATTTCCTTTTATTCTGTAACTTTCTCCGTAGTCATTGATGTAAAAACCTGTTTCACCAATAAATGTCTTGTTTATTTCTTTTCCTATGGTTAGACCATAGATAGGGCTAAAAAGAAATGGTTTCGTATAAAGTCCATTACCATTATCCGCATATTGATAGATTTCAAATTTTGGCCCAAATTCAACTCCCACATAAGTTTTGTTTTGTCCCTTAGACATAAACGGAAGAAGAAATAAAAATATTACAGAAGGCGATTTCATATGTTGTCAGTTTAAATAATTATATAGTTTATTAAAAATATTAATAATACAACATTATTTCAGCTTTATTTTTTAAATTGGCTGTAACACCCCGACCCATGCCTCCTTTTCCACCTTACCGGGATTCAAAGATAGAACAGGGCGCGCAACATAGCAAATGATGCCGTATTTCCTTTCGTGCGCTCTTTAAGTACGGAGGGGAAGGCTCCGGGTAACGGGCTTTCCCCGGGTGCATATGGACAGTTATAAGCCGTAAAGGCGCGGAATCTGTATTTTCTGCATAGCCTGTACGTGAAAGGCAGGATGGTCTGTTGCACAAAACCCTGTCTTGATAATTACAATCACGCTGGAACGTTTGGTAAAACGTGGCTAAATATCATTGCTCGAATTTTGCTTCAAACTATACCCTGAACAAACGTTCATGGGCATCTCCTTTACGTAATGAACTCCCGTCAACCGCGAGGGTGAACTATCACTTTGAGGGCAGTTTCTATTCCTTTCGTCACTTTTGTCCTTGTCTGAATTTCCAATAAACTAAGTTCATTTTAGATCTGAAAGTATTATCTTTTTTTGTTTAATCGTGTTCCTCATTGCCTTGTCTCTGACTTTTGGGTCATCGCTGTTTATCAGGTCAAAATATTCAAGTGGAACAACCTGCCACGATAAACCATATTTGTCTTTACACCAACCACAGGAACTTTCTTGTCCACCGTTTGCTGTCAATGCGTTCCAATAATAATCTACTTCAGCCTGGTCTTTGCAATTGATAACAAATGAAACAGATTCATTAAACTTGAAGTAAGGACCCGCAGCCAAAATATTGAATTCAACCCCGTTAATTTCAATAATTGCAGTTTCAAAATTACCTCCACCTGCTTCAGGAGGATTTTTATATTTGCGATGGTCTTTAAGTTTACCGTTTTTGAAAACAGAGAGGTAATAATCTGCTGCTGCTTTAGCGTCTGTCGTTTCAATCCAAAGTGAGGGTGTTATTTTTTGAGTAATCATATTTTTATCCTTTTGAATGGTGTCACTTGTTGTTTCGGTTTGGTTGATGGAGTTGTTAAAATTATTTGACTGTTTTGAATTTGAACAGGAGGTTTTCAAACCAATAACGATTGTTATTAGCACTAATAATTTATTCATTTTCTATGGTTGAGTCAGGTTTGTCTGCTTGTTAATGGTGTAGCTGATATTGCCTGTAAGTGCCCACTACTTGCCACAGTCTCCGCTGTACAGGGAATTAAAGATAGCACGGGTCGTGCAACATACCAAATGATGCCGTATTTCCTTTCGCGCACCTTTCACCAGCGGAGAGGAATACTCCAGGTACCGGGCTTTCCCCGGGCGGATAGGGATATTTAATATCAGTTAGGAACCGGGATTATTATTTTACGATATCTTGGCTTGAAATCGCTGTTGAAATTATCATCTATTCAGTGTCTGTGATCTGCTTGATATTTTTTTTCGGATCTATCAGTGGTATATGGAAGTTTGAAATTATGATTAAATCTAAGCATTGCGATTTGTGTCTGAAGGATGATCTGTCGCTTAAATTTATCACCTTTAATAATTCTATCATCCCGGCTTTGCAGGCCGGGGTAGTACTCCTTTATCAGTTGATGAAATACGGCAGGAAAAGGCTTTGATGAAACCAGAATAAAATAACCGGATGGATAATTGCGCATCAGGCTTTCACCGTCTGTTCGCGCAAAAGGTTCTTAAAGGCCAGGTCAAGAAAAGAAGGGAGTATGCATGCCTGAGTTAGATTGATTTTATCCGGATCGTTCAGGTGCAGCAACATCTCATCATATTTTTCCTGACCGTGGTGCTTTACAATTATTTCTTTTTTGTCGCTTCTGAGCAGATAATGCAGCATACCTACGGGATCCGCTTCCGGGTGAAATTGTGTCCCTATCATTTCGGGGGTAAAACGGATAGCCATCACCGCGCGTTCAAAGGGTACATGCGGCCTTTCCTTTTCAATGGCCAGTACTTTGGCGCCGTATTTCTCCATTGCTGTGTAATCCGGTTGAACCACCTGCCAGTCGCGGCTGTCAACAGCATAAAAAGGATCGGGCAAACCGCAGAAGCAGGCGTCGTCAGCACCCGTTTCAATTCTGTGCATCGGAAATATTCCAAAAGCAGTGGAGTGGCGCCGGGTAACATCTGCTAACTGCAGGTGTCTGCACATAAGCTGGAAGGAGTGACAGATCAGGAAAATATATTTTTTACTGCCTTCCTCTTTCCGGTTATGTTCCAGCAGTGCATCCATGAGCGCGAAATATTCTTTTTCCCAATGCGCTCCCGGTTCTTCCAGTGGACTGCCCGGACCACCGCTGCTGATATAAATATCAAAAGAAGTATCCGGAATTTCTTCTTTGAACCTGACGTCAAAGCGTTCTTTATAAATGGTAAAGGGAGCGGGGAAAAGATGACGATCGAGGATAGATTGAATCCCCCTCATCCCTTCATTGGGTTCATTGTTGTATAGATCCAGAATGGCTACGCGCAGGCTATGATTTTCCATTCCTTTGAGGAGGCTGTTACAGAACTCCATGATTACGCTCAGAGGCCGTAATTTGTTTCACTGATCATATAATCTACCACATCTTTAAGGTCACCGGTGTTCTCGTAAATCTTCAACTGCCGGTCGGCGCCGGTACCTTGTTCAAGCATTTTTTCTATGTATCGTAATTCATGGCGGCTGCCTAAATCATCCACTACATCATCCACAAAATCCAGCAATTCATAAATCAGGTCTCTTGTAGGTACTTCTTCTTCTTTACCGAAATCAATCAGTTTACCATGGATACCATAGCGTGCCGCCCTCCATTTATTTTCATTGATGAGCGCCCTGCCGTAATTTCTGAAGCTCAGATTTTGCTGCATCAGTTTGTAGATCTTCGCGGTGACCGCCTGCATCAGCGCTGCCAGCGCGATGGTTTCATCTATGCGCATGGGTACATCACAAATCCGGAATTCGATGGTATCGAAGAAAGGGTGGAGACGCAGGTCCCACCATATTTTTTTACCATTGTCAATGCAATTGGTTTTGATGAGCAGGTTTACATAGCTGTCATACTCGGCAACGCTGCTGAAATGATCGGGGATACCCGTTCTTGGAAATTTATCAAATACTTTAGTACGGTAAGCTTTGAATCCTGTATTTCTCCCGAGCCAGAAGGGGGAGTTGGCAGACAAAGAAAAAATATGAGGCAGGAAATACCGTGCCTGGTTCATCAACTGGATGCCTATTTCACGGCTGGGAATTCCTACGTGAACATGGAGCCCGAAGATGAGGTTGCCGCGGGCGGTATCCTGTAACTGATCTACGATTTCATGATAGCGTGGATGGTCAGTAATCAACTGATCCTGCCAGCGGCTGAAAGGATGTGTACCTCCTGCGGCGAAGAGCAGCCCTTGTTTGGCTGATATTTCACCTATCATGCGGCGCAGGTAGGTAACCTCTTTCCGGGCTTCATCAACATCCCTGCAGATATTGGTGCCCACTTCCACCACGCTCTGATGCATCTCTGCTTTCACCTGCTCTTTGAGGGTGGTTTTACCGCCTTCAATGATCTGGTGCATATGGCTGCGTAATTCACGCGTTTGCGGATCAATTATCTGGAATTCCTCTTCAATTCCTAAAGTGAACATCGTCATAAAATGGCTGTCGGGTATAGGTTGTCCGTGTACCGGGATTTCACGGTTATATTTAATAGGTGTACATTACGGGCTGCATCATGTGCGGATGGCAGGAGCAGGATATTTTCCCTATGCGTTCTGAATTTCGTGGGTATGTCCAAAGCGAGGTACTGGTTGGCCTGTGGCCTTGCCCAGTGTAGCGTTTTTCATGTAGGTTCCCCAGGTAAGATTGTCCGCATTTTCACGATGGTTCTTCGCTCTGCGGATACACATATTGGCTGCGGACTCAATCACCCAGTCAAAGTTTTCCTGACCTACACTGTGGATGTCGGCATCCGGTGCCGGATTGCAGAAGTCGATGGCATAGGGAATACCATCCCGTACGGCAAACTCCACGGTATTGAAATCATAGCCCAGGGCTTCGTTCAAACGCAGGGTGTAATCAAGGATGGTATCAAGTAATTTTTTATCGGCGTTGAACTTGTTGTGCACATAACGGAGGTGGTGGGGGTTACGCGGTTCATATTCCATGATCCTTACATCCTGTTGGCCGATGCAGTATACGCGGAAGTAGGAATCAAATTTGATTTCTTCCTGTAACAGCATCACCAGTTGTCCTGTAGTTTGGTGGGCCTGGAAAAATCCATCCTGGTTATTTAACTGAAATACGTTCTTCCATCCGCCACCGGCATGGGGTTTCATATACACCGGCATACCGGTATATTCAAACATTCCCTGCCAGTCGAGGGGCATGGCCAGGTTACGGAAAGATGCTTCACTGGTATCGGTAGGCCATTGGTTAGAAGGCAGCAAACAGGTTTTAGGCACCGGAATTCCAAGACGCATTGCCAGACAATTGTTAAAAAACTTCTCATCTGCACTCCACCAGAATGGGTTATTCAATACAGCCGTTCCGGTAAGGGCCGCATTTTTCAGATAGGCACGGTAAAAAGGAACGTCCTGCGAAATCCTGTCAAGAATAACATTGTAATCAACTCCTTCTCCCTGAATACATTTATCGATCTTCACCAGTTCAGCCTGAATACCCGGCTCTTTTTTCGCATTAATTCTTTCTATAAGGGCATCAGGAAAACTGCGTTCCATGCCATGCATGATTCCAATTCGTTTCATAATAAGTAAATATTAAGAGTTATTTCAAATAAATGTAATTACTATTTTGTTTCGAAGGTAGAAAAAATAGCCCGATTCCGGTAGGTGATTTTAAGCAGGTCAGGCTGGCATCAGAAATCCATTCTGCCGAAATAGGTAGGCAGCATATCCCGCCATGCCGGCCAGTCATGAGGCATACCGGGCCGGATATCCAACCAGTAATGCATTCCCTTACGGGCCATGATATCAGCGAGCCTGTGGTTCTGTGGCAGGCAAAAATCATGTTCTCCAACACCCAGCACTATACCCATTTTCCATAAATTCTCATCCTGCAAACCACCTAAGAAATCAACCGGGTTGTTGTAATACACATTTTCATCATAATAACCGTCCATGTGATTGGTGATATCAAAAGCTCCTCCCATACTGAAAACATTGGAAATACGGTCGGGGTGGCGGAATGCGAAGTTGATGGCCTGATAACCTCCGAAACTACATCCTGCCACTGTCACTTTGTGCTGACCGCTTTCACGGCTGGCCCGCTCCAGCACTTCGTCCAGAATAAACTTATCGTAAACCGTATGGCGGCGGATCCTTTCACCGGGATGTACCATTTCTTCATAAAAAGAATGTTCATCCACACTGTCCGGACAGTAAATTTTAACCAGCCCGTTATTCACGAACCAGGCTACGCTGTCAATAAGTTTGAAATCTTTATTCTGGTGATAGGTTCCCATGGAAGTCGGGAAGATAATGACCGGTTTACCTCCAGTGCCGAAAATCAACATCTCTGTTTCATGACCCAATGTTGGGGAAAACCACTTTACGTATTCTTCTTTCATATTTTTATGGTGCATGCGAAATTAGTCAGAAATAACGTGTGTCTGGTGTATGTTCGGCAGATTATTTCAGGGAAGAATTACAGAAAATCATATTGTTATTACTGTGATATTTAGATATTTGTGAATGAGCAGTGTCATCCGGATTTGCCGGAAGGCCTTTTTCCGGTACAATGATCATTCCTTGCCTCATTCCCTAATGAAAAGTGATAAAGTATAATTTCGCGGAATGATACAAAACAGCACCGAACTGAGCCAGGGTATTATCCGTGAACTTTCCTCAATTACCGGAGAGGAACATGTGATTTGCAGCATGGATGAAAAGGAATTGTATGGCAGTGATGAAACAGAGGATTTTCACTTCATGCCCGCCGTGGTGGTGAAGCCGGCAAATGCGAATGAAATTTCCCTGATTTTAAAACTCGCCAACCGTGAAAATATTCCCGTCACTCCCCGTGGAGCAGGTACCGGACTTAGCGGGGGCGCATTGCCTGTTTTCGGTGGCATTGTGCTTTCTACCGAACGGCTGAATAAAATTATTGAAATTGACGAACGCAACTTACAGGCCACGGTAGAGCCCGGTGTCATTAACCAGGTGTTCAGAGAAGCGGTGGAGGAGAAGGGGCTCTTTTATCCGCCGGATCCGGCAAGCAGGGGAAGTTGTTTCCTGGGGGGGAACCTGGCAGAGAATGCCGGCGGGCCCAAAGCGGTGAAGTATGGAACCACTAAGGATTATGTGCTCAATTGCGAAGTGGTATTGCCGGGTGGTGATATCATCTGGACCGGCGCCAACGTGCTCAAAAATTCTACGGGATATAATCTTACCCAGCTGATCGTAGGTAGCGAAGGCACCCTGGGCATCATCACCAAAATTGTATTCCGCCTGATTCCGCTGCCAACGCAGAATTTACTGATGCTCGTTCCCTTTTTCTCTCCGGAAAAGGCCTGTGAGGCGGTCTCCGCTGTTTTCCACGCGGGCTTCACACCATCCGCCATGGAATTTATGGAAAGGGATGCGATTGACTATGTACTGAAATTTGTAGATGTGAAAATTCCGGTAAAAGAGGAGCACAAGGCACATCTGCTGATAGAGGTGGACGGCCATGATACAGATGCGCTCTTCAAGGAATGTGAAAGTATTTCGGAAATCATGTACCGCTTTGAATGTGATGAAGTGATGTTTGCAGAGACCTCGCAGCAAAAAAATGATTTGTGGAAGATGCGCAGGGCGGTGGGCGAGGCAGTAAAATCGCACTCGGTGTACAAAGAGGAGGATACCGTGGTTCCCCGTGCCGAACTGCCCGCCCTGTTAAAAGGGGTGAAAGAAATTGGCAGGAAATATGGTTTCAACTCTGTGTGTTATGGCCATGCCGGCGATGGAAACCTGCATGTGAATATCCTGAAAGGGGAATTAACGGATGCGGACTGGAATGAAAAAGTACCGCTCGGTATCCGGGAAATATTTGAATTGTGTGTCCGGCTTAAAGGTACCATCTCCGGTGAGCATGGAATCGGATATGTTCAGAAGGGCTATATGGACATCCCATTTAATCCGGTTCAGCTGCATTTACAGAAATCCATTAAAAAGCTTTTTGATCCCAATGGCATACTGAATCCTGGCAAGATGTTTATCTGACCCAAATCCAACTGATGACTTTATTCTTCAGGAGATTTCAGGCAACTTTTAGCAGCCTGTATCGTTTAAGGATAAAACGCGTCAGTATTGAGGAAGAAGTTTCTTTTTGCACTTTTGATGATATCTCTGCAGGCAAATCACTTGTTTGCCCAGGAGATGTGGGGGGCTGCCCATAGCAATTATTCCGGCCAGATGGGGCTTGACCTGAACCCGGCATCTATTGCAGGCGCGCCCTACCAGTGGGAATTGCATTTTCTGTCGGCGGATGCAGCTTTGCTGAATAATTTTATGTACCTGAAGGCTAAGAGCAGGTTGATCAGGAAAGGAGTGGCGGGTGAAAATATTGAGGAGGGCCAGATCACGGACCGGTACACACAGAAGCCGGATAAATTTGCTTATGGATCCGCTTTTTTGAAGTTGCCGGCTTTTATCTGGGTCAGGAAAAAATACGCATTGGCCTTTCATGCTTCCGCCAGAGCGGAGTTCAGCGCGACCTCAGTTCCTTACCACCTGGCAAAGTATCTGAAGGAAGGTTTCGATTATGACGGACAACAGGATAACCTCTATACGGTTAATGACGCAAAGGCGGGATACATCGCCTGGAATGAAATAGGCATTACCGGCGCCACTGTGCTTGCCGACAAACCCGGCTCCTACCTTAGCGGGGGGCTCACCGTTAATTATAATTATGGGATGAGCGGCTTATACATTCTGATGGAACATGCGGAGTATATTGTTCCCGCCGACACACTTCTTGTGATCAATACCATGAATGCCAGTTATGGGCATTCCACACCCGGAAATCATAGTAACAGTTCCGATAACCCATTGCTGCAAAGGGGTAAGGGCTTTTCAATCAGCGGAGGAATCCAGTATTACAAAAACCGCAACGATGCTTTTTTTGATCCCTGCGCCCGTAAAACGGGTGATAAGCCTTATGATTATAAACTTGGTTTTTCGGTGCTGGACCTTGGATATATCAGTTATACCACTTCCGCTCTCAATTTTCTAATAGATAACAGGAGTACACTCTGGTACGGGATAGACACTACTAACTTTAACGGGCAGATTTATACAGATTCCATCCTGAGTGAACAATTTTACGGAACACGCCGCGGGTCGCGCAACGGGCGCAATTTTACGATGTATCTTCCGGCAGCTGCTTCGGTACAGTTTGACCTGCCGTTTAATGAAAATCTTTTCATTAACTTTTCAGTAATTCAACGTATTCCATTGGGCAAAACAGCCATCCGCAGATCGAACCAGATAGCGGTCACACCCCGCTTCGAGTCGCGGAGATTTGAATTATCCCTTCCGGTATCCTACTATGATTTTTTCCGTCCCAGGATCGGGTTGGGTTTGCGATATGGTATATTCACCATAGGGACGGACATGCTCAGTCCTTTAATGGGCATTACTGACAGTTACGGAGCCGATCTCTATTTCGGAATGGCCTGGAAGCACTTCAAAAGTTGCCATGGAGCGGGCAGGAAAGGCCCACGGGTGAAAAGTCTTGAACGCTGTCGTAATGATAACTAATCAGTCTCGGTAGATAGCCGTATAACTTTTTCCTGTTTCCGTTAACCAGCCCCGGTACATACCTTCAGAATTAAAAGGAAGGGCGATGTGTCCCGTGCTATCCACAGCAACTGCTCCTCCTTCACCGCCCAGTGCCACCAGTTTTTCGCCGATAACTTTTTGACAGGCATCCTGTAAACTCATACCTCTATATTCCATCAGGCAGGAAATATCATAGGCCACCACGGCCCGTATAAAATACTCACCGTGTCCTGTACAACTCACCGCGCAGGTGATGTTGTTAGCATAGGTACCGGCGCCAATTACCGGACTGTCGCCAATGCGGTTAAATCTTTTATTGGTCATTCCTCCGGTACTGGTAGCTGCGGCAAGGTTTCCGAGCATATCCCTGGCAACAGCGCCTACCGTTCCGAATTTTTTATCACCGGGCATGCTGCTGTGGTCCAGTATGACTTTTCCTTCGCGCAAAGCGGCCTCCAGCTGCCGGAAACGCTGTTCGGTATAAAAATAGGATGGTGGTTCAAAGTGGATACCCGCTTCACGGGCGAAAGTTTCGGCGCCCTTTCCCGACAGCATCACATGTTCTGATTTCTCCATGACCGCGCGGGCAAGGAGCACCGGGTTTTTTATTCCGGTAATGCCGGCCACCGCGCCCGCTTCCAGGCTATCACCCCGCATCACCGCGGCGTCCATCTCATGCGTGGCATCCGCCGTAAATACCGATCCCTTGCCAGCATTGAAGAGGGGGCAATCTTCGAGACTCATCACCGCGCTGATAACGGCATCCATAGCCGAACCTCCTCCGGCCAGTATCTTTCCGGCTCCTGAAAGGGCGGCTTCCAGTGCTGTGCTGTAACTGTTTTCCAGATCAGGGGTGAGGGATGCCCTGCTGATAGTGCCTGCGCCTCCATGAATTGCCAGACTGTATGTTGACATATTGGATATCGGTTATTATTTTTGGTTTCAGAATAATTTAATGACAGTCATTCCGGAAAATCCTTTTCTTCGCTGCTGATTATTATTAAGCACGCGCGCCGAATAAAATACTCCCCACCCGGATCATATTACTGCCGCAATCCAGCGCAATTCGGTAATCATCGCTCATTCCCATCGACAGGATGTCGAAGGCATCGGGATCCATCGACATCATACGGCAATTTGCAAATAAATAATGTAATCCGGTAAATTCTTTCTTAATCTGTTCCCTGTTTTCGGTAAGGGTGGCCATGCCCATAAGGCCCCGGATCCTTATGTTTTCCAGTTCACTGAGTTCGGGGTATAGCATCAATGCTTCCGTTTCCTGCTCACTGAATCCGAATTTACTTTCTTCCGATGCGATATGTACCTGTATCAGGCAATCCGCCACCAGTGATAGTTTTTTCGCTTCCTTGTTGATTTCTTTCAACAGTTTGTAACTGTCTACACTCTGAATGAGGTGCACGAAGGGAATGATGTTTCTGACTTTATTGCTTTGCAAATGACCGATGAAGTGCCAGCGTGCCTTCGTTTTGACTTCTTCTTTTTTTTCACAGAGTTCCTGCACGTAATTTTCGCCGAAATCAAACTGCCCGGCTTTCATGGCATCCAGGATGTCCGACACCGGTTTTTTCTTGGTGACAGCCACCAGGGAGGCTTTGTAGCTTTCCAACTCTTTTATTAATCGTTCAAATGCTGTTTTATCGAATGCCATATTACTTCATACATCTGGTTATTTCATGAGCGAGATATTGCTGGTCCACCTTTTCAAAAAGATGTGGCGTGGAAGGCATGACAAGTAAGGAAGCATTGGGAAGCTGCGTATACACGTGATAAGTTTCGTCAACACTCACCATAGAGTCCCGGTCACCCAGGGCGAGTCGTACCGGGCAAGAGATATTTTCAAATTCAGCAGCGGTGAGGGGATGTTTGCCCAGATGCTTCAACAGGTGGATGGTTTCAAGGGCAACTTTTTTCCAGTCATTCGGGCTATGTCTTTCGGCCAGCTGCGTCGTGAAGGCCGGTGATTTATTTTCAAGAAATTCAGGTTGTATCAGGCGTGATTCTTTTTCCGCAATTTCAGGCCTCCAGTTGAATTTGGTGCCCAGCGTCATCACGGAGGAGAAACAGCCATTCTTGTTTGCTTCCAGCCACAGTGCAGCATAACCACCCATACTGTAGCCAAAAACATGACAACCTACCAGGTGGAATTCGCTGATATGATCCAAAAGGTGTTCGGCAAGCAATGGCATGGTTAATATCTGTTCGGCGAAGTTCTTACCCCCATGACCCGGAAAATCATAACGATGTACCTCAAAAGATGGGGAAAGTAACTGTTCCAGTTTTTCAAACTGGGAGGCGGAACCCAGAGCGCCATGCAACAGTAGCAGCGCAGGTTTTGATTTTGTAACACTCATTTTCCAAAATTAATTTATTTCTTACTACGGATTGTCTTCCGGTCAGAAATCATGGCAGCGAATGTTTAATATCATCAGCTATTTGCTGCAATATCCTGTGTTCATTAAAAAAGAGGTTCAGTTTTTCTTTGGCGAGTGAGGGTATTTCCTGCGGACTGATATTGTCAAAGCGGATGTCTTTCAAATAACTGTTGATTTTTTTCAAGTCGGTGATACCGGCTTTCCCGAAGGCCGGTATGCAGGCCTCCGATCTTATTCCGGCGTCTTTTAATTTACCCAGGAAGTCAATCATCCAGGAAAGGGCGGCAAAATGGGCAGTCCTGATACAGATGGGTTTAATGCCTTTCATGGCTTTATCCATTTTCATGAAGCCGGATTGCATGATATTCCTTGTAACATATTCCGGGGGAAATGAATCCGGGATTTCGTCCCCTGATAATTGAATCATACCGCTGCACACTTTAGTATATATAGAAATCCATCTTATGTTGCGTCTCAATTCATGTATGCCGTCTTCAAGGTGATTCAGGTTGATTTTTCCTTCCCCGTATTCTTTGGTAATTTTTTTTATAGCTTTGAGCAGGAACGCTCCGAATCCAGATTTATATTTTTCACATTCCATGCCGCTGCTTTTGTTAAGCAAGTCAGAAAACTTTACCAGCTGTAATGGCTCAGGGTCTAACCATCCTTCCTTTTTAAGCCAGGACTCTGTTTCTATGGCAGAGGAGTCATGATTTTTTTCAAAAATGCGGAGGAGTCCGGAAGGCCATTTACCGCCGTATTTTTTAACATCTTCCAGCAACTGGTAATGATGATCATACCTGCCGAGTGCATCCTCAGCCTTCTTAAAGACCTGGTAATATTCATTGTAAAAATCATCACTGGTAATTTCTCTGTAAATCCTGCAAAAAGCTTCCAGCCTGAAGAAATTATTTCTGGCACCGGCAAGATAGTACGCATGCACTTGCGACTCAGATTTCTTTAAAGCGGATGGCATCTGCATCAATGTGCTGATGTCATCACTCACATGCTGTTGGGGTAAAATGATCATATTTTCATCCGCTAAGTACCATAATAGAATACAAATTAAGCGATAATAAGTCAAGATGAAGATAGGCTGATTTTTTTATTTTCCCCCTTTCTGGGGATTGATGCTGGATGGTATTGCAAATAGCTTTGGAAAAAATATTAAGCTATGAAAACGTACTTAAAAATGATGCTGTCACTGTCTGTAATCCTCATGCATGGTCAGCAGGTAAAAGCACAAGCCGATTGCAACACTGCAGCGGGCGTATTGGCATTGATGGTCGCTAAGGTGGTGGTAGGAACACCTTCCGACCCATCTACATTACCGCCTACGTCCAATCTTCCTTTTAATTTCACTTCTGAGTTGTTTAAAATTGCTCAGAATGAATCCAGTAATTCCACCTGTTATTCAAAGGTGTCTTTTATTTTGTATACTTCCTCCAACAGTACAGCCCTGGATAACCTTCCTAGCCTGGCTTCCTCAAATGCAAATTTCGTTCCTGCTTCCACTATAATTGCCAGTCCCATGGCCAAAAGCAGAACAGGAAATGTAATCAGCGTGTCAAGCAGTCGTACCCGTTCGCAATATTCCACCTTCACCAGTAGTCCGGGCATAAGTAAAGTAGTCAGACGGAGGGTATATTACCGTTTTGCCAAACGCATTACCAATTGCAGCTCATGTTCGGGGCAGGATCCTTATGTATTCAGTCCCGTGTATTCTTTCCTTGTTCCTGACGCGCCTGCTGCTCCGGTGGTGGCAAAGAAAGCCGACCTGGTTCCTTTTCCTTCAGCTAATTCCAATGTGAATAGACCCCTGTTCAGGCCAACCGGGGCATCACATGGAGCTAACAATGAAACTTTTTTGCGCTTGCCTGACGAATTCTGCCAGGGACTTGGTACCGGTTCGCAGGTAAGCACTTATAATTGCGGACTGGGTACCAACTGCAGGGAGTTAAAGCATACCGTACCCCTGGGTCCCGTGGTGTATGCCGCAAAGAATACGGGAGATACAGCCTCCGGTGCATTTACGGTAACGCTGCACCGTAAGGATAAGGTGGGAAGTAACGCTTCCAGTGTGCTGACGCAGGTGGCCTCCAGTCAGGTGAGCAGTCTTGGTGTGAACGTGCAATCCGCCAATTTTAGTTTTAATCCCAACAAAACGGTGGATATATATACATTTCCTGATGATAACCCCGGATCATGTTTTGTACGGTGTGACCCCAACCAGGGCGGTTGTGTAGTACCTTACCAGGAAGAGCAGTATGCCATAAAGGTAGATGGAGGTAACAATGTTACCAATGGTGGTTCGGTTCAGGAAAAGAGCGAATCCAATAATGAAGGAAATCCCATGGATTAGATTATAATTTTTCAGGTTCAGCCTGACTCTACGGAGTCAGGCTTTTTTTAGAAAATGTTAACGTATTAATCAAATGCAGATTGGTATTTGTTCAGCAACTACTTTCCAATTTTAGTTGAATGAGGTTAATTCCAAATATAATTAATTCATTTTAACATGGAGGTACGAATTGCACAGCTTAACAAAAGTATTTTTATCTGATACGTTTTGAATTATAAAGTAGTGTTATATAAGAAATGGATTTTAAAGAATATAAATGTTTATACATGGCTCATGTAAAGAATCATGAACTTTGATTTGGGTAGGGGAAGTTATTCTTCGGTATTTTAATGTGGAAAGAAGAATATAAACAAGTTCAAATGTTTTTTCTGTGTTCTGGTAAGAAATATTTACGATTTTTATATGGGGCGGGGAGGTAAGTCCCCTGGGCCTTAACACTCTGCGAGCGTATGTAAACGTATATAAATACTTATTCCCTGCTCATCTGAAAAATTATTGCTA
>CAZHSC010000064.1:0-15063 GCA_964534995.1 uncultured Bifidobacterium sp.
GGTTTAATTTTTTTTTTCACAGAATTACCTTGTCTGCTTATGATTATCTTTGTTAGTTATGAATTTGATCTATTTATTGGCAGGTATTTGTGTGGGTGGCCTCCTGGCCTGGCTGATCCTGCGTTTGCGCGATGCCGGTAACAAGGGTGTCGATGCGGTGCTGTATGCTGAAACAGAGAGGAAACTGGCAGTGGCCCTGCAGCAGACGGAGGATTTGCGTAAGGATATCCTTCGTTCTGAAAATAAACTGCTGGCTTTGCAAACGGAATTGAACGAAACCCTATCCATGAAGGTGAAAGCGGAATCATCCGCACAAGTGATGGAAGAGCGTCTGAAAGAGCACAGAGCCGAACTGGAGAACCTGAGACAGTTGATGAAAGAACAGTTCAGTACCATCGCAGCTGAAATTGTTTTGAAAAATTCACAACGTATTCAGGAGGATCATAAAGCGAAGCTGGATGATATCCTGAGTCCTTTGCGTGAAAAAATTGATAAGTTCGAAACACAGGTCAGGGTGACCCACGAAGAAAGGTTAAAAGAACATCAGAGCCTGCGTGAACAACTGGGACAATTACAGCATCTGAATAAAACAATCGGTGATGAAGCCAGGAACCTGGTTACCGCTCTTAAAGGTCAGGCTAAAACGCAGGGCAACTGGGGAGAGATGATTCTTGAAAAAATACTCGAACGTTCAGGTCTCGTCAAGGGAAGGGAATATTTTACACAAGTCAGTATGACTTCGGAGGATGGACGCCGCTTGCAGCCCGATGTAGTGATAAAATTACCGGAGGGAAGGAGTATCGTGGTGGATTCAAAAGTGTCGCTCATAGCTTATGAAAGATATTGCAATGAGGAGGAGGAAGCTACCAGAAGCCTGGCTTTGCGTGAGCACCTCGCTTCGGTAAGAAAGCACATGAAGGACCTCAGTTCTAAAAATTACCAGTCCCTTTATGAAATTAATACCCTTGATTTTGTCCTGCTCTTTATCCCTGTTGAGCCCGCGTTTGCATTGGCGGTGGAACATGACCAGGATCTCTTTAACGAAGCGTTTGATCGTAATATCGTCATCGTAACTACGTCAACCCTCCTGGCTACCCTGCGTACCATTGCCAGTATATGGCGGCTTGAATATCAAAATAAAAACGCCCTTGAAATAGCACGGCAATCGGGCGACCTTTACGATAAATTTGCTGCGTTGATTGAAGATATGATTGCAGTAGGAAAAAAAATTCAGGACGCGCAGAATGCTTATGAGGGCACGATGAATAAACTTCACCTGGGACGTGGCAACCTGGTGTCAAAAGTGGAGAATATCCGAAGGCTGGGGGTTAAAACAACAAAACAGATTAATCAGAAATTAATAGAAAGGACAGAGGATATTGACACCCCCGAAGAAAATAATGTGCCCCCTTCAATGTAATTAATGCAATGTCCGGCATAGTTTCACATACTTCATTTTACTGTGTTTGGTTAAGGAGGGCATCCTGCTTCTGCATTTATTTGAGTTGTATTTTCTTAACGGCGTCATGCTCATCCTCCCTGAAGCTGAAGAATGAAAATATGTCGTCGCAGTTTCTGGACACCGGAAGTATTTTACAACCGGAAGCAATTGTTTACAGGTTCAGTGATGACAGCCTGAAAATTTTGTTTAACATTCCTGAAAAAAACCTGTTGTTTATCAGTGCCGACGATCATTTTATTTGCCGCCTGTCAGTTCAGTATTCCTTATATACATCATATACATCTTCACAACCTGTGGATTCAGGCTCTGTACATTTTGAACTGAAATCCCTGAGCGAAACCGCGGCTTTGACAGATCAGTTTTCCCTGAAGTATAATGACAACCGGCCGCTCGTGCTCAGATTGCTTTTCCGTGACCTGAACAGGAATACGGAGTCTGCCAGGTATATTCGCCTGTTGGAAGGCCCGGGCTTGTCCAATCAGCGGGTATTGCTCTGCAATACTACCGGCTATCCATTGTATCATTCTTTTGTGAGCGGTCCCGGAGTTTATAAAGTCCTCACCGGTAACCTTTCTTCAGCGTCCCTGCATGTCCGTTGTTTTTTCAAAGACTATCCCCTGGCCGTACTCCCCTTCAGGGTTATCGATGATCCTGTTTTTGATTTGAAGCCGGATAGTGTTTTTAAGGTTTCCGTCAGTGATTTGGAGAACTTTGATTTTTCAGGAAAGGGAATATGGTATTTCCAGACAGACACCTCCTCTTCCCAGGGCTTTGCCTTTACGGTTTTTGACCCTGATTTTCCTAAAGTAACCAGAGCGGAACAGTTGGTGGAATCAACAAGGTATATTACCACCAGGCGTGAGTATCTGCAGTTAATGAGCAGTACTGATAAAAAAGCCGCATTGGATAAATTCTGGCTGGAAATAGGAGGGAATCCGGATCGTGCCAGGCTCCTGATCCGGGTGTATTATAACAGGGTGCAGGAAGCGAATCGCCTGTTCAGTTCGTATCTGGAAGGCTGGAAAACCGATCGTGGAATGATTCATATGATTTACGGCAAGCCACAATCTGTTTACCGCGATGGGGAAACGGAACAATGGACATATTCTAATCTTCCTGGATTTCCCGATATGCTCTTTCTGTTCAGGAAGATGAACAATCCATTTACGGATAATGATTATGCGCTGATACGTCAGCCGGTGTATGAGAACTTGTGGTATATTGCGGTAGATCAATGGAGGCAGGGAAGGATTGTAAACGATTATTAATGTCAGTTCAATATGAGCGATCAGGAGGAAGAGTTAGTAATGATTTATGGTACACGGGCCGTACTGGAGGCCTTGCATTCCGGAAAGGAATTTGAAAAGGTGTTTTTGCAGAATGGCCTTTCAAATCCACTGATCCGTGAATTAAAGGATTCCCTTAAAGTTGCCGGACTGCACTTTCAGGGAGTGCCCGCCGAGAAATTAAACCGTCTTACCAGAAATAATCACCAGGGGGTAATCGCCTATTTGTCGGCCATCAGGTATTATAATACAGAAGAATTGGTGCAAGGTCTTTTTGAAAAGGGTAAAACCCCATTGCTGCTAATCCTCGACAGGATTACAGATACCAGAAACCTCGGAGCAATAGCAAGAACAGCTGAAGGTGCAGGGGTGCATGCTCTGATCGTACCTTCACGCGGCTCAGCGATGATTAACAGTGATACGGTTAAATCCAGTGCAGGGGCTTTGCATCATTTGCCGGTTTGCAGGGAAGATAATCTGAAGCATACCATAGATTTCCTGAAATCATCCGGACTAAGAGTAGTAGCCTGCAGTGAAAAAACGGAACTGTTGGCACGTGATACCGATCTTAAGGGGCCGCTGGCCATCATTATGGGGAGTGAAGAAAATGGGGTCTCCCATGAATATATGAGGCGTTGTGATGCCACGGTACGGCTGCCAATGGAAGGCGCAGTTTCCTCTTACAATGTGTCCGTTTCCGCCGGTATGATTTTATATGAAGTCATGTGCCAGCGAAAAATTAATTGATGACTTTATGTTCAGATTCTCCATTGAAGATAAAATCGCGTTTGTTATCATTATAGCAGGTTCTCTTTTGCGTTTTTACAATTTTGACGGATGGTCATTGAGTAACGATGAACTCAGTGCCCTTACGCGTTTAAAATATGATTCTTTTTCGGAAATGATAGAGAAAGGGGTGCGCACAAATGATATGCACCCGCCGGGAGTCCAGTCTTTTTTGTGGGTGTGGACACATCTTTTTGGCACCGCTGACAGCATAGTGCGCCTTCCTTTTGTGTTGGCCGGCGCCCTGTCTGTATGGTTGTTTTATCTTACCGGGATACGTTTTTTTGGAAAACCGGCCGCATTGCTGTCAACCGCGGCATTCGCTGCACTGCAGTTTCCTTTACTCTATTCGCAACTGGCACGGCCCTATAGCCCCGGATTATTTTTCAGTCTGCTGACCGTATACGCATGGTCAGGACTACTTTGGAAGGACAAGAAGTGGAACTGGAAAAATGCCTTCTTGTTTATAACAGGGGGTGTGGGATGTATGTACTCCCATTATTTCAGTTTTATGTTTGCAGGGTTAGTCGGTATACTGGGTTTGTTCTTTCTGAAGAAGGAACGATGGATTGCATATATCGCTTGTGGTATGGCGATGTTCGTTTTTTATATTCCCGCGCTGAATGTGCTTGTTACTCAGTTCAGCATTGGGGGATTGGGAGGCCCGGAAGGATGGTTGGGGCCTCCGTCAAAGGATGCACTGTGGAAATATCTTTTGTTTTGCCTGAATGATAGTCTTCCCCTGCTGCTGTTTTATATATTATTTTCTTCCATTGTCTTAATTCTTTACAGACGGAATCAGGTATGGTCAAAGCAGCATACAGTTTCACTTATACTTTTTATTTCGCCAGCCTTAATTGCATATTATTATTCGGTTTACCGGAACCCGGTATTTCAGTATTCCATTTTACTTTTTAACTTTCCTTTTCTTCTCCTTCTTCTTTTTTCATGGTTTCAGCCTTTGCAATTTACATCCAAACATGTTTTGCCGCTCTTGTTGATTTTTTGTATCACCCTGTACAGTACAGTGTTTGCCAACCACTTTTATTCACATCAGTTTTTTGCACCTTTCAGCGATGTGGCAGAGAAGTGTGCTTTTTACACTGAAAAATATGAGGAAGCCGGTGTTGATGCAACCATCAATGTAATTCATCCGGATTATATTAAACATTATTCCGGAAAACTGAAGCCCGTGGTGAAGTTTCTGCAATATGAATGTAACCGCCCGGAACAGTTAATTGAACTTAAAAAGCTGTTGGCAGACTCCCGGGCCAGATGTTTTATACATGCCTGGTCTAATAATTATCATGCGCCCGAAACGGATCTGATGATTAAAGAATATTTTCCATTCCTGGTGGAGAAGGATTCTTTTTTTAATGCGGGCGTCCTGGTATATTCAAAAGACAGTACCTTGAAAAGGATTTCAGAGCCACCACCTTTGTATGAGGTGTCTACGGGTTTTGAAGACAATGCTTGGACAGCAGATACACTTTTTAAGACAGACAGTATTTTCTGTTCCGGAAAGAAATCTATGATAATCAGTGAAAGCACAGAGTTCAGCCCTGGAATAAAGGACCGTGCAGAGAATATCGGATTTGAAAAGGGGGCTGTCTTTCTGTTAAATTTTAAATATTTTTCTCATCGTACTACCAGCGAACTGAAAGTAGTAGTTTCTGTTGACCGGAACGGTGAAACTATCCTCTGGCGGGGCTATCCCTTACATTTATATCCTCCTGCAAGGTCAGGATGGACCACATATTATGCCGGCTATAAATTGCAGGAAAATATCCTCGCGGATGATTTCGTAAGTGTCTATTTTTATAATCCGCAAAAAGAAAGGGTTTGGATAGATGAACTTAGCTTCCGGGTATTTCCGTGGTAGCGAAGAGAAACAAGCCGCAAGAAACCGCCATGTTGTTTTGAAGGAAGAAGGGTTTCTCTAAAATAAAAACCCTACGGTTATCAAGACCCTGTTGTCGGTCTGGGTGAAGGTGATTCCCTCGGTTTTTTGGTTTTCCAATGAATAAGGTAAAAGGTAGGTGCCGGTTTTCGACCATGCATAGGCAAGGTCAACATAGTATTTTTTATCACGGAAGCCCAAACCACCGCTTAACCCGTACCTTGTAAGGTCTGTTTCTTTGCTCACACTTAATGCGGATTCGAAGGGGGTACTGGCATAAAATGCGCCGGCACGGAAACGGAGCATATCCATCCTGTATTCCAGACCAGCCCTTAACTGATGTGACGCAGTATATTTATTGCGAATTGCTTTGTTAACTTCAGTAAAGTCGGAGGTGAAAGTTTTGTCAACCGGACGGATTCGTCCCTGACTGTAATCATTGAATTCATAATCTGCGTTAAACGCCAACTGTTTACCGATGATGAGTCCAAGGCTGGTTATAACCCTGAAAGGAGTGCTGATGGTATAATCAAAGGGGATAAAAACAGGGCCGGTGTAATCCCTTATGACACCATCTTCCAGGTCACTTTTGATAGAAGTCGAATATTCATCCACCAGTGTATACCAGGTTGGTGAATGTATAGCTATCCCGAGCCGGAATGCATCGGCAGGTTTATAGATCAAACCTGCTTTTACGTTGATCCCGCTGCCGCTGGTTTCAAGGGTTTGATTGTATTCAAATCTTTCAAAAAAGGGAATCGTATCCTGGTCATCTGATTCTTCCCATGTACTCTCTTCGCGGTAACGGATAGTGCCAATGCCCAGGGTAAAACCAAGATAAAGCATGTCGTTGTAATTGGCGCCAAAAGTGAAATCCCATTCTCCTTGCCCTCCTCTTGTTTCAACAGTTTTTCGCTGCAAGGTGCCGCCAAATGGCACTGCTGAATAATAGAAGGGAGTACCTGCGTTGTCGATAGTATCAATGAGATAGGTCTGCCATGCAAGGTTGATATCAAAAGGGTAAAAAGAGGGAATATCATCCGGGTCTGTGCCATAAGCGTTAAGCTCTTCGATATAATTATCCAGCAGGGAGTTGTTGGCATTTCCCGCTTCGGCGATATATCGGGATGAAAAATCATTCATTTTATTATATCCTAATCCAAAGGCAAAGCCTTTCCAGGGTGATGAGGCTTTATCGCGGGTACCGGCCCAAACCATTCCAAGATTGCCGAATGCAAATTTGAAATAGTTGTCACTGTTGCTCTGGTCAATATACTCTGCTTCGGTATTTCTGTTGGAAAACAATGGGCTGACACTGAACTCTGATCTCCGGTATAACGCGATACCTCCGGGGTTTACAGCCAGTGTACTGAAATCGGCTCCCAGGGCACCAAAGGAATTGCCCATACCCAGTGAGCGGGCGGTACTCCCATAATTCAGCATGCTGAAACGTAAATAATCCGCGTCGCTTTGGGCGTAGGCTGCCGCAGAGAAGAGCAGAGCGGAAATGCCAATTATGATTTTAATTTTCTTCATGGAGTTTATTAGGCTTGAGAAATAAAAAGGCTGCAAATGTGATCTCAGGCAAGGTATCCGTGCATGGAGGATCCATTACTTTGAAATTCAACACTTGCAGCCTTTATTTTAAATGAAGTCATAACATGACCGGTGAAACAGATGCTTTTAGTGGAGGGAAAGCAAGACTTTATTATCTTCTGTTTCTTCCGGGTGCCGGTGAACTGTTTCTGTCGCCACCCGATGGGCTATTACTCATCCTGGATGGATTAGAGGGAGCCGGTGCGCTGAACGATGGGCTGCTATTGCGGTTTTGGGGTTTCATATCCTGACGTGGTTGACTGGAAGGTTCCCGGTAGCTATCGTTTCTACTGCTTCTGGAAGGTGTACGCTCATATCGCTGATTGCTTTTGTTGTCACGCGATGGATTTTCACGGTATTGATTTATTTCACGCGATGGATTATTCTGTCTCGGAGCGGTGTTTTCCATACGCGGAGAAATGGTATTTCCAGAATTCCTTGGAGTACTCATGGTAGGATTGCTCTTTCGGGGAGTGGCGCCATCATTTTTCCGTGGGTTGCTCATACCCGGGTTATTCCTGGGAGTGTAGCCGTCAGACGGTGTGTTGTTCCTGGGCGACGTAAACTCATTGGAATTATTTTTCCGGGGTTCCGGAGATTTTGGACTTTCGTTGCCTGGTGTATTCCTGTCCATGATTGTATTATTACGGCCCGGATTTTTTGTATCCGATGGTGGGCTGTTCTTTGGGTTGGTCGCTGGATTTATAGGCTCGTTGAAATTCCTGTCTTTGGGATTTACAGTACGAGGGCTCTCATTACTTTTTGAAGTAGTATTTCGCGGTGATGCACCCTCAAAAGTGCTGTTTCCACTATTAGTCCTTGGATTGGATATCTCCGACTTGCCCGGGACTGTGTTTTTACTGCCGCCATCGGTAATTTTTGGTCTTCCGGGTAATTCACTGGCAGCATTATTTCGGGGTGTTATGGAATTATTAAGCGAAGTAATTTCCCGCTTAGGCCGGCCCATGGCAGCAATGCCGTCTGTGGCCATTTCAGCTCTGGGGGTTTTGGGGTTTTCTGCAACCAGCGACCTGCCGTAAATCTCGCCTACCGAACGCCCGCCAGGTACATTGTTGGCCACGCTGTTTCTGCCATTTCTCGGACCATAATAGTAGCTGTAATTGTCGAGGCTGTTGAAATAATAAGGGTTAAAAGTACCATTGTATAAACCGGCATAATAACCATTCCAATATCCCTGATTGTACCCATTCCAATATCCGTTGTTAAACCCGGCGCCATATCCGCCCCAGCCCCAGTTTGAATACCATGGGCTGTACCATGGGTTACCCCAGGTGGGTCCCCAGCTGTTAAACGGACCGTAACCGATGCCAATACTCCAACCTGAATTCCAACCCCAGCCTGTATAAAAATGAGGCTGCCACCAGGAGTAAGTACAGTAGAGACTCACGCCCCATGAATAAGGATTGTAATCATACCAATAGAGATTGGTATAAAACGGGTCATAATAACTCCAGCCTACCGGATGATAAAAGCGGCGGATACGAGCGGTATAAGCATAATCATAATAATCATCATCCTCATCCTCATAATAATTGTTGGTGATGTAGGTGTTGCCGTCCCTGGTTTCTGTGCTTGAATAATCGGGTTGACCGGAATTATTGCGGAAGCGGTCATTGTCGTTACCGGAATAGCTTTCTTCATTGCCTTGATTTTCTCTTTCGTTATAATCGTTGGCAGTTTGGTCTCTGGAAGTATAATCTTCTGATCTTACGGAAGTCGGTTCCCTGTCGCTTTCCGAACGGCTGTAATCTTCTGCCACCGCATCCCGGTTCGAGTAATACACATCGTCGTTATCCCTAGTGGCCATTCGTCCGGATGAACAGGAACTCAAACTGATAGCAGCTGAAATGAGTGCGAAAGTTACCTTTTTCATGATTTTTCCTCCTTTTATATCTTATGACCGTGGTTTTGATAATTTATATTTTCTATCGTTTAATTTAGATTGGCAATATGCGGTCAGTTTTACAATTTTGTTGTCAGAATTCGTAACCAAACACAGTGCCAAAGATTGTAAAGATAAAAAGGATATGAGTGAACAACTGACGTCGAGAAGTGAAAATTATTCCCAGTGGTACCAGGACCTGGTCATTAAAGCCGATCTGGCCGAGAATTCGGCAGTGAGAGGCTGTATGGTGATAAAACCCTATGGATATGCTATTTGGGAGCGGATGCAACAAGACCTTGATAAGCGATTTAAAGAGACTGGACACGTCAATGCCTATTTTCCACTCTTCATCCCAAAATCATTTTTCTCGAAGGAAGCAAGCCATGTGGAGGGCTTTGCAAAGGAATGCGCGGTGGTAACCCATTACCGCCTTAAAAATGATCCGGCCGGCACAGGTATCATTGTGGATGACGATGCCAGATTGGAGGAAGAACTGATTGTACGGCCTACCTCCGAAACGATTATTTGGAATACTTACCGCGGTTGGATTCAGTCCTATCGCGACTTACCGATTCTGGTGAATCAATGGGCCAATGTGGTCAGGTGGGAGATGCGGACGCGACTTTTCCTGCGTACCGCTGAATTTTTATGGCAGGAAGGCCATACAGCGCATGCCAGTGCTGAGGAAGCGATTGCGGAAACCAATCAGATGCTGGAGGTATATGCCCGGTTCGCCGAGGAGGTATTGGCGATTCCGGTTATTAAAGGTTCTAAAACAGCCAATGAACGCTTTGCCGGCGCCCTGGATACCTTGTGCATTGAAGCCCTGATGCAGGATGGGAAAGCCCTTCAGGCAGGCACCTCACATTTTCTTGGACAAAATTTCGCAAAGGCTTTTGATGTACGCTTTACCAGTAAAGAAGGGAAGCAGGATTATGTTTGGGCCACATCCTGGGGAGTGTCAACAAGGCTGATGGGTGCCCTCATTATGTCACACAGCGATGACAGCGGCCTGGTTTTGCCACCCCGTTTGGCCCCCATTCAGATCGTGATAGTGCCTATCTATAAAAACACAGAACAATTGGAGCTGATAAATGCTTTTGTACAACCCTTAAAGAAATCGCTCGAGGCCAGGGGGATTCAGGTGAAATACGATAACAGGGATACACATAAGCCGGGATGGAAGTTTGCCGAGTATGAATTGAAGGGTGTACCTGTACGTATCGCCATCGGCCCCAGAGACATGGAAAACGGTACCGTGGAGGTGGCAAGGAGGGATACAAAAGAAAAATCTATATATCAGATTACCGATCTGGATGTAAAAATGGAACACTTACTGAGCCAGATTCAGGATAATATTTTTAAAAAGGCACTTACTTTCCGGGATGAAAATACGTTCAGAGCAGATACCTGGGATGAGTTTGTGAAGATTTTGGATGAAAAAGGTGGTTTTATTTATGCGCACTGGGATGGTACAACTGATACTGAACTGAAAATTAAAGAACTCACTAAAGCAACGATCCGGTGTATTCCGCTTCATAACAAGCAGGAGGCGGGTAAATGTATTTTAAGCGGAAAACCCTCAACGCAGAGAGTGCTGTTTGCCCGGGCTTATTGAAAGGAGACTTTGTGATTGGACAGATAATGATGGTTTTTCAATTTTGATTAGTTTTGAATTGGATGTCGGAAGGAAAAACAAAACTGATTGAGACCATTCTTTTTAAAGGAAGAATGGCTAAAGATGCAACTGATAAAACTTTTGAAGTAATGCAGCTTTTGAAGTCCATTCTTCAAAAAGTGGAGTCTGACTTAAAGAAAGAGGTGACCAGGGTGGATCCGAGGATTAAAATTCAGTATAAGGACCGGGGCACCTTTGAAGCGGAAATTAAAATTGCCGAAGATCTGCTCATTTTTATCATGCATACCAATGCTTTTGTTTTTGATCCCGTACATCCTGTTTGGAAGAACACCTATGTAAGTCTCAACCCGGAAAGAGCCACCGTAGGTATGATCAGTATTTATAATTTCCTTACGGATTCATTCAAATTTGAAAGGAAAAATGATGTGGGCCACCTGGTCGCCCGTATGTTTGTCAATAAGGAAGGCAACTTCTTTGCGGAAGGTAAAAAGCAGTTGGGGATACTGTATAACGATTATGCAACTACGAAGGCGAATGAAGAGGTGCTTCGGTCATTTGTCGAAAACTGTATCGCTTTTTGTCTCGACATTGATGTGGTATTACCTCCGTTTGAGAGCATGAAGGAGATTACAGTTTTTGAAGCCATGGTTAATACCATGCAAAGTACGCTCAGCACAGGAAAAAGACTCGGTTTTAAATTTGAAGGGGAATCTGATATTGAGGCCTGATTTGTCATTGTATATCCGGTGTAAACACTAACTGCTTGTTGCCGGTTGGTAGCGTTTACTTTTACATAATAAAAATGGTGATTTTACCTAAAAGGTTTTACAGAATTGTTTTAAATAACCGTTTAGTACCTCAAATCCACACCATCTCCGGTATAGATCAGGTTACACTATTTGCAGTCTTTTGATTCCCTGATGATTTTTATTGCATCTGTTGCCTGCTGAATTTTTGGATCAATGGCCAGCACCCTGTTCCAGTATTGCAGGGAGGTTTTGCAGTCTTTTTGCCGCAGGTAGGCCACGGCGATGTAACTGTTGGCTTCAATCAGCTCCTTATTGAACTTTACCAGGTTGACAGAATCAATTGAAACCAGTTCAATAAATTTCTGGTAATTAGGAACCGCGGTCAGGCTGGTGTAGGTGGAGTCCAATTGTCCATTGGCCCTTGCTTTCCAAAGATACCCGTTAGGCCAGTTGGGGCTTTGTTCGTTTACTCTGGTAAAGGCACTGTCAGCCCCCGTGTAATTTTTATTGGAATAAAGCGCTCTTCCCAGGCTAAAATAATCGGCACTGGAAGGTCGGTTACTATTTGCTATTTTATCCTGATAGGCTTTAACGGCCAGGTCGTATTTTTTAGCTTTGGTAGCCAGCTTTGCAAGGTCATCATATAAATCAACATTCTTTTGATCAAAGGCTACTGCTTTAAAGAGATATTCAATACCCAGTGAATCATTACCGCCTCTGGCCAGGGTTTTGCCAAAGTAGGCATAATCCCTGCCAATGCGACGCGTAGTATCTCCTTCGGTAAGTTGAAATACCTTCGTAATCGTTTTCATTGCGTTATCGTTTAATCCGTTTTCGTAGGCTACATAGGCCATGATACGCATCATGTACAAATTTCCGGAATCTACTTTTTGTATGATATTAATTTCAGATTGTGCGGTTTTATTGTCGTCACTCTCATGAAGGAAGAAAGCATATCTTAAGCGCGCCATCGTATTGTTCTTAGAGAGCTCAAGATACTTTTTGTAATTTTCTTTTGCTTTTTCAATCTGGCGTTGTCTGAAATTCACTTCTCCCATTTCACGATAAGCGGGTGCAAAATTCGGATCAATTTTCAGGGCGTTTTCAAATTCAGCCATGGCGCCTTCAAAATTTGTTGAACGCTTGTAAAGTTGTCCCTTATGCAACAGGGCTTTAACCTGGTTTTTATCAATATCCAGTGCCTTGTTATAGTTATTGGCAGCCATTGTACCATTATTCAATTCAGAATAAAGGTCGCCAAGCAGATTATAAACTTCAGGATTTTTAGGATCTAATTTGGCCGCTGATTCAAGGTATGTTTGTGCACTCATCAGATCCTGCGCTTTTTTATATCTTAGGTAGGCTTCCCCTGCCTCCATCAAAAGTAATGCGTTTTTACCGCCACCTGTTTTGATGGCCTGGTCTATAAGTATTTTTCCTCCGGACAAATCCCCGTTTAGAAGTTTCAGCTCAGCCTGACCGATCAGATTAATCGGATTGCCTGGATCTTTTTCAAGTCCTTTATTAAAACATTCAGCTGCTTTTTCGGGTTGTTCGGCATCAATATAATTCTCCCCATAATAGTAATAAAGATTTCCGTTTCCGGGTTCTTTCACTATCAATTGCTGATACATGGCCCCGGCCGCTTCCTGTTGTTCGTTTTCATTGAGACGGATGGCATCTGTTAAAGTTTGACCTTCCGCTGCTAAGGTGGCAATAAACAGGAATTTTAAAAGGAGAATACGTTTCATTGGGAGATTTATAATTTTTAATAAGGAATTATTTTAATTGAATGTTTCTGGTGTAAGGTGAAGAGGGGAGAAGTCCAGCTAACCGGACGATGCGCTGGCCCTGTTCGCTGGCCATGAAAGAGACAAAGCCTGTGCCAAGCCCGTTTCTCGCTTCCCGGTTAATCATGTAAACTTCACGTTTTAACGGGTAATCACCAGTGTAAAGATAGGCCTGGAAGGGTCCAAAATAATCGTCAGGATATATCGGTTCAGCTGCAGTGCTCAGCCAAACCACCTTGATGCGCTTACTGAAACTTAACATTTTCGGGTCATCACGGTCGCTGATCCAGTTCACACCAATAACTCCTATTGCATTTTTATTTTTTTCGACATAATCAATCACCTGGGCATTAGATTTCGCGGCAAAGCAATAGGTGGGGAAGTGGGTACTCCCTTCCATCAGGCTATCGCTGAGAAAACGCAGGGTGGAGGAGCCATTGTTATCAAAAACAAAACTGATGGCACCCAGTGAGGACTTCGGATTTATCATGTTCCATGCATCAGTTTTTCCGGCAAGAATGCTTTTCAGTTGTTCGAGTTTCAGTAGGGTATCTGTGTTCTCCCTGTTAACAATTAAAGCAAGCGCGTCAATGGCAACACGGGTGGTTACCGGAATCAGATTTTTAGATTTAAAGACTTTTTCTTCCTCGGGCCGGAGTTGGCGTGTGGCGAGAATTACTTTAACCGAATCATTTAACAGATCTGCAAAGCACCCGGATTCGGAAGAATACTTCAATGTTAAATCCGCATAGCGGTATAAACCCATAAAAGTATCTGCAGTAGCATCCAGCAAAGGTTCAAGGGTTTCATCTCCGCCAATCCGTACTTTGCCGGATGTAGGGGTGTCGCTGTAAGGCTTATTGAAATCAGTTCCGCAAGAAATCATAAAGGCGGCTATCAGACTTACTGCAGTTATTTTTTTCATCGACTTATTCTTTAACGGGAAAAGGCCCGGATTAGTCTGCTTGCAAAGATCAGAATTAAAATAATCGGCAGGCATTGTGCCGGGGGTAAACTTGTGTCAGGATTTTTACGGATAAGCTGATCCGGATCATACCCGGCGTACAGCATTGTTCAGCCCTTGGAATTGTCAACTCCGGTCTTTTTTTCCATATTGATTTTAAGAGTATGCAGCCTTTTAAAGCGAATGAAGGCATAGAGGATCAGCAGCGCACCCAGCACCCAGTGTTTCCACCCGGGAAGGAAGGCCGTTGCCTGGGGGGAAAGCATGATAAATATCCCCAGCAGGATATACAGAAAGGTCATTACCAGGGTGAAATAATACAAGATAGGAGTTTTTGCCATAGGCAAATATAGCGTTTAATGAGGGTAGTGCTACCGGGTTAATGACAGGGGGCCTGGTTTAGAAGCGGCTAGAAGTCAAAATAGATGCCGGTGTCAAATAAAAAACCCCGTATAATTCGATTATACGGGGTCAAATTTCACGCGGTGACTTTATTTCAATGTAAAATTAATTGGCATGTTAAACTGAACGTTAACCGAACGTCCGTTTTGTTTTCCGGGTTTCCATTTAGGCATTGATTTCACTACGCGGATAGCTTCTTCATCACAGCCGGCGCCAATACCGCGAAGCACTTTTACATCACGTATTTCTCCATCGGGACCTACAACGAAAGTCATATAAACCCTGCCTGTAATTCCGTTTTCACGGGCGAGTGGCGGGTATTTAATATTTTTCTGGAGATACTCGTACATGAGTGCTTCTCCACCCGGGAATGAAGGTTGTTCTTCCACATAGGTGAAAACCTTTCCGGCATCCGGATCAACCACGGGTTCTTCTGGCGGAAGTTCGGTAGCGTTTTCATCTCCTTCCTGCGTAACTACACCCACGTTAGTCTCGCTCAGTTCTTCCTGGGGAGGTGGCTGGTCTTCGTCTTCAATTTCACGGTCAACCACTACAGGAGGTGTAAACTTTACCGTTTCAATAG
>CAZHSC010000064.1:15073-20710 GCA_964534995.1 uncultured Bifidobacterium sp.
GTGGGGGCGGTACTTCTCCTAAATTTACCGGCCAAACCCCTCCGGTTGGTTTAACCTTACCGGTTTTTTTTGGGGGGGGGGGGGGGGGGGGGGCGGGGGGCGGTGGTTCGTTTTTATCCAGTGGAGGGGGTTCTTTCAGTTCCACGGTAACTTCAACCGGCTTGTCCATGGATTCGGTTTCCATACCACTTATCAATTTAACGATTACCGGTAAACTGATAAGAAAGGAAAACAAGACCAGTGAAATGATGAGTGCACGCGCGGTAACACGGGTATAGCTTTTACGTAATTGATAGGCACCGTACTCTTTGTTACGGTTTTCGAACACCAGTTCTGTCCTTTCGGGATTGATGGCGTCGTCCCAGGAGGGTGAGAATATATCTGCCATATTATTTTCCCGGATTTAATTTATTAATCATGTCAAACTCCTGTTGTCCGATATCGACAATGGCATATTTTCCAACCATGGTGATGTTTAATTCATCCAGCACATCTACCACATTTTTATATTTTGCCTTATCGTCCGCTTTCACAAGAACCATTAGCGCTTTTTTTTCACCTTTCACTTCAACTTCAAGACGTTTTAGTGTAGTGTCAGCCATATTGGTTTTAAGGGCTTGTTCGCGTAGTTGTTTTATCTTGTCAACCGCGTAACTGTTTTTATCCAAAAACAGTTTCCGGAGACCTTCGGGAGAGTAGTCAGTTGGAGTAAGTTGAGTTTCCGGCTTTAATTCACCGAAATACCAATACACTTTATTATCACCACTCAGGAGGATGGTAACAGCATTGTTTACCAATTGCTGGTTTTCTTCGTTTTCAGGTTTCACCGGCATGTTGATTTCCATAGTCTTTGGCTTACCAAAGGTGGTAGTCAGCATGAAGAAGGTAAGAAGGAGGAAAGCAAGGTCCACCATCGGAGTCATATCGATGTGGGTACTTTGCTTTTTAGCCCTGACTTTACTGTGTTTCCCGCCTTTACCGGAATCCTGTTCGTTGCTTTGTACTTCTGCCATTTTTTTGGATCTCGATTAAGGGTTAGGATTATCTTCTAGAGAGGTGATAAGATTAAATCTGTTCACTTTCATCTCCTGGAATATTTCGATAACTCGTTTTACGGAAGTGTAATTGGCTTCTGCATCCCCTTTGATAGCGAAACGCATCTGTTTTTCTTTGTCAATATCCCCGTTGATTTGTGCATCCGCCAGGCGACCAAACCTGATCCAGTCACCCAATTGATTATTTAATGAATCATAAGGAATACCCTGACTTTGTTTCATGAACGACTTTCGCTCTTCTTCACCCAAAGGAAGATATTGCTTTAGTTGTTGTACACTCAATCCAAAGGTCGTCATGACTGAAAATCTCGCCATATCGTTATCGTCGAACTTCACGTCATATTTAGCACCCATTTGCTGCAGCATGCTTTTTCGGATTTCCTTTCCTTCCAGATTGAAGAAAATACGGTTGCCTTTATCGATGCTGACAATCATTACTTTTTCCGGAAGAATTTTCTCTGAGATAGAAGAAGGTGAATCAATTATCACAGGTTCATCCGGACGGAACTGGGTGGTGAGCATGAAGAACGTCACCAGGAGGAAGGCCAGGTCCACCATCGGCGTCATGTCGAGGGAGGGACTCTTTTTTGGCATCTTCACTTTTGGCATACGCTTCTTTGTTTTTGTTTGTTAAGTATGGAAGAAATCAGTTACGGGCGGTGAAAGTTTGTACGATAGAGTAGCCGGCCTCATCAATTCCATAAGTAATGGAATCAATTTTATTGGTGAAATAATTATAGAAAATGATGGCGATGGCGGAGGTGCCAATTCCCAGACCGGTATTGATGAGTGCTTCTGAGATACCTGTAGCCAGCGCTACCGCATCCGGTGCACCTGCCTGCGCAAGAGCAGCAAAGGCACGAATCATACCAATTACAGTACCCAACAGCCCCATCAAAGTAGCAATGGAGGCAATTGTGGATATGATTATCAGATTTTTAGATAACATAGGAAGTTCCAACGTGGTGGCTTCCTCTATTTCTTTTTGAATGGCGGCAATTTTATGCTCTTTATCCAGCGACTTCTCATTGGCCATCTGCTGGTAAGCGAGCAGACCGGCATTCACAACCGCGGCGATGGATCCTTTCTGTCTGTCACATTCTTTACGGGCACCATCCAGATCACCGTTGGAAAGTGCATTGCGCATTTTGTGGACAAAATTGTCGATACTTCCATTGCCCTTTGATTTATTGACAGTAACAAAGCGCTCAATAACGAAGGTAATTACAATGACCAATAAGGCCATCAGGATAGGTACGATAAATCCACCTTTGTATATGATTCCTAAGTAATTTCCGGGTAGCGGATTCAGTTCAGGATTGTTGTCCTGGAAGTTAGCCGGACTTCCAAGAATGAATTTGTAAATGATAATACATAGGATGAGTGATGCAGGGATAACGATTGCCGCAAGCATACCCTGAAGACCTGATCCGGATTTTTTCTGACTCATAATTTCCGTTTTGTTATAGTTAAGTATTATTTGATTTTAGATTTTCTAAATGGAAGGGCGACAATATTAAATAAATCAGTCGAAACTGAAAACGTAATGAAGTTAATAAATTGTTGTCTAATATATTGAATCTTGCGATATCTTGACATTCATCTTATAAAATAGGAAAGCCGGGCCGTAATAAATTGTCAATGGTGTGGTTCCGGGTTTCCTAATTTCTAAAATTGGTAAATTGAAGGGGAAGACCAATACCGGCCCCTTTAACAATCGAAATAACAGCCTGAAGATCATCAAGTTTTTTTCCAGTCACCCTTAGCTGATCGTCCATAATAGCCGCCTGTACCTTTAAAGTGCTGTCTTTGATAATTTTAACAATTTTCTTGGCGGTTTCTTTATCAATACCTTTTTTAACGGTCACCTCTTTTTTTAGCATATTTCCACTGGCATAATGCTCTTTACCGAAATCCAGTCCGGAAGTATCAATTCCTTGTTTCATCATCCTGGAAATCAATATGTCATGAATCGCCTTCACCCGCATGTCATTCTCCGTTAAAATGGAAATTATCAGCGTTTTTTTGTCCAGTTCCACTTCGGTTTTTGACCCATGAAAGTCGTAGCGGGACGTAATTTCTTTTTTTGCCACATTTATAGCATTATCAAGCTTTTGAAGATCAATTTCATTAACAATGTCAAAGCTGGGCATGGTGTTATAGGGTGTGATTTTGAAACGAAAATATGATTAAATCCCGAAAGTGGAACCGGTTTCCATCTCACCTTAACTGGAGACAATAGAGAATACAATTATTCAGGTGCCGGCTTATCTGATATCTACTTATCTTTTTTAGGATTAATTGTGTTATTCGTGTAAAAATCAGTTCTATTCTATGTCGTTTTCACTATGGTTAGGTTTATCTTTGAGGCATATAAATAGCCTGATTATGCGATTGTCACTAGTACTGATGCTCCTGTTTTGCCAGTTTAAAAATATCCATGCGCAATCTTCCCCTTTTCTGTTTCTGGACCAACGTCCGAAAGTTGTTGTGAATAACGATACGTTGAAGTTCCCCTGGACCGGAGGTTTTAACAGTGTGATGCCGATAGAAATTGATTTGAACGGAGACACTATCATGGATTTGTTTTTCTTTGACCGGGTAGGAAACAGAATTAGTCCTTTCGTTAATAATGGCAGCGGCGGTTCTTTTCCATACTCATACGCGCCTCAGTTTGTTGAGCAACTCCCTACTTTTCAGGACTGGGTGCGATCGGCAGATTACGACTGTGATGGCGACATGGATTTATTTACATATGGAAATTCCGCGGTTGCTGTATGGAGAAACGATTACAGCCAGGGAAGCGGATTGCAGTTTACCATGGTAGTGCAACAACTAAATTCCTGGTATGGAACCTTCAATAACCCGATTTTTGTCAGCCAGGTGAATATGCCTGCCATTGTGGATGTAGACGGAGACAGTGATTATGACATCATCACCTTTGCCAATTCGAGCAATTATCTCGAGTACCATAAAAATTATATTATGGATTCACTGGGTACCTGTAATGGATTTATGTTTACACTGGAACCCTATTGCTGGGGCTATTTTAAATTGAGCGGACTTACCAATATTGGACTCTTGAATCAGTCGTGCAGGTCGGGTAATATTACCGGAGATATCTCCGTTACTGAGAGGAGCCGTCATTCAGGTTCCGTGCTTACTCCCCTTGATCAGGACTGTGATGGTGATGTGGATCTGCTGAATGGAGATATTTTAGGAGAAAACATGTTGTTTCTGTTGAATGGAGGTACACCCGATTCCGCCTTCATCACATCACAGGATTCCGCTTTTCCGGTGTATGATGTGCAGGTAAATATGCAGAATCTGCCAGCAGCCTATTACCTGGACCTTGATAACGACGCAATAAAAGATATGCTGGTAAGTCCTTTTGCTACGGTAGGCGAGGATTTTAACAACATTCATTTTTACAAAAATACCAGCAACAACTGCAGCAACATTTTTAATTTTGTTAAGTCGCGCTTGTTTTCAGAAGAAACCATCGATGCGGGCACAGCAGCGAATGTTGCATTTTTTGATGTAGATAAAGACGGGCTCATGGATATGATCATTGGCAATGATTTTTATTACAATTCCAATCCTAATCTTGCCTATTCAAAACTATCCTTTTACAGAAATACCGGTACTTCCACGCAGCCTGTATTTAATCTGATCAGTGATGACTGGTTGGGTCTTTCCGGTATTACACAATATGGACTTTATCCGGGCTTTGGTGATCTGGACGGAGATAACGATGATGATATGTTACTTGGCAATGCCGATGGCACTTTGATTTATTACCAGAATACCGCCGGACCCGGCCTTGCGTGCAATTTTGTATTTGCCAACCCACAGTATCAGGGTATAGACATCGGTAACAACAGTGTGCCACAGATAATTGATGTTAACCGTGACGGAAAAAACGATATCCTGATAGGGGAGAGGAGCGGGGTCATCAATTATTTTGAAAATACAGGGACTTCAACCGCACCGGTATACACATTGCTGACTTCAAACTTTGGAGGAGTAAACGTTATCCAACCAGGCGCCGTGGCAGGATACAGTGTGCCCTTATTGTTTGATAATGGAAACGGATATGAATTACTGGTGGGCTCCGATAAAGGCAGCATTTATCATTTTACAAATATCGACGGAAATCTTTCCGGCAATTTTACATTGGCTGATTCGGTATTTCAGGGAATTCATGAACCCAAAAGAGTAACTCTGAGCAAAGCCGATATTGATGGGGATACCAAATTTGATCTACTGACTGGCTGTAACGCCGGCGGCATACGCTTGTATTCACAATATACTTCTTCTTCTCTTTTTGCGGTTAATCCGGTAAGGATGTTCAGTCTTTCACCGAATCCAGCCGGAGATTTTTGCCGTTTAACGCTAAATGAAAGCCAGGTAAACGAAAAAGTGATTGTTAGCGTTAGTGATATAAGTGGCAAACTTGTTTTCCAACAGGAGATGGATACCCATTCAATGCAACTAAATATAGGTTCGCTTACGTCTGGTTTATACTTGGTACAGGTAAAGGGGAATGGTCCTCAAAACATCAACCATGAGGATTTAAAAG
>CAZHSC010000065.1:0-20345 GCA_964534995.1 uncultured Bifidobacterium sp.
ACCAGTTATCTTTTTGTCGGTGAGGGGTCATCCGGGGTGCTGTCATATTCCAGCGCTGCAAATTATACCTGCACTGTTATTAATAACATTACTGTAAATGCCGGCGCCACGGTTTCCTATACGGGAAACAATAGCCGGACCCATACTTTACAGATTGGCAATAACCTGATTAATAACGGAAGTATGGACCTATATGCCGATGCAGATGATGTGGTGAATATGGTGTTTTACCGTCCCTCGAATTCGGTGGTTTCCGGTAGCGGCAGCTTTGATCTGAACAGGGTAACCGTTAATAAAAGCGCTTCGGTTACTTATTACACAGAAATACAAAGCAGCACCTTCGAAGCGGCAGTCAGAGAACTGGTCCTGACATATGGAACTTTCCACCATAATAATTCTACGACATTCGAAGTAAACCTTGCATCCGGGTCCGGATTTAATATACCTGCGGATGGAGTGATAAAAATAAGTCAGGGCACTTTACATCTCTCTCCTGCGCAGGATGAAGTAACATTATCCGGAACTATTAGCGTATTAGGAGGAACACTAATAATTGGGGATGAAACCGGAACCGGTGGACTCAGGTATGACAAAAACACATCTTTTGTTCCAAAACTGGAAATTGAATCCGGCGACATGATTGTTTATGGAGGAATCACGTATAAGTTGGGTTCCTCGTCTTCTGCATTTAACTTTTTAATAAGCGGAGGTTCCTTGCTGTTGAATGCGGGAAGTACCGGTACGGATGAGGCTGTTTTTAATGTGAATGATGTTTCGGGAAGTAGCTGCACATTTCTGGATGGAAATGTCATTTTGCGAAAACCCAATACAACGGGAAGTAGTATTGCGGATGTTCAACTATGCTTTGTTCAGGGAACTGTTAATACAGCAGGTACCTTTCTCAAATTTGGCGACTCCGGCAGTGGAGCCGGTCTGACCTACACTTTCATTCCAGGAGGTACTTCTTCCTTTCCAAATGTTGTCATTGGAGGCCCGTCAGCTAATCCGGCTACCTTATGTCCTTCACAGTCTTCCACAGAAGACATCAGCATGATCAGTTTAACCATAGAGGAGGGCAAGACTTTTGATATCAGGTCGGTCAGCGGAACTACGGGTGACAACCGCAATTTTACATTAACCGGTAATTTTGATGGTATAAATTCCCTGTATTGTGATGGGACTTTTGTGGCCAGGTCATCAACTGTTATTATGGAAGGCGGAGAGGGACAACAAATATCTGGTACGGGCCCGGTAACATTTTACAATTTGGAAATAAACAATGGGGTAGGTATGACGCTGGGACAATCGATTACAATTTCATCGGCACTGACACTTACGGATGGGGTAATTTATTCCACATCGGAATATACACTGACTATAGAACCCAATGCCCTTGTAAGCGCGGGCAGCGCCGCTTCCTATATTGATGGTCCTTTGATTCGTCAGGTCAACACGGATGAAATTGCAGGTTTAAATTTCCCTGTGGGAAAGGATGGTTACTTCAGACCGCTCCAGCTTTCGCTTGAACATGCTAACAATACCATCGTCGATTATACCGTCGAATTAATGAATGCCAACCCCGGCAATTTTAATTATACCTTACCGGGTAGCCTTGACAGGATTTCTTCGCTGAGATACCATTCTCTTGCAAGAAGTGGAGTTTCCAATCTCATATCAGTTTCATATACTATGTATTATGGTGATGGAGATGGTGTGGACGATCCATCTAACCTCCGCCTGGCTGCGGATAACGGGTCAAATAACTGGCTGGACATGGGAGGCAGCGGTTCTGCGGCGCCATCCGGTAATATCACTTCAAATGCTACCTCAACTTTCAGCAATGCCATCACTTTAGGAAACGCAAGCGGAGGCAGTAATCCTCTTCCGGTGTGCTGGATGTATTTCAATGCCGGAAAAACCGATAATCTGGTGCTGCTGGAATGGGCTACAGCCACTGAAAAGAATACCGATTATTTCGAGGTGCAAAGCAGCCGTTATGGGCTGGATTTTACAATAGTCACACGGGTGGCTGCTGCCGGAAATTCATCAACGGCTCGTTTCTATACCTGCTTTGATCAGCCCTCATTAACAAGTGAAATTTACTATAGAATCAAGCAGGTTGACTTAAATGGTCTTTTTACCTACTCCAATATACGCAGGGTAGGTGTGGAGAAAGAAAATATTTTTATTTATCCGAATCCTCCGGTTAATAATGCATTTCACATTTCATTGTCACCCGACTTTTCCGGAGAACTACTGATTACAACTTATGATGCACTTGGAAAGAAAACAGGAGATTTTATCTGTAACGATCCCGGTTTTTCTTCGCCCTTACTGATAACCATGCCTGAAGTAAATGGCAACTATTTTGTACATATACAAGATAAAACCGGTACGCAATGGACCGGAAAAGTACATGCCAACGCGAAGAACAGGTAATTTTTCTGGAAGTTGAACTTGTTCGTTCATGCATGCATAAACGCCACACGATTTAGTTCGACTCAATGTTTCAAATTTCTGATTGTTTATGTATCACCATCTTTATTGCATTTGTAAGGTTTGCGGTTAAGTTCACACTTTTAATATGTCTTGCAGGGTACATTTGAAATACCAACAATAACAGCCAACTAATGCATTGCATGAAAATTTTACTCAAAACCTGCCGAAAGTACTGGTTAATTGTCTTTCTTATGCTGGGTTCACTCAGCCAGAGTAAGGCAATTACTTATTATTCCAGACAGAGCGGACTTTGGAGCGTGAACAGTTCCTGGTCAACCGTAAGTTACGGAAGCCCCATTAACAGTGGCACCTATCCCAAGAGAGGGGATGTGGTGTTTATTGGTGACGGGCACAATATTACAATGAATGTGAATTCTGTTACCGCCAGTATCACTATCGGTCAGGGAACATCGGGATCATTGATGTATTCCAATTATCTGACCTTTTTAATGGTAGTGGCCGGTAACGTCACTGTCAACAGCGGTGCAACATTCGGGTATGCTTCCAATTCTTCCAGAATGCATAATCTTTTCATCAGTGGAAGTATCATTAACAATGGTAATATAGACCTGTATTATGATGTAAACGATTATGTGAATATTACTTTTAATTCCACGATCAATTCCGTTATTTCCGGTGCAGGCACATGGGATCTGAACCGTGTATCAGTTTTCAAATCCACGCTGAGAACATACAGACTTGAAGCTACCGTATCCGCATTTGAACTTGGCATCAGGGAATTGATGGTGAACTATGGAACCTATGCCCATAATAATAAATCCACTTACAATGTGAATCCATCCTTTGGTGATATCACTGTTGGACCTGATGCTGTTTTTCAGGTGATGGATGGCGGCCTTAACCTGGCGCCTTCAGCGAATTATGTTTATCTGCAAGGGCAATTGATTGTAAGTGGTGGAACCATGCGTATTGGTTCGGCAGCCGGTACTCAGGGTATCAGGTACGATCAGTCGGGTACTGTGATTCCATCCATTGATATTGCGGGTGGGACCTTAACGGTTTATGGTGGAATCACCTATAGGACCGGAAACTCAGGCGATCCCATCCGTTATAGTCAAAGTGCCGGATCTGTATTGCTCAATAGCGGCAGCTCCGGTACCAACCTACAGGTATTTAATATTGACAATAGCGCTTCCAGCCGATTTACAATGAGCGGTGGTACCATCACCTTACAAAAACCAGGTTCCGGTGGATTTGGAATAAGTGACTTTAATATATGTGGCAGTTCCGGCACAGTAACGGTAAGTGCAGGCGATGTTGTTTTTGGGAATAGCAGTACACCCGGCGGTTCTATTTTCAAGTTCACACCCTACGCAAATGTAGTTCAGCCCAATTTCCGTGTATCAGGTCCTGTCGCAGCAACTGTTTCATTGCGCCCTGCCATGAATACAACGGCCAATTGCCGCTTGTTGAGTTTGAAAATAGAATCCAACAAAACATTCGATAATCGCTCCGTGTCGGGAATTACCGGCGATTCACGATCAATTATCTTGTCGGATAATTTTGATGGCGTTTATTCCTTTTTTAATGATGGAACATTCAATGCCCGTACAGGAAATATAACATTTCAGGGAAATGAGGGACTATGGATAGGTGGTAACACAACCACCGATTTTTATAATCTGACTATAAATAACAGTATGGGCATTGGCCTTTCCCGCAGGATTAATATCAGCAATACCCTGTTACTGCAGGATGGAGTTATTTTTTCATCATCTGCTTCTCCTGTTGTCTGTCTGGCTGGTGCTGCTTCAAATATTGGTTCCTCTATTTCATATGTCGATGGTCCCATGCTCCAAATAGTGGCAAGTACCAGCGCGCAAACCATCAACATTCCTGTCGGTAAATATGGTTCGTACCGTCCAATAATTCTGGCGGTTCAGCACTCAACAACTGCTGCCGTAACCTATACTTCCGAAGTTTGGAACAGTTCGGCGCGTGCTATGGCTTTCACATTGCCACCCACACTGAGTTGGGTATCGGATGTGAGGTATTATACAATCACGCGCACCGCGGAAGCTAACCTGAGTAATGCACGTGTAACACTTTCCTATGGAATTGATGACTGGGTAACAGATTATACCAATTTGAGGGTAGCGCGTGATAATGGATCTTCAGCATGGCTGGATCTGGGGGGGTCTGGTACGGCCAATGGCGTAGGGAGCATTACATCTGCAAATTTCAATGGATTCAATACCTATTTCACACTGGCTAATGCAACAGGAGGTATAAATCCGCTGCCGGTTGAATTTTTAAGTTTTTCGGGTAAAGCCAATAATAATAATGTTGAACTAAAATGGATAACCTCGTCAGAAGTGAATAGTGACTTTTATGAAGTTCAGCGTAGCAGCGATGGAAAAGTATTCACCAAAATAGGAGTGGTCCCTGCTAAAGGATACTCTAGTCAGTTGGTTGACTATTCTTATACGGACAAGCAAGCCTTGCATGGAATTTCCTATTACAGATTACGTCAGGTTGACCGTGACGGACAGTATACCTTTACCTCCATTGCTACCATTAACATGGTTAATTCCGCCATGACAATCTATCCAAACCCTGTTACAGGGCGTAGCATTAACATGATAATTCCAGACACGGATAGTGAATTTCTGGAAGCCCGTGTTTGCGACATCAGCGGTAAAACGCTGCAAATTATATCCGGAATTAATTTTACCGGTACGCCTGCGTCCATAAATTTGGATCCATCTTTGACCCCCGGAACTTACTTCCTTCAGGTTAAAAACCTCGGTGGAAGGTCATGGCAGGAAAGGATTGTACTCTCCATGTAAAAAAGTTTGATAATTTTCAGGTCTTAATATAAGGCCATATGATTGAAGTAATCAGTTTTAAAAGTTGCGAAAAAGATAAAGCCTCCATGGTTTTTGATATTCGTCAGAAGGTTTTTGTTGAAGAACAAAACGTATCACGCGACGAAGAGTACGATACACATGAGGATGAAAGCATGCATTATATGCTGTTGGTGGAAAAGCAGCCGGCGGGAACAGCCCGCTGGCGCTTTACCAACGAAGGAATTAAACTGGAGCGTTTTGCTGTGCTCCCTGCCTACAGAGGTAAAGGAATAGGTACGGTCCTGTTAAATAAAGTACTGGAGGATGTTAAACTTCATGATAAAAAGATCTACCTCAATGCCCAGGTAAAGGCAATGAATTTCTACAAAAGGGCAGGTTTTTATGCGGTAGGAGATATTTTCTATGAAGCCAATATACCTCATTATAAAATGATACTGGGGCAGTAACCGCATTCCTTTGTTTTAAAAAGGATTTTGTTAACAGTCAAAAGTTTTATTTTCCGACTTTTGCAACTCCTTTTATGAAAGTCAAGGTTAGTTATTCTGAAATCTGGAGAATTTCCTTTCCGATTATGCTCAGCAGCCTGGCGAGCACAATAATTAATTTTACCGATGTTGCCTTTGTTTCGAGAATTGGTGAAAAAGAACTCGCGGCCTCAGCGATAGGTGGGGTCTTTTATTTCCTTCTACTGATGCTTGGAACCGCAATTGGCATTGGATCGCAGATCATGATGGCACGGAAGGCAGGTGAAGAACAATACCTTCACATCGGAAAAATATTTGATCACAGCCTGGTGTTGCTGTTCGCCTTCTCCGTACTGATGCTGCTTTTGTTGTACCTTCCATTGAATGGGCTCATGCCTTCAATAATTATTGATACTAAAGTCGCCCAGGCTGCGGTTGATTATCTGTTGGCAAGAAGCTGGAGTTTGCCGCTGATGATGTTGCTGATATCCTTGCGCTCGTTTTATACTGCAATTACACTTACCAGGATCATCACTTATACTACCGTGTTAATGTTGGTCCTGAACGTAATTTTAAATTATGGTTTTGTTATGGGCGGCTTCGGTCTTCCGAAATTAGGAATTGCCGGTTCGGGTATGGCTTCTGCCATCTCAGAAACGATAGCGGTTATATACGCGCTGGTTTATACCCGATTTCATTCAAAAGTAAAACCATTTCATTTATTCAGATTCAAAGATATGAGTCTATCCTATGGCTGGCAGATTTTATCACTTTCAATTCCAGTGATGCTTCAGCACTTGTTTTCGATGGGAGCATGGTTCCTCTTCTTTGTCCTGATTGAGAAACTCGGAGCCAGAGAACTTGCCGTTTCCAATGTATTACGCAGTATTTATATGGTGCTGATGACTCCGGTTTGGGGTTTCTCCCAGGCAGCCAATAGCATGGTTTCAAACCTGCTTGGCCAGCAAAAGGAGGATGCTGTTCTTTTACTTGTAAGGAAAATTGCAATTCTGAGTCTCATTATGTGCACCCTGGGAATCGTTTTGACCTTTTTTTGCAGGGAGGCCCTCTTTAAAATTGTTTCTTCTGATGAAATACTGATGTTGGATGCAATGCATGTATTTTATGTGGTTTGCCTGGCTACACTGGTGTTTTCAGTGTCGATGGTATTGCTATCGGCTGTTTCCGGCACAGGAAATACAAAGGCAGCTATGGGTATTGAAATTATTTCATTATTTGTTTATACGATATACATCATTGCGTTTACTATCATTATACCTCAATCCTTGGAAGTTGTTTGGCTGGCAGAGTTGATTTATTGGTTGCTAATGGGTGCAATCAGCTATTTTTACATGATATCACTTAAGTGGATTAAATACCCGCTGAAATCAGAAAACCTATGAATAAGAACCTGGTTTTACCTGTAATATTGTCTTTTTTCCTCTCATGCCGTTGTTCCGAGAAAACTGGTGTCAGCCAGGCCACGCCATCGTCGGCTTCAGTCGTAAAGCAGCTGCAACCGGTAACCATGATGGTTGTGGATAACAGGGATCTGGATGGCTGTGGATTTTTATTGATGTCGGCAGATAGTAATTTCTATAACCCCGTTAACTTACCCCTGGAATTTCAAAAAGACAGGTTAATGGTGAATGTGAGATATAATGTGGATAAGAAAAGAGTAAGTATTTGCATGAAGGGGGAACTAATAACAATTATTGAAATCATTCCGGCAGAAAAATGAAGATTATATTTCTGGGTACTCCGGCTTTCGCCGTGCCATCCTTAAGAATTCTTGTTGAAAAAGGGTATGAAATACCGGCGGTAATTACCTCGGAGGATAAATCCTCGGGCCGGGGCATGAAACTGAATGAGTCGGCTGTAAAAAAATACGCTCAGGAAGCAGGATTAAAAGTCCTTCAGCCAAAAAAATTGAACGACCCTCATTTTTTGAATGAAGTGAAGTCACTCAACGCGGACCTTCAAATTGTTGTCGCCTTCCGCATGATGCCGGAAGCGCTGTGGTCAATGCCTCCCATGGGTACATTCAATTTACATGCTTCACTTTTACCCGATTATCGTGGCGCGGCCCCGATCAACCGGGCAATCATGAATGGCGAGGTGAAAACGGGCCTTACTACCTTTTTTTTAAAACATGAAATTGATACCGGTGAAATCATTTTCAGGAGAGAAATAGATATCGGACCGGACGAAAGCGCAGGTAATCTGCATGACCGGATGATGATGGAAGGGGCGCAACTGGTATATGAAACGGTATGTGCTATTGAGAATAAGCAAGTGAAACTGTTGTCTCAGGATCACTTTATAAAGGAGGGGGTACCGATACATCAGGCTCCAAAAATTTATAAGGAAGATTGTAAACTTGATTTTAGCCATGATGTTTTTCAATTGCACAATCAGGTGCGTGGCTTAAGTCCGTTTCCAGGAGCCTTCTTTAATTTGACTTGGGATGATAAAAATTCCATACAAGTAAAAGTACTGCATAGCGCTCCCGAACCTGCCGGAACTGTGTTGACGCATGAGCTGATTACAGATGGAAAGAAAGAGCTGAAGATAAGCGCGAAAAATGGTTTTTTGAGGATTTTGGAGATGCAATTGCCCGGAAAAAGGAGGATGAAGACAGAGGAACTTTTACGTGGTTTCCGCTTCCCGGATAACGTTGTGATTTCCTGATGCCGGCTTTTACACCTTGCCCGGTTGATATTATTTCCAAAATTCCTTACAATACGCCTAAACCTTTATCATTTTTGCAAAATGAAAAGGATCGTTGTTTTTTCGGGCGCTGGAATCAGTGCAGAGAGTGGTATCAATACCTTTCGTGACAGCGGTGGTTTGTGGGAGGAATACAGAATAGAAGAAGTGGCTACGCCCGGTGCCTGGAATTCCAACCCCTGCCTGGTACTTGATTTTTATAATAAAAGAAGAAAACAAGTGCTGGAAGCATCACCCAATGCAGCACACCTGGCACTGGCAGGCCTGGAAAGAGATTTTCAGGTGGATATCATTACGCAAAATATTGATGATTTGCATGAACGTGCCGGTTCTTCCAGGGTTTTGCATTTGCATGGCGAAATAAGAAAGTCGAGGTCTACCCTCGATCAAAATCTGATATATGAAATCCCCGGCAGCGAGTTAAATCCCGGCGATTGTTGCACACTGGGCTCCCAGCTTCGACCCCATATAGTTTGGTTCGGTGAACAGGTTCCTGCCATGTATACGGCAATAGAAATTACAAGAGAGGCAGATTTCTTCGTTGTCATTGGCACCTCACTGGAAGTGTATCCTGCTGCAGGGCTTCTTCATTATGCACCTTCTCACGCTGTCAAAATTCTGATCGATCCCAGGGCAGAGGTTCCATCAGGCATTCATGATTTCATTGTGATGAGAAAGACAGCCGTAGAAGGAGTTAATGAGCTAATTGAAAAAATCAATTCATCGTATGTTTAGCAGTGAATTTATAGCATCAGATTTTTTTCAATGGTTTGTTCTCCCGGCATTGATATTTCTTGCGAGAATGAGTGATGTGACGCTTGCCACATTGAGGAACATCCTGCTTAGTAAATCCGTAAAATACCTGGTCCCTTTTATCGGTTTTGTAGAGGTATTGATTTGGCTGCTTGCCATCAGCCAGATTATGAAGAACCTGCATAATCCCGTCTGCTTTTTTGCCTATGCAACCGGATATTCGCTGGGTATCTTTTTCGGGATAAAGATTGAAGAGCGTCTTGCACTTGGATTGCAGGTCATGAGAATTATTACACAAAAAGACTCGGATGAATTGATAAGATCACTGGTGGAGCATAGTTTTGGTATTACCACCCTCGAAGGGCACGGGGCCAAAGGACCGGTGAAGGTTATTCTTACTGTCATCAAAAGAAAGGATATTGCCCTGGTCCGGCAACTGATTGAAAAAACCAATCCAACAGCATTCTATTCTGTGGAAGACATACGCACTGTAAGCAGGGGTGTATTTCCGCAGTCCGGTCAGGGAAAGCTGGATTATTTTAAAGGAATTTTTCCAATTGGAGGGGCAAAGTAGTACTATTCTCTTCAACCGTCCTTTTAAATTGATGTATCAACACACTGATAAAAATGGCAACATATTTATTTACCAATCAGGGTTATTACTAATTTGCTCCTCGTGACAAAAAAAAATTTAATTAAGTATAATTTTTGACTTTAAAGGAGTAAGAGCAACTGCCCTGACCTAAGGTAAGGAATGATCGAAGTGATGTTGCTGTTAACTTATTTGCGTCCCTTCTTTTTTGTCTTTGTTTCTTCTTCCATTCTGATAAAATCGGTCATGGTCCGGTATACTTTCCGGCGGCCTGGTTCTTCTTTGAGTAGCGCAAGGTGCTTATTTATGGTACGCAGGTCATTCCTTTTTGCCGGACCCGTTTGCACCTGTGAAGGAGATGCCTCCTGTACTTTATATGCGGTCATTTGTATCAATGGCCTGATAATGTCAAAGGGAAGTTTATGGGCGCTGAGAATATCTTCGGCAATCGCATACTGGGCATTACTGAAATTGTTCGCGAAAACAGCCGCAAGGTGAACGATAAGGCGATTTTGGCTGGACATTACAATCACCTTTTTACTTAAGGATGAAGCAATGCCTTCTAACTGGGCCAGGATTTTCCGATCACTGGCCTCAACACAAACCGGAATATCCAACCAATTGATTTGAATACCGGGTGAGAATGACTGAACCGGATAAAATACTCCCGTACCGGCCGAATAAGTTTTAGATTCAGGAAGTGCAATGCTTCCTGAGCAATGGATCAGGGTATAGCCTGTACTTCGGTATTTATCCAACATTTCAGGAATCGCATCGTCACTAATGCAAATAAATAGCAAGGCAGATACGCCAGTTGACTCAGGAATCACAGCCGTATGAACAGATCCAACTTTTTCCGCCAACAAACGCCCTTTTCTCTTATTCCTGCTGCTTATGAAATGAATAGAATATCCTGCGCTGAAAAGTCCTTCGGCAAGATGAGTTGCGAGGTTCCCAGATCCTAGAATCCCTATATGCAAAGTTTTCAATTTAACGTGTTTCTCGTTCTTAACTTACGAATCCTTTTGACAATGGCTATCCACGTTCCAATAATCATCAGGATGCATCCGGTCCACAGGATATTAATTTGAGGAAAGACAATGGCCTTCATAATGATGAATTCACGGCTGTTACCTTCCTTTTCCGCAACTTCAATTTCCATTTTGTTCTCTTCGGGCAGAATTCGCTCGAATGAAAACTTAAGTCCCAGCTCTTCAATTTCAGCAGGACGGTTAAAGAAATAATTGGCCCTGATGATGAATACCGGTTCAGCAAAATGTAATTTTTTATTCACATCCATGATAGTGAGACGTGCACCAATGGCAATATCTCCTTCCTGAAGAAACATGGCGCTTTTATCCACATCCTTGTTCAGCGATTCGAGTACTACAAGACTGTTACTGGTTGTAATAGTATCTCCCAATGACATTTGATACTTTTTCCCTTTCTTATAATTGTCTTCGTTAACATGATTGCTCTTGTCGTCCAGTTCCGCATAGGTAACGTGGGTGTAAATGTCTTTGCTTGCGTAATGTTTGGTAGAAGGTTCGCTAACATTACCCATCCGCTCGTTGAGTTGGACTTTGGGGAATAGGGAAAAATCCTTTTCAAGTTTGCCACTGGAAAGGTTCGGTTTGAAATATTCAACTTCATATAAGATATTGATACCTTCCCTTTTTTTATCCTTGTAAGTAACATAATATTCACCCATGGGCAAAGTATCACCCTGATACAGTAAAATATTTTCGTTGTTTGGGAAATCTTTCCCAAGGTCGACCTTAAGACGATTTTGACTGATCACTTGTTTTTCGGCATTTGATATCAATGCGCCCAGCAGGATCATAGCTATGCCAATATGCGCAATACTCGCCCCGGAATGGGAAGTTTTCCCTTTAATAAACCTGACCAGATAGTCCAGGTTCGCCAGGACGGCCCATATCGAAGCGAATAGCAATAAAGAAAGTTGGATCCTTTCAAAATCAAAATACAATTCAAGTGCAATGCTGAGCATTAATGACAATGAAAATGAAAGCAAGAGGTTTTTAAAGGTTACCTTCAGATCCGATTGTTTCCATTTGAAAAACTGTGACACGGAAATCAGCAAAGCAATGATGACCGCCAGCGGAATCTGCCAGGAGTTGTAAAAATCAATAGCATCGGCTGGCGGCGCCATTTTAGTTCCGAATACTTTATTGATAACGGGAATAGAGGTGGTGATACTGATTTGAACAGCGGAAATGACAAGAATAAGCATCCCCATAAATACCCAAAACTCACGGCTGCTTATGTGTTCATCTTCATGCTTGCTTTTTATCTCCCTGCGATTTATAAAAATCAATACGCCGGATAACAGTAAAAAAAAGAACATATAAACCACCAGTTGACCTTTCATGCCAAGATCGGTGAAGGCGTGTACAGAAGTATCACCCAGTATCCCGCTCCTTGTTAGAAATGTGGAATAAAGAATCAGTATAAAACTGGCAACGATTAACACAAAGGAGCTTCCCAGGGATGTCCCGTTCTTTTTGAAGATGATCATTACATGGGCAGCGCCTACCAGTGTAAGCCAGGGTACCAGACTGGCATTTTCAACTGGATCCCATGCCCAAAATCCTCCAAAACTTAGTGATTCGTATGCCCACGCACCTCCCATCAGTAAACCCGTCCCAAGGATCATCACTGCAAAAAAGGTCCAGGGTATTGCCGGTGCGACCCATTCCTTTATTTTTCCCTTGAGAAGGCCCCCAATAGCGTAGGCGAACGGAACGGCGGTGGCCGCAAAACCAAGAAACAGGGTGGGGGGATGTATTACCATCCAGTAATTTTGAAGCAAAGGATTCAAGCCCCTGCCGTCTTTTATCCTGGATAGGTAATCCGGTAATTGGATGAATGGCAGGTTTGCAAAATCCGGATGATGTCGTAATAGGATAAATGGATTCGATCCAATTTTTATTCCGCCAAATTCAAGACCCAAAAGCATGGTGGCAAGGAAAGCCTGAATCAGCATAATGCTGAACATTACAGGGGCTTCCCATGTACCTGCCTTACGTATAATAATTAAACTTAGTATAACATGCCAGAATGACCAGATCAGGAAACTACCTTCCTGTCCCTCCCATAAACAGGCCCACATGTATTTAACAGGTAAGACCGAGTTAGAGTGCTGCCATACATAGTAATACTCAAAAAAATGTCCGTGGATGAGATAGTAAATAAGAAAAACCAGGCCCAATACACCAATGGCATGAAATGAAAATGAAATACGTGCCAGACGCAGCCACGATGTGACATTGTCTTCTTTTCTTTTAAATGAAAAAAGGTAGGCAAGGCTGGATAATAAGGCAGCTGTAAATGAGATGATAATTAGAATATTTCCAATATGTCCGAATGCCAGGTGTTCGCCTTGGTAGTTTAGATTCATTAATACAATGGGTTGCTGAATTTAAAAGAATACTTCCGTTGTTACTATTGAGCAGATTTCAACTGGTCTTGCTGATTGCCGTTATATTTAGAAGGACATTTCATAAGCAGTTGGTTGGCGATAAACTCATCGCCCTTCATTTTTCCAACCACAACAATTTGTTCGGATCTTTCAAAATCCTGGGGCTTTGTGCCATTGTACAAAACAAGCCTTTCAGTACCTTCATTATCGATAAGATAAAAACCAAAAATATTTGCGTTCACTTCCGGATTGTATACAAATTCCTTTTGAAGGTTGACTTTGCCCACAACATGAAAGGTGCTGCCCTCATTTTCAATAGCGGTTTTAAAGGGAGCATAGGTACTTGAATTACTGATTGTACTTACAATAACAGCCAACGCAACTGCAATTACCAGGATTGCTACAATGTGAATTTTTTTCATTTCTATAACAACTACTGTTTCCTTTCCTTTTCAAGTTTAGATACTTTCCTGTCAATACGAAACATATAAATACTTACGATTGTTAATGCCATCGCGGCTACCAAAATGACTACGTATATTTTCCCTTCTGACCTCATGGTATCCGCCATTTCCACCTCCTGGGCGTTTACATGGCTTAGCAGAATTAATAAAAGGGAAATAGTGATCTTACCGGTTTTTGATATTAGCTTATTCATGATCGTCTCTATCAAGCTTTTTAATTCTTACACTGATGCTCATCATCCAAACACCTAATAGTGTCCATCCAATAACGGCAGGGTAGAATACCATTCGCATATTGGAATCGAGGTCGTATTTATTGAAACCAGGATTGCCTCCTTTGCCAGGGTGCAGGGAATCAGTCATTTTGGGCAAGACCATGATAAATACAATCATCATGGTAAAAGCGAAAATGCTGTAAACCGATGATAAACGCGCTCTTTTAATCTCATCTGGAACCGCATTTCTCAGGATGAAATAAGCGGCATAAATAAGCATGGATGCAGCGGTTCCGTTTAATTGGGGATCATTGACCCATGGAGCCCCCCAGGTATAATTAGCCCATACCATTCCGGTTAACAAACCTGCTATTCCAAAAACCATTGCCATTCTCGCACATTCTTCCGCAACAATATCATGATATAGTTTAGAATTACTAAGGTATTTAATGCTATAAATTACATTGCAAAACATCAGTACCAGCATCGCCATCCACATGGTTACATGAAAGTAGAGATTGCGAATACTTTCATTGAGTATAGGCATCCTGGGAACCTCACCTAAAAATCCCCATATATAAGTGTAAAACAGGCAAATGAGCGCTAAGATTTTCCACCACGGTGAATAGGCAATGGATGTTTTCATCTTGTTCATTTATTCACGCCAAAGGTAAGGAAAGAGCAGGTAGGAAAGGGCAACAATCATAATATTCAGTGAAATTAAAAGGATAAAGTAAGGCTGATTCAACAGCCATTCTTTACCTTCAATGGCGTTTTGAGAATAACGTACAATTGTTACAATTAGTGGAAATAGGAGGGGAAAGCCTAATATCGCAACCAGTGCCGCGTTGCTATTCGCCCGTGACACGATTCCAGAAACAAGGGTAAGGATGGCCGATAATCCGAAGGACCCCAGTAATAAGCCTCCAATAAACTGGGATTTATCCAGAATTGGTAATTCAAAAAAAACTGAAAAGGCCGCTAAATTGACAAGGCCCAGGAGCATCAGAAGTAGAATATTATAACTCGTTTTTGCGAGAATAACATTCACAGGACTCATTAAAATATAATGAAACAATTGAATGCCCCTGCTTTCCTGCAGGAAACTCCTGGCTATGGCATTGGTTGCGGCGAAAAGCATAATGATCCAAAAAAGCGCATTCCAACTTACAGGATCCAGTTTCTGGCTATAACTGAGATATGAAATATAAATAGATGCCAGAGAATAGACGAGCAGACTGGTTAGCGCCTGCTTGTTTTTCATCTCCAGCGAGAATTCATGCCGTATCAGTTTCAGATATTGACTAAAGGAGAAATTCATGCTGCAAAATTGGGGTTTTTATGCATCCCGGAATGAACTATTTTTGGGGCTGAAGCTAAATTATGAAAATTGATCTGCTGGCAATAGGCGCACATCCTGACGATGTTGAATTGGGCGCTGGTGGTACCCTTGCTAAAGAAATTTCTTCAGGCCGTAAGGTTGGCATTATTGATCTGACCAGAGGAGAATTAGGTACCAGGGGAAATTCAGATATAAGGGATCAGGAAGCAGCCTCCAGCGCTGAATTGCTGGGGGTGGAGTTTCGTACTAATTTATGTTTCAGGGACGGATTTTTCAGGAACGATGAAAGTCATCAGATGGCATTGGTTCCCTATTTACGCCATTACCGTCCTGAAGTGGTCATTTGCAATGCAATCAGTGACCGGCACCCCGATCACGGAAAAGGCGGCGACCTGGTTTCCGTTGCCTGTTTTTTGAGCGGTCTTGATAAGATAAAGACTCAATGGGATGGTGAAACTCAGGAGAAATGGCGACCAAAAGCTGTTTACCGATATATCCAGGACAGATATAGTAAGCCCGATTTTGTGGTGGATGTCACAGACTTCATGGAAACAAAAATGAAGGCGGTGCTTTGCTTTAAAACCCAATTTTATGACCCATCGTCAACTGAACCGGAAACCGCCATTTCTTCAAAGGAATTTCTGGATTTCCTTTATTCCAGGGCCATTGAATTGGGGCGACCTGCTGGTGCAAAGTATGCTGAAGGGTTTAATGTGGAAAGATTACCGGGGGTGGATTCCCTGTTTTTATTAAAGTAATAATCCTGTTGAAATATTATTATTTATTCAGGGATTTCCTCTGAATAATTAGATATGAAGTTCTCTTTTAGGTCAATAGATTTCTGTCTGTTTTATATTTATGTGATTAAAATTTGTGCTGAGATATCCTGACCCCATAAAAAAAGAGGCTGCCTCTGTTGAGACAACCTCTTTTTTCTAATTAATTTAAATTACTTCACAATCATTGTGCGTGTTGCTTTTTCTACGCCTACAATTACTGTGTAAGTATAAATACCAGAGGCAAGGTCGCTGGCATCAATAGTCAACGTATTAAGACCTGACTGTAAATTGTTATAATTTACAGATTTCAGGAGCTTACCAACTACACTGTGAATTTCAACAGTTACGTTTGAAGATTTAACCAGGTTCAGATTGATCTGAGTGGTACCATTGAAAGGATTTGGGAAGTTCTGACTAAGGTCGAATGAAGTAGTACCGGAGTTTTCATTGATTCCCTGAACCACCAGATTGGTTACCGTAAAGGAAGAATCAGGTTCGGTAAATGCAGCATCACACATCTCGAGTCCATCAATGTATTTGTGATTTACATCTACACCAATGTTTACGGGAATTTCAAGAATGGAAACCGGAATCTTGTAACAGCCGGCAGTAGCACCATCCAACACAAAGGGAGATACATTACCAAACAGACAAGCTCCATCGGCATTGGAACCAGCAGTCAGGTTTGTTTCAGCAGACCATAAGCCTGTTGTTACATCCCATGCTTTGCAAATGGCGTTAGGAAGTACGTTATCGGCAGCGCCTGGAGTAAGAGTAGTATCGGTATCAAACCAAACAAAGAACAATTTGTTTCCGGAAAGGGTTTTAGCAATCTGAGGACGGCTATCTTCCGCAAGATTGTTGGTTCCATCAGTAAACTCACCACGGAAAGTCATGGGCAGGCCAAGTTTCTTGGCAACCCATGAATTACCTCCGTCGGTTGTGGTAATGTCAAAAAGTCCCCAGTTACCGGCACCGGAACTGATAGAGAAACCGGATGAAGCCAGGGCACCAACACCAACGATCAGGTGAGCATTGTTGTTTGCATCCACAGCCATATCAATTTCGAAAGCACAGGTATAAGCAACACCAAACTGGAATAAAGCATCAAAACTATTCAGATCAAATGCAGCCACTTTGGTCCAGGTTGCTCCGTTGTCGGATGTTTTGAAGATAACAGGATAAAGATTGCTGTCAGCAACAGCAGAGTAGGATTCATGGGCAAGCATAGCGAAATAACCTACACCTCCTGTTCCCCAGGCAATGCTGGTAGCAGTCATAACTGGGGAACCTGTCAAATCAGGATCAACGGGAGCAGGTACATAATTGTATGTATAAGCGTAATCACCGGCAGTCCAAACTCCTTTTGCCAACATCATGCTGCCATCATAGTCGCCGGCAGCAGTCCATGAACCGTTACTTAACCAGAATGAATTATCATCGGTATTCAGTGCACCACCATCAGGAATCAGGAAGTTGGTAGCAGTATCTTGTAGGGAGGTAGAAGCACCACCTGTTAATGGACCAGAACCGTGAGCGTGTCCACCCCAGCCAATGTTCAATCCAACCAGGGAAGCGGCAAAATAAGATACCGAAGCATTGGCAGGAGTAGTGTTACCGGCAGGATTGTATATGATACCTTGTGGGTAACGGGCATTATTGTTGGGAGCGGTTGCATCATAAAGAGGTCCTACATTGGGAGTCCAGGTAGCTCCACCATCGGTAGAATAACCATAGCGGAGGAAACCTGATGTAGCATCCCCAGTGATAGAAGGTGCAGAACGGTACACCATGGACACGGAATTAATAGAAGGATGAGCGAACAATGCCGTTTTAGCACCGAATGCTGTACCGAAAGCATTACCGGAATTACCAATGTCAATTACATTAATAGCCTGTACTGATGGTACACCGGATTTCTTACTTACAGGAACGGTTACAGGATTGGTGGAAGGTGTGGTTTTAGTTTCTCCATTCACCAACATGGCTTTCTCCTTGAAGGTTTTTCCTTTAAGGCTGGCACCTCGATTTGGCTGCTGAGCCATTACATTAACACCTAATGTAAGGGCAAGGCCACAAATTAGTAGTTTTTTCATCATTAATTGGATTTTAAGTTGTGTATATTTATGGTTTTAAGAGATTAATTATGTAAAGGTATACATAATTGATTTTTTTCCGTGAGTTATATTATTTTTTACTTTTCCATCACAAAACTACTATTTTTTAATTAAATTAATTTCTAGCGCGCTTCCATTCTTTTTCAACAGGCTTTGTTACCTGAAATTCGTGTGTAAATAATTGTTATTTAATGAATTAATGATGCTGCGTATGAAGATATTGAAAGAAAAATGCGACGAGCAGGGCCAGGGAATATATCAGCCAGACGTAAACAGAAAGATATGCTGATAGTTTAATATGAAGTTTTTTATAAACATAGAGGGCCAGCAATATTTTTTCAGTATAGAAGGCAATGACAGTACCGATGGCCACTCCGATGATACCGAACTTCAGCATCAGCAAATAACTACTTACGATGTTGACGGCTATTTCAATAAGTGCAATTTTGAAAATAAACGATGTTTTACCGGCAGCCAATACCAATGATTGCGGAAATAAAACCCGGCTAATGAGCAGAAGCAAGTATATGTTAAAGACTGTGGCGCTGGCAGTAAATTCAATCCTGAACAGGATGGGATAAAAGTAGTTGCTGGATAAAAGCAGAAGAATTGTCAAAGGAAACAGAATATGCATTAGTTTCAATGATTCTGCTCTCAATGTCATCAGTATGCTCTTGTTAAAATTTTCAGCTACCAGTTTAGGGACAAAGGCATTACTCAAGGCGCCGGATAGCAACACCGCCAATGGCAGTTCTTTAGCTCCATACCTAAAAATAGCAAATGCATCGCTTCCAAAATGGGTACTTACCAGCATGCCATCAATATACTCGGCTGAGCCGGAAATCAGTAAGCTTAATATCAACGGAAAAGCAAATGCTAAATGCGCCCCTATTTCTTGCAGGTTAAAGTTGGATTTACTGTTCCTGGATAATAAAAAAATCAGGTAAATAATTTTAAGCAGGGAAAGTGTTATAAGACAGTAAAAGCTGACTTCAAGCTTATAGCCCAAAAACAAAGGTAGCGCAACAGAAGCCGTATAAGCTGTCATGTGAACAAAACCATAAGCTATGAGCTGTATGGTTTTGTTTTGCAGAAGAAAAATGTATTCAATTAAATAAACAGGATTGGTAAGGAAAATATATATAATGATCAAAGGATAAAATGATTCCGCTTCCTGAGGCAGCAAATTCTTTATTTCCTGATGAAATACGATTAATACCAGGGTCAGAGCTGTATTAAGAAGAAACAAAGTGGCCGCAACATTAAATAACAAGGATTCTTTACCAGTGGATTTGGATGAATTATAAACACTGAGCAGTGCATTCAAGATGCCCGAAACCCAGAAAAAACTTAATGCCCCTGACAGGAAGATAAGACTTTCATAGGATCCGATTTCACGTATACCCAATTCACTTTTAGCAAGTAGTATTCCTGTGATAAATACCGAAAGGAATCTGAAAATCTGAAAAACCTGCAGCCCCCTGATACTTCCGATATTCTCTATGAACCTTGATATTTTTCCCACTTCAATTCAGTTCATAGATAGGTTTATATCGCAACCTGAGGCTGTTTCCTATAACAATTACATCTGAGAAAGCCATCGAAAAACTGGCTATAATAGGACTAAGGAATCCGGCGGCTGCCATGGGTATCGCAAACATATTATAGGCGAGGGCCCACCATAAATTTTGTTTGATGATCAAAATGGTTTGCTGAGATAACTTATGAATCTGAATCAGTGAGGTGAGCTCCCTGTCATTTACCAATATTATTTCGGCGGTTTGCCTGGTGATGTGGGAGCCTCCATTCATTGCAATGCCCACAGAAGCCAGGGCAATAGAAGGCGCATCGTTTATTCCATCACCGGCCATCGCTACGCTTTTGGCTTTTTGTAAATGACGTATTACTTCCACTTTTTCATGCGGGAGTTTTTCTGCGTAAACTTCATCTATTTCCAGTTCCTGTGCCACCGCCTGACATATACTTTGTCTGTCCCCGCTTAGCAAAACAGTTTTAATCCCTCTTTGTTTAAAATATGCTATCAATTTATAGGCGTCCTGTCTTAGAGGATCTTCAAAGGCTGCCTCAGCCATTAATACACCGTTTTTGGTAAGAAA
>CAZHSC010000066.1:0-20176 GCA_964534995.1 uncultured Bifidobacterium sp.
AACCTTTCACGCCTCCCGGGCGGGTCAGCTTTGCATTCCACCCGGGATCTTCACTCCGTTTCGATCCGCGACCTCCGCGCCTCCGCGCCTCCGCGAGAAACCTTTCACGCCTCCCGGGCGGGTCAGCTTTGCATTCCACCCGGGATCTTCACTTCGTTACGATCCGCGGGAAAAAACCATCCACCCGGGATCTTCACTTCGTTACGATCCGCGGGAAAAAACCATCCACCCGGGATCTTCACTTCGTTACGATCTGCGACCTCCGCGCCTCCGCGAGAAACTTAATGTGTTAATTTGAAGATGTGCTGATTTGAAAACGGGGTAATTTGAAAATTTGAAGTTACTTATTTTGTCGGAAGAACATAAACTCACCAATCTTTCGCTAATTTTACTGCCTATTCTAAAGCTATGAACAAGGTAGTTAACGGCGCGGCGGATGCTATTCGCGATATTCATGACGGAGCAGTAATTATGCTTGGTGGATTCGGATTATGCGGGATCCCTGAAAATTGTATTGCGGCATTGGTGAAAAAGGGTGTGAAGAATCTTACCTGCATTTCCAATAACGCAGGTGTTGATGATTTTGGAATCGGCCTGATGCTCAAAACGCGACAGGTAAAAAAAATGATTTCCTCCTACGTGGGTGAAAATGCAGAGTTTGAGCGTCAGCTCCTCAGCGGTGAACTGGAGGTGGATCTTATTCCGCAGGGCACACTCGCTACCCGGTGTATGGCAGCCGCCTATGGAATGCCCGCCGTTTGGGTGAGAGCCGGAGTAGGTACGGAAGTGGCCGAAGGAAAGGAAGTACGCAACTTTAATGGAGTGGATTACCTGCTTGAATACGCTTTTGAGGCTGAATTTGCAATAGTGAAAGCCTGGAAAGGTGATACACACGGTAACCTTGTCTTCCGTAAAACCACACGAAATTTTAACATGCCCATGGCCATGGGTGGAAAAATTACGATCGCCGAAGTGGAAGAACTGGTTCCCGCAGGTGAACTGGATCCCGACCACATTCATGTGCCCGGTATTTATGTTCACCGGATTTTTCAAGGGACAAATTATGAGAAGCGTATAGAACAACGTACCCTTCGTTCAAAAGCATAAAGAATCATTGCCATCATCTTAAATATGCGGTCAAATTCATAATTAAATGAACTGAAATGTTAGATAAGAACGGTATAGCGAAACGTATCGCAAAAGAAGTAAAAGACGGATATTATGTCAACCTGGGTATCGGAATTCCAACCCTCGTTGCAAACTATATTCCCACAGGCATGAACGTTACACTGCAATCAGAGAACGGCATGCTTGGCATGGGACCGTTTCCATATGAAGGAGAAGAGGATCCCGATCTGATCAATGCCGGCAAGCAAACGATTACCGAAGTTCCCGGAACGGCTTACTTTGACTCTGCATTGAGTTTCGGAATGATTCGCGCCGGCAAAGTGGATCTCACCATACTCGGTGCCATGGAAGTAAGTGAAAACGGAGATATCGCCAATTGGAAGATTCCCGGAAAGATGGTGAAGGGAATGGGAGGCGCGATGGATCTTGTGGCAGCCGCAAAAAACATTATTGTAGCGATGCAGCATGTCAACAAAGCCGGTGAAAGCAAACTCCTGCCTGCATGTTCACTACCGCTTACAGGTGTAAAGTGCGTTAAAAAGATCGTCACTGAGCTCGCGGTACTGGACGTAGTGCCCGGCAAAGGATTTGTATTATTGGAACGTGCGCCGGGGGTAACGGTGGAGGAGATACGTAAAGCTACTGCGGGTAAGCTGATCGTGGAGGGTGATATTCCTGAGATGGTATTATAAAGACACTGGAACTACAGATGACCCCGCGCAGGTTTTTTCCCTTATTAATCATTGCCTTTATCCTGCTGCTTCATTTCTGGAACGGGCAGCATACTATCCTTTTCCTGAGACCACAGTCGGTGCACCAGTGGGCGCAATGCGACAGAGCTTCCGTAGCCTTGAATTACTACCAGCACGGAATGGATTTTTTTACACCCCGGGTCCATAACCTGGACAATGGTACAGGCATTACCGGTATGGAATTTCCGCTGATGAATTACAGTGTAGCCATTTTGTATAAAATTTTCGGATATCATGAGTTTCTCTACCGCCTCCTCGAACTGTTGATCTTCAGTGCCGGTTTGTATGGTGTATTTTATATCGCCCGGCACTACCTGCAGCATGCAGGGATGTCGCTGGCAATACTATTAATTTACGGATCCATTCCTCTCCTTGCTTTCTATACCGCCAACTTTCTACCCGACATTATCAGTCTTTCATTTGTCCTCATCGCCTGGTCATTCCTGATCCATGCATTAAAGAGCAAAGAAAAATGGTATGCCCTGCTCAGTTTTGTCTTCTTCTGGCTGGCATCCCTTATTAAAATAACAGCCCTGATGTACCTGCCGGTTTTCCTGTTTACCGTATTTAGTTTTACAGGAGAAAAATTAAGCCGTCATGCTGTATGGAAATGGCTGGCGATGGCCGCAGGCCTTGTGCTACTTACCATACCCTGGTATATGTATGCAGCCTGGTTGAGTGCCGGTACTTCTTCTGAGGTGTTTCTACTGCAATTCAGGCCAATTTCTTCTTTTCATGATTTTATGGACATATACCATGAAGTCAGTGAGGTATGGCTGGAACGCTTGTTTTTAAGGCCGCTCAGTATTTTCCTTTTCTTCTTTCCGCTTCTCTTCGCATTCCTGCCCTCTCAAAACAGGCAGCTAAAATTTACCGGGCTGCTAACACTGGGCGGGGCCATTGTATTTATTGTGTTCATGTGGCAGCAGTTCCGGCATCATGATTACTATATGATTTTACTGACACCTTTGTTTTTAATCAGCATCATCCAGCTTACGGCAATGGCTAAGCAAATAAGGATTCATTATGCAATTTTACCGGGTTTACTTTTTATTTTTTCAGCGGCCAACGCGGTAAGATCAGCGCAGTACCTTGGCCAGGCCTATGATAAAAACCAATGGTACTACGGTGCCACCCATTTCGATGATTATTTTGAATTTGAAAAGCACCTTCGTGAGATGGGAATTCCCGCTGATACACCGGTTATCAGTGTATTTGATCATAGCCCGGATATTTCTCTTTACCTGATGAATCAAAAAGGCGTAAGCGTTGCCTACCGTAAATCTGAAACCGTTTTAGAAAAGTATATCGCTTCGGGTGCTTTTGCATACCTCATCTATAACAGCCGGAGCGCCATTGAAAATATTTCCTTTGATGCTGCAAAATACCCTTTGACCCTTGAAAAGGAAATTTTCGGAATAATGATTTATAAGGTTGCTAACTACGATAGTTCCCGGCGGGTACCGGTTTTTAAATTGTCGCCCTGGAACTGATCACCGGTGAAGCCCTGTTCAAAGCTTACAGGTCTTATTTTTCAAACGATATCCTGAAGTCGTCCCAATACACGCGGCGTGCACCATCGTTTAACCCATACATTTTAAGGATCATATCGTCCGTTATTTTCTCCTTCAGGTCAATTTTCATACTAATATCCACCCATTTATTGGCTTCCCGCATGTTGCGCTGGGTTTCAATGCCCTGCCAAATCATATTTTTTCCATCTTTCTCAATGGAAATAACAAATTTGGCTTTTGCATCCGTTTGCTGACTCATGACCCATACCATGGCCTTAACAGCGCTGATGTCTTTGTTTTTTATATCCTTCCCGTGCAGCACAAAGGTTTGCGAGTACGGTGTTGTGCTGTCGGTATAGGTACAGAAATTACCGCTATGCGCTGCTTCCCGGATCACACGGGGACTTTCCGTCCAGTAACCCAGTGTTTCAAAGTCATTGAAAAATTCATTGTCATTTTTAACATCTTCGCGGCTGGTACAGGCAGGGAGGCTCAGCAGAAGCGCTGAAAACAGAGGGAGATATTTTTTCATTGTGATTTTCCGTTGACTGGCAAAATTAGATTATTTAATTATATCCAGCTGCAGCCAGCCTTTGCAGATGCAGAATATAAAATAAAAGTATAAGTACACGCGTGCGACGTTTATTTGAATATTTTTGACTTCGGAAGAGCGTATGTCTCCGGCAGTTTATGCCCTGTCCACACTGTGTTTACCTTCAAAGTCGCAACTATGAAAAACAATACATCCCTGTTAGCTGTCATCCTGGTGGTTGTCATTTGCTTTCTGGTAGACATGGATATGAAAAACTGGCGGAAAACAGAGCGTGTAATTGAAAACGACGTACACGGTTACTATGGATATCTGCCGGCCTATTTTATTTTCGATGATCTGAAAGTTGAAAAAAGTGATTACAAATATGCCGAAAACGGGTATTGGTTCTGGATGAAACATTATGAAAACGGAACCTATGACTTCGGACAAACCTATGGAATCGCGCTCTTGTATGCTCCGTTTTTCTTCACCGCACATCTTTGTGCCAGGTGGTTTGACTACCCTTTAACCGGTTTTTCTGAACCTTATAAATATTTTCTGCTGTTGAGCAGTTTGTTTTACTTGTTTGCAGGACTCATTTTTATAAGAAAGAGCCTCCGGCAATTTAATTTTTCTGACAAAATCAGCGCGGGCACCTTATTGTTATTGGGTTTGGGCACCAACCTGTTTTGTTATTCATCCCAGTCGGGCCCATATCCGCACGTATATAACTTTTTTCTTATTTCGGTATTTACCTACTGTACTATAAAGTGGCATGAAGCAAAAAACATCCGGTATTCCATAGGCCTGGCACTTTCCTTTTCACTGATTGTATTAATTTCATTTGCCAATGCGGCGGTATTGTTGTTCTTTTTATTTTATAATGTAAACAGCATGGCTGACATTTCGGAAAAGCGAATTCCGGTGTTGCAGTTGCTGTTAATTTCATGTATTGCCATTATGGTCTGGTTTCCACAATTGAAATACTGGAAACTGGCTACCGGCAGTTATTTTGGTGCGCCCGATCATTACGAGCGCTATTATTTTTTGCAACCGGTATTTTGGAAAGGCCTGTTTAGTTTTAGAAAGGGATGGCTGGTGTATACGCCCTTGATGACCCTGGCACTGGCAGGCCTCCTGTTTCTTCGTCAACGGATAAGGAGCGCTTTCCCAGGTGCTGTGTTATATATTCTTGTTACCTTATATATCACCTTTTGCTGGTGGAACTGGTGGTACGGGGGCTCATTCGGCCAAAGGGCGATGATTGACAGTTATGCCGTGTTGGCACTGCCCATGGCATCCATGCTGGAGATGCTTTTCAGAAAAGGTATCGCCATCAGAGCAACAAGCATAGCGTTGTTCATTTTTTTTGTAGGTCTCAATATTTTTCAAACCTACCAGTACGAACGTGGCTCCCTTCATTATTCCGCCATGACATCCCGTTTGTACTTTAAGCAATTCGGTAAGCTTGATAAAATTGAAAAATTTGATCAGTATCTGGATTATCCAAAAGAAGAAGAAGCCAGAAATGGAAACCGATAAGCGCTTTTATGTGGCTCAGTAAGGAAATACGAATACTTGATTTTTTACCCGTAGTGATGCTGCTGGCAGGACTATACCTGTTTCCGTTCAGCATGGTGGATGATGATTTTTCAAGGATGCCAGGAGATAAGGGCGACGCCCGGTTTAATAATTACATCCTTGAACATGGATACAAATATATGAAAGGGGAGGTGGCTTCTTATTGGGATGCTCCTTTTCTCTACCCCTATAAAAAGGCCATCGCTTTTTCGGATAACCTGATTGGTACCTTGCCGGTGTATGCATTTTTCAGAGAGAACAAATGCGACAGGGAAACCGCATTTCAGGCCTGGTTCATTGTCATGTTCGCTTTGAATTTTATAGGTTGTTACCTGGCACTCCGATGGTGGGCGGGCAGTACGGTGTTGGCTTCCGTGGGGGCTTATATTTATGCCTTTTCGATTTTTATTTTATGTCATATTAATCATGTTCAGATATTGCCAAGGTTCATGATTCCCCTGGTGATTTACTGGACGTGGACCTATCTGAGAACGAAAAAGCCAGGATATTTTCTTGGGGCGATGCTGGGACTCGTATTTCAGTTTTACTGTGGTATTTACCTTGGATTTTTCCTGGTCTATATGCTGCTCTTTATGTGTATCAGTTACCTGGTAGTTTACAGGGACTGGAATTTGTTCAGGCAATTCAGAAACATAAAATCGCTTGGCATTCATTTGTTGATTATCGCCATCAGTGCCGGTGTGCTGCTGCCGATGTTTCAGCCTTACATAGACGTTTCAGGAAAGTTCGGATACAGGAATTTTGAAGAAGTATCTAATTATATACCAACCTGGCGGGCCTATTTTTCCGCTACTCCCGAATCTTCCATATGGCGGTTACTTTCCTGGCACATCCGTTCGCAACAGGGCTATTGGTGGGAACAGTTATTATTTACTGGTTTATTACCGTGGATAGCAGTAGTTATGCTGCCGCTCTTTATTTTCAACAGGAAACTAAAGGAAAGTTCCGGAAGAAAATTCATCGCATTTCTGACATTGACCTTCTTTTTATGCGTGATCTTTTCATTAAAAATAAATGGATTTACCCTGTATAAAATCATTTTTAACCTTCCGGGATATGGCTCCATGCGTTCCATTAACAGGCTGAGCAATGCAGTGGTTTTCCTTCAGGTTATACTGATGGTATTTATATTCAGTTCCCTCATCAGGGCCTTTCCACGCCTCAGGCTGCTGTTGTTCTTTTTACCCTTGTTGGTGATTGTTGACAACAGTGTAAGCTATTGGGAGCGCACCTTCAGCAAAAAGGAGGTGCAGATGGAAGTGGCCAATATGAAAGCTTTTATTACAAGCCGTTTGGATACAACCCATAAGGCAGTAGCTGTTCAACATTTTAATTACGCAGGTATGGAAACTGTTTCGCAGTTGAATGTGATGCTGGCTTCTCAGGATCTTGGTATTTCCTGTGTGAATGCATACACCGGATTGTTTCCTTATAATTACCAGGGCTTCGCCGATACCGAAGGCATGGATTCACTGAAGAGATGGCTGGACTATAACCATGCTGATATCAGTCAGGTGCAGGTGATTTCCGAATTCGGGCAGAAATATTTGAGGAGGAAGTATGGCAAAATCGCCGCTGCAAACAACAAATACCTAACGGTGAATCAGGAAAAAAATCAGCAGGTATTTGCGGATTCAAAAGGAAAGGAAGAAGCAGTTTTAACTGAGATGAGCGTACTGGAAGACGGGTATACCATACTGCGCGCCGGAACCGGCAAATACTTCTGCGCTGAAATATCAGGTGGAGGGGAGTTGGTGGCCAACAGAGAATCGGTGGGGGCCTGGGAACGGTTTGTCATGCATGAGATCAGCCCCGGGCAATTTACACTCAAAGCTGCTAACGGCTACTATATACGCCTGCTTCCTGATGCCAGTCTTTCGGCAAGTAGTGCAGTGGAAGGACCCGAAACTATTTTAAGGATAGAGAAAAAGTGAATGCTATTCAAACAAAGCTGGAATATTCAGTCTTTTCAACTCGATGGTTCCCAGGCGTATGGTAGGGATACCATCTTTACCGGTGTAAGCAGTATCAGGATTGATATCCTTCCGGATCATTTCATGCAATGTGGATGATACCATCCAGTGGTAAAATCTGTATTCACTGTACAACTCAAATGTACCATCCGGTTTGGTAGATGTAACATGGTGATTGATCCACCATTCGTCCCAGGCGAGGATGCCGCCTCCGTCGATAGGTTTTCCATCTTCATCTACCAGGCGCCCGCTTAGCCTGAACGCGTTATTTGAACTGAAATTATAGTAGTTGTCAGGACATTCACAAGGCCCGCGTTTCTGTGAAACATCAAATTCACCTATGGTTTTTGTTACCGGTTTTGGGGTTCCGTGAACCGTTTCTCCTTTACTGGTTTTTGTTTCCCCGTTCCGGTTTACCACACCCAGAAAATTTTGATGATAGCTGCCCCAGTCCACGTCTTTATATTGCCACCATGAATAGCCCATGCCTCCGCAATTAAGGTTTTGCAGAAGTGTCTTTTCGGCGAATTTCACCTGATTTTCGTAGGGGATGGAGTCATTGTTCGATGGAATACCGGTTTCGCCTATTATCCAGGGTTTCTTAACATACCTGTAGTACCAGTATAATTCATTTCTTACCTGATCAGGTTCATATTCATAAGGGTGGAAGGAAATAAAATCAACATTCATCAGGTTAGGGTCCCATTCATAAACCTCCCGCTGGCAGGCAAGGCCGATGGTGGTGAGATGATGCGGCGCATGCTTTTTAACGATGTTCTGCCAATGCCTGGTGATATAATATACCTCTTCCTTTTTGCGGGCAAGGGAGTCGAAATACAATGGTTCATTGAAAAAATCATAGGCCATGATAGACGTATTTTCTTTAAAACGCTCAGTCAGTCTGGCCAGATGCTTCTCAGTTTCGGGAGCTTCATGAAAAAGTTTGGTGGTAAATATCGCTTTAAGTCCCGCTTCCTTTACAAGTTGCAGCAGGTCATCAATGGCCTTGAAATATTTTCTATAATCCTCATCGCTTTGCAGGTACAGGCAGTAGTTGTAATTATTGCCGTACATGGCCTTGAAGTTTATCCTTCCGGTATATTTATCCCTGATCTCAGGCTCTCCTATGCCTACAATTCTGAGTGTGTTGAAACCCATGTCCCGGACCAGGTTAAAGTGTGCCCTGAGATCGGCAATACTGGAATCACGGCTTTCATAATGATATACTGAATTTGGGGAGTAACCGACAAAAATCGCAGGCCACATGACGGTATCATTCATGCGCAGGGATACAACAAAATTGATCACTTTGGGATAAAACATCGTATCTTCCAGCATAAACTGATTGTCCTTAATGGATACATAATGCGGGTCGGCTTTGATGTCGGGTGACAGAATGATTTGATTTTTCCGGTGTTCAAGGAAAAAGTAAGTGATGCCGATGGAACAGATGATAATAAAAGCCGTCAGGATGTATTTCATAATGTCTGATTAAATTTTCTGTCAGGCGTTTTTATTTTCTCTCTTTATGATGGTCATATCTGCCAGGCGGCAAACTTAAACAATAACCTTTTACCCGCTGCTGATACCCTTTCTCCTCACAACGATTCAAAGAAAAAGATTTGGCTCAAGGCACTGTAAAGCAATACTTTACAAAGTACTGTTGCGTAGGTGCTGCGGCGCAAAGATTCCTTTGGGAAGAATAATTACCTTTGCAATCCTTTTAAAAAATGACAGTAGAGAAATTCTTTGATTTATTTCTGGAGGAGCTGAAAGGCAATGAAAACCTGTGGTCGTATTATAAGTACCATACCGATACCGGCAGTTTTTTATTCCGAAAAGCCTATTTCTGTCAACGACTGCAGTACATTGCCGATCATATTAGCGGTAAAGATTCCGCTACCTGGGATCTTGGCTGTGGATACGGAACTACCGCTTTATTTTTAGTCCTCAACGGTTATAAAGTGCATGGAACCACGCTTGAATTTTATTACAAAGAGATACCGAAACGCGTGGAGTACTGGTCGCAGTTTGGCGACGTTTCAGGCTTTACCTATGATTATGAAGACCTCTTTGATCCGGAAGTAAAAAGGAGCGTATTTGATTACATCATTGTGCAGGATACCCTGCATCACCTGGAGCCGCTGCAGCAGGCTTTGAAAATTCTGCATGATCACCTGAAACCGGAAGGAGAAATGGTGGTGATAGAGGAAAACGGGAGCAATATCATTCAGTCTTTAAAGTTATACCGGCAGCGAGGTAACAAGCGCATCATTGAATTTTATGATGAGCGCTTAAAGAAAACCATTCTGCTCGGTAATGAAAATATACGCTCGCTGAATCATTGGAAGAAGGAGATGGAATTACAGCGGTTGCAGGTGGACCTTAACAGTGTGCAATACATACGTGCCTATCCGCCTTTATTGTTCAATACTTTCGGTTATCAGAAAGCGATCAACAAGGAGCAGAGATGGTGGAGATCCAATGCTTTTATCCGGGATTATTTTTTCTTCGGCATCAACTTTATCGTTAAACGAAGCGCACAGCCTGCTAAAACAGGTTTGCATACAGTGGCCGGCTCCGGTCATTCCTCATTCTGATGTCTATGCCCCAGAAACTTTCCGTCATCATACCTGCCTACAACGAAGCAAGAACCATTCATTTGATTCTCGACAAAATCCGTGTGGTGCAATTGCCGGAAGGGATGGAGATGGAAGTGATTGTGGTAAACGATTTTTCAAGCGATGCCACGCTGGATGCATTGGATAAGTACAAAACATCGCACCCCGGTTTCCGGCTTCTTGTTTTTTCACAGCCCCGCAACATGGGCAAAGGGGCTGCGCTGCACAGAGGGATCAGGGAGGCGGGTGGCGATTATGTCATCATCCAGGATGCCGACCTTGAGTACGATCCTTCCGAATACAGCCGGTTGCTGCAACCCATCCTCGACGGCTTTGCCGATGTAGTGTATGGCTCCCGCTTTATCGGTGGCAGGCCGCACCGCATTTTATTTTTCTGGCATACCATCGGAAATAAATTTCTGACCTTCCTTTCCAATATGTTTACTAATATGAACATTACGGATATGGAAACCTGTTATAAACTTTTCAAAAGGGAAATTATTCAATCGTTACAGTTAAAAGAAAACCGCTTTGGCTTTGAACCGGAAGTGACAGCGAAAATTGCACGTATACCGAATGTACGTATTTACGAAGTGGGTATCTCTTATTACGGAAGGACCTACGCGGAGGGGAAGAAAATCAACTGGAAGGATGGCTTCAGGGCCATTTACTGCATATTAAAATACAACCTTTTTAAATAGCACTGGAATTTTGCAGCATGAGTTTCACGGCCAGCTTACAGCTTAACACATCAACCTACCTTCCGTTACCACCCGCATGAGCTCCTTCCATTTTAAAGAAATTGACCCGGAGGGGCTGCATACCCTCGAGGCCATCAGCACGGCCGGGCGATTCAACCGATGGATGTTTGAGCAGGTTCAGCCCTATATGCGCGGGCGCATTCTGGAAGTAGGCAGTGGCATTGGTAACATCTCGCAGTTCTTTATTGAACAGGCAGCCGATATTACACTCAGCGACCTGCGCGAAAATTATTGTGAAGCCCTTCGTCACCATTTTCCCGGCCGGGAAGTATTGAACCTCGATCTGGTACATCCCGCTTTTCATCAGCAGTATGCCGCTTTGCTGGGTCATTTTGACAGTGCCTTCGCTTTGAATGTAGTGGAGCACATTGATGATGACGGTCTGGCGCTCAAAAACATGTCGGCCCTGCTAAAACCGGGAGGGAGGATGCTCATCCTTGTTCCGGCTGTGCCGCTTCTTTATAATCAGATCGACAGGGGCCTTTATCATTACCGCAGATACCGGATGAAGCAATTGCTGCAGTTGTTTGCCGGCTGCCGGCTGGAAGTGGAACAACACTGGCACTTCAATGCCCTGGGCATCCCTGCCTGGATTACCGGCGGATGGCTGATGCGCAAAAAGGAAATTGAAAAAGGGCAGATGAATGCCTATGATAAATTGGTTCCCTTTGCCCGCATTTTAGATAAGTTAACTTTTAACCGAATTGGCCTTTCCGTAATTGCTGTAGGTACGAAGTGATGATTACCCGCTACGCTGGGGGGCATGAGCTGCGCTCATTGGGAGGAGGAGAGGATCATCTCGTCTACGACGAGATTCGGAGGAATTGGATTAAATCAATCTGTTTGAAACTTATTGAGTAACCCATTCAATTGAATGGTGATCATTTCTGTTTTTTCCAGGAGTTTTATAAGAGATTCCTCGGCAATAAATTCAAGGTCGCATGAAATGATGAAAAGTGTTTCCAGTTCAAAGGCGGAACCACGGGCAATGGTTAAAAATCTGGAGGAGTCTTTTTTTGTTTTCCGGCCCATTCCTTCGCTTATATTAGCAGGTATTGAGACCGAAGCCCTTTTAATTTGTTGCCTTAAACCAAATATTTCCTCTTTCGGAAAAGACTTTGTTATTTGATAAACCTCTTTCACCAACATTCTTGCATTTTGCCAAACCACTAATTTATGATGAGCTCTCATCCTTATTGTCTGATGCAATATTAATCCTGGTTATTGTCATATCCCTTTTACAAGCATTTATATTCGTTTAATAATATTATATTATTGATAATTAATACCATGTGTGTTTTTGCTTAACCCGAAAGGTTTGCCATTTTTGTTGAAAACGTCCCATGTATCATACGAAGCGTTCCCCCCAGCGAGCAAAGCGAGCGATCCTCCCCCCAGCGAAGTGCCCTAAATTCCAATTACAGGAAAATTCCCATTTCGAGAACTAACATTTTCTTGTTCATGACGCTTTTAATCAACTAATTAACAGCATATTAAAAATTGTTAATTCTATTTGTAAATCGAAATAGAATGTCTAATTTTGCCCTCCCATTGAAAAACACAATTCTAATTTATATACCGTGGATACGCTAAGTTACAAAACCGTATCGGCTAATGCCAAAACCGTTACCAAGGAGTGGGTGGTACTGGATGCGAAGGACCAGGTGCTGGGCCGTTTCGCTTCTCAGGCCGCTATGATGCTTCGTGGTAAGCATAAAGCCAATTACACCCCGCACGCAGATTGCGGCGACAATGTTATCATTATAAACGCGGATAAGATCCGTCTTACCGGCCGTAAATGGACCGAGCGGGAGTACGTTTCTCATACCGGATATCCCGGTGGACAGCGTTTTGTAACTCCTGCCAAGCTGATTGTGCAGAAGCCTACCATGGTGGTAGAGAAAGCGATTTATGGTATGCTTCCGAAGAACCGTCTCGGAAATGCTATCAAAGGCAACCTCTTCATTTATGCAGGCGCCGAGCATCCTCATGCCGCCCAGCAGCCCAAAGCGGTAACATTAAAGTACTGATCACAGAAACATGGAAATTACACATACCATAGGTCGCCGTAAGACCGCCGTTGCCCGCGTTTATGTTCAACCCGGTAACGGTACCATCACAGTAAATAACAAGGATTTCAAGGAGTATTTCCCGACATTGCCATTGCAAAACCTGCTGTTGCAGGCTTTCGATTTGTCCAAAACCAGGGATCAGTACGACGTAAACGTAAATGTTTTCGGCGGTGGCTTCAATGGCCAGGCGGAAGCTATCCGCATGGCACTGGCCAGGGCTCTTTGTAAAATCAACGCCGAATTTCGCCCGGTTTTAAAGGCGAATGGATTGATGACCCGTGACCCGCGCATGGTTGAACGTAAGAAGTTCGGTCAGCGCAAAGCCCGTCGTCGCTTCCAGTTCAGTAAACGTTAATCCATCCGGTATAAACTCCCTGCCACGAGTGGCAGGGAAGATACGCCACCACCCTATTACAAAAACAATCAGCGTAATGATCAACGTAACGCAAGAAGAACTCCTTAATGCAGGTGTCCATTTTGGTCACCTCAAGCGCAAGTGGAATCCCAAAATGGCTCCTTATATCTTCATGGAGCGCAATGGCATTCATATCATCGATCTGAATAAAACCCATGCTAAACTGGAAGAAGCTGCCGCGGCAGTGAAGCAAATCGCGAAGTCAGGAAAGAAAATCCTCTTTGTGGCCACCAAGAAGCAAGCCAAGGAAATTATCGCCGGTGCCGCCAAATCAGTGAACATGCCATACATCACGGAGCGCTGGCCCGGTGGTATGCTCACGAATTTCGCTACCCAGCGTAAGTCGGTGAAGAAAATGACTTCCCTCGACAAAATGCTGAGCGATGGCACAGTTGAGAATCTCTCCAAAAAAGAAAGACTTATGATGGGCCGTCAGAAATCCAAAATGGAGAAACTGCTCGGATCAATCGCTGACCTCAACCGTCTACCGGCTGCCCTCTTTATTGTGGATACCGTGAAGGAGCATATTGCTGTAGATGAGGCTATCAAATTGGGAATTCCTACTATTGCCATCAACGATACCAATAGCGATCCTTCCATCATCGATTTTCCGATTCCTGCCAACGACGATGCCAGTAAGTCCATTGAACTGATCATAAATGTGATGGTGAAAGCGGTGGAAGAAGGTCTGGCCGAACGTAAGGTAGACAAAGAACAGGAGCGTGAGCGCGAAGCCGCATCGGAAGAAGAAGCGGAAGAGCGTAAAATGGTTGCCGTAAGCGATGAAGAAGGAGGAGAGGGAGAAGGACAAAGCAGTCCTAAGCCTGCCGGCAGCGGTCGCCCACGTAAAAGCGGTCCCAGAAAGTAAAAACCAGCGGGAGATTTACCAGCCGCCCGGGTGTAATGGAGAGAGGAATACTGTTCCAGAAATACCCATCGCCGGCAGGTGAAGAAGGGGGATCCCCAACAATGAAATCAAAAAAATTATAAGATAAAAATGTCAACTACTGCACCAGTATCAGCTGCCGATGTGAATAAGCTGCGTCAAATGACCGGCGCCGGCATGATGGATTGTAAGAAAGCGCTCGCCGAAGCGGGTGGTGATTTTGAACAGGCTGTAGATTACCTTCGTAAAAAGGGTCAGAAAGTAGCCGCTAACCGTGCCGATCGCGAAGCGAAAGAAGGATATATCATTGCGAAAACCAATGCCGCGGGAACCGAAGGTTACCTGATCTCTTTGAGTTGTGAAACCGACTTCGTTGCTAAAAACCAGGATTTTGTAAACTTCGCAGAAGGCATTCTGGATATTGCCATGAAAAATGATCCCGCCGATATCGACGCCCTGAAAGCGCTGCCCATGGATGGCACTACCATCAACGATAAGTTGTTTGATATGATTGGTAAAATCGGTGAGAAAATAGAACTCAGTTCTTACGCCAAAATCACTGCTCCCAAAGTGGTGGTGTATAATCATCCCGGCAACCGCCTGGCATCCATGGTAGGACTGTCTTCCGCTTCCGCAGATGCAACAGCAGGTAAAGATGTCGCCATGCAGATCGCAGCGATGAATCCCGTTGCCATCGACAAAGAGGATGTGGATAGCAGCGTGATCGAACGTGAACTTGAAATTGCCAGGGATTTGATTCGTCAGGAAGGTAAACCGGAAGAAATGGTGGAGAAAATAGCCGCAGGTAAACTGAATAAATTTTACCAGGAAAATACACTCCTCAATCAGGCTTTTGTGAAGGAGGATAAGAAAACCGTGAAACAGTACCTGGATGGTGTTGAGAAAGGTCTTACAGTAACCGTCTTCCGGAGAGTTCAGATAGGATAATTACAAAACCCTTATATTGAAAAGCCGGTCGGAAATTCCAGACCGGCTTTTTTTATACCACCACTTAGTAAAACCATTGATCAGCCCAATAAAATCTTTTAACCATCCCCCACCATGCCAGTATCACAATCCATCGCCTTCATTCGTTCGCTAAACGTTCAGGAAATCACAGCACAATACGGAACTCCCCTGTACCTGTACAACGGGAATAAAATTACGGAGCAATATAAACGCCTGATCACTGCTTTTGAAGGAGTAAAAGTAAAAGTGAAATATGCCATGAAGGCGAATAACAACCTGCATGTGTTGCGCCTCCTTCAGGGCGAAGGTTGCGGACTTGACGCAGTATCTATCCAGGAGGTGCAACTGGGACTGATGGCGGGATTTGCCAAAGAAGAGATTTTATTTACGCCCAACAGCGTTGGCTTTGATGAAATACGGGAGGCCGTGCACCTGGGTGTACAGGTAAACATCGACAACATCTCTCTGCTGGAGCAGTTCGGACATACCTATGGTAATACGGTGCCCTGCTGTATCCGTATTAACCCGCATATTGTGGCGGGGGGCACCTCGCATATTCAAACCGGACACATCGATTCCAAGTTCGGGATCTCCATCCACCAGCTGCGGCATGTTTTGCGTATTGTTGACAAGGAGAAAATCCGCGTAAACGGTTTGCATATGCATACCGGCAGCGACATTTTAGACGCAGGCGTATTTCTACGCGCCGCCGATCTTTTGTTTGAAGCGGCTCTGCAGTTTAAGGAACTGGAGTTCCTCGATTTTGGCTCAGGATTTAAAGTGGCCTATAAAGAGGAGGACGTAACTACCGACGTGGAAGAACTGGGCAAGGCGATTACGGATGGCTTTCGCGCCTTTTGTAAGCAATATGGGAGGGAGCTGGAACTTTGGTTTGAGCCCGGAAAATTCCTGGTAAGTGAATCGGGCTACCTTCTGGTGAAAGTAAATGTGATCAAGCAAACCACGGCCACCGTATTCGCCGGTGTTGACAGCGGGCAAAACCACCTGATACGCCCCATGTTTTATGATGCCTACCATCACATCGTCAACCTGAGCAACCCGGAGGGGACGCCGCGCATTTATACGGTGGTGGGCTACATCTGCGAAACGGATACCTTCGCCCTCGACAGGAAGTTAAATGAAGTGCGTGAAGGGGACATCCTCGCCATCCTCAATGCCGGCGCTTATGGTTATACCATGAGCAACAATTACAACTCACGGCCACGCCCTGCCGAAGTGTTGTACAGCAAGGGGCAATGTAAGTTGATCAGAAAGCGCGAAAGTATTGAGGATATCGTGCGGAATATGACAGGCGTTGAAGAAGTAACCGGTCTAAGTCCCCGCCAATAATCACTTTGTCTGTTTGAACCAGAGCTCCCTGCCTGATCCGTAGCATGTAAACGCCCGGATGCAGACCTGCGCAATCAAAGGGCATTGTGTGATTGCCTAGGGAGAAAACCCCGTTTGTTATGCTGCGGACTTTCCGGCCCTCATTAAATTTTAAACCCGCCAAACCCGCTTTTCAGGGGGTCAACTTCACCGGAATAAGGAGTCAACATGAATTGGAATCGGGGTCAGCATGCACCGGAATGACAGGTATCAAGGGGTCAATCCCGCTGACCAGCGGGATCGGAATGTCAGCCACTATTTTGGGGGTCAACATGTGCCGGAATGACTATCCATGGCAATGACGGGAATCAGCAGGTGGATGTATTGATGTCGGGGGAAAGGAAGAGGGGTGTATTACAATAACCTCAGCTGAGGATTTGTTCGGGTTTAGTATTACTTTTACATCATATGACAGATGTTCATAGCAGCGCAGTCAGAAGTTATAACATGAGCCGGATCAAAAGTAGCAATACCCGGCCCGAACTTTTACTCAGAAAATTTCTTTTTTCAAGTGGATTTCGCTATAGATTAAATGTTAAGAATCTTCCCGGAAAGCCGGATATTGTACTACCCAAGTACAAAACTGCCATTTTTGTTAATGGCTGTTTTTGGCATGGACATGAAAATTGCAAATATTTTGTTGTACCAAAGACAAGAACTGATTGGTGGCTGGAAAAAATTGTTAAAAACCGTGATAATGATAAAAGGAAAATGCTTCAGCTTAAAAAACAGGGATGGCATGTTATAGTAATTTGGGAGTGTTCACTTAATTCTTCAAGAATGTACACAACATTATTCAAGTTACTGCAAACTTTGGATTCAAGATGAATTTTAATTTATTACTTAAACAGTTTTCAGATAAAGGCTGCAAGAAAATTTATATAAAGTTGCTTAGCCCTAACGATAATTCAAAGAATCAGGTGTACCTTGGAGGTGACTTCTCAGTTTTAAATATTTTGCCATTTGGTGAGATCACAGAAGAAGGAATAGGCGACTGGAAAAGACAACGATTCAAAACAAGACTTGATTTTTATTGGTTAAACGAGGACGGGAGACTATTTAATGCGCCGGATGCAAAGTTGATTCTTTATCCAAAATATCCTGAGGTCAGATTTTCCGGATTTCTTCAGGGGTGTGAAAATCCACCCTCTGCACTTTTAAATGTAAGAATGGAAAACCGATTGCTTTTTCTTGGGGTTGCTGAGAACGGGAAAATTATTGGTTTTGTTTCTAGTCCTGAATCTGAAATTTCAACCGAATTTAACCATAAGAATATTCAGGAAAAGGACGGTATCTTTTATGTAATTCATACGGATCGGCATCTACATGACACTGATTCAAGATTTTTATTAATAAGAGAGCTTGCCCGAATTCACAATACAGGTTGGATTAACTCAAAAAGGCTTGGTTCGCGGAAAGAAATTTTACCATGCAATTCCTCTAATTGTGGTGGGTATACTCTTGAAGCAGAACTGGGAATTACACCTAATGGATACGCAGAACCAGATTTTTTAGGATGGGAGATAAAGCAGTTTAATGTCTTAAATTTTCATAAAATGAACAGCTCAGTTATTACACTCATGACCCCTGAGCCTACAGGGGGTCATTATGTAGAACATGGGGTTGAATCATTTATCAGGAGATATGGTTATGCAGATAAAAGAGGTCGGGCAGAAAGGATGAATTTTGGCGGTATTTACAAAGCAGGATTATTTCATACTGCAACAAAACTTACTCTTATGCTTTCAGGATTTGATCAGTATAACTCAAAAATTATTGATATAAACGGTAGTATTAATCTGATAGATCAGGATCAGAAGGTCGCTGCTTCATGGTCATTTTCGTCTTTGTTAAAACACTGGGGGCGCAAGCATGCCCGTGCTGCTTATATTCCTTCCTTGTGCCAAAAAGACCCTGTCAGAAAGTATCTATATGGAGACAAGGTTTTACTATGTACTGGTACTGATTTTATATTTTTTCTAAAACAACTTTCATACGGACATATTTATTATGATCCAGGTATTAAGCTTGAGAATTTTAATACAAATCCTAAAATAAAAAGAAGGAGTCAGTTTAGAATTAAATCATTGTACTTGAGTGAATTATATTCTAAAAGTGAGTTGATAAAAACAGTCGAATAAATTATTCGCAATAGATTTTAACATTTTGTCAAATCATAGTCCCGTTTTGCGATATTAGCAAAAACTGTGGAGATTGTATGGCAATCAGGAAAGCAAATAAAGTTGTTAAGTATTCAGAACTCAGGAAAAAGTTTAAGTTTGACGAAGGTAAGACATTTCACCTGGGCCTTGCGTCATGTACACATTGGTTACAAAACTTAAACGGAAATCAGGCACATCATTTTCAGCAAGAAGCAAAAAATTATCTGATTGACCGCTATAAAGAATTAGGTATTGCTGAAGAGCCTTCTGTTCAACATTACCTTAAATTGGAATGGGATGTTCCTTTTCCACCACCAAAACAACCAAAATTTACATTTATTGATTTATTTGCCGGTATAGGGGGCTTTCGCCTTGCTTTTCAGGCCCAGGGGGGTAAATGTGTTTTTACTTCTGAATGGGATCGTAATTCACAAAGGACATATGAAGCAAATTTCGGAGAAGTTCCTTTCGGAGATATTACCAAAATACAAGAAGCAAATATACCTGAGCATGATATTTTGCTTGGAGGATTTCCCTGTCAACCATTTTCAATTGCAGGTGTTTCAAAGAAAAATAGTCTCGGTCGTAAACATGGTTTTGCTGACGAAACACAGGGTACCTTGTTTTATGATATTGTCAGGATTTTGAAGCATAGAAAACCCAGAGCGTTCCTGCTTGAAAATGTCAAAAATCTAAAATCACATGATAAGGGTCGGACATATAAAATTATATCTGAAGCATTAAAGGAACTAGGTTATTTAGTTTTTGATAAGATAGTTGATGCGAAGCATTATGTGCCCCAGCATCGTGAAAGGATTTTTATTGCCGGATTCGATAGAAGAGTATTTGGCGATTCTCTTATTTTTAAATTTCCGGAGCAACCCAATGAAGATCGACAGGTGAAAGAAATCCTGGAAAAAAAAGTTGATCCCAGGTATACTTTAACTGATAAATTATGGCAATATCTGCAAGACTACGCCAGGAAGCATCAGCAAAAAGGGAATGGATTTGGATTTGGTCTTATTGATCCTGCTGGAATTACCCGTACTCTTAGTGCTAGGTATTATAAGGATGGTTCAGAGATTCTAATACCTCAGGGAAAAGGAAAAAATCCCCGCCGCCTTACACCAAAGGAATGCAGGGCATTAATGGGTTACCCCGAAGAATTCAGGATTGATAATATTGGTGTTTCAGATACTCAGCTGTACAGGCAATTTGGTAATTCTGTTGCTGTACCGGTTGTTATTGCAATCGCACATGAGATGATTTTAACCTTAAAGAGGCACGAACAACATCTTAACAAAAAAATACGTGTTGGTAATAGGGAACCTGAATTGGTTTAACTGGAGAGTGTTTCATAAAGTGTGTCAGTTTAAAGAAAACACTAACTTTAAACTACA
>CAZHSC010000067.1:0-19902 GCA_964534995.1 uncultured Bifidobacterium sp.
TTATTTTTTTTTGTGGCCATACCTGCCATTGCATAAAGTAATGGGCGCAGTTACTATGACCTTCTGACAAATGAAGAATATCCTCTTACTGATAATTTTATATTGGGGTGCAATGGCAGGAGCCCTGGCACAGGTGCCGCTTCAAACCATTCGGGGAACCGTGGTTGATGAGGTTTCCGGTGCGCCGGTTCCGGGAGTGAACGTGTTGCTTGTTTCCGTAGATCCGGTGAAGGCGGTGCAAACCGGAATCAATGGAGAATTCCGGCTGATGGAAATCCCGGTGGGTAATCATGAGTTGAAGTGCTCCTTCATGGGATATGAAGAGCAAACATTGTCAGGACTGGTGCTGAATTCAGGAAAGGAACTTGTGGTGCAGATAAAAATGCGGGAGAAAATATTTCAGGTTGGGGAAGTAACCATCACAGCAGAGCAGGATAAGCATAAAACACTTAATGAAATGTCGATGGTCAGCTCCCGGACTTTTTCTGTGGAAGAAACTCGGAAGTTCGCGGCAGCCGTCAATGATCCGGCACGCATGTCGACATCTTTTGCCGGCGTTGTGGGTACCGATGATGGAAATAACAACATTTCTATACGGGGTAATGCTCCTAATGCCCTGCAATGGCGCATGGAGGGCGTGGAAATTCCCTCCCCCAACCATTTCTCTTTTCCGGGAACAGCAGGAGGGGGGATTTCAATACTGAGTGCTCAGGTTTTGGGCAATTCAGATTTCATGACAGGCGCTTTTCCCGCGGAATATGGAAATGCCATCGGCGGCGTATTTGACCTGAAACTTAGAAAAGGTAACAATGAGAAAAAGGAAGTGACCCTGCAGGCCGGCTTCCTGGGTCTCGACATTGCTTCTGAGGGCCCATTAAGTAAGAAGTACAAAGGTTCATATCTGGTAAATTACCGTTACAGTACACTTGCCGCTATCGGCAGGATGATTGATTTAGGAGATGCAGCGACGGATTTTCAGGATGTCTCGCTGCATATTTTTCTTCCGACAGCAGGCGCCGGACAATTTACGGTTTTTGGATTTGGCGGATTGAGTGGACAAACGTATGAAGCGGAATCCGACTCGGTGAAGTGGGAAGATGAAGGGGATCGTTACAGCTCTGATTTTATATCTAACACCGGCGCAGTGGGCATTACGCACGCGCTCACCGTCGGAAGAAAGACTTTTATAAAATCAGTAATCAGCGGTTCCCTGTATGATAACAGATATGATGCCCGCCGGCTCAATGATGATTATAATGATGAATTGCGTGAGGAAGGCAGTACCCGGAATGACCGGCTGACAGGCAGCAGCTATTTGCATCACAAGTTTAACGCGAAACACAGCCTGCGGGCCGGATTGATTTTTTCAAGACTTGGATTTAGCATTAAACAGAAAGCATACGACTATGAAATGGATGCGATTGAAACTTCACTGGAAGCGGATGGAACTACAAACACCTTGCAGTCTTATGCTTCCTGGATGAACAGGGTAACAGATCGCTTCAGTTTCCAGCTTGGCATTCATTATCTGCGCTTGACTTTAAATGATACCTGGTCGATTGAACCCAGGGCCGGTATCAGGTATAACTGGAATGGAAAGCACACCATAGCGGCGGGATATGGACTGCACAGCCAACTGCTGCCCCTGGGCGTGTATTTCGCGGAGCACAGCGACAGTGCGGGTAATCATTATTTTCCCAATAAAAATATTGATTTCACAAAATCGCATCACCTTGTTGTAAGTTATGATTATATGTTCAACCCCCGGCTGCATGCAAAGCTGGAGTTGTATTACCAATATCTGTTTGATGTACCGGTAGGAATTGATTCAGGTGAAACATTCAGCATATTGAATCTTCGGGATGGATATGTAACAGATCCCCTCCTCAACCGGGGTCTGGGTAAGAATTATGGAATTGAACTTACACTGGAGCAGTTTATGTATAAAGAACTCTATTTTTTGCTTTCCGGTTCCCTCTATGAGTCCACCTATAAGGCCTATGATGGCAGATGGAGAAATACACAGTTCAATGGAAATTATGCGCTGACATTTACGGCGGGAAAAGAATTCAGAATCGGCAAGAAAATGAAAAACCGGATTTTCGGGGCCAACATTAAAGTTGTTTATTCGGGAGGCTTGAGAAAGACACCCATAAATATTGAAAAATCACTTGCCGAAGGAACCACATGGTATTATGAAAATTCGGCTTTCAGCGATCAGTATCCATCCTATTTCCGCAGCGATGTCCGCTTGAGCATGAAGCGGAACAGGCCATCCTCAACACATGTACTTTCGCTTGACATCCAAAATGTGACCAATCATAAAAATGTATTCGGAGATTTTTTCAATCCTGTCAGTGGGAAAGTTAAAACCTATTATCAGGCACCCCTGATACCTGTGCTGGCATACAGGATTGAGTTTTAATCAAGGAATGAGGTAAGCAGAAACTAAAACCGCTTTACCCTTCCGTTGAGGACTTCGGCAACAATCATATTACGGAAAGCGATAAGTCCGTAAAGGGAGCTCTCCTGCCGAAATGAGAAATTCCGGAACACTGGACGTTCCTGTATTAGTATATTCCAATACGGTTTAGATCTTTCTGACAAGCGGAGAAGTGGCGGTGTTTACATATGGATCACTTCCCCATAGGCAGCGGCAACAGCTTCCATCACGGCTTCGGACATCGTAGGGTGAGGGTGTATGGATTTGATGATTTCGTGTCCCGTTGTTTCCAGGTTTCTGGCCACCACAACTTCGGCAATCATCTCCGTTACATTCATACCAATAAAATGCGCTCCCAGCCATTCCCCGTATTTGGCGTCGAAAATCACTTTTACAAAGCCATCGGAAGCTCCGGCTGCTTTGGCCTTTCCGCTCGCGGAAAAAGGAAATTTACCAACTTTAATTTCATATCCGGCATCCCTGGCTGCCTTTTCCGTCATTCCAACAGAAGCGATCTCCGGTGAACAATAGGTGCATCCCGGAATGTTACCATAATTGATAGGTTCCACATGAAATCCCGCTATTTTTTCCACACAGCAAATGCCTTCCGCTGAGGCCACGTGCGCCAGTGCGGGTCCTTTCACAATATCACCTATTGCATAAATGCCCGGTATGTTGGTTTGATAATAATCGTTAACCACCACTCGACCTTTATCTGTGATGACACCTACTTCGCTAAGCCCCAGGTTTTCAATATTGGGTGTAATGCCTACTGCCGATAAAACGATGTCACAGTCAATGGTCTCCTCACCTTTCTTTGTTTTAATTTTCACTCGGCATCCGTTACCTGCGGTATCCACGCTTTCTACACTTGATTCAAGCAGGATTTCTATTCCTGATTTCTTGAAAGAACGCGCCAGTTGTTTTGATACTTCCTCATCTTCAACAGGTACGATGGCGGGCATGAACTCCACAAGGGTGACTTTGGTGCCCATGCTGTTATAAAAATAGGCGAACTCGCATCCTATAGCCCCGGAGCCAACCACCACCATTGATTTGGGAAGCCCGGGGAGTACCATGGCCTCTCTGTAACCAATGATTTTTTTTCCGTCTTGTTTAAGACCTGGTATCTCACGGCTGCGTGCCCCCGTTGCCAGAATGATATGGCTGGCAGTGTAACTTTCTTTTTTGCCGGTATTGTCAGTAACCTCCACTCTCTTGCCGGGTAAAAGACTGCCGTATCCGCTTATAACGTCAATTTTGTTTTTCTTTAATAAAAACTGGATTCCTTTGCTCATGCCATCCGCCACATCACGGCTCCTTTTTATCACACTTCCAAAATCTGCTTTGAAGTCGTTGACAGTAATGCCATAATCGGCGGCATGCCTTAGGTATTCAAATACCTGCGCACTCTTCAGCAAAGCCTTGGTAGGAATACAGCCCCAGTTGAGGCAAACACCCCCCAACGATTCTTTTTCAACTACCGCTGTTTTCAATCCAAGTTGTGCTGCGCGGATGGCTGCAACATATCCTCCCGGACCACTGCCAATTACAATGAGATCGTATTGCATAGAAATGATTTCTTTTGAGACCGCGAAGGTAAATCATTTCTGCAGAAGATGTAAAAGGCATTGATAATCAACGTTGCAACTCTACTCTTTTATAAGTTTGAGTACCTGTCCTTCAAAACGAAGCAAATATAAGCCGGCAGGTATATCCTTTACGGTGATGGAGTTGCCTGACGGGGTAAAGCGTCGTAAAAGTTTTCCATCCGCAGTCATTAATTCAACCGTTTTTCCATTCGTCAGGTTGCCGGGTATCCGTACTTCATCGGTAGCCGGATTAGGAAAAATAAATGCTTTTTTTACAGATAATTCATCCTGTGTGAAGCCGGTAGTGGATGGGATTTCAATTTTTGTCAGGTAACAGTTTTGCGGGTCCGAAAAGTTGACGGTAAGGGTATCAAAAAGTACATTGCTTGCGTTATTGTGTATACCGCTGATATACCAGTCTCCATTCATGTGAATAATGTTATGGATCTCTTTGAAGGAGCTGCCCTGGATGGTTTTTGTCCATTGCGCCAAGCCGTTTGGGTCAAATAACACGGCGTGTAAATTACTTTGTGAAACAGGAGTGTTTGTAACCACCACATTGTTTCCCCAGTCAACGCTGCCTCTTACAGCGCCAGTCATCATAACATTTCCGGCTGCATCACTTTCAATAAAGTGGCTTTTTCCCTGTTGGAAATCACCATTTATCCCACCGGGTATAGGCAGGTTTTCTTTGGCCCAGAGGAAGGTGCCGTTGCTGTCAACCTTCACCAGCCAGTAGTCATAGACCCAATCGGGTCCGTCCAGGTGGAAACTACCCCATGTGAGTGTGTCCATTAAAGTGGCAGCCACATAGGCATTTCCCAGGCCATCGGTAGTCAGGCTGGGAAATTGTACGGTTACATCGTGTCCTAAATGAACCCAGCTGGCTTCTCCGTTGGTGTTGATACGCGCGATGTAAATCAAGTATTGTTCCGTCCCCATGATACTGTAATTTCCAATGGTGAAGTTGTTATTGCCGGTGGCGCCGGTAACAAAAATATTACCCCATGGATCGAAGTCCATATCACCAATGGTTTTGGCTCCGTCTATCATCACCTGGCTAAGATCCTGACCGGAAGCGTCCAGTTTCACGATGGAACACCATGACCAGTTGTTCAATGCGTAATGGACATCACCGGCTGGGGAAACCGCCAGGCGGGTGATCCGGTAGGAATTAAAAGGAATTGCCGTGAGATTTCTTTTCCAGAGCAGGCTGCCGTTGGAATGAATGCATATTAAAAAAGGATCGGAGTTTAAACCGTTCAGACTGTTGGTAAGGGTGTCAAGGTTGCCGATGGCAAGGGTGTTGAAAAAGGAACCGGCAATGTACAGGTGTCCGTTCGCATCGGTTATTATATCATCAATAAAAACTTCTGATCCCAGCGTCAGGGTATTTAACAGGTTTCCTGATGCATCACGGTTTTCCAAAACCTGCGGCCCGTAAAGGTCCGTGCCATATACAACAGCTGAAGAATCCAGGCGTGCAAGCCAGGTGGAGTTGCCCGGGCCCTTGCAAAGTTCCGTATGTACATAGGTGGGGTTCATGGTATACTGCACCGGATTATGCTGAACCCAACTGAACTGCTGTGCCAATAAAACATGAGGACAGATGAAAGTGAGGAGGAATAGAAATTTTTTCATGATAAACTTTTTGGTGTGTCAAAACTAAAGAATCGGCACCAACGGCTTGTCATAATTCAGTTAAATTTGTGGGGAATGAAATATTGCATAAAATCAGCGTTACCACAATCAAGGTATCTCAACATTGAAGCCATCAAGCAAATTGATCGTACCGGTCCAGTTGAGTTTCAGCTATCTTCCTGGCGCCCCGGCCGCTATGAGTTGGGGAATTTTGCCAGGAATCTGAGGGGACTGCAGGCCTTTGATAAAAACAATAATGCACTGCCGGTGCATAAAATTACCAAGGACCGGTGGCGCATTGATGAAGTTCCGGCAGGCGAGGTGATACTCAGGTATGAATACTATGCCGCCCAACCGGATGCCGGCGCCTGCTGGGTGGACGAACATGTGATGTATGTAAATCCGGTGCATTGCCTGTTGTTTGACCCGGAAGCCATACAGGAAGCGTGTTTTATCGACCTGCAAATGACCGGTGACCGACAGGTAGCCTGTGCTCTCCCTGAAGTAGAGAAGAAAATGTACCGTGCAGCCAATGTCCATGAATTACTCGATAGCCCTTTCTTTGTGGCAAAAGATATTCACCACCGGACCTATTCGGCCAATGACTATATTTTTCACATTTGGTTGTACGGAGAATCACGCCCCGACTGGAGCAGAATATTGAAGGACTTTGAAGCTTTCACAAAAGTCCAGCTGGAAATGATGAAGACTTTCCCTGTTCCCGAATTTCATTTTATGTTGCTGTTGCTTCCATTTCCCTTTTATCATGGTGTGGAACATACGGCCTGTACGGTGCTTGCGCTGGGCCCTGGCTACAAACTAATGCAAAAGGAATTATATACGGATCTGGTAGGAGTGGCCTCGCATGAATTATTTCATGTGTGGAATGTCAAGACACTCCGCCCTAAAGATTTTGCGGCGTATGATTATACCAGGGAAAATTACAGCCGCCTCGGTTGGGTATATGAAGGTTTCACCACCTATTATGGTGACCTGTTTCTTGCCAGAAGCGGTTTCTTTGGTGGGAGTGATTTTTTCTCGGAAATCAATCAGCGCCTTCAGCGTCATGTTGATAATTACGGCCGCTATAACAGTTCTGTTGCCGAAAGTAGTTTTGATACCTGGCTGGATGGCTATGTGCCCGGTGCTCCCGCGCGAAAAACATCTATTTATGATGAAGGTTGCCTGATTGCGCTGGCCCTGGATCTGTATATCAGGAAAAGCAGTAAAGGAAAGGCTTCACTGGATGTCCTCTTTGAGCAGTTATATCACGACTTTGCCAAAGGCGGAAAAGGGTACCGTGAGTCGGATATACTGAGACTTGCAGTTTCCTTATCGGATGCGGGGGTCGGGAAAATATTTGACCAGTGTATACATGCCAGACGATCCTATATGGAGGTGCTTCAGGAACTGTTGCCGTATGTGGGTTGTTGGATCAATAGCAGCGCATCCAGGTTTCTGCATGAAAAGAGCTACGGATTCAGGGTGCTTAACGAAAATGGTATTTCCAAAGCATCCGTTGTCTTACCCGGTTCTCCTGCAGAAAAGGCGGGCCTTTCAAAAGAGGATGAAATTATCGCCTGCAACGGATGGAAGGTGGAATCCAACCTCAGTGACCTTTGCGGACTACAGCCGAATTACTGTGAACTGCTGGTTTTTAGTCAGAGAAAGTTGAAGTCATTGCGGATGGAAGCTTCATCGACGACATGGTTCGATACCGTTTCCCTGGCAAAAATTGAAGATGCCGATCATTTTGCCAGGGAAGCCTATGGCTCCTGGACAAATTTAAAGTGGTAGCCGGCACCTGATTTTTCGCCGTGCAGCTTTCGCTTTAACTTCTACCGTTTTTAATCTACCGCTTCACAAGAGGGCAATGACCGAAATTTCCACGTTTACATCTTTAGGTAACCGGGATACCTGAACGGTTTCACGGGCAGGAAAATCTTTGGTGAAATAACTTCCGTAAACCTCATTTACTTTAGCAAAGTCGTTCATGTCCCGTAAAAAAATCCCGGTTTTAACAATATGACCGTAATCAATAGCAGCTTCTTTCAGAATGGCGCCAATGTTTTTCATTACCTGATGTGTTTCTTCTTCTATCGTGGCAGTCTTTAATTCACCGCTGGGCGGATCAATGGCGATTTGTCCGGAAACAAACAAGAGGTTTCCTGCCTTTACCCCTTGTGAGTATGGGCCGATGGGCGCTGGTGCATGCGCAGTGTTGATAATACTTTTCATAGGTTCAATGTTGCACAAAATTCAGAAATCAAAGTTGTTTTTAAAATGATGACTTGTAGATTTTCATGACTACGTGGTAATCAGATTTTTGAAGACGTGGCAATGGAGGTTTGTAACAGGCACGGACGCAGCGGACTTCATTTTTAAGCTGCGGATGCGCTGGTGTTAAGTCGATACAGTAGGTTTGTTCAATGCCTTCTTTTACTTCAGCGATATATACCTGCCGCCGTTGTTATTTATAAATTTGTGCTGACTGATGATATTGCTTCTCGATAATTACGATTCATTCACATACAACCTGCGCCAGTATATTGAAGAAATATCAGGCCGGGAAATTGCTGTTTTCAGAAATGATGAAATCAGTATGGAGGAGGCAGGGCGCTACGATAAGATTGTACTTTCGCCGGGTCCAGGATTGCCCGAAGACGCCGGGATCATGTTAGAACTGATCAGGCAGTATTATACCAGTATTCCTATGCTGGGCATATGCCTCGGACATCAGGCCATCGCACTTGCTTTCGGTGGAAAACTCAGGCAGATGGAACAGGTGCTGCATGGCGTAAGCAGAAAAGTATATCTGAATGGAAACGGTGAGGGGCTCTTCAGGCATTTACCTTCCGCCATCGATACAGGGAGATATCACAGTTGGGTGCCTGAACGGGAATCATTTCCGGATGACTTGATGATTCTTGGAGAAGATGACCTCAGGGAAATCATGATTTTGAAACATAAGTTTTACCCTGTGTACGGGATGCAGTTTCATCCTGAATCCATTTTAACGCCCTACGGGAAACAGCTTATTGCCAATTGGCTTGAACCGGGTGTTTAAAACCGTATCTTTGTCCTGAAACAAACCGTTCTGTCGCCTCTGTAACAACAGGGGAGGAAAGTCCGGGCAGCACAGAGTACCACACTTCCTAACGGGAAGGTCCCCGTCAGGAAACTGGGGGGGAACAGACAGTGCCACAGAAATAATACCGCCTGCCGGAGCCTTACAGAAAGTGTAGGTTTCTACCTCTTGACTTATGAAGAGGATGGAAATAATCACTTCCGTACAGCTTCGGCCGGTAAGGGTGAAATCGTGAGGTAAGAGCTCACGGCAGCGCTGGTGACAGTGTTTGCTGGTAAACCTTGTGGGCTGAAAGGCCAAATAGGTTGGGGAGCAGGGCTACTCGTCCTTCTTCTTCCGTTCGCGGGAGTTGCCCCAATGGGTAGGCTGATACAGGTGATGCGTGAGTGTCATCGCAGATAAATGACAGAAGTCCACCACAAGTGGAATACAGAACCCGGCTTACAGGTTTGTTTCATTTTTTTATCAAGCTGGGATGGTTCCGGGTTTCTTTCCGGAAATTGGCTTTTTATATTCCTGTAAGTGTAAGATTGTCTATTTTTGCCGGGTATGAATCTGCGCAAGATTTTTATTTCAATCAGTAATAAGCACGATTTTTATTACCGGATTGTTTTGGTAACCGTGTCGATTTTGGTCATCACCTCCTTGCTTCCCCAGCAAATACGCTTTAAATATGATTTTAAAATCGGCCATAGCTGGAATTATGAGGATTTGAAGGCGCCTTTTGCTTTTCCTGTTTACAAGTCGAGGGCTGAAATTGATGCCGAACGTACCAAGTATGGCCGGGAGGCTCCTTTATTTTACAGGGTGGATACGGCAGTGGCACAAGAGGTATTGGCATTTGTAAGCGCGCAATCCTTGCATGGCTCACATGCCGAAAATGAGCTGGCTGAATCAATAATTTCTTCCGTTTACCTTCATCATGTTTTTGATGAAAGCAAACACAGCCTGCCGGCCGAAGGACAACCCATCAATATTGTGAAGGGCGAAAACATGAACCAAAGCGACCGTTCCATGCATCTGAGTTTGGATCAGGTGCCCTCTTTTGTGGAAGGAGAAATGGCGAAGGCAGGTAATATTTCCAATAAAGATTTATCGAGGAGGATCGTGGAATTGGTACGCCCGGATTTGATATTCGATCATGAGCTTACTTCTGCCTTTACACGCGATTTGCTTCGTACACTGAGTCCCGTCAGAGGAGAAGTACAGGAAGGGACGATTATCATCCGTCGTGGTCAGGTGGTGGGAGAGAATGAGTACAATCAACTGGAGTCATTACGAAAAGTATTTCAGGGAGAAGAAACACTGGAAACCTCCCTGCCCTGGATTTATCTGGGCTATCTGATTCTGGTATTCACCGCCGTTGTAGTGTTATTGACCTTTTTGTGGATACTGCGGCGGGATATATTGTCTGACAGCAGGAAAATCTCACTGCTTTTTCTGTTGATTATTGCCACCTGTGTATTTTATACATTGATTTTATCAAGCAATAAGGTAAATATGCTGATGGTCCCGCTGTGTATCCTTCCTTTGATCACCAGAGCTTTTTTTGATACGCGTACCGCTTTATTCACACACGTGTTGTCCATGCTTATACTTGGTACCGTGGCTCCGGGTGGATTTAATTTTGTGTATATGCAGGTGATCGGAGGCATGGTGGCCATCTTCAGTATCGTTAATATGCGCAAACGCTCACAGTTGTTCCTGGCCGTGAGCCTGATCTTTGTTGCATATATCGTTTCCTATGTTGGTTTGTCGCTGCTGAATGAAGGGTCTATTGCCAAGATTAATCCGATGAATTTTGTGTGGCTTATTACCAATTGTCTGCTTACACTTTTGAGTTACCCTCTTATATTTTTTATTGAGAAGACTTTCAGAGTAACCTCCGACTTTACACTGATGGAGTTAACGGATTTCAACAGTGAACTGCTGCGTGAACTCAGCCTCAAAGCCCCGGGTACATTTCAGCATTCCCTGCAAGTAGCTAACCTTGCTGAATCCGCCATATATAAAATTGGCGGGAATTCACTTTTAGTGAGGGTTGGGGCACTGTATCATGATATCGGTAAAATGGATATGCCCATGTATTTTATCGAGAATCAAAGTACCCAGATCAATCCGCACGATGAATTGTCATTTGACGAAAGCGCTTCTATTATTATCAGTCATGTCATCAGAGGTATTGAAAAGGCTAAAAAATTTAAGTTGCCGGATATCGTCATCGATTTTATACGTACCCATCATGGTACCATGATGGTACAGTATTTTTATAACAACTATATAAAAAGTTTCCCCGATCAGATTCCCAATGATGATGATTTCAGGTATCCTGGGCCACGGCCATTTTCTAAGGAAACAGCAGTGCTGATGATGGCTGACTCCGTGGAAGCCGCCGCTCGCAGTCTGGAAATGCATGACCAGGATACCATAGATAATCTCGTGGAAAAAATAATACATAAGCAAATCGAATCCGGTCAATTTGAAAATTGTGATATCACTTACCGCGATATTACTTCCATTAAAAAGATTTTCAAGAAAATGCTCACCAGCATATATCATGTCCGGGTAGCATACCCGTCTTAATTAAGTGAAGGAAGATGATAAGGATTGTGTTACCATCCAGCATCCTGTTATCTTATTTATATTTATTGATATAGGCTGCATCCGGATTTACAGGCAACTGATTTGTTTCTAAAACAGGGATAATCAGCATTTTGGTTTGATGACTTTTAAGGTATTTTGAGCAGCTGTGTTTCAAAGATGGTGGTTCTTCCTGACGATTGATTAATTGAAGATAGTAAATGCCTGATTGGAAGGGATTCAGGTTAAGGTACCTGTTATATTTTTGGATCGGTTTTCAGCTTTCCAGGCGTAAACAGATAAGCATTGTCTGAAATTTCCACCATGGTAAGAAACAGGTTTGAATACGTGCTGGGGTAGTATAAAATCCCGGGAAAGAATATTACTTTTGTGAGGCTTTTATGGCCAATATTATCCGACTCTTATCCGAAACGGTTGCCAATCAGATTGCAGCCGGTGAAGTGATTCAGCGTCCAGCCTCCGCCGTCAAGGAAATGCTTGAAAATGCCGTTGATGCCGGTGCTTCACGCATTCAGTTGATTTTACTGGATGCTGGGAAGACGCTTATTCAGGTTATTGATGATGGAAGTGGTATGAGTGAAACAGATGCTCGCATGTGCTTTGAAAGGCATGCCACCTCAAAAATCAGAAAAATTGATGACCTTTTTACCTTGCATACGATGGGGTTCAGGGGCGAAGCCCTTGCATCCATTGCTTCTGTTGCACAGGTGGAGTTGAAAACGCGCCGTCCCGAATTTGAGCTGGGTCAAAAGGTGATGATGGAAGGTGGTTCTTTTATCAGTCAGGAAGCGGTGGCGATACAAAAGGGCACTTCTCTGGCTGTAAAGAATTTGTTTTTCAATGTACCTGCCCGGAGAAATTTCCTCAAATCCAACCTTGTTGAAACACGCCATATACAGGAAGAGTTCATCAGGGTAGCAATCGCCCATCCCCAAATTCATTTCAGCATGCATCATAATGAAGTGCAGGTGTTTGAATTAAGACAGGGAAACCTCCGGCAGCGGATTTCAGCGATTTTTGGATCTTCTTATAATGAAAGACTGGTTCCGGTGGAAGAGGAAACTACCATCGTCAGAATTGAAGGCTATATCGGCAAACCGGAATATGCCAGGCGCAACCGGGGTGAACAGTATTTCTATGTAAACAGCAGATTTATTAAAGACAACTACCTGCACCATGCCGTCTCATCCGCCTTTGAGGCGCTGATTCCAAAAGAAGCTTATCCTTCCTATTGGCTGAAACTTTATGTGGATCCTGCTGAAATTGATGTTAACATTCATCCTACCAAAACAGAAATTAAATTCCGCCACGATAAGGATATTTATGCCATCATAAAGGCTGCCGTTAAAAGAGCGCTGGGCCGCTTCAGCGTTGCACCCTCCCTCGATTTTGACAAGGAGCCCGCATTTGATCTCCCCCTGTCAAAATTAAGTGAACTGCCTACTCTACCTCAGATTCGTATCAATCCGAATTATAATCCTTTTAAAATTGAGCAGGATAGGCAAATACCTGATGTCACAAACAGGGGTCAAGGCCATTGGCAAGAGGGCTTGCGTATGCATGCTCCCTCTTCCCGGGATATAAAAAGTTGGCTGGAGAATCATCAGGACACGGCAAGTCAGACAGAATTGATACCGCCGGCAAGCATATCCAATCCGGTAATTGAATTGTTGAATGTTTTTGAGGAGCTGGATGACTTCAGGTTTGTGTTGGTGGCCCCGGGCATTGTTTCCGCTGCTTATACCGGAGGGCTGGTACTTTTCGACCTGCCGTTGGCCAGGGAACGAATTTTGTATGAGCGTTTTCTCCACGCTTTCTCTAAACAGCACCTGCCTTCGCAACAACAGTTATTTCCGCCGCAGATAGCGCTCAGCCCCGGTGATTTTATGCTGGTAAAGGAACTGCAGGAGGAACTCCGCAAAATGGGCTTCGATATCGCTGAATTCGGAAAGCATACCATAGTAGTTCAGGGTGTACCCGGCGGACTTGAACCGGGAACCGAGCAGGTAACCTTGCAATCCCTGCTCGAACAATTCAGGATGAATAAAGACAAGCTACAGTTGCCGGTGCATGAAAACCTCGCGCGCTCACTCGCGAAATCAATTCTTGTCAGGCAACAGCCAGGCTACTCTTCACGGGAACTCAGGCAAATAGCCATTGATTTATTACACTGTGACCAACCTTTCTACAGCGTACAAGGGAAGGCCATACTTAAAAACTTCAGGGCTGAGCAATTGCTGCAGCTCATGCAATCGATATCCTAAAGACACGTTACTCAGAAAATGTCCTATCAGCAATTTCGTCCAATGCGCTTTCAGATTTTACCCCCGGTGGTAAAGAACCTGCTTATCATTAATGGTATCATGTTTTTAGCTACCGTGGTACTGGATGATAAACTAGGACTTGACCTTACAGGGTATCTCGGCCTGCATTTCATTACCAGCAGCCAGTTTCAGCCTTTTCAGTTTATCACGCACTTGTTTATGCATGGAAGCATGCTGCATATTTTTTCCAATATGTTCGCACTTTGGATGTTTGGCAACGTGCTGGAGAATGTTTGGGGCGGCAAACGATTTTTAACCTATTACCTGGTTACCGGCATTGGCGCCGCATTTATCCATACTTTGTTTTCGTGGTATGAAATCATGAAAATGCAGGATGCCATTGATGTGTTTTTAGCCCATCCCCAGCCCGTTGACTTCAAATTGCTGCTTACCAGGTATCAGGCTTATCTGATGCCGGATGATATCCCTGTACTGAATGAATTTCTAAGCAGTTGGTCTATCATCCCTTCTGATACAGCTATGATTTCGGAAGCGTCTGACTTCGCCCGGGGTTTGATTGAACGTAAAGCGGATATACCCACCGTTGGTGCTTCCGGCGCTGTTTTTGGCGTGCTGCTGGCTTTCGGAATGATGTTTCCCAATACAATTATCTATATTTATTTTGCCATACCCATGAAGGCCAAATGGTTTGTGATGCTGTATGGCGTGTTTGAATTGTATAGCGGTATACAGAATAATCCTACCGATAATGTGGCTCACTTTGCTCATCTGGGAGGTATGCTCTTCGGTTACCTGCTCATTCGGTCATGGAAAAGAAAAATGTACAGACCCTTTCAGGATGAATATTAAACCATGAGTAAATTACTGGACGATATTAAAATGCAGTTTTCAGGAGCTGAGTCATTGTATAAGCTCCTGTTGATAAATGTTGTGTTATTTTTGTGTATTACCATTGGCAGATCGCTGTTGTTCCTGGCCGGTGCTGATAGTTATCCCATCGATTGGCTGGTGATGAAACTGAGCCTGCCCGCTGATTTGACCACGCTTATCAGGCAACCCTGGACTTTTATCACTTACATGTTTCTGCATACCAGCTTGCTGCACGTGTTGTTTAATATGCTTATCCTTTTTTGGACTGGTCGCTTGTTTACTGAATACCTGGGAAATGCCAAACTTTGGGCTACCTACGTTTTGGGAGCTTTGATAGGCGCTGTCTGTTATGTGCTTTCTTTTAACCTGCTTCCGGTTTTCGACGGGCAGGTAAATAACAGTTATTTGCTGGGCGCTTCCGCCGGTGTTATTGCCGTGATGGTGGCCATCGCTACACTCCTGCCTGATTATATTGTGCATCTGTTGATTTTTGGTGCAGTACGTTTGAAATATGTCGCCATATTTTCCATTCTGCTTTATTTTATTTCTATTCCGCTGGGAAATGCCGGGGGGCATATTGCACATCTGGGAGGAGCGTTGTTTGGTTATCTGATGATTCGTCAACTGAAAAAAGGTAATGACCTTACGGCATGGCTAACCGGGTTGAACCGCTTCAGATTAAGGTCAAGAAAAGTGAAAATGACGGTACACCCTTTTGAACGCCATCATCGCCCGGGAGTTGATAATTCCGAACAGGTGTCAAGCCAGGAATTGATAGACCGTATTTTGGATAAAATAAATAAGTCGGGCTTTGAAAGTCTGTCGAAAGAAGAAAAGCAGATACTTTATAAAGCCAGCGGTAAAAAGGAAGATTAACTAAAATTTTATTTCCATTTTTTGGAATCGCGATTCCCTTTATTGGATATTTAGCGGATAAAATGTGCTTCGTTTTAGCTATAATTTAATTAAATTATTGATTTACAATTTAAAATACATTGTTGTCTTTTTTTGGCACAAACATGGAATCAGTCGTTTTAAAATTTTAAAAAAACCTAAAAAATGCGTGTAAAAATTTCATTTCTACGTGATCAGATGTCGGCAAATACCATTCCGTTACATCATCAAACATTGATTGCAGAGAGCCTTTATCAAATCATCGATTCCTTTGGCGGGGACCGTAGTCTCTTTAACTTTTCAAGTTTAAAGGGGACTTCTAAAATTCAGAATGGTTTTATGCGTTTTCTGAGTTCAAAAGTTACCCTGGTATTATCTTCCAGAAGTGCAGAGCAAATGGAACAATTGGTATCAAAGATTTTTGAAATGCCATATTTGGCGGTTGGTAAAATGAATCTGATGCCCAGAAGTCATGAAATTATAGCAGATCCTGAATTTAATACCAAGATGCGTTACCTCTGCATCAGCCCGATGATACTGGTGGATCCTCATAAAGACCCGGAGAAAAGCCAGATTACAATTGATCCTACCTCGCAGGAATTTTCCGATATCCTCTATGAGCAGACCCTCGACAGGATGGAAAAGGCGGGTTACAGCGAAGCGGACCTGAATAATTTTGCTGAATTCGATGCGCAGCCGGATCATGAATATGTTCAAAAGCTGAATGAAACCGGAAAGAAGTTTGCCCGTTACTACAGGGCTGCGGATGGCAGCACCATGATGGGGTATCTTCTTCCTTTTACTTTACACGCTCATCCTGATGTGCAGAAATTTATCTGGGAAGCCGGCGTTGGTGCACTGAGTGATCAGGGTTATGGAATGGTTGACCTGGTGAAGTTGGGAACCGCCTGATAGCAGGTAGCGTAATTTTCGGATCACCGCATTCTCCTAATGAATGAGGGGGTGACCATGAAAAAGATGGATACGTGTACGTAGCTTACTGTAGCGGTGATTTATGATAAAACCATAAAATGGAGCTGTCTCTTGAAAAGGGATAGCTCCATTGTTTTTCGGAGATGGAAGCCCCGGCGTTTTTAATTTTCCTTTCTTATTTTCGCCATCAGTGGGATATGCACACAGATATTAGGAAGCATGATGAAATCATTTAAATGGCTATTGGTTGTTGTCTTCGCTTTGTTTTTGTTTGCTGCATCCTTGTTGTTGCTCCGTGAACCCATCCTGGATTTAGTGATAACCAAAGTAAAGGAAAAGGTTTTCAGAAAGTTTAAGGCGGAACTGTTGATTGCGGATGCGGATTTCACCGGTATACGTGATTTGACGCTCAGGCACGTTGCGCTGGTACCTGAAAACGGTGATACGCTGATTTCTATCAGGAGAATTCAGGCCAAAATCAGCATTTCGAAATTAGTACGCCTGCACCTGGGCTTCCGGGAACTAATTGTGGATACCGGAAAAATAACACTGATAAGGAGAGGAGACCGTAACAATTATTCATTCTTACTGAAGAGAAAAAGTGATCAGGAAGCGGATACGCTAAACAGTAAAAATGACCTTGCTTTTAATGACCGGATCATGGGACTGCTGGAGAAGGCAGGGGATATCTTCGATGAACGCATTGCCTTCAGACAATTCCGGATCACGTACAAAAGAGATGGTGCCGAGGAAATGCTGCAATTGCCGGAATTGTATTTTGACGGCAGAGAGTTTAAGTCGAGTATCATTACTTCCTCGAAAGAAGGTGTGAATTTGTGGCTGGTGAAGGGAGAAGCGGATTTTTCCGGACACGCTTACAATTTTTCAATTAAAAAAACCAGGGGTGGTGAGTTCGCCCTTCCTTTTATTGATTTGTTCGATGGCTTCAAACTGTGCTTTGATTCAGCCAGGGTGGATTTTAATGCTTCAGAAGTAAAAGGTACCCTTTCCATGACCGGAAATTTTTATATGTATAATTTACTTGCCAATCACTGGAGAGTGGCTCCGGGGGATGTGAGTTTTCCTTTTCTGAAGTTTCATATGAATGCATTTGCAGCAGAAGACAGTATAGGATTAGGGCAGGGAACTGTGTTTATGATAAACAAGTTACCTGTGAATATAACTGCATCGTATAGCCGGAAACAGGTAAGAAGGTTCAGGATGCTGGCCGGTTTTGAGACTCCTGCCGTTCAGGATGTTTTTGACGCTCTGCCCGAAGGCATGTTCTACACTTTTAAAGGGTTCAGGGCAGATGGTGGTATCCGCTACAACTTATATTTTGACCTGCCTATTGATGATCCGGGAAGACTGGTGTTTGATTCCGGTTTGAAAACGAAGAATTTCAGGATTATCAGTTATGGTACGGAGAATTTTGCAAAAATCAACCTTCCTTTTTCTTTCCTGGCCATGGACAAAGACCGACCCGTAAGGAGTTTTGAAGTGGGTCCGCAAAATCCTTATTTTACGCCATTGCCATTTATATCAAAATACCTGCAGGATGCCGTACTTACCGCAGAAGACCCTTCCTTTATGCAACACAATGGATTTGTAGAAGAAGCCTTTAGGGAATCGGTAATTACCAATATTAAAGAAAAGCGCTTTGCCAGAGGTGGTAGTACCATCAGCATGCAGTTGGTGAAGAATGTATTCCTGAGCAGGAACAAATCCGTCAGCCGTAAGATGGAAGAAATAATGATTGTATGGCTGATGGAACAAAACAGACTGGTGAGCAAGGAGCGCATGCTGGAAGTGTATCTGAATATTATTGAATGGGGGCCGGATGTTTATGGCATCGGAGAAGCTTCCCGTTTTTATTTCAGTAAATCGCCTGATGAACTGAACCTGCCAGAGAGTATTTTTCTTTCATCACTGATTCCTAGTCCAAAATATTTCAGGTATCGCTTTGATGCGAACGGGAACCTGAAACCCTATATGGAGCATTACTTTAAACTGATTGCAGGAAGGCTTGCAACAAGGGAGAAGATTTTTCAGACCGAGGCGGATAGTCTTCAGCCGGTGGTGAAGTTAAATGGCCCGGCACTTGAGTTTATTTTGCCTCCTGATTCGGTTCCGCCGGATACTACAGTGCTTCTCCCCGATATAAGCCACCCGCTTTAATAGTGAACTAATGTTTACCTGTTGAAGGAGGTATAACACCAGGCACCGGATCTGTTTTTTTTATAATTTAGAGGAGAAATTAAATTAGGATTGTCCTGTCTCTATGTATAAACGCATTCAAATTCTTCTGTGGGTGATTGCTATATTATTTATTTCATCTGGCTGCCAGCAACAAAAGGCCGAAAATGAAAAGAAAAAGGAGGAAAACTGCGCACCTTTGAATCCAAACGGGGATTCTGAATTGTCGCTGCTCATGCGTAAGATGGCAAAGTTAGGAGAAGAAAATGCACTGGCCCTGCGGGAAGGCCGTGAACTGGTTCCCTATGAAGGTGGCTTCGAAGCGATGTTAAGCGCTTCACGCAGCATGCATGTAGAGGAAGAATTTTTTCAGGGTATGGCCAAAAACTACCTCAACAACCTGGAAAAACTTTATGCAGCTGATGCCGCTGATCGTGTAGCTTTACATAATAACATGATACAGTCCTGCCAGAGCTGTCATGGAGAAACCTGCCGGGGACCGCTGAAGCGAATCGACAAAATGTTAGTGTCGAAATAATAAATCTCTTTTTGCAGGGATACGGGCGACCCTATTCTTCCTTTTCAAAATCAAGGCTGATGGAATTCATACAAAAGCGTTTTCCAGTAGGAGCAGGCCCGTCGTCGAATATATGCCCCAGATGGGCGTCACACCTTCCGCAAAGTACTTCAACCCGGATGATTCCATAACTACGGTCCTCTTTGTAACTGATGCTGTTTGGTCTTATACTTTCAAAAAAACTGGGCCATCCGCATCCGGATGCGAATTTGCTGTCTGATTTGAACAATGGGTTTCCGCAGGCAGCACAGAAATACGTACCGATACCTTCATAATCCCAGTATTTTCCAGTAAATGCTCGCTCCGTCGCAGCTTGACGGGCCACATCGTAAAGCTCCTTGTCCAGAATTTGTCTCCATACCGAGTCAGGTAATATCAGCCTGGTAGTATCGGTTCTGGAGTAATGCCTGTGGTGCGAATTTTCGTTTTGCATGGCGACTATGTGATTCATAGCGATTGCAGACTCCTGTTTGCCCTTACAGTGGGTGAAAAGGAAGATTACAAGAATCAGCATCCAGTTACTTTTCATTCCAGGAAAACGAATAACACTTGAATCTGTTTTTCAAATCTCCCGTTTTTTTTAATAAGCAGGATCAGATCAATGGTTAGGAAATGGGGGAGGGTAGAAGCCATAGGATTAGAAAACCTATACATCTAAAGCATTTAATTAACTAAAATACAAATAAATACACCTGATTTATGAAATGGCAGGAGCCTTGCATCCGTTAACCGCCATGGACCTGTTGATAAATCCACCGGCCTTTTTTCAACCCGGATGCGCA
>CAZHSC010000068.1:0-19736 GCA_964534995.1 uncultured Bifidobacterium sp.
GTAAACCGGCATATATTTACGAGTATTACAACCGTTGAAAAGGAGAAATCGTTTATGAAGACAGCACCGGAATACGGAAAACCGTACTTACCTCGGCTATTCACAGCAGTTACCCCTATCTGATTGAAGAAAACCAACGGGTATACTGCCTTCCTGAACAACATGACAGTAATAAACTGATCTTATATGAATTCAACCGGGACTCTGCATCGTTGGAAAATCCGGTAACCCTGCTTGATAATTTCAGGGCCGTTGACCCCAGTATCATCTTCCATCATGGTAAATGGTGGCTTTTCTGCACCAATGCCGAACACCGGGGAGCTGACCTGCGCTTATATATTTTTCATTCCGATGCTTTAAAGGGACCCTATACCCCGCATGAAATGAATCCCGTTAAAACAGATATATGTTCAGCCCGATCTGCCGGGCATTTATTCAGAATTGGGACACAACTTTTTCGCCCTTCGCAAGACAGCAGCAAAGGATATGGAGCCGAAATCGTCATTCACCGGATTGATGAACTTAGCCGGGACAAATTCGCTGAAACCGCCGTCAACAGGCTCTCCCCTGACAGGTTAACCGGACCCTATATTTCAGGCTGGCATACTATTTCATCCTGCGGCAAATACACCATAGTGGACGCAAAGAGAAAACAATTTACACCCCGAAACATTTTCAAATTATTTCGTAAAAAGTAACATGCTTTCCTTCAGTTATATTGACCGCCCGGCTTACATTCCAAATCAGCAATATGCTGAAGCGATCGACGAAATTGTTGGCAGTAATAAAAACCTGCAAGGGCTCAAAGCCATCTATCAATTCGGAAACATAAGCAGCCCGGGTATTTCCGACCTCGACCTGCTCTTTGTATTTCACAATGGTTGCCAATGCCGGGCAAACGGATTCGAGAGACTCTCCGAAAAGTACAAAGCACTTTTTACACATGGGATCATGGCTGTATCGGATAATTTTTTTACGGAAAACAATTATTACACCATCTGGAGTAATCATCATAAGGTGTGGGGCACAGAAACGGAGGAGGGCTCCCGCAAACGAAATGGGGAGGAAGAAAAACAACTTAAAATACAAACAGCGGTTGAATTCCTCATTGCCAATTATATTGATCTTCACATTCAGAAAAGTTATAAAGTAATCAAATTACGTGCATTTCTCCAGCATATGAAAGGAATATTATACGACCTGGAAATGCTTGATAAAAACACCGGAGAAATTTACCACTTGTTGCAACAACTTAAACATTGGATCCTTAACTGGTTTGATATTACCCCTGCCGATAAGGAAATTAACTTGTGGATTGAACAATTTGACAGGGTTTATGAAAGATTTGTCAATGAGTCCCTGAAGGAACATCCCATGTATCTGCCAGCACTGCCTCGCTATCCCATAGCACGAAATATGAATCTTAAAGCCGGCGATATAACCAGTTGCACAAGAAAGGGACTATTACTGCCTGTAATATTTTCATCTATCGGAAGAAACTATTTCAAACTGCAACATCGTCTCAATACCTTCACATTTACCTGTCCGATCAGCCATGAGGCCGCCCCGATTGTGAAAGAGCGGTATGATTTTTTAAAAAGGATGAAGGACTATAACCGGGAACATTTGCCTAATTTTATGACCATTACTACCAGTATAACTTCAAAACTCATATAAACTATGCGTTGGTCGAATCCCGGTGCCATTATTGAAAACAACATCCGTGCGCGCAGGTTAAGGGAGTTTTTAAAAGAAACAGGAAAAAAAGAAACTTTGCTGGATCTGGGATGTGGCCCACGGCCGTATTATTCAATTTACCGGCCTTATTTTGAAAAAACCATTGGCGCTGATCTTGCAGAGTCACCATTCCCTAAAAAAGACATTGATATATATTGTCAGGTTACTGAGGTGCCTCTTCCCGATAACAGCATAGATACGATACTCTGCACAGAGGTATTACATGATATTCCGGAACCTGACGCCTTCTTTTCGGAAGTAAAAAGATTGCTTAAACCAGGTGGTTGCCTCTTTCTAACCAGTCCGTTTGTGGTGCCTATTGTAGATGGCGCATTTGATCATTACAGGTACACCCGGTACGGTTTACACTACAGGATACAAAAATCAGGGCTGCAGGTAAGATCCATCACGCCTGTCGGCGACCTGTTTGCCTCATCTATTACACTGGGTATCAAGCCTATATTAAAGTTTTTTAATGTAATTTCTAAAGCTGTCAGGATCAAAGTGATTTATTCTGTATTTAATCCTTTCATTTTTTTTCTTGTGGTACTTCCACAACTGCTCTATCTGCTTGTTGCCTCCTTACCCTTATTCAAATCGGTTTTAATGAAGTTTACTTACGGTCCCATCGGATACGTATCCATAGCGGACAAATCAACGTAAAAGTAAGGATGCAGCCGCTCAGTGTATTACATGTAATTTGGTCGGCCGGAATGGGCGGTATTGGCAAGGTGGTTTTTCATTTGCTACAGGAACAAATAAATGATAAGGAACTAAAAACCGGAATACTGATCGCGAAGGACAAAGGAGAATTGCTCAACGATTTCAGGGCTTTGCCCACACAGGTATTTATCGCGGGATTCAACAAGGGTATACAGTTTAACAAAGAAATAATAAACACCTGCAACACCGCAATGAATCAGGCGGATATTATTCACTTTCATACTTTCAATCCCATCCTTGCTTATCTGGCAAAGAGACATACCCATAAAATTATTTACACGGAGCATGGCAACTTTGCCCTTGAGCGCGCAACAACCTTAGGTGAAAAAATACTTCGTAAACTGCAACGACATTTCCTGAACACTTCTGCCGCCTGCATTACCTACAATTCGCACTTCAGCAGGGATGTATCAATGAATAAATTTAACATACATCCTAACAAGTACAAAGTAATTTACAATGGGGTGCCCGGCAATTTCATCGAAACGGGCGAAGAAAAGCAGCAATACAGGGAACCGGGAACATTTCTGATTGCCGCCATCGGAAGATTGGTACCGGTAAAAAGATTTGACAGATTAATTGAATCGTTCAAAAAATTATCAATACCCGATGCAAGGCTGATCATTATGGGAGATGGACCGGAAAGCGCCTCTCTGAAACAACTGGCAGGTGAACTGCTGGCGGAAAAGAAGATCATTTTTACCGGTTATGGTAATTCACGGGATTTACTGCAAGCCTGTGATGTATGCGTGGCCTCTTCGAGAGGAGAAGCCTTCGGGCTTATCGCCATCGAAGCCTATCAACTGGGAAAGAAGGTGATCGCTTTTGAAGACGGTGGCGGTTTAACTGAAATAATTGAGAGACTGGAGCCGGAATCGATTGTAAAAAGTATTGAAGAACTCTGCGGACTGCTTAAAAAATCCTACCAGGAAAGCGGGCTGGCCGCGCCGGAAATCAATGCTGAAAAACGCAGAAATTATGCCCGGAATTTTTCCATAGAAAAAATGGCTTCCGAATTTAAAGATCTGTATAAATCCCTGTAGTATGTGTGGCATTAACGGACTGCTTCATTTAAATGGTAAACCGGTACCTTCAGCCGGTGACCTGATGCAGTCTATGAATGACAGACTTGTCCACCGGGGTCCTGACGATGAAGGAAAATGGATATCGCCCGGAGGCCAGGTTGCATTTGGGCATCGCAGACTGAGTATTATTGACCTGTCCGCGTCGGGACATCAGCCGATGTCGGATGACGAAGGAAACGCCATTGTTTTCAACGGGGAAATTTACAACTATAAAGAAGTGAAGGAAGCATCCGGCCTGCGTCAACTTTGTAAAACAGAAAGTGATACTGAAGTACTATTTGAATTATATAAAAAGGAGCAACACCGGGCTTTGGATCAGTTAAACGGCATGTTTGCTTTTGCCTACTGGGATGAAAAAAAGCAATTGCTTTTTCTGGCCAGAGACAGGGCCGGTAAAAAGCCGCTTTACTACTGTGAATCCAACGGTTACTTCGCATTTTCATCAGAGATAAAATCACTGTTAACGCTGCCATGGATCCATGCACAGCCGGATGAAGTATCCCTCTATCACTTTCTCACTTTTAATCAGCTTCCGCCGCCCTTAACCATGTTTAAAGGGATTCAAAAACTTGCGCCGGGGCATTGCATGACTGTTCATCAGGGTAAAATAAGCATCAGCAAGTACTGGGAAGTACATCCCGAAGACCTCTCTAACTTCAAGGAAGATGAGCTGTGTGAAAAGGTTTTAAAATCGCTGGAAGAGGCCGTCGCCTACAGGATGGTTGCCGATGTTCCGGTAGGCGCATTTTTAAGCGGGGGCGTGGATTCCAGCGCAATTACGGCCCTGATGAACCAACACAGCACGGCAAGTATAAAGACATACTCGGTCGGATTTGAGAATCAGCCCGGCTACGATGAGAAGTCGTACGCGAAAAAAGTGGCAGACTTATTTAAAACCGAACACCATGAAATATCTGTTAGCGCAGGAGAAATTGGCACCTCCTTACCGCTCATCATTGACAGCTTTGACGAACCCATGGCGGATGCAACCTGTATTCCCATCTACTTTATATCAAAACTGGCAAGACAACATGGAACCATAGTTGTGCAAACGGGAGACGGGGCGGATGAACTGTTTGCAGGTTACAGATCGTGGTTAAAGTATCAGCGTTATTACCCGGCTTACCACCTATATGGCAAAGCACCAGGATTTTTAAAAAAAGGGATATCCTCTCTGGTAAATCAAACCCTGGATGAAGCATCGCCTTTACGCGAACTGTTTTCAAGGGCAGCCGGAAATGAAGAATTCTTCTGGGGGGGAGCCCGGGCCTTTAAGGAAAGCAGCAAGCGATTGTCTTTGTCGGACACCTTCGCTGCAAGCACTGCTTCCCTTGATTCCTATGATGTGATACAACATTATAAAAGGGAATTTGCATCGGTAAAAAAACAATGTCCCTGGTTAAATGACCTTGACTGGATGTGTTACCTCGGATTAAAATTTCAGATTCCCTCGAAATACCTCTACCGCATGGACCGGCTTGGGATGGCCAACAGCATTGAAATACGGAGCCCCTTTCTCGATTATCACCTGATCAACATGGCCTTTTCCATCCCTGCTTCTTCTAAAATAAAAAACGGGGAGCCGAAATATATCCTGAAAAAAAGCCTTGAGCGCATTTTACCTCATGATATACTCTACAGGAAAAAAATGGGATTCTGTGTACCTTTGCAGGAATGGGCAGGTGAGATCATGCTCGACTATATGGATCAACACCTGAAAGAATTCACCCGGAATACGGGTATTTTCAGTGAACAGGGTTTACAGCATCAAATTGACCAGATCAGAAAAGGGAACAAAAGATATACAAATCAACTGTGGACCATATATTTCCTGATGGCCTGGTTTAAAAAGTGGATGTCGGCTTAATGAAAACAATTGCCCTGATCACCAATATACCTACGCCGTACAGGATACCGCTTTTTAACCTGCTTAGCACCTTCATGAAAAGCAAAGGATGGGAATTGCATGTTATTTTTTCAAGCCTTGGATACAAAAGAAGGATGTTTGATATTGACGAAAGCGAATTTAATTTTAAATACACAGTGCTTGACGGCGGAAAATACTCCATGGGGAAAGATGCTGAAAAAACATTTTTCTTCTACCGCGGCCTCTGGAAAGTATTACATGAAATCAAACCATGGCGTGTCATTACTTCCGGTTTCTCACCGGCAACCCTTATATGCGCCATCAGAGATTTTCTTTTTCACCAACCTTTTCTGATTTGGAGTGGTACCATAGAAACAGAAAAACGAAAGACCCCCTGGTACAGAAAAATATGCCGTAAATTGCTACTCGGCCGGGCAAGCGCATTCATCTGCTATGGCACAAAAGCAGCCACGTATTTAAAAAACCTGGGCGCCCAGCCCTCTAAAATCTATATTGCTATTAATACTGTTGACACTGAGTTTTACAGGAATGCAAGCTCCTCCCTTAAAAGCAAGGGAAGGATGCATGAAGTATTTACCTTTGTTTACCTTGGATACCTGGTGCCCCGTAAAAACGTAAAAAAGATTATTGATGCGGTTGCCCTGTTGCATCAGAAAAGGAAAGACTTTCGCCTGGTAATCATTGGTGATGGTATCAGTAGAGGAGGATTGGAAGAAAATGTTAAGCAGTTGCAATTGACATCGCTTGTTGAATTTACGGGCTACAGGCAAAAACAGGAGTTGCCCGCCCTGTTGGCAGCATCGGACGCACTTCTGTTCCAAACCGATTTTGATATCTGGGGACTGGTATTAAATGAAGCCATGGCCGCCGGCATCGTCTGCATGGCATCGGTCAATGCCGGGGCATCCTTTGACCTTATTGAAAACGGGAAGAATGGATTTATTCACGACTTTAAAAATGTAGCGGATACTGCGAAGAAAATGGAATGGATGATGGACCACAGGGAAAAAGTTATGCAAATGGGTATGCTGGCTTCTGAATTCATTCAACAAAAAGCTTCCCTGAAGCAATCAGCGGAAGGATTCATCAAAGCCTTAAGCAGCACATCGGATTAATTGTAATGGGATTTAAATACTGGTGGAAGTGGTTCAAAAATTTGCCCCTGGGCAAAAAATGGTTTGTGTGGCTCATCCTGCTGCGACCGATCATCGACAATTTCTATGAACTAAAGGAAGCCTCTGCTTTGGCATCGCCACTTTACATTGTCGGAATTTTAACTCCGGTATTTATTCTTATGAGCAATGTTTCCGGCGGACTCCAAAAATCTCCTGCCAGTCTTCAGGAAATACCTTTCAGGATATGGAGTCTCTTTCTAATATTCAATGCACTTTCATTCTGGTTTATCCAGCTCAGTGTAGTGGCTTTTGGTGATCTTATAAAATATACGACTCCGGTTTTCCTGTTTTACTATTCACGAAGGTTTATTCAGAGCAAAGAAGATTTGCATGGAGTGCTGACCAGCTTTCTGGTATCCTGCCTGTTTCCATTTTCCATATTTTTATATGAATCCATATTCAATCCCATTGCTATCGAATATATAAGTTCGGGACGTGGAGGCGGATCCAGGATCCGTGGAGCCTACGCCGATATCATGAATTATGCTATTTTCTTTACGGTATTTCTCATCATCATGTGCTACTATTTCCTGGCCAACCTGTACAACAAACGCAGCAGCATTAAAGTAAAGACCTGGCACCTTGTTGTAGCCATCGTTTTTGTATTGTATGGATTAACAAGGATCAGGCATGTATCAACATGGGGTGTTTTTTTAGTGCTGATACTTATTTTCCTTTTTCACAACTTAAGAAATACAAAAGGAATTCTCTTTACGCTGTTATTTGTATTTATTGTTTCCATCTTTTTTGCCGAAAGCATTTACCTGAATCACATTGAACCCTTGATCAGCAAGGAGCTGATGGTAGTTGAGGGGGAATCGGAAGCAGATCAGGCTTTCAACGGGCGGATGACACGTTGGGAGAAGTATTTTGAAATATGGGAACAAATGCCCTCCCTGAACCATTTCACGGGAATTGTTTCTGCTAACTTCAAAGAAACGATTATAATGATTGGCGGCGGTATGCACAGTGATTATATCCGGCTGATGTTTTTAACTGGTTTCATCGGACTTTTCTTTTATATTATGTTTTTACTCGGAAGCCTTTCCAAATGGTTTTCACTGGATGTTCCTGAAAAATACCTGCTCGCGGCCTGTATTATATCCATTCTCCTTTGGTCTATCACTACCGTACCTACCCTATACGCACCTTTGCTTTATATTTTATATCCTATTATTGCCTTTGCTTTACTACCTAAACAACAACAGCAGTAACGCATCATGTCAGAGAAACCTGTGGTATTAATTTTCGGAAAACTGCCCCCTCCCTACATGGGTCCGGCCATTGCCACAGAGATTTTACTACACTCCTCCCTGGGCAATGATTTCAACCTGTTGCACATTGACACCAAAACCAACGAAGACCTCAAAGATATAGGCTCCTGGAGCCTGAAGAAGTTGTTTAAAAACCTAAGTATTTACCGTGATATCCTTAAAAAAGGCCATTCCCATAAAGCGGCCCTGGCACTGATTCCCATCAGCCAGAGTACCCTTGGCTTTTTAAAGGACTCTATTTTTATTTTATTAAGCCGTCTGGTTTGTAAAAACGTCCTGCTTCACTTAAGGGGCAGTGAGTTTAAAAGCTGGATGATGCGATCGGGGATTTTTACCCGGCTCTATGTAAAATTAATTTTGAGTTTGTGTAAAGGCGTGATAGTATTAGGACATAATCTCAGGTATCTCTTTGAGGGTTATTTCCCCGGGGAAAAGATTTTTGTTGTTCCCAATGGTGGCGACTACAGCTTGCCTGCACGCCAGGAAAATGATTCAGGAAAAGTAAAGATCCTTTATCTTGGAAATCTGCAGGCTTCCAAAGGAATTGAAGATGTAATGGAAGCCCTGGCCATTTTACCCGTAGATATACTATCAAAAATCAAAGTGGATGTAATAGGTGGATGGAGAAATGAAACAACCAGGAACCGCTGTTTGGAAACATGCACAAAGTACCGTCTCCCGGTACAATTTCATGCCCCCGACAAAAGTCCACAAAAGCTTCAATTCATGGTCAATGCTGATATTTTTGTGTTTCCGCCCAGAGCGCCCGAAGGACATCCCTGGGTTATTATTGAAGCGCTGGCGGCAGGCCTACCCATTATCAGTACGGACCGGGGGGCCATTGTTGAATCAGTAGAAAATGGAGTCAACGGATACATTGTACCTTTGGAAAGTCCTGCATCCATTGCGGTAAAACTGGAAGAATTAATCAGGGACCCGGAAAAAAGGCAACGAATGGGCCATTTATCACGTAAAAAGTTTGTATCATATTTTACGGAAACCTGTATGGTAAATAACCTGAAAAATGTATTTTTTCAGGTACTAACTCATTAGTAATGGAACAACTGACCCAAAACCTAAAAGATGGCCATATGCAATTGCTGGAAGTCCCATTTCCTGCTCTTGGTCCGGGACAGCTTTTGGTACGCAATCATTTTTCAGTTATCAGTGCGGGTACAGAGGGTAAAACGGTTAAAGATGCCCGCCTGGGCTACCTGGGTAAAGCCAGAGCCCGCAAAGATGAAGTAAAAAAGGTAATTCAGTCGGTTAAAACACTCGGCTTGTCGGAAACCTACCGACTGGTGATGAATAAACTGGATGCACCGAGTGCCCTTGGTTACAGTTGTTCCGGCGAAGTAATAGCACTGGCATCAGATGTTTACGGATTTGCCATTGGTGACAGGGTTGCTTGCGGAGGAGGCTCAGCCGTACATGCCGAGGTAGTATCTGTTCCGGTAAATCTCTGCGTAAAACTGGATACTTCCGTTTCCATGAAAGAGGCGGCCTTTACCACATTGGGGGCCATAGCCATGCAGGGTATACGACAGGCTGACCTTAAACTGGGCGAGAACTGCGCGGTGATAGGGCTCGGATTAATTGGCCAGATAACGCTTCAATTATTGCAAGCCTCCGGTGTAAGGGTTTTTGGCATCGACATAGATCCCAATCAGGTGATCCTCGCAAAAGAAAACGGAGCAGACTTTTCTTTTCAAAGAAGTGATGCGCAGCTTGAAAACCTGATTCAGCATCAAACCGGGGGCTACGGCGTCGACGCAGTGATCATCACGGCTGCAACATCGTCCACCGACCCTGTTGATCTGGCTGGAGCCCTTTGCCGCAGAAAAGGGAAAGTAATCATCGTTGGAGCCGTTCCTACCGGATTTTCCAGAAAAAATTACTACCTCAAGGAACTGGAACTTAAAATGTCATGTTCGTATGGTCCCGGACGTTATGATGCGGACTATGAAGAACACGGAATCGATTATCCTTATGAATATGTGCGATGGACGGAGAACAGGAACATGGAAGCTTTTGCTGCTCTTCTGGGAAAAGGTAAATTAAATATTTCAAAATTAATTTCTCATACATTTCCATTCCGGGATGCCAGGAATGCCTATGATCTGATTTTACATAAAACAGAAGCATTCACCGGCATCTTGCTGGAATATGACATCCATAAAGAACTCAGCAGTAAAATCCTTACTCATAAAGGGACGCCTGCACTGAGCAAAGTTTCGGCAGGCATGATCGGTGCCGGAAGTTTTGGACAGAATTTCCTGCTTCCCTCCTTAAAAAACAAGGTTCATCTGAACGGCATTGCTACTTCAAGAGCCAACAATGCCAGGAATGTTGCTGATAAATTCGGCTTTTCCTATTGTGCCGGTGACGCAGATGAAATCATCAACGATCCGGCCACCAATACCATTTTCATCGCCACAAGGCACGACAGCCATGCAGGGCTTGTACTGAAAGCGCTCAGAGCCGGAAAACATGTATTTACCGAAAAGCCTTTGTGTACGACCCCGGGACAACTGGAGGAAATCAGAAGGCAATACCTGATTTCCGGAACACAACTCATGGTGGGTTTCAACAGGAGATTTGCCCCACTGGCCAGGGAATTAAAAAAGCAGGTCAATAATGGTATACCATCTGCATTGCTGTACAGAATCAACGCGGGTACCGTTGCCAAAGATCACTGGATACATGACCCTGCATCCGGAGGAGGGCGCATCATTGGGGAAGTATGTCACTTCATCGACTTTTGTGCCTTTCTCACCGACAGCCTGGTAGTGGAAATCAGCGCGCATGTTATGGATGACCCCTCTAATTTGCAGGATACCGTCAGCATAAGTATGAAATTATCGAATGGAAGCATCGCCAATATTGCTTACTTCTCAAACGGCAACAAAGACATCAGCAAGGAATATATTGAAGTATACAACGGAGGATTTGCAGGCAAACTGGATGACTTCAGTGAATTGACCCTATTTACAAAACGCGGGATTAAAAAAGTCAGGAGCAAACAGGACAAAGGGCATTCCCGTGAAATAGATGAATTTGTTTCCTGCCTGGAGGCCGGGAAAAAAATCCCGGTATCGTTTGAATCCATTTACAACAGTACACTCAGCACCTTTAAAGTACTTGAGTCCATACGTCTCAAGGGATCCGGACTTGAGGTAACTACACTATGATGGAGGAAGCACAGATCATGCGATCGCTACACCTTTTGCTTGAATATGCTGAGAAAAATAAATTCAGAGGCTTCGACCCGTATGACGGGCTTAGCTCGCCCGTTTTTCAGCTTCCATTTATAAAACACAATCATACGCTTCGTTTTTTAGGTCAGCAATTCATCAAAAGATCTCCGGTGAACCTCAGGCCCCTGCTAGGTATAAAGCCTGGTGTGAATCCTGTATCATTAGGTCTTGCCATACAATCCTACTCCTCTTTATACTTGCGCGAAGCCCTTCCTTCGTACAGGGAAAAAGCACAGCACCTGATTGAACAACTGATAACCCTGATTCCATCAGGATACCGTGGGGCCTGCTGGGGGTATGACTTCCCCTGGGAGGCCAGATATGCAAGTATTCCCGCGTATCAGCCAACGGTGGTCGCAACAGGAATTATCAGCAACGGCCTTTATATGGCTTATAAGGTCTTTAACAATACTACGGCACGGGATCTGGTAGTAAGCAGTTGCAGCTTTGTCACAGAAAACTTAAACAGAACTACAGACAGCGATGGCAGCTTTTGTTTTTCGTATTCTCCGTTCGACCATGAAAAAGTATTCAATGCAAGTATGAAAGGGACCAGGCTCCTGTCGCAGGGGTACGAGATTACGGGGGACTCGACATTCAGAAAACTCGCGGCAAAGTCCGCAGACTGGGTAATGAAATATCAGACAGCAGAAGGGGCCTGGATCTATTCCAAAAGAAATACCGGTAACTGGGTTGATAATTATCACACAGGGTATATACTTGATTGCCTTGACGAGTATATTAAATGTACCCATGACCCTACCTATCAAGAGGCCCTGCAAAAAGGTGTTCAATACTACCTGTCAAATTTTATTACCGAAGAGGGTCAGCCTAAATTTTACAACAACGAAAAATGGCCTGCCGACTGCACCGCTGCAGGTCAGACCTTACTGAGTCTAACCCGCTTTGGCTATAATCAGGAAGCCGTTAAATGCGCTTTGTGGATGATAAAACACATGCAGGCTCCTGAAGGCAACTTTTATTATCATAAGAACCGCTACCGTACCCAAAAAACCGGCTTCATGCGCTGGTCAGATTCATGGATGCTGGCCGGCCTGTCGGCCCTGTCAACTTTTCTGGAAAAAAAGGAGGACCGGCTATGAAATTTCTTTTTTACCTTGCCCATCCGGCGCATTTTCATTTGTTTAAAAATACCATGCAGCAACTCAGGGCGCATGGTCATGAAATAGTAGTTACCATCAAGACAAAAGATGTGTTAAGGAAACTTCTGGAAGAGAGCGGCATCCCCTACCATAACATTGCGGAGAAGGAAAGAAAAGACTCACGGATGGGAATTATCGGTTCTTTCATTCAAAGAACCATGGCGCACTGGAAAATAGTTCGAGCTGAAAAGCCTGACCTGTTTATTTCCACTTCCGCCGAATTTGCACCCTTCGCACGATTGCTGGGCATTAAATCTATCAGTGTTTTTGAAGACGACCTTGAAATATTTCCTGTTTACAGCAGGGTGTTTGTGCCGTTTTTACATCATCAGCTATGCCCTTCCTCCTGCTCCGCGGCGCAATGGAATAAACATCCAAAAACCATTAAATACAAAGCTAACCAGGAACTGGCTTATTTACGTCCCGCTTATTTTACACCTGATTATGAAAAGGTGAAAAACATTTTTGGCGAAAGCAAGGTAAATTTTTTCATCCGCTTTGCCAAACTAACAGCTTGGCATGACGAAAATAAAACGGGCATCACCAATCAACTGGCCAACCAAATAATTGAGCTGTTGTTGCCCCATGGAAAAATCCATCTCTCCTCCGAACGTGAGCTCCCTCCCAACCTTGAACAATACAGGGTAAATGTAAAGGCATCAGACATACTTGATGTGTTGTACTACTCTGATCTTTATATCGGCGACAGCCAGACCATGACTGCCGAAGCAGCCGTTTTGGGTACTCCCTCGGTCCGGTTCAATGATTTTGTCGGGAAACTCGGATACCTTGAAGAACTCGAACATACCTATAAGCTCACCTATGGCATCCCCACTTCAAAGCCGGAGCAACTTCTTGAAACCATTAAAGAGCTGGTATCTACCAATGATCTGAAGCAAAAATGGCAGCAAAAGAGAGCGCACCTGCTTTCAGAAACTATTGACCCTACCCGCTTTTTCGTGTGGTTCCTGGAATATTACCCCTCAAGTGTTAAACAAATTCAGTCGCATCCAGATACCCAGTTTCAATTCCGTGATTAACCATCGTGATTTCACATTAGCCATTTACAAGAAGTTGCTGAATACTTTTATCAGCCAGGGATACTCATTTATCACTTTTGAGGATGCCTGTTCAGGCAGGACGCCGGAAAAGTTTATCATCCTCCGGCATGATGTTGACGACCTGCCACAACAAAGCCTCTTAAAAGCGGGAATCGAGAAAGAACTCAACATCAGGAGTACTTATTACTTCCGGATTGTAAGGGAGAGTAATCACCCTGATATCATCACGAAAATTGCATCACTGGGCCATGAAATAGGTTATCACTATGAAGACCTGTCACTGGCCAATGGTGACTTTCAAAAAGCCATACAATTATTTGAAAACAATTTAGCCTATTTCCGAAAATTTTATCCTGTAAAGACCATATGTATGCATGGTAGTCCGGCTTCTGTATGGGATAATAAAATGATCTGGAGAGATTATCATTACAGGGATTACTCCATAATCGGAGAGCCTTATTTCGACACTGATTTCTCCACCACACTGTACCTTACGGATACCGGGAGAAGGTGGAATGGAATCCGGGTCAGTGTACGTGATAAAGTAAAAAATCCATTTCAGCTTGCCTATAATTACAAAACTACCGGTGACATCATCAAGGCAGCCGTTAATAATTCCCTGCCGCCAAAAATTATGATCACTACCCACCCCCAGCGATGGCACGATGAACTCATGCCATGGATCAGGGAGCTGATTTTTCAGAATTTTAAAAATATCATCAAAAAATATTTTTATGTTAACAACCCATTGACGGACTGATATGAAGGAAACCGGGTATTATATCAGTGACGACAGCGAACTTCTGATCCGTTCGGGATGGAGCGAATTTGTACACAGTCACCGTGATGGAAATTTTTTTCAGTTACCCGAGGCCTATTTTCTCTATAAACATGTAGAAGGGTATACACCCTACGTTAGCGGAATTATTAACGCTGCTACCGGTAAAGTATGCGGTATCCTCGTCAGTGTTTTACAGAAAGAAGACAACTTCTACAGCCGTCTTACCGCCAGAAGCATCGTTTGGGGTGGTCCGCTGATTGAAGACCCTTCACATGCCGTTCTTTTACTGAAGCACTACAACCACATTATCAGCGGACAGGCTATTTATTCTCAATTCAGGAACACCTTTGACTGTTCCCGGTTTAATCATGCGTTCCATGCATGCGGATTCAGGTATCTGGAGCATTTGAATTACCTCGTGAAAACGGATGCAGAAACAACTGACATGCTGCTTTCCGGAATCAGTAAAAGCAAAGTCCGGCAAATTAAAAAAGGGTTGGCTTCCGCAACCATCAGCAAAGCGCAGAGCCGGGAAGAAGCGGATGCCTTTTACTCGCTTTTAAAAAAGCTGTACCGTGAAAAGGTACACAAGCCACTGCCGCCAAAAAGCTTCTTCGATCATTTTTATACGGACATTGTAAGCAAAGGACTGGGCGAATATTTACTCATTAAACACAATCAAAAAGTCATTGGAGGAATCCTGTGCCCTGTAATGCCGGGAAAAACTATATATGAATGGTATATAGCAGGGCTTGATAAAGAATATAAGGATCAATACCCCAGTATATTGGCTACCTGGGCGGCCATTTTATACGGACAAGAAAATGGCCTGAAGCACTTTGATTTTCTTGGCGCCGGTAAGCCGGATGCAGACTATGGAGTAAGAGAATTTAAAAGTAAATTTGGTGGCAGCCTTGTCAACTACGGACGATTCGAAAAAATATACCAGCCCCTGTTGCTGAAAACAGGAACCATTGGTCTTAAGTTATACAAATACATCAAAAAATAGTTTGGATACAGTCCGGAAAAATAACATCGTAAAGCAGGCATGGATCCGTGGCATGCGTTTTTTAGCCGCGCATTTCCCGGCTAACCACATCCGCCTGTTCGCCCTGCGCCAATGCGGCTTTTCAGTTGGAAAAGATGTTTACCTGGCGCCCGGACTTATTTTATCCACCATGAATTCCGACAATTCCTGCATGCTCATTATTGAAGACCGTGTTTCGATCGGCCCCGGTGTTTCCCTGATACTGGCTTCGGATCCCAATCATTCAAAACTCAATAGGATTTTCAAGCCGGTAAGAGGGAAGATAACCCTGAAAGAGGATGCATGGCTGGGAGCGGGAGTTATTATTTTACCGGATATTACCATCGGTACATGTTCCGTAATTGCTTCCGGGGCTGTGGTAACAAAAGATGTCCCCCCTTTCTCACTTTATGCCGGCATACCTGCAAAGTTCATTAAGCACATTTCGAATCCGGATGTTGAAAATTGAAATGGCGATGGTCTGAAATAGGGTTCTTACTCTTCCCTTTGCGGTACCTGCTTTAGCTGATTTCCTGCAAAGGGGAATAATGATTCCGTCAGGTTATACTGCTGAATTCCCTGAGGAAGATGGAAGGGTGTTTTACTCCAGGTTTCCAGGCTGTTCCTGTGTTTGATTGCTAGGTAAAAAGATTGCTGCCACAGGGATGGCGGAAAGATAAAATGCGCCCAACCTGCAGTATCGACCGTTGAAACGGAACTATGCAACATACCGTAGGGGGGATTAATGTCATGCAACCTGAGCAATAACGTATCCGTGATGAGTCCGGAGGAAGAAGCTACACTTTTCATGGAATTATTTCCATTGTAAAAACCTTCAATAAACAGTTTGAGGGAAATGGTGATACTGCATGGGTCAGGCGGCTCATTTAATACATAGGTTGCTGCTGTAACGCACCCGTTATTATCCGTTATCATCAGTTCATAGCTGCCGGCAGGGAGACTGTCCAGTCCGGTGCTATCCATACCGGTACCTGCATTCAGTTGTGCTATACTGATCCCTGCATGGGCTGTTGGCAAAGAACGGGTAATGTTATCATGGCCACCGGAAAACATCATCCGTGCATTGCTGTTCCACTGGTAACTGTATGGAGGTGTACCTCCGTTAATGATTACACTGACAGCTCCATCCTGTGCCAGGCTGCATGTAACGGCAACAACAGAGGCTACCGTATTGAGAGGCAAGGGTTCGTTTACTGTAAAAATCTGAGATATCTGACAACCCAGTCCATCCATAATGGTAACTGTAAAATTGCCGGAAGGTAGCTGGGTCAGGTCTTCTGTATTTTCTCCATTTGACCAGGAATAGGTCAAAGGGGAAATTCCGTTCAGGGTCTGGACATCAATTGCCCCCTGCGACTCTCCGGCACAGAGGTTATCTGTTACCAGTGAGTTGCCCATTTCAACCGCGTTTATAGGCCTGAGATACACATCCAGCGCCGTGAGTTGTCCAGACTGAAGATTGACGCCACTAATGACTTTACTGGTATAGCCGGCTTTACTGAAGGTGACGGTATACACACCGTTTGAAGCACTTCCCGTTTTATATTCCCCGTTGAGCTTGGACAATTCGGCATGATGGGTTCCTCCATTAATTACAACCGACACATTGGAGAGCGGCAGATTGGAACAGGAATCCCTCACCACACCTTCGAGGTAGGAAGCACGCACATAAGTGGGGGTAAGGACAAACAGGCCATTGTCAATATCTGAAACGATAATATTTCCGGATGGAAGATAGGGATATACCCCCCACGCGCCGTTAAACCCATTTCCGGCTCCCTGCGCATAGGTATCAAAACGGCCAACCGTAATGAGATTCCCGGGACGGGATGCATCAACAATGGTGATTCCGTCTTTATAGTATGAATTAATAGCATAACTATTACGGATATACGTATTATGAATGATTGAACCACTCCCCGGCATTCCCTGCAGCTTATCCAGCATGCTGATATTACCGGTATTGCTGACATCATATGAGGTAAGATAACTGTTACTGACTTCATCCGTAGTAAACAGTACCGACGTACTGCTATCCGACATCCAGGCATTGTGTGTAAACAAACCCGGTGTTGACTGGGTGGCGATCAGCACAGGATTGCTCTTATTGGAAATATCCATCACGGAAAAAAATCCGGCATAAATATGGGCGCCCCAAAGGGTGTCATTACGCACGAAACAATCATGCACGTAGCGCTGGTTACCTGTCAGGCTCATGGCGGTATTGCCAAGGTATACGGGATTCCAGGGATCTGCCAGTGAAACTATCAGGGCCGCCCCGCCAAATAGCTGTGAGCCGTTGAGATAGGCAAAACCATCACGGATATGCAGGGAATGTATCCTGCCCACCTGGCCAGCCACCGCACCAGTACCTGTCCAGTACTTAGAACTCACAGAAGCCGGAAGATTCGAAAGATTTACAATTTGCAAGCCCGGGCAACAACCCTCGGTCGTTACATAAGCATAGGAACCCCAGGTTTGAACTTCCCTCCAAAAAGAATTCACACCCGGAACCTGGAATTTTAAAACAGGGCTGGCGGGATTGGTAACATCAACAATAGACAATCCGGTTTGCGTACCTACCAGTGCATACTCATTGCCAAACGAATCAACATATCCCCAGATATTGGACAGATCTACAGTACTGCCATAACTTAACTGCGACCTGAATTGCACATTCAGCGGCGACTGCCCCTGTAAAAGGCCGCTGCTTATCAGAAAAAACAAAAGTGCAATAAAGCATTTATGAAAGACCGATTCCCATTTCATTTCCATGGATAAAATTATAAAAAAACATGGAGGATAGCAAGTAAAAAAAAGGTTAAGTTGATTGCTGAGAGCAGGCCCGGGACTGTCAGGCTTTAATCAGGAAAAACTCTTTCAATTTCTCCATACAATAATCGATCTCCTCTTCGGTATTAAAGCGACTGAATGAAAAGCGTATAGCGGGTCTGTTGGCATCATAATTCAAGGCTCTCAATACATGGGAACCCACCTCACTCCCTGAAGAACAGGCGCTGCCTGCAGAGCACGCGATACCCGCAATGTCAAGGTTAAACAAAAGCATTTCCGCATTGTCATTGGGAGGAAAAGAAACGTTTAACACAGTATACAAACTGTTACCGGGGCTTATATCCCCATTAAAACTGACTCCCGCAATGTCACTTTTCAATCTTTCAATCATATAGTTCTTAAGACCGGACACCTTTTTGATATCCTCCTGCATATGCTGGTAGGACATTTCAAGCGCCCTGGCTAGCCCCACAATCCCATACACGTTTTCCGTACCGCCTCTCATATTCCGCTCCTGGGCTCCGCCGGTAATGAATGGTTTTATCCTCACATTGTGATTTATATATAAAAAGCCAATTCCCTTGGGCCCATGAAACTTATGTGCCGCCCCGGTAATAAAATCAACGGGCAGTTTTGATAAATCGTGCGAAAAATGACCCATCGTCTGAACGGTATCCGAATGAAACAAGGCATTGTATTTACGGCAAATTTCACCGGTTTTTTCAATAGATATCAAGGTTCCCGTTTCATTATTGGCATGCATCAGTGAAACGAAAGACCTTTCGTTTTCCGAAAGCAATTTTTCAAGATCCGCCAGGTCAATATGCCCCTGTTCATCATGTTTTACCAGGCTCAGTTTAATCTCACCCCGTTGCGCCATGTCTTCCAGGGTATGAAGGACGGCATGATGTTCCATGGCGCTGGTAATGGCATGCCGGATACCCAGGTCATGCACACTGCAGCGAATCGCCATATTATCAGCTTCCGTTCCACCGGAAGTAAAAAATATTTCAGAGGGTGAAGCATTCAGCAAGGATGCCACCTTCTTTCTGGCAGCTTCAATAGCGGTCCTGACTTCACGGCCAAAAGCATGGATTGATGAAGGGTTTCCAAACTGGTACTGTAACATGGGGATCATGGCCTCCACCACTTCGGGTGCGATGGGCGTCGTTGCCGCATTGTCAAGATAAACTTTCATAATCAATTCAGAATTTTCAGGCTTTTGTTAACAGGGAAGAAAGAATATCTTTAATATCGGAAATGATCTTACCTGCAAGGTTATCGGCGGTAGTAAGGGACTGGCTTTCGCTGTAAATCCTGATGATTGGTTCCGTATTTGAACGGCGCAAGTGCACCCATTCCTTTTCAAACTCAATTTTTACTCCATCAATGGTATTCACCGGCTGTTTGTGATACTTCTCTTTGATTCGTTCAAGAATTTCAGTCACATCAATTTCCGGGGTCAATTCAATTTTATTCTTGGATATAAAATAGTCAGGATAGGAAGCGCGCAGCATGGAGCAGGATTTTCCGGAAGTTGCCAGCAAAGAAAGAAACAAAGCAATACCTGCCAGAGCATCACGGCCGTAATGCAGGTCGGGTAAAATCACACCTCCATTCCCTTCGCCTCCGATGACAGCTGAGGTAGCCTTCATCATCTCCACCACATTAACTTCGCCAACTGCGGAGGCGTTATACGTGCCACCATGCTTTTCGGTGATATCACGCAAAGCCCTTGTGGATGATAGATT
>CAZHSC010000069.1:0-19543 GCA_964534995.1 uncultured Bifidobacterium sp.
GCGGATCCCCTAGCAGGGCCTGTGCGATACCAAAACGCTGCTTCATACCTCCCGAAAACCCCCCAAGTGCCTTTTTCCTCACATCCCATAAATTCACCCTTTTTAAAAGATCATCCACAAGTTCTTTCCTGTTCTGTTCTATTCCCTTCAACAAGGCGATATGGTCCAACATATCCAGGGCCGTTATTTTCGGATAAACACCAAATTCCTGAGGTAAATAACCTAATACCTTACGAAGTGCCATTTTATCCGTCAGCACATCCAACTCCCCAAGCCGGATACTGCCCTCATCGGGTTCCTGCAAAGTGGCAATGGTTCGCATCAGGGTGGATTTCCCGGCTCCATTGGGACCCAACAAACCATACATTCCTTTTGGAATAGTTAAACTGACATCCTGAAGGGCTTTTACGCCATTGGAATAAGTTTTTGAAAGATGTTGAATGATAAGCTCCATACTTAATTATTTCTGATTAAAATTAGTAAATGGAGCTGTATGGACGAGTCTCCTGTTTACTGAAACGTACAAAATCCTGTTTCAGACCTCACAAATTGCCTTCTCAAAATTTGTCAGTCTGCATCCTCTTTGAAAAAAGGCAAAGTACCGTAAATAAAAAACCCTTCACTGAGCCAGTGAAGGGTGGTATTGGTGGAGCCGGTGGGATTTGAACCCACGTCCAGCCAGGGAATCAACAAGCTTTCTACATGCTTAGTATCTGCTTGAATTGTAGGGAAGGTTTGCGGTGAGTTACAAACCATCACCTTCCTTAGTTCTTTGATCTTGTTTCACCGTCAGAACTCCGATGTAACCAGCCTGCCATTATGATGCCCTGATCCTCCGCCCGGCAGGCGGGAGGCAGGGGTAGGGCAGCTCGTCCCGGCTCCTTGAGCCGAAGATTAAGCTAATTCCGCTTCGGAATTAGGCAGCAAGCGCATAGTTGTTTTCGCCATTTAGACGATCGGATGTGCGTTTAAAGGGACATCATCCATGGCCCTGCATGCTTACCTGCTTATTACTCCTTCTGTCGATTCCTGTCGACCCCATATGTTAAGAACTGTACAAAGATATCAAGAAATGTACCAGATTCGTTAACAGTCATTTCGGCAGTCAAAATTATGGGCTGCTCTGCTCTAATTATCAATAGAGTAGGTAATTCATTTTAAATAAAAAATGTAACCGCTATGCTATTTTATAAAGCAATGATCATAAGATTAAAGAATTTTTTTACAAAAGTAATTCCACAGGGGATCCAGTTGCGAGGGTGTTGCGGATATCGCAATTTCATTTCCTGAAACAGGATGAATAAACTTTACCTCCCGGGCATGCAGATGTATAGAGCCGTTCTCATTGCTACGGTTAAAGCCATATTTTACATCACCCTTAATTGGACATCCGATGTCAGCAAGCATCACACGGATCTGGTGATGTCGCCCGGTATGAGGATTGATTTCCAACAGATGGTAAGAATCGGATGAAGCTAACAAGCGGTAATCAAGCGTGCTTTCCAGTGCTCCCTTTTTAGGTACAGCAGAAGCAAAACTCTTATTCAGCTTTTCATTTTTAACGAGATATCTCATTAAATGATCTTGTGTTTCCGGAGGTATGTTTTTTACGATGGCCCAATACGTTTTTTGAATGTCCTTCTCTCTGAAAAGTTTATTCATCCTTTCCAACGCCTTGCTTGTCCTGGCAAAAATCACCACTCCGCTCACTGGCCTGTCAATCCGGTGGATCACACCGAGGAATACGGCACCCGGCTTATTGTATTTTTCCTTGATATAGGTTTTAACCTTTTCGCTGAGAGGTTCATCGCCGGATTTATCACCCTGAACTATGTCGCCATGTTTTTTATTGACAGCAATGATGTGATTATCTTCATACAGTATGTCCAGTTCATCGGCCATATACACAGTTAATACTGTTCATGTTCATTGGGAAAATCCTTTGATTTTACATCCGAAATATAATGTTCAACGGAATGCTTGATTTCATCAAAAAGGTTCATATAGCGCCTTAAAAATCTTGGATTAAAATCCTTATTTATTCCAAGCATGTCATGCAATACCAGCACCTGACCGTCGGTACCCTGGCCGGCACCAATGCCAATGGTGGGGATTTTTATACTCTGGGATACATCCCGGGCTAGTTTTGCGGGTATCTTCTCCAATACCAATGAAAAACAACCGATACTTTCTAATAATAAAGCATCCTCCCGTAAACGCGCGGCTTCCGCTTCTTCCTTCGCACGCACTACATACGTACCGAATTTATAGATAGACTGTGGCGTAAGTCCCAAATGTCCCATAACGGGTACGCCAGCCGACACAATACGTTCAATGGCTTCCTTTACTTCCCGTCCGCCCTCGAGTTTGACCGCATGCGCCCCTGTCTCCTTCATAATACGGATGGCTGAATTAAGGGCTTCTTTGGAGTTTCCCTGGTAAGACCCGAAGGGCAGATCCACCACCACCAGCGAACGATGCACTGCCCTGACAACAGAAGCGGCATGATAGATCATTTGTTCCAGGGTAATCGGAAGCGTGGTTTCATGGCCGGCCATCACATTACTTGCCGAATCCCCCACCAGGATAACATCCATGCCTGCAGAATCTATGATCCTGGCCATACTGAAATCATAGGCGGTCAACATGGCGATAGGCTCGCCATGTTTTTTCATTTCCAGCAATGTATGCGTGGTGATTTTTCTGATTTCTCCCTGAGTTGACATATCTTAAAGGATGGACTGAAAGCTAAATTGAATTTAATTTTCCTTGGGTAAGACAAATATTTTTTCTTCTTCCTTTACGGGTTTGACGGGGGTATTACTATCTTCTTTTTTCATGGTTCCGGCCGGTTCTTTTTTGATAATCGCGTTAAGCACACGGATGGAATCCTTCAATGCCTGGTTTTGCCTTGCAAATTCATCTGCTTTAAGTTTTTCGGCTTTCAGATTTTTTGAAAGAGAAATAACGACATCACCACTTTCGTTCCCTTTCACCATCTCTTTATATCTCAGGAGTTCGGCATTTATCAGCAATAATGAATCAAAACTCTTGTCCTGTTGCTTCATTTTTTTATCCAATGCGGCAATTCGCCCTTCATAATTTGCCTTCATTTTATGCTGTTCGATTTCAATTCCTCTGAAAGACTCGAGACGTTCCTTTAATTCACCGTTTTCCTTCTCCATTTTGTTAAGCTGAAGCTTCAACTGTATAAGTGATTCAGCCAATTCAACAATATCTGTTTCCGCTTTCTTATCCGGATCCGATTCATTGATTATATCCGTCGAGAGTTCTTTTTTCTCATTGGAGAAAAGATACACAAAATCAACTTTTCCTATGGTGCCAGGACCAATAATAAAACCTAAATTACCTGAAGCATATGCATTTTCGATAAAATTCAATAATAGTTTTCCATTCAGGTAAAGATCATATTTTCTGTCAAAAGTCCGTACTTCAAAGAGATTGGCCATATTCACCGGTTTCAACAAACTGGACTTCGACCATCCTCCCTCTTTAGGATTTCCGGTAAGGTATTCATAACCACTTGATGTAATTTGCCTTAAACGGTACTCTTCTCTCTGATTGATTTCAAAGATAAAACCTCCTTTTCCACCAGGCTGAGCCATAAAAATGCAACCAATGCTGCCATCCTCTGAAGCACTTTTAATTAATTTTAAAGAGGTAACAAACTTGAAGGAGCTGAAGGGTTCATTAAACTCTCCAATGATGGCAAAAGGGGAAATTTTTGATTTGCGATGAAGAATGTATTCCCCTTCCTGCATAATGAATAAATTCTCATTGGAGGAGATAACCGGCCATTCCCGGGCACTGGAATCAAATGTTTCGCTGTAGAACGAATAGCTGAATGGTACATTCACCAATGGGTGAATGTTTGCCGGTTTTAACTGGGCATACACCGGAAGTTTTAAAAGTAATACAAAGAGTACATTCAGCAGAGAGCGGTATAGGTGCATTTTGTACATGTATCGTACAAAGGTACAAAGGGAATCTGACATAGAACCTATTGTTGAATAGTCGATTACAGAATAATCACACTGATTCCTCCCGGAAAAATTCCAAGAAACCAGGCATTAGAAAACAGAAACAGGATTCTATTTATTTAACAGGTCATGTGAATTTTGAAGAAAACGGTATCACCGGTTCTTGATGTATTTAACCGTTTCCAGTGTTTTGCCCTCGCTTATCAATGAAACCAGGTAAATACCAGGTGAAAGTAGGAGAGATCCGTTTAATTCTTTTATACTGTCATTCATGACATCAGAAAACAATAACCTCCCGGTTATATCCGTCAGTCTTATCAAATATTTCCTGTCTTTTATATACTCATTCAATCTAACGCTGAAGTTACCGTCTCCGGGATTTGGAAACAAGTTAAAAGTATTTCCCCTTTCAAGCAATTGAAGTGACTGGGTTCCTTCCGTTATTCTGAAAACATCAAACCCACCTTCCAGGTAATTACCACTGCCTGGTTTATCCGAAATATACACATGCAACCTCATATTTGAAGAAGGACTGATAAAATTAGCAATACGATGACTGTTGTTTACCCAGGTTCCTGTACCGGAAATACCCAGGTGAATAGACTCAAGTATAACTGAATTGATTCCGTCGCTGATTGATATAAACATTGTATCCCTGTTATTCAGAGGGACATTGCCGGGGCAGGCAAACCACCTGCTGTAATGGATGTAAGGATCCTGGTAGGTGGTGAGATCAAAAACAGGTGAAACCAATTCAGTGTAGCCGTCATCCACATTGTCGTTACTGGGCGAACCTCCGGCATTCCCGGTAACAAATGCATATTCACCACAATCTAAACTCTCATCAATACCAGGATTCAGCGGAATGGCACCCAGACTTGTGGCCTCAGGAATTGCCCGTTCCCAGTCACCATTCAATACAGATGAATTCACAGTCCAGCCAAGATCCGTAATAAAATCATCATAATAGCCGGGAGTCAATGAAAATACCACTGGCGACTGACCGGTTACCAATACACTCTGGCAAAAAGAATTATACCCCCATTTGGTGGAGGTTATATCAATCCATCCGCTGCTAAGATTTGAGAAAGTGAAATTTCCATTCAAATCCGCTATGGTAAACACGGAATTATCACCATCGTCGGCATAAACAGTAGCGGATGGGATCCCTAATCCAGTTATCTGATCGGTAACGGTTCCCTGGAGGACAAATGGAAGCATTTTAACATCCAAAACAACCAACTGTCCGTTGGCAAAAGACACTCCGGTGAACTGCCGTGTAAAATAACCGGCTTTCCTGAATTCCACATCATAAACACCGGCTACAGCACAACCTGTTTTATAGTCACCAACAATATTTGTCTTGGTACTTTTTGAAGCAGGATTAATGGAAATGGTGACATTGTTTAATGGCAATCCGGTTAGGCTATCCGTTACATTACCTTCCAGGTAACAGGCCCTGACATAATTAGGCTCAAACACGTATACACCACCATCTACGTCTGCCACGATGATGTTTCCGCTTGGCAGGTAGGGAGAGGCATCCCAGCATAGAAAAGACCCGGTAGGATAATTGGCAATTTCAATGATATTTTCAGGCCTGGCGGCATCACAAATTGTCAGTTGGCTTCCATAGGACGGGTTAATAAGAAAATCGTTTAATACCCTTACATTATGCACCTCTTGTGAAGGCATACTATCAGTAAAATACTCATCCACCAGTTTAATATTTGAAATATTGCTTACATCAAATGATCCCAGGGGTTTATTATTGAGTTCATCCGTTGTGAAAAGGAACTGAGAGTTGTCGGAAAGCCAGGTATTATGGCAAAACTGTCCCGGAGTACTCTGTGTGGTAATTAATACAGGGTTCGCCTTATTGGAAATATTGACTACGCTGAACTGACCGGCATATATTTCGCCCGCCCACAGCGTATCACCGCGGATAAATCCATCGTGTATATAATTCTGCGTATACATACCCACATATGTCGGGTTCCATGGATCCGCAAGGTCTAATATAACAGCGCCACCATTTGCAAGCCCTCCTCCGGTACCAAAAACATAAGCATAGCCATCCGTTACCGCTATGGTATGTGCCGAATTGAGCTGATTGGCAATCGCGCCGTCACCATACCAGTGTTTCGAATGAATTGAATCGGGTAAATCACTTAAGTCAATGATGATTAACCCTCCGCCTCCTTCGGAAACGGCATATGCATACGAGTCATAGGTTTTTATTTCGCGCCATAAACTGCTTTGACCTGCCAGGGCGGGAACAGAAAATACTTCCACCGGATTGGTAGCAAGGGTAACATCGACTATGGCCACCCGGTCATCAACACCAACAAGAGCGTATTCATTGCCAAGAGAATCCACATAATGCCAAATACCCGCACAAGTGTTATTGGGATAAGGAAGATGGCCTTTCAGCGTTAAATTAAATTGCGCATATGCATAGTTTTGCAATACGATCATAAGCAGGAGACCGAATATTTTTTTCATTTTATAACACGGTTATTTGTTAAACAAATTTACAGCTAATACTACAAACTGTAACCGCATGCACAAAAGAAAATCACATAATAATGTAAAAATTCAGGAGCTGGCAAAATCAACCTTTAAAACATCTTCAATTAAATGAATAAAATACAGACTTATTTTATTTGTTCTGTTAAACGGCTGATACGTTGAGACAGTTGTTTTGAAATATTAACCAGCGGCAATCGAACGGTATCCTCTGAAATTTCGAGTTGTTTAAGCACATTTTTAATACCTGACGGGCTCCCTTCCGCAAATAACAATGGGATCAGAGAAAACACTTCATAATGCAGTTGCCGGGCCTTTTTAAATTCATTTTTAAGTGACAATCTTACCATTTCGGAAAAGAGCCTGGGGTATGCGTTAGCCACCACTGAAATTACACCATCAGCTCCGGCGGCAATAAGGGGCAGGGTAATGCCATCGTCTCCTGAAATGACCAGGAATCCGGATGGCCTTTCTTTGATTATGGACATTATCTGCTCCATATTGCCACTGGCCTCCTTGACTCCAATAACATTTGAAGAGGAATGGGCAATCTCCAGGGTAGTTTCAGCCAGAATATTTGACCCTGTCCTCCCCGGTACATTGTATATAATCAAAGGAACAGGTGACTCTTCCGCGATTACCTTATAATGTTGGATGATACCCTTTTGTGAGGGTTTGTTATAATAGGGCGACACAGAAAGTATTGCTGAAATCCCATCAAACTCCAGGCCTCGCAGTTGCTGAAGAATGTCCTGCGTATTATTACCCCCAAGTCCGAGGACTACGGGCAAGCGACCGGCATTGGATTCAAGAACGCAATCCACAACAGCCTTCTTTTCATCGCTGTTCAAAGTGACACTCTCTCCGGTTGTACCCAAGGAAACCAGGTATTCACACTTACCCTTTATGATATGTTCAACCAGTTTGCCCAGCGATTTAAAATCTACGCTTCCGTTTTTATGAAAAGGGGTCACCAGGGCTACACCGGTACCCGACAATTTTTTACTTACTGTGTTCATTTCTGAATGAAATTAAATAATGGTTAACCTGTTCAATGAATTGAGGAAAACTGAGAGAATCCGATACGCTCAGCATAAAATCATAAAAGGGAACCGACAGATGATCATATTTCCCGATTTTAAAACTTGCTTTTGAACTGGCAACAATAAATCTGAAAGGAACATTGTTTCCTGTATGAAGATCTATTAAAATATCAAATTCACGCTGTACAAAATTTTTCACAACAGGCGCAATGGGTTTGAAGTACCAGTTGAGATCTTTTCTGGTAAAGAAATCAAGGCCGAGTTTGGCGAAACGCATAGGAGGTAAGTCCTTGCCGTCAAAATAGCCCAATGCAAGTACCTCCTTGTGGTCCTGTTCCCGCATCATCCGCACATACTTTTTAACCAGATTATAGTGATTCTCATTGGTAGAGTCATATAAAATACCAATAGATTTCGCATCGTTGTAAGATACAATACCACTACTTTTCCGATTGTTTCTGAACTCGCGGAGAAACAGGTACCGACCGATTTTCTGACGGAATGTTTTCTTCATCCTGTTTAATACCCTGAGGGCTTAAAGTTAATAATTTCTTAAACAAAGCCGGATTTCAGGCGCTACCGTCACCCGAAAGGGTGGCCGACAGCCCGACCTTAACTGAATTCCGGTACATTCATAACGAATCCACAGGCCGGAGTAAAAGTTTTATACCTGCCAACTACTAAATATCCAACATAAATTAAAAGTCATTTAACATCGTATTAAAAGCGGTTTCATCCATTATTTTCACTTTAAACTCCTGTGCCTTCTCCAGTTTACTGGGACCGCAATCGCTGCCGGTTAGCAGGATATCGGTCTTTTTGGTGACTCCTGAGCTTACTTTACCACCGTTTTCTTCTATAATCTGTTTATAATCTTCGCGGCTATGCTTTTCAAAAGTTCCGGTTATTACAATGCTAAGTCCTTTAAGTTTATCGCTGCGCTTATGTAATTGTTCACCCGGAGCTATCTCCAACTGCAATCCAGCCATCTTCAGTCTTAGCAGCAATTCCCTGTTTTGATGATCAGCAAAATAGTCCTTGATGCTCGATACAATTTTCTGTCCAACTTCCGGAGCATCCATCAGTTGTTCGGTACCAGCGTTCATCAACGCATCGATATTCAAAAAGTAACGCGCCAGTTTTCTGGCGACGGTGTCCCCAACATAGCGGATACCGATTGCAAACAACACCCTTTCAAAGGGCACGGATTTCGATTTCCGGATACCCTCTATGATATTACCGGCAGATTTTTCCCCGAATCGCTCCAGTTTCATGATTTGATCCGCGTTGAGGTCGTAAATATCTGCCACATCCTTCAGTAAGCCTTTTGAAACAAAAAGGTCGATGGTTTCAGAGCCAAGTCCTTCAATATTCATGGCCTTCCGGCTTGTAAAATGCTCAATCCTGCCTTTAATTTGCGGGGGACATCCTTTGTCATTGGGACAATAATGTTGCGCCTCACCCTCTTTTCGGATTAAGGGAGTGTCACATTCCGGGCACTTATGAATAAATTTTACAGGCAAGGCATCGTGTGGCCTTTTTGACAAGTCAACACCCGTAATTTTAGGTATAATTTCACCTCCCTTTTCAACAAACACCGTATCACCGATATGTAAATCCAGTTTTTCAATTTGATCAGCATTATGTACCGATGCACTTTTAACGGTTGTTCCTGCCAGCAATACAGGAGTAAGATTGGCAACGGGGGTAATGGCACCAGTGCGGCCTACCTGGTATCGTATGCTTTTAAGAAGGGTAGAGGCGGACTGGGCTTTATATTTATAAGCGATCGCCCATCTTGGCGATTTCGCTGTGAAGCCCAATTCTTCCTGTTGACGGTAACTGTTTACTTTAATAACAACGCCGTCAATGTCGAAGGGCAGTGATTGACGGGCAGTTTCCCATACGTCAATATATTTTAGTACTTCATCAATTCCATGACAAAGTTTTCTATCTCCTGAAATTTTAAAACCCCAGGTGGCCGCGGCACAAAGTGCTTCCTCATGCGTTTGATAGGATAGCTGATCTCCATAGAGGGCATATAAAAAGCAATCAAGTTTTCTTCTTGCTACCTCAGCGCTGTCCTGTAACTTAAGTGTTCCCGCTGCTGAATTACGTGGATTGGCAAAAGGGCTCTCCCCAATATCGGCGCGCTCTTCATTGATACGTTTAAAAACAGCATGAGGTAAAATTATTTCTCCACGAATTTCAAATTCATCAGGATAATCCCCTTTATGCAAAATCAACGGAATGGATTTAATGGTTTTTACATTAGAGGTAACATCGTCCCCCTGTATTCCATCGCCTCTGGTTAAAGCCTGCACCAGCTTCCCTTTATGGTAGGTAAGACCGATAGCAACCCCGTCAAACTTTAATTCGCAAACATAGTCAATACTTTCTCCCGGAATCAGTTTGATAATCCTCTCATGGAATTCGAGTAATTCAGTTTCAGAATAAGTATTTCCCAATGAAAGCATCGGGTATTTATGCTTCACCGATTTAAACTCCCTGGTTACCTCTCCACCAACTCTTTGTGTGGGCGATTCCGGTTTTTGTAAATCAGGGTACTCTTTTTCTAATTGAATCAGTTCTTCCAGCAGCAAATCAAACTCCCTGTCAGAGATGGAAGGTTCATCCAAAACATAATATCTGTAATTATGTTCATTGATTAAGGATGTAAGTTCATCGATCCTTTTTTCTGCCTGTTCTTTGTTCATTTCAGCACATTGGAATGTTCGAAAATAAATGAATCAATGCAACTCTTTGTAATACATCAATAAATTATTAGATTTTATAAATAATTTTTTTAAAAACATGCATGTTTTAACATTTAATCCCTATAATTGGGATCATAAAATCAAACCCTTATCAATGAAAAAAACTTTACTATTGTTTCCATTACTTGTTTCTCCCTATTGACAATCATACAGTCCGAAAATAACCAGGCGATCAGCAATGGGCAAGGAGCTCCTGCAGGGAGAACCGGTTCGCCATTTGACGGCCAAACCTGCGCGGCCTCCAATTGTCATGTCGGAACCGCCAGCGTATCTCCCAGTCAGATTATCAGTTCAAATATTCCAGCAAGTGGCTATGTGCCCGGTCAAACCTACACCATTACTGCATCCCCTGCACAAAGTGGGATAAATAAATACGGCTTTCAAATTTCACCAATGAATGCCAGCGGGGCCTTACTCGGTACCATTATAGTTACCAATCCATCCGCCACCAAAATTGTCGGTACAAAGTATATCACCCATACCTCTTCGGGAACTTCCGGAACGGGTGGAAGGACATGGACTTTCGACTGGGTGGCCCCGGCAGCCGGAACCGGTTCAGTTACTTTTTACGGAGCCTTTAATTTTGCCAACGGAAACAATCAATCCAATGGTGATATAATCCGTACCAATACCCTTACGGTCAATGAAAGCACAACCTCAGGGATCTCTTCCATCGAGAACGATCCTTTCGGCGCATTGCTATATCCCAATCCCCTCACCAGTGAGGCCCGGATCCGTGTAAATTTAACTGACCATCAACCATTGATCCTCCAATATGCTGACATCTCAGGTAAGATCTTATCCGAACGTTTCGTTTATCCGGGCAACCCGGGTGTACAAGAGTACACAATCAATGTCCCCGCTGAATTAAAGACCGGTATATACCGTTTACTGATCAGTTCGGGTAATAAACTATCTGTAAAAACTTTCCTGAAAAAGTAAAGAATCATCTAAATGGAAAAAGGCTGATTTTAATGAATCGGCCTTTTTTTATTTTCCGTTTCGGGATGAATGAACCCTCGTAAAATTATAGGAGCCTGGTGGTGTAACAATAAGTGGTACTTTTTCTACCAACACCGAACTGGTATCCAGACCAAAGGCTTTTTCTTCACTAAGACTCAGCCGCTTCATAAAGAAGTACAAATTCAGTATAAGTTTAGTATAAAACTTCAGCGTGTTTTCATAAGAAAGGAACTTCTCCATGACAATAAATCTGAAATCACCGGCCAGATGTTGTTTATTCAGGGAAGCGTAACGGCTGGTAATATCTACCTCCTTACGTTCTACCAGTTCCTGAACCACCTGCCTGAACATGAGATTAATCCTTGGTTCAACCCTGAATCCAATGCGGAACCGAACATAAATAATTTTATCTTCCACCAATTCCTTCACACTGTACTCCATGGTATAGGGCTCATCAATTACATCTACATGCACCAACCAGTAAACATCGGCCCGTTTCGGTTGTTTTTGCAGGATAGAATAAATTATTTTATTCTCCACCTCATTATATGACCTCGCACTTGTCATATATACGAGATTGGTGGCATATTTAGGAATGCTCAGATCTTTACTGACATCAGTAATGATATCATAATACTTATCCAGTTTCACAAATTCCACCATGCCGGTCCGGATTTTACGGGCATCATACCATACCCACATGATAATGACGATACCTGTCAGGATAAATACGGTAACATATCCTCCATGAGAAAATTTACTTAGATTGGCAACCAGGAATGCTGTTTCGATAACTATCAGAACCAAAAAAACAGATGCTATCACCCAACGGGGATATTTCTTTAAGTAAAGATAATAAGTCAATAACAGCGTTGTCATTAGCATAGTAACAATAATTGAAAGACCATAAGCCGCTTCCATATTAGATGATTGCCTGAAGTATAAAACGATCCCGATACAACCCAGGCATAACAACCAGTTTATACCAGGTATGTACAATTGCCCTCTTACATCAGTGGGATATTCAATTCTGCCCTTGGGTAGAAAGTCCAATCGCATCCCTTCATTGATGAGTGTAAAAATTCCGCTTATAAAAGACTGGCTGGCGACAATAGCTGCGGATGTTGCTATAATAATTCCGGTTAACAGAAACCAGTCGGGCATCAGCGAATAAAAAGGCTTCATGTTACCAATAAAACTGCCGGTATGGTTTAACAACCATGCGCCCTGACCAAAATAATTAAGCAATAAAGCTGTTTTAACAAATGCCCAGCTAACGCGAATATTACTTCTGCCGCAGTGACCTAAATCCGTATAGAGGGCTTCAGCGCCGGTAGTACAGAGGAAAACCGCTCCCAATATCCAAAAGCCATCCGGATAAGCAGTAATGAGGTAAAAAGTATAATACGGGTTTATTGCCTTAAAGACAATCGGGTTTTGAAGGATTGCAAAGACTCCTAATATCAGCAGCATTGAAAACCAGATCAACATGACAGGCCCAAAAAAGCGACCAACGAAACGGGTACCAAACTGCTGAATGAAAAACAAGCCAAAAAGGATAAAGGTAATAATTGGAACAGTAGGTATATCAGGGTTAATGACCTTTAACCCTTCAATGGCGGAAGCAACAGAAATAGGAGGGGTGATGATTCCATCTGCGAGCAGTGCGGCACCACCAATCATTGCGGGAACCGCCAGCCATTTAATATGCATTTTTCTGACAAGGGCATAGAGTGAAAAAATGCCACCTTCCCCTTTGTTATCGGCTCTGAGTGTAAGTATGATGTACTTAACCGACGTAAGAATAGTGAGCGTCCAGAAAACGCAGGAGAGACCGCCTAATACCAGAGTTTCATCAATGGCTTTTTTACCAATTACCGCATTCATCACATAAAGCGGCGAAGTACCAATATCACCGTAAACAATGCCAAGCGTTACCAGCATTCCGGCTGCGCTGACTTTAGAATGATCAAGATTTCCGCTTGACATCAGTCCATTTATTTCATTATGGTTAAACGGATCCGCCTTAAATTAATGATCGGCGGTTTCCTTTTTCTTCCGGGACTTCTTTACCGGAGCCGATTCCTTTGCAAATTCTTCTACAGTGGTTTCAAAATCAGCAAGCACGTTCATGTAATAAATGTAAGCATCATACGGAGAATCATAAGGACTGAAGTATTTGTGAACATCGCCATCGCTCCAGAATTTAGTACACATATAGTAAAAATGATCGCTGGTTTGCAATTTTCCCCAAACATCAACAAGGTCCCTGTTTCCGGTATTCATCACCTTTTCTTCCAACTGGTAAATACGTTTGGCAGCTTCCTTTTCCATGGCATTACTCAGCCATGCACTTAAATCCCGCTCCGCATCGGCCCAGCTTGTAAATTCAGGAACATCATAAATATCACGAACTTTATACTGATCGGCTGCTTCGGAAAGTGTCTTGAAATCGAAATCGGAGTGCTTAAGTATTTCTTTGGGCAAATGATCCAGAAAGTCAAAAACACCGGTTTCTTCCCATTGATGCTCTCCAAATGTTTCATAATCCATGAAAAGATTCATAACCTCACCGTTCCCGGCAATTTTATGCACCCATGAAGCAAAGGTATCCGCATGCAGGGGCCATTCGCTCCAATTTCTGTCACTGAATCGAAAAGCAATATCATCCGATAAGCGATAGTTCTTAAGAAAGGACTTGATTTTTAAAGTGCCGGCAGGTTGGTAAAGGGAATTGGGCGTACGGTTACCGAGGTGTCTGTCCACTCCTTCGCATACAATTGCCTTGTAGCCCATTTTTTCAACGAAAGCGGCCAGTTCATTATTATAAATTAACTCAGTATTTCTAAAAACCTTGGGGGTCTGATTAAAATAAGTTTTTATTTTCTCTTTATGTAACTCGACCTGTCTCTTGAATTCACTTTTCGAAAAGATGAAACTAAGGGAATGATAATAAGTTTCAGAAAGGAATTCAACACAACCTGTTTTTGAGAGATCGATAAATGACTGCAATACATCCGGACGATGATTTTCAAACTGTTCAATGGCGGTACCACTGATGGAATAAGATACCCTGAACTTACCCTTATGCCGGTTTATCAGGTCAAGAATTTTGCGATTGGTTTTGAGGTAACATTTTTCAGAAACCTTGTCCAGAATAAGTTTATTCTTTTCATCATCTTCATAAAAATGATCTTTACCAATATCGAAAAATGAATATCGTTTTAACCTGAATGGTTGATGTACCTGGAAGTAGAAACAAACGGATGGCATAGCTTAATTACTTTAATAATGACGAATATACGGCAGTTCAAAATAAAAAACAGTATTGAAAAGGGTTGTTATGAACAGAATTCAGTGAATGCCTGAGATTTTCAGACACATTCAGGTAGCAGGTTATATTGATTATACCCGGAAATTACCTTTTTGGCGGAATGATCCCAGGAGATATTTACCAGGTCTTTAAAAGCATCATCAATAACATTTTGCGCAAGCACAGGATCATGTAAAAGATTTAAAATATAACCGGCGGCCCGGTTAATGTCCCAATAATCAAATTTTAATGAACCATGAAGCACTTCCGACACCCCGGATTGCTTACTGATGACTGCGGGGATCCCGAATTGAACTGCTTCAACAGCCGATAAGCCAAAGGGTTCGGAAAGTGAGGGCATCACATACACATCCGCGATGGAAAGTAATTTCCGGACTTTGTCAAGATTAAGAAAGCCTGTTAAATGAAACCTGTGTGCGATTCCCTTTTGAGCGGCCCTCTCCAGCAAGGGATTAAAATATTCACCGGTACCCGCCATGACAAAACGAACATTTTGATCTTTCTCCAGCACCCTTTCGGCGATATCCACAAAAAACTCAGGACCTTTCTGCCGGGTAAGCCGGCCTACAAACAAAACCATCTTTTCTTTAAATACCGGACTGCTTTTAAAGGGTTCAACAGGCCTTATACCGTTGTGCACAGGTAAAATTTTGCTCCAGGGAATCTGGTAGTAATCATGGATAACATGTCCTGTGAAATTACTAACAGGCATGAGCAAATCGGCATATTCCATTCCCCTTTTCTCAACCTGGTAAACCCATCCTTTACTTTGAGGCCCTCCTCTGTCAACTTCCAGTGAGTGGATATGCATCACTAGTGGTTTGCCGGTTTTTGCCTTTATTTCCATTCCGGCAATCATAGTCATCCAGTCATGGGCGTGTATGATATCAAAATCCAACGATAATGCAAGTTTCGCCGCGAGCTTTCCGAAGACTGTCACCTTTTCGATAACATCACCACCATACAAATCATCAATTTGAAAAATCTCCGCCGTTTCGTTGCCCACTTTGATGGTCTTCAGATACTGGCTGCGCAAATTCTGAAGATCATGATGGGGTTCAATATGGCTGTTGTAATAGGGGTTCAGGTGCGTATTGATAAAATGAACCTGCTTTACCTTTTTATATGAATCCGCATGACCTATATTACGTAATGTTTTGGCATCAATGGTATTCAGTCCAATCAAGTTCAAATTTTTAACTACAAAATCAGGATTTGACTTCGGAATGATCATGGTAACCGTTGCATATTTTGAAAGAGCAATACACAAATCATGACATGCCACCCCCAGGCCCCCGTTAATGACCGGAGGGAATTCCCAGCCAAGCATCAATACTTTTGGGGCATTTGTTTTATTTTCAGCTTGTTCAGCCAAGGGCGGCATCACCATAACAACGTTTATAACAATTTTGCGAAATTAGTGAATATCACTGATGACCAAGGTAAATGATTCCGTCGTTTTATGAAATATTGTTATACCCGGATATGTTAAAAAGTAATTTTCAAAATACCGGTGTATAAAGCAGTCCGCCGTTAAGTCTATTTTAAAATTTCTATTTTCATACCCTTGTAAACTGAACGAATCCATGCATTCTTTTCCCTACATCCGCACCTTGATGGTACAAGGTTCACTATTGATTATCAATGGCTTAACTACATATTTTATTATCGGCGATAAAGCCGTCAAAATGATGTCAGCTGCGGTATTGTTAGGTCTTTCCGTTTGGGCTGTTGCCTGGTATTGCCGTAAAAATCCAAAAGCCATTTGGGCCGGACTGGGCTTATCCTTTGCAGGCCTTGTGATTTTTACTCAAAGGACGATTGCCAATTTCCTGTCATTGATCGGTATTGTACAGCATGAAATGAATCTCGATGCCTATAACAAATCCATTATGGTTGTGTTTTACATACTGATGAGTTGCAGTTGCCTGTGTGGATTAATGTTACTATATACATATCTTCCTGAAAAAAAAGCATAATATGTCAACCACCATTAAAATTAATTCCAACGGCTCCATCCGGGTTGAAGGAGAATTTACCATTACTGATCCAGAAGGAAATGTTTTTAACCTAAATGGACGCACAACAGTTTCACTTTGCCGCTGCGGCCTTTCAAATAACAAACCATTTTGCGACGGCGCGCATAAAGGAAAATTTCAACATGAATCCAAAGCTTTTGAATTGCCACCACCGGCACCTAAAAGCCATTAATCCTTTTCCAGAAAATAAGTAGTTCCGCCTACCCAGTCAAGATCTTTATTGTAACGAACACCTATCATTTTACCTTTGCTCATACGGCCTAAATTAATGGTTAATTCCGGCCTTTTTTCGGGTCCGTCCCAGAGGTAAAGCAATCGTATTTCACATTTCACCGGACCGGTAGGTGATTGCACAACAGGTGCGTACTTTACTTTTTTCTGCAGGATATAATTGGAAGGGTCTTTGACCTGATCAATATCGGATCTACTCACATCAAAGACCACCCCCTGGCCGCTGAAGCTGAACAAGGGTTTCAACACCCAGTTATCGAGATCATCCGGCACATTTTTTAAATCACTGACAAAATGGGTTTCCGGAACATAAGGGCTTTTAAGAGATGGCATCGTATGCTTGCTGATTCTGAAAAACCAATTTGGGTGAGCGACCCATTGAACATTCACATCTTCCGTAAGGTGAAATGGGAAATTGTCAAAGTCAGGCCTTTGTAACAATTCATCAAAAATGACACGGTTGTAAATTCTTTTAACAGGGATTTTTCTTCCTTCCCTTTTATAATACAATTGCCTTCCTTCCCTGATGAGTTCTGAAAGGCAGACTACCGGTATTCCCAGGTATTCACGCGTACAGTAGAAGTCAATTTGTGTTTTTTGCTTCCAAGGTTCAATTTCAAGGAGAATGGTTTCACAGGGGTCACAGTCGCCGATAATTATCCTTTTAAGCCGGTCGATATAAGTTTCATGTGTGTAACCATTAAATTTATTATCAAAATTTTCCGGTATTGAAAAATGAGACCGGTACTTTTCAGATAACCACTCCTGATAAGCGTACAAAGAAGCGAATCCCTGCAGTTCTATAAGTTGAGGGATGTATGCACCTTTTTCATCCGTACAAATGGCAAAATCAATGGCAAGCAAGCTGGTATGTTCATCTTCATTAGCCACTCTGAGGTCAGGAGGGATCGCAGATTCAGAGCATGACTTGAAATCAGGTTTTACCAAAATATCCACGATTTCTTCACCGGCCTTTTCAATAATCTTCCTGAAATTTTTGTCAATAAATACGGGTGTTTCCGAAACCCTGAATTCTATATCATATGAAAAAGCGGCATTCATATCCTGGAGGAAAGCCTTATACTTTTCCGCTGTAAAATGCCGGTTATACTCTGATCTTATTGATGCTATCATCTTATGTTGATTTTATGGTATAATAGACTGAAAACTGTAATCAGAAAGTAAAGATGAGAAGGCCGGTTCTTTTCTGCAACGTGCCGGGTCATTAAATCCTTTTTCAAAGGCGATGCCGAGAAATTTCTTTGCATCTGCGGCATTTCCGGCATTGGCAGCCGACACGGAGGATAAATACCATGCTTCAGGGTTGCCTGGATCTGCATAACGGTACAAGGCCGACAGGTAAAGCTGCTGATCCAATGCCAACGCTGAAATTGCCCTCATCAATGACATGTATAAAGTTAGGCTGATGGCACCCTGCACTCTTTTTGTCATGTCAATTTTAAGGGGTACTGCCGCGAGTGAAAGGGTATCAAGCATTGAGTGCATCTGTGTCTTCCACCAATTTGTATCCTTCGTACCAATGGCCTGCATATAATAAGCCTTCCCTCTTTCTTCCTCCATGAACAATTTTTCCTCCTCACTTATTGCTTTCCGGTAACTTACAGACCTGGTCAGGTTTTCATATTCACCGCTTTCGTTTTTCATGTCCAGTAAGCCCTGGAAATTCTTGAGTATGGACTTCAATAGTTCGGCTTTGAAAACAGGATTCTTTTCCAAAGCAACCTGCGTTGACATTTCCTTGTAGGCATTTTCCAATAATGATTTTTCTGAAGCCAGCAATCCGTCTCTGTGAAGGATGCTCCGGCAAGCTATAAAAGCATACTCCATTTGTTGAGAAGGCGGCCATGCATGCTCCCCGTTAAACCGGATTACCTGATAACGGCTTAGTAGCCGTGGGTCGGGTGTTTTATAGCGTATTACTTCATACAGATTCATATCCCGGTTGCCGGCAATAGCTAGCACCAGGTGGGGTGGGAGGCCGGTCCAGGCGCCTGCCGGAATCCCCGCCCCGCACAAAATGAGCGCCTTTATTCCTGAAGGAGAAAGTCCGGCCATGGCAGCCACCCTTGCACCGCCACTGAATCCACCACAAAGGATAGCGGAAGTATCGGCTTTAGAAAGATAACGCACCTGTGCCAGCATCGTTTGGATGATTTCGGCCGTTAGCGCGGCATCATTACCATTTTTGCTATTACACGACGACATTAGAATGAACCGGTATTTATCAGCCAGGTGGCTGTACATCCGCAAAGGCAATTCGCTGTCGGCATGTGGATCAAAAAGCATCAGCACAGGAAAAGAACTGAATGTATCATAGGAGGCAGGATAATACACTGAATAATGTAAATTGCCATTCTGCTTACAGGCTAGCCTGCTTAAAAATACCGATGCGCCGGGAAGAAACTGTGACCCTGAAACTACGGTGGTGTCTTCATTAACAGTAACGTTGTCTTCCCTCAATTTTCTTTGTGTACAACTGCCCAGCAATAAAATCAACAACAAACAGATTCTTCCCATGGTCCAAAATTAAAAGAACCCGGCAATTATTAAAAGGTAGATTCAAGTTTCTAATGCAACGAAGATAAAAACTAATGTTGTATTATGC
>CAZHSC010000070.1:0-18993 GCA_964534995.1 uncultured Bifidobacterium sp.
CCGATCACCTTCCCGGCGGCATTGATGATTTCATAGCCATGACGCGGAATCCCTTTTTCCGTCATCTCAAATCCCACCAGTTTCCTCTGAACACCGGCTTCCTTCTGATTTTTCAGGGCTTCGCTGTTGGTGAACTCCTTCGTAAACTTAGTAATCCATCCCAGGCCCGCTTCTAGTGGAGAAGTGGTATCATCTATATCATTTCCATATAAACAAAAGCCCATTTCCAGACGCAGTGTATCCCTTGATCCCAATCCACAGGGCTTAATACCGAATTCAGCACCGGCATTCATCAGTGCATTCCAGATCACTTCGGCATATTGATTTTCAAAATATAGTTCGAAGCCGCCGGCACCTGTATAACCCGTATTGGAAATCAGTACATTTTTGCATCCCGCAACTTCTCCCTTGGTAAAACTGTAATAAGGTATGGAAGCAAGGTCAACCGCCGTTAACTTTTTGATGGTATCGATGGCTTTGGGGCCTTGCACAGCAAGCAGGGAGGTCTGATCGGATATATTGTGCATTTCCACATTGCCGGTATTAAAACGCTGAATCCAGTTCCAGTCCTTCTCAATGTTGGAAGCATTCACCACCAGCATCCAATGCCCATCTTCGAGGTAATATACGATCAGGTCATCCACGATCCCGCCATTCTCATTGGGAAAACAACTGTATTGCGCTTTTCCCGGGCTTAATTTAGACGCATCATTACTGGTGACCCTTTGAATCAGGTCGAGTGCGCCCTCCCCTTTCAGAATGAATTCACCCATATGTGATACATCAAATACACCCACTTTGTTCCTTACGGTATCGTGCTCAATATTAATGCCTTCATACTGCACCGGCATAAGGTAACCGGCAAACGGTACCATTTTGGCACCCAGTTGCTTGTGCAGCGCTGTCAATGCCGTATCTTTCAGGGTTAAGGTTTCGCTCATCATCATTTTATATCAGGCGCAAAAATAATCATTTTCAGGGAACAAGGTTTTTAAATATGCGCTCGTATACCGGCCACTGCGCATGCACTGAATATTTCATTTCTATTACTTTTCGGGCTTCCACTCCCAGGCGGCGACGTTCGGCAGGGTTTTCAAGCAACAGGGAAAGCAGGTACTCCCAATCGTCGGGTGACGAAGCCAGGAAGCCATTGACATTATGCTGAATAATTTCGGTATTTACGCCCACCGGCGACAGCACAGCCGGAATCTCCATGGCCATATACTGAAGTCCTTTGAAACCACATTTCCCTTTTGCCCATTCATCGTCGGGCAAAGGCATAATACCGATATCGATATCGCTGAGGTCATCTACTTCAGAACTCAGTTTCCAGGCGGTCCCTCTCAGGTCAATTTCGGGCTGATAATAAGATGCATCGCCAATGAGCTTAAACCTTACCTTGTTCCCATACTTACGCTTGAGACGAAGTAGAACAGGTTCAATCATCCTGAAATGTTTCACCGTGGTGAGACTGCCGGTCCAGCCTATACATACCGATTCCGGATTCCAGTCATGTAACAGCTTTGGCTTATGATAATCCGTATCAATGGTTGTTGGAATCACCTCAACGTTTTTATTGAGGGCACCCGCGTAGGTGGCCAGGTAGTTGTTCCCGGCAATCACCATGTCTGAAATGCGGATAATGTCCTTGGTTTTAGAAGGCCTTTTCAGCCAACCCAGCTTTCGGTTCGCGTCGGAAACATCGTAATGCCATATCGCATCATCAAAGTCAAAAACCAGTTTTGCTCCTGACTTTTTAATCAGCCTTTCAAAAAGTGTAGAACCGGTCATGAAAGCTTCGCGGTGAACAAAAACAATATCGTAATTTCCTGCGGAGAGGGTATCTTTGAGCCTGCGAATCCAGCTTTTTACAAATACCCTGGCTTTGTTGACCATGTTGCCGGGCTGATAAAAGATAGCGTCATCGGCCTCATCAATCAGCCATGAATAATCGTATTCATAACCGGCAGCTGCGAGCAAATCAAGATACTGCTCAAACCGGAAACGCTGGCTGGGAGATCTTTGCGGGCGATGAGCAGCAACAAACAGAATACGGGGCATAGGGAGATCGGTACAATGAAAAGTTTTGCAAATATAGATAAAAGCTCCTTGCTGATTTTAGTAAATTTGACTCCGATTCAGCAACATGCAGATGGCATTTACCCTCACATTGCCCAACAGAAGCCTTCCGCGCTTCGTCATTTTCCTGATTGACCTGTTTATATGCTTCCTTTCGATTGGATTAGCCTACCTGGTACGTTTCAATTTCAATGTTCCGGCCTCTGAAATCGCCACCTTCAGCTATGTAATTCCCTTTGTCATGGGTGTCCGCGCGCTTTCTTTCCTCGTCAGCCGGATTTATACCGGAATCATTCGTTATACGGGCACCCGTGATACTGTTCGTATTCTGCTCACACTCGCCACCGGTTCGGTGATGATGGCCATCACCAACCTTTTCAGTTACAGGCTGGCAGATTTATACATGGTCCCCTTTTCAATCATCATTCTCGAATTTCTTATCACCCTGTTTTTTATGGTTACAGGCCGCCTTCTGGTGAAGGTAATTTATATGGAATTAAAAAATCCCAGCAGTGAAAAAACCGGGGTATTGATTTACGGCGCCGGCGAGGCAGGGCTCATCACCAAACGCACGCTCGACAGGGATAAGGGCACGCGCTATAAAGTTGCGGGGTTCCTCGATGATGATCCGCGTAAAGCGGGTAAGAAGCTGGACGGCATACCCATTTATCCTTCCGAACAACTGGAAGCACTGCTTCACAAAGGCAATTTAAAGAACCTGATCATTGCCATTCAGAATATATCTCCCGAAAGAAAGCAATCCATCGTTGAATCCTCCCTTTCACATCATGTAAGGGTGCTCAATGTCCCACCTGTTAAATCGTGGATAAACGGTGAGCTCAGCTTTAAGCAAATAAGAAAGGTTAACATTGAAGATTTGCTTGGCAGGGATCCGATCCGTCTTGACCTTGAGGCTATCAAAGAGGAATTACAACACCGTACGATATTGGTTACAGGTGCCGCCGGCTCTATCGGCAGTGAACTCGTAAGGCAAATACTGCCTTTCAACCCGGGGCGCCTGATCATGGTAGACATTGCCGAATCTCCACTCTATGAACTTGAACTGGAAATCATGGAGCGCGGGGAATTCAAAAAGGGGAGGGTCGAAATGGTGATTGGTGATATACGCAACCTGGAACGGATGCGGAATGTATACACAACTTTCAAACCTGAAATCATTTTTCACGCTGCCGCCTATAAACATGTTCCGGTGATGGAGTTGAATCCAAGCGAAGCCATCCTGAACAATGTGTTGGGCACAAAAATTATAGCTGACCTGGCCCTGGAATCCGGCGCCAAGAAGTTTGTAATGATCAGTACAGATAAAGCGGTAAACCCAACCAATATCATGGGGGCCACCAAGCGGATCGCCGAAATTTATATTCAATCCATGAACGGTATCGGGAAAACAAAATTCATCACCACCCGCTTTGGCAATGTACTCGGATCTAACGGCAGCGTCATACCCCGGTTCAGAAAACAAATTGAATCGGGGCATCCGGTAACAGTAACTCATCCCGACATTACGCGCTTCTTCATGACTATCAGTGAGGCCTGTCAGCTGGTGCTGGAAGCAGGAAGTATGGGTAAAGGAGGGGAAATTTTCATTTTCGATATGGGTAAACCAGTGCGTATTGCCGACCTGGCACTGAAGATGATACAGTTGAGCGGGCTTGAGCCCGGCAAGGATATCGAAATCAGATATACCGGCCTGCGTCCCGGTGAAAAACTATATGAAGAACTGCTGGCGAATGAAGAAAACACCCTGCCTACGCACCATCAGAAAATCATGATAGCCAGAGTAAAAGAGTACGACTATCAGGAGGTTTCGGAAGACATACGGCAACTGATCGGTCTTTTCCATGCGCAGAACAATGTAGCCATCGTCAGGAAAATGAAGGAAATTGTGCCAGAGTTTATCAGCCGTAATTCTGAATTCGAAAAACTGGATGCAAAGATTGCCGGTCAGGACTGATCAGCCGTGAACAGTTTCCCTTTTGCCAAAACCCTGAATAATCTCCCCCTCATAATCGAGCCATTCCTGCCAACGGGCCTCCACATCTTCTTCCCCCGCATATTGCCTGGCGAAACCCAAAAATAAAGTGTAATGACCGGCCTCACTGATCATAAGTTCATGGTAAAAGGCGCGCAGATCATCATCTTTAATATTTTCAGAGAGCACTTTAAAGCGTTCGCAACTGCGCGCCTCAATCATGGCGGCAAAGAGGAGCCGGTCGATGAGCTGTTGGGTGCGCGAGCCGCCTTTCCGCATGAAGTCATACAGTTTATTCACGTATTCATCCCTTCGCTCACGGCCAAGAACATAGCCCCGCTCCAGTAATTTGTTATGCACCATCTGGAAATGCTGAAGTTCTTCCCTGGCCACTTCCAGCACCGCTTTCACGAGATCACTTTTCTCAGGATGCTTCACTACGATGGAGATGGCATTGGAAGCAGCTTTTTGCTCACAGTAAGCATGGTCGGTAAGAATTTCTTCAATATTCTTCTCTACAATATTGACCCATCGTGGATCGGTTGGCAGTTTTAACCGGAACATATTACGTGTATTTGACTTTAGAAATTCAACAAAGCCTCCATGGCCGCTTTTACCTTTTCAGCATTGGGAAGCATGGCAGCTTCAAGTGTACTGTTTAAAGGTATGGCGGGCAGATTTTCAGCACCCATTACCTGAACAGGAGCATCCAGTGCGGCAAAACATTCCTGCTGAATTCTGCCTGCAAGTGCCTGGGCGAATGAATTGTTGCGCGGTTCTTCTGTAACCACCAAGCACTTATGGTGTTTTCTGACAGAAGTAAAAATAAGCTCCGTATCGAGCGGCACCAGGGTCCTCAGGTCGATGATCTCAACCTTGCCCGGGAAATGCTTTGCAGCGCCCAATGCCCAGTAAACACCCATGCCATAGGTAATAACGCTAAGCGTATCCGAACCAGTAGAGGCATCTGCCTCCTGCACCATCCTCCCTTTACCCAGGGGAAGTATGTAATCCTCTGAAGGCTCAGGCGTTTTAGCGTCCTCTGTACCTTTTATCTTCGACCAGTAGAGGCCCTTATGCTCGAGCATTACCACGGGATTAGGATCGTAATACGCGGCCTTCATGAGTCCTTTTAAATCAGCACCGGTGGCGGGATAACATACTTTGATGCCACGGATATTGGTGAGGATACTTTCAACGCTGGAAGAATGATAGGGTCCACCGCTGCCATAGGCGCCGATGGGAACCCGGATGATACAACTTACAGGCCATTTGCCATTGCTCAGGTAACAGGAGCGGCTGACTTCAGTGAACAACTGATTAAGGCCCGGCCAGATATAATCAGCAAACTGCACCTCCACGATTGGTTTACATCCCGTGGCACTCATGCCAACGGTGCTGCCTATGATAAATGCTTCCTGAATAGGCGTATTGAAAACCCTGTCATCACCAAATTTCTGCGCCAGCGTGGCCGCTTCGCGAAACACCCCTCCCAGCCTGCCTCCCACATCCTGTCCGTACAGCAGGCATTCTTTGTGTTTGTGCATCAGTTCCTGTATGGCGAACAGCGCACAGTCCACCATCATCTTTACTTCAGCCCCGGCAGGACTCCTCTCACCGCTCTCTTCAAGCACCGGTGTCGGCGCGTAGTCATGTGTGAATACGTCTTCCGGGCGGGGATCATCCGCCTTCAGTGCTTCTTCAAAATCACCCCTCACGGTGGTATAGGCCACTGCTTCGATTTCCTCCAGCGTATGCGCGGGTATTCCTGAATCAAGCAATTCGGTGCGCAACCTGGGCAAGGGGTCGCGCAGTGCGGCCATTTCGAGGTCGTGGCGGTACCACTCTTTACGAACACCGGAGGTATGGTGGTTCAGCAGCGGCACCGTAGCATGAATCAGCCATGGCCGCGGATCCTTCCGCACCGAATTTACAATCCGGTGAAAAGTATCGTAACAGGTAAAGAAATCCGTGCCGTCAATACTCACTGCTTCAAGACCTTTGAAGCCCCTGGCATATTCGTATGCATTCATGGCTCTCGTTTCGGCTGCAGTAGCTGAAATATCCCACTCATTGTCCTGCACCACATAAATAACCGGGAACTGTTTCAGGGCCGCCATCTGAAATGCTTCCGCTACTTCACCCTCCGTTACCGAGGCATCACCCAGTGAGCACACTACAACAGGCATCTCCTGTCCTTCCGGCAGGAGGTTCTGTTTTGAAAGGTACTGAATTCCCATAGCCGCACCGGTAGTAGGTATCGCCTGCATCCCGGTGGCGGAACTCTGATGAGGAATTTTTGGCATATCATCCCGGCGAAGACTGGGATGGCAATAATACGACCTGCCACCTGAAAATGGATCATCACGTTTGGCCAGCAGCTGTAACATCAGTTCATATGGCCGCATGCCGATAGCCAGCAACATACTGTCATCACGGTAATAGGCGCTTAAAAAATCCTGTGGCTTGAGTTGCATACCAACGGCCAGCTGAATGGCTTCATGGCCACGTGAAGTGGCATGTACATATTTTGAGGTGATCTGAACTTTTTCTTCGAAAAGCACTGTCATTTCCTTTGCAGTGCACATTAACCTGTATGCCTGGAGAAGTAAATCGGTACTCAGTCCGTTTCTCATGGCGGAAGAAGCTATTAGGGACATTGTGCAAAAGTAGCAAATGAAAGCTCGCGAATTATCGGTATTTTTCACAGATGTTCTTATTTTTGAACTGTATTTCAAAGCATTAATGATCATAATTTCCCGGCTTTGAATTTTATCTGTAAAAAGCGTTGAACAGAAGCACTATTAATAAACAAGTACAAACATGAAAATACTGGCCGCCATTCTCACTGTAATTTCCTTCTTCCACCATCCGTTATATTCAGGAACAGCCTGGACAACGCTGAATGGCCCGGTAGGATACTCTAATCCCCAGACAATTCTTTTTCACCAGGGGGCATTGTATGTTTCGTCCAACGTCAATGGAAGCAACGGAACCGGCATATGGAAAAGTTCAAACAACGGCAATTCATGGACAGAGATATCAACGGGTTTACCAAAACCTTATGCCAGGGATATGGAAGCCCTGGGCAACCTGATTTTTGTTGCCTGCGACACCGGAGTGTACAGCAGTAATAACCAGGGTGCGAGCTGGAACATTGCCGACAACAGCCTTCCGGATTTCACTTCCGTTTACGAACTGGCGGTACACCAGGGGGAACTGTTTGCAGGAGTGTACCAGGGAACCGGAAATGTTGATTTGTATAAAACCGCTAACAATGGACTCAGCTGGACCTTTACAGGCTATACCTTTGGTTTTAGCTCCAGCCTCAACCAGTTATATTCACATGGCAGTACTTTGTGGGCAGCTACCTCAGCCGGGATCTATAAATCAACAGATGCAGGGGTCACCTTCCAGTTTGCCGGAAACAACATCCCTTTCAATGCAAGCATCACTTCTATTGCAGCCAGCGGTGATACAGCATATTGCGGAACCACCAATGGCAGTTATTACACCCTGAATGGAGGACAATTGTGGAACCCTGTATCTATCCCTTCCATTCCGAATCCGGTATATATATATAGCTGGAAAATTGTGGGTAACCTGGTTTATGCAGGCTTAAATACAAATGGGGTATATGTTTCACCGTTAGGTAGTAGTAACGCATGGAATGTATTCGGCAGCGGTTACTATTCCTATAACCTGCCCTGGATGCTCAGCTATACAGGGACGGAAATATTCGCGGCGACATCGGAAGGCATCTACGCATGTCCGGTTGGTGGCGGTACCTGGGTATCGCGTGACGGAAATATCACCAGGGCAAGAACAAGTATCGGATGGGCGGAAGGCAATCTCATTTTGGCCGGATCAGGTTTTTATTCCGGACTTAAAAGAACCGTAAACGGAGGATTGAACTGGAACAACACCAGCATCAACAACCAGCAGGGATTATATAAAAAGGCCATTAAGGTAAACAACACCCTGCTGATGCCTTCCAATTACAGTATGTACCGTTCCGTAGATAATGGCCAGACCTGGACCAGCCCGGTCATCGCTCCTATCCCCAATTATGATATCGCCACTTACGGCAATTACCTGATCGCAGCATCAGGAAACAATATCGTTTTTAGCGCTGACGATGGTTTAAGCTGGAACATCTTCAGCTCAGGACTTCCCACCAACGGAAGTATTTACAGCGTTGGCGTGAATGGGCAATCGGCTTATGCAGGAGTAAACAACAGCGTTTACAAAATGGAGTACCCCGGTGCAGCCTGGACAAATTTCAGCCAGGGCATCACAGGTAACGGGCTTATTCATGCCATAGAGACCATTGGCAATACCCTTGTCATCAGCAACACCTTCGGAATTTTCAGGAGGACCGTTGAAGACAGCCTATGGAGGCAGATGCTTCCTCCGGGCCCGGTCAGGGATATGACATACAGCCGTGGTTATCTTTTTATCGCTACCCATGATGGTGTATTTTTCAGCGACAATCTTGGCAAAGACTTTCATCCCTGGAACGAAGGATTTCCGGCTTACATGGGCGCAGTGGAATCACTGTTTGCCGATGGCCCGGTCCTATATGCAGGAACCATGGAGCATTCGGCCTGGAAAAGAACCATTGATCCGGAACTGAGAATATTGAGTGCAGGCAATGTATTTTGCACCGGTGCCGCCGCCGGAACCATCACCGCTCAATGTACTGCTCCTGTCAATCCGGGCAATAAGTATTATCTACAGATTTCGGACGCAATCGGAAGATTTTTAAATCCCCTTACCATTGATTCTATCAGCAGTACTTCAGGCATAGTTTCATTTATGCCTGTTTTACCGAATAATATTTCCGCCGGCACCGGATACAGGTTCAGGGTAGTCAGTTCCGACCCCTATTATTTATCGCTTGACAACGGAATTGACATTGAAATCATGGAGGAAATGGCCATCGTTTTGCAGCCTGCCAATCAAACCGTGTGCCCCGGTTCCTCCTGTGCTTTTTACACAGGTGCCAGCGGAACCATTACAGGGTATCAGTGGCAGGCAGATCCCAATGGAAGTGGCAACTATACCAATTTAACCAACAACGCTATTTATCAGGGTGTGAACACAGCAACCCTTCTTATTAATAATTCATCTGGTTTAGATGGTTTCAGGTATCGCTGCCAGGTAATAGCACCCTGCCTACCGTCCCCTGGCTTTACAAATTATGCAACACTCAATGTGACAACTACCGGTAGCAGTATCCTTGACCATCCCGATTCGCTGACGGTATGCAACGGTACTGCTGCTGCCTTCAGCGTTACAGCCGGAGGCACCGGCATCACTTATCAATGGCAGGTGGACAATGGTTTTGGTGTGTACAGCAATCTTTCCAATGGCGGACAATATACCGGTGTCAACACCGCTACACTCCAGCTCAGTTTTACCAATACTGCAATGGACGGCTACCGCTATCGATGCAAAGTCGGTAATTGTGAGTACAGTAACTCAGCTCTTCTTATAGTAAACGGCGAACCCATCAACACGGGAATATTAGGACAGCAGTATTATTGTGCAGGGGGTGAAGCGCAGTTTGCAGTGTCGATTGCAGGTAGCGGGATCAGTTATCAATGGGAAGAAAACAGCGGCGGCGGATTTACTGTATTGCAAAATGGCACCAACTACAGTGGCGTCACCACTCCTGTTCTAAGACTCACCAATATCCCTTCCAATTTTAACAACTATTTATACCGCTGCGTTATTACCGGGCAATGTGCTCCCGGACAAAGTATCACAGGCAATGGAGAACTCCTCCTGGCAACGGCACCGGTTATCCTAAACCAGGCCACTGATATCAGCGTTTGCGAAGGAGATACCGCCAACTTTACCACTACCGCCACAGGCAGTTTCTTGTACTATGACTGGGAAATAAATACGGGCAGCGGCTGGAATCCTGTTCCCGAAATTTTTCCCTACAGCGGCACCCATACTCCGGCATTAAACATCGAAGCGGTAACATCTTCTATGCAAAACCATCACTTCAGGTGCAGGTTTAGCGATTGCGTTACAGGCGACAGCGCTGCATTAACGGTCCTGGCTGCTCCACAGCTCACGGCCTCCAACCTTGTCATTTGTAGTTACCACTTACCCTACCCTCTGCAAAATGCAGCAACGCCTGCCGGCGGTACTTATTTTGGTAACGGGATCTATAACGGCATTTTCAACCCTTACAGCGTTACCGCAGGCCTCTATTTTTACGATTATTATTATCTGGCTGCCAACGGTTGTCATGCCAGCGCCGGTGGAACAGTAAGGGTTGAGGACTGTACCGGCAACCCTGAACCCAACGGAAATATAAGTTTTTTAACGATTTACCCAAACCCCGCCTCTGACAAGGTCACGATCCGATTTGGAGAGCCGGTGGCGGATGTTGCCCTGCTGCAAATTTACACAATGACAGGATGTCTACTGGAAGAAAAACAAATTTCACAAGGTATGCAGGATGTCCCATTAAATATTACAGGGCTGGAGGATGGATTGTATATCCTGTCACTTCACAGAGAAGAAAAGAGGGAAATCGCGAGACTGGTAATAATTCACTAATTGCTGAACTATTTTGATGGATTTCCGTATACCTAAGCCCTGCTATTAACAGGGTAACGTGTATAACAACAGCAATACAACAACAGATTCTTCAATCTGAATGGCAATTTTGCTGCTAAACTATTCCCGGCTATGGAAATTAAAAAAGACAAATACTCCATCAAGTATTTTCCGTCTGAAATTACTCATTATAAACAAACAGGACAGCTTTTCAATTTTTTTACCAGCGATACCGTTCTGGAAGTAAAAATATTCTCTGATAAAATTGTCCGTTTCCGCTATGCTCCGGACGGTAAGTTTCAACGTGACTTCTCCTATGCTACAGTAGAGAACCTGGGCATTCATGAAGCCAACCTTTCGGTATATGAAGACCGCCATAAATTCGACCTTATGACGGAGCACCTGGTAATTCAGATTTATAAAAAGACGCTGAAAGTTACCATTCTCGACAGAAAGTACAATGTAATCAGCGAAGACGAACTGGGCTTTCACTGGCAGCATTATATCAAGAAAGGAGGAAAGATCAACTATTGTTCAAAGAAAATTCAGGATGGGGAATGTTTCTTTGGTATGGGTGATAAGCCAATGGAACTGAACCTGAGAGGTAAGAGAATTGAAAACTATGGCGCCGACACCTATGGTTTCAAAAAGGACCAGGACCCAATCTATAAAAACATTCCTTTTTACCTGGGCCTTCACCATGATATTGGGTATGGAATTTTCTTCGATAATACTTTCCGTACCATTTTTGATTTCGGCAAGGAACAATTTGATGTATGCAGTTTCTGGGCAAGGGGTGGTGAAATGAATTACTACTTTATTTACGGCCCGGAGCTGATGCATGTAGTGGAACAATATGCCGGTCTTACCGGAACCCCCGAGATGCCTCCGCTATGGGCGCTGGGTTACCATCAGTGCAAATGGAGTTATTATCCCGAAAAACAAGTACGCGAAATAGCTCAGGAATTCCGTAACAGAGGGATACCCTGTGATGCCATTTACCTCGATATCGACTATATGGAAGGTTTCCGTTGTTTTACCTGGAGCAAGGAAGGGTTTCCGAAACCTGCTAAACTGATGGGTGACCTAGCGGAAAAAGGCTTTAAAACCATTGTAATCATTGACCCGGGTATTAAAATAGATCCCGATTACTGGGTGTATCAGGAAGGCTTGAAAAACGGTTATTTCTGTAAACGTGCCGATGGTGAATTTATGGAAGGGGATGTATGGCCGGGAGCCTGTAATTTTCCTGATTTCACCAATCCGGAGGTGCGCCGCTGGTGGAGCGGACTATTTGAAGAGATGGTGCGTTTTGGAGTTCGAGGGGTATGGAATGATATGAACGAACCTGCGGTTTTTGAAATAGGCACTTTTCCTGAAGATGTGAGGCATAATTTTGACGGTGACCCATGCAGTCACCGCAAGGCCCATAATGTTTACGGGATGCAAATGGCAAGGGCTACCTATGATGGCATACGTAAATTTCTTTATCCGAACAGGCCCTTCGTCATCACACGGTCCTGCTACTCGGGTGCACAACGTTTCAGTTCGGTATGGACGGGTGATAATATTGCTACCTGGGAACACCTCTGGATCGCGAACATGCAAATTCAACGCCTTTGTATGTCTGGAATATCATTTGCCGGCTCTGATGTAGGTGGATTTATCGGCAATCCGGACGGAGAATTATACGTGCGATGGCTGCAGATGGCGGTTTTCCATCCCTTTATACGTACCCACTCCGCGGGAAATGATCCCGGTGCAGAACCCCAGGAACCATGGTCCTATGGCAGTAAGTATGAATTTATCGCAAAGAAGTACATTCACCTGCGTTACCAGCTGTTGCCTTATATCTATACTACCTTTTGGCAACATTCAACTTATGGTATCCCTATGGTGCGGCCGTTGGTACTCACTGACCAGACCGATACAGAATCACTCTACCGGACAGACCAATATATGTTTGGCGATAAAATTCTGGTATCACCGGTACATCTGCCGGGAGCCGATACTCGATTGCTATACCTTCCCAAAGGCCGCTGGTATAATTTCTGGAACGATGAACTGGAAAACGGAGGTAAAGAAATAGAAGTAGATGCACCGGTTGATACTTTACCCCTTTTCGTAAAAGAAGGTTCGGTAATACCCGGATATCCCAAAATGCAATATGTTGGTGAATCTCCGGTAAACGAATTAACCCTGCACATTTATTTTACCAAAACCGTACAGACGAGCCATGTGTATGAAGATGCAGGTGATTACTACGGCTATCGCAACGGACAATTCAATATCAAAAAATTTGTGGTAACGTTGAAAAGAGGAGTCTTCAAAATTTTCCAAACCATCAGTGGTAACTTTGACCCCACTTACTCACATTATAAGATTATTTTGCATGGGGTTCCCGAAAACATCAGCGAATTTGAAGTGGATGGAAAGACACACCGTATTACCAAAAGGTATTCGCATCTGGGGGTGATTAAGTTCAGGGCAAATGCCAATTTTAAGGAAATCTCGCTGAAGGTATAAAGGAACCTGTACTTGATAATACGAAGAGAGGCGGCCGGAAAATCCGGCCGCCGCACTTCGCTCTAATATAATTTTTATGATTACTCTATTAAAATCCGCAACAGACTGACCCCGTTTCTTCCCTGCACCATCAGGATATATACACCCGAATGGTATTCCCCAACATTCCATTGCAGGAAGTTTTCCCCTTCAAAGGCACTTACCCTTTCGCTTCGGACAACTCTGCCGGTCAGATCAACGAGGTTAACATTATAATCTTCGTTCGTTTCCGATTCGAAATTAATATTAAGAACATCGCTGGTAGGATTCGGATAAGCGTCCACCCCAAACAGGTTATTGACACTAACACCTTCATCACCTATGCGCGGGCAAACTACAGGCTGCACCGTGAGTTTTTTATTTGAAGTGCTGCCACAGGCATTTACTCCCTTCACCTTTATATCCTTGGCGGCAGTAGAGGTATTAAATTTCACGTTAATTGAAGTAGTTCCCTGCCCCGACTGGATGGTCACTCCGGAACTCACAGACCAGGTGTAGGAAACTGCCCCGAACAATGGAGCGATAGAATACACAGCACTGCCATTGGTACATACGGAAGTGGGGCCAGAGATAGTTCCCGGAGTGGCCGTTTTACCCTTTATCGATTTTGACCTTTCAGTCCCCTGACCACAGGCATTTTTTGCGGCTACGTACAATGTTCCCGTTGTGCTGAATTGCGGCCACGAAATCACTACAAAGGTATCTGTTGTAATCACCGGCGATGGCAGTCCGTTGATTAACGCGCCGGCAACGGTGGTCCTCCAGCGATAGCTGGTTGCACCCGATGTTGGTTTGATGGAATACGTGAGTTCATTCAGGCAAACACCACTTCCTTCACCGGTAATAGAGGACGGAGTTCCCGGTACAGTGGTACGCCTGTTGATACGTAGTTTAGTTTGATTTACACTTTGTCCTTTGCAGTTGGAACCTCTCACCCTGAGCGTATCTCCTGTATAACTTGCGCCGAAGGTCACCACCACAAAAGTATCGACTGTGGTAAAGGAAGATGACGATCCGTTGATAGTTGCGCCAACAGGAGGAGTCCAGATATATAAGTCCGCTGATGATACCCTCGTACAGGAGTAAGTAAGCACTTCATTACGACAGGCGGAAGTGAACCCTTTAATTGAGGTTGGGTTATTGGCCACCGAAGTACGGAGCTTAACATCCTTGCACACCTGAATTGAGTTGCAACCGTTGGCAATGGTTACACATACATTTCCTGCCTGACCGGTGGATGGCCAGTTAGCTGATATGGCATTGGTACCTTGACCACTTGCGATGACCACATTGGTTGGAACAGTCCAGGTATACGTTGCACCGGACTGACCGGGAACTGAATACGCAACACCATTAACCGGTCTGCAAACACCGGTTGTTCCGGTCATTGGTTCTAATGAAAGCGGGTTCTGGAAGAGGATAATCATAGTATCCCTGTCGGCCAGACATGGACCGGCTCCGTCAGGGTCATTGGTGGTGAGGAACAACATTAACTGACCCGCGGCGATCTCTGCCTGCGTAGGTGCATAATTCGCGGTGAGTGTATTTACATTGGGTGTAAATGTTCCAGCCCCACCCGACCATACTGCCGAGTTAGCGCCTCCTGAAATCGCTCCTCCCAGATTCACGGAATTTCCGGAACAGGATACCCTGTCGGGTCCCGCATTTGCAATGGGAGGATTGGTACAACTGCTACAGGTAATAACGGTAATTAAAGCGGTATCAGAAGCGGTACATCCGGCGGCATTAGTGAAAGTGTAATTAATCACTTTAGTACCGAGGCCTGCAACTGAGGGATTAAAAATATTATTGCTTACTCCACTGCCACTGTAAGTTCCTCCTGCCGGGGAACCGCCTGTAAGCTGGAAAGGAGTGGCGGTGAGGCATGCATTGCCCAGGGAATTCAGTACTACGTTAGGCAAAGAATTTACGGTAAACACCTGCGATGCGCTTCCGGTACAACCGGGTGCAAAAGTAACGGTATAGGTAATCGTTTGCGTTCCGGCAGCCGGGTTGAATTTAGTTCCGCTTACCCCAACTCCTGAAAATACACCACCTGCAGGTGAACCTCCCGATAAATTAACCTGTGGGCTATTGGCACATACCGGAGTAAATGGATTTAATGTGACTGTTTGGGGGCTCACCACTGTAACAGTGGCTATAGTACCGCTCACTGTTCCACTGCAGGCAGCATCGTTCATGCTCACCAGCGAATAAGAAGTTGTAGCGGTTGGACTGAGCTGGATGAGGTAAGGATTTGAGGAAGTGGTAACAGGAGTATTCTGATTGGTCGTATTGTTCTTATAGGTGAAGGTATATGGTGGTACTCCTGTAAAAATTACCGGCAGACTGGCAGTTTGACCGGTACATATAGACTGGTTCGCGCCAAAGGTAGCCGTTGGATTTGCGCATATATCCGCCAGACAAATGTTAAAAGTACCCGCAGTTCCCGAATCAGACCACACACGAATGATATAATCCGCCTGGGGATTCAGGCCCGTAAATGTGTAGGAACCGTTTGCCGGAGAATAACAGGCGATTTCAAATCCTCCGCATTCAAACAACAACTGCGCTTTGAGGGTGGTAGCTGTGCCCGGGCTGATAGTCATGCGGATATCACTGAAGTTTCCGGTATTGAAAACAAACCAAACATCCCGCTTGGTACCTGCATCACAAGTAGCTCCGTCAGTATTGGCGGTCGCAAATTCATCGGTATGCGTAGAGGCGGAAGCTGGGCAGGCAAGCGGAGGGTTAACCGTCAGACGAATGGCTGAAATACATTCATCATTGACCGGGGGCAAAGGACATGCCGTCGCTTTGTAAACGCATAAATTAGCCGTACCTACGGCGGTAGTGCTGTATGTCCAGATACGTACATAATACGTTTGGCCTGCGGTATACTCATTCTGACACAATGTGATTTCCGGCATGGCGCCGTTGACATCGTCCGAACACTGCATTATATTTCCACTGCCCGGGCAACCATTCCACACTTCCATTACCCAGTCATTGACAGTACCGGCCGTAGTAGTAATTACCAGTTTGTTTCCACCAGAGGGAGCCACAAACTTGTACCATTTATCATCGTTCGCGCCATTTCCGTTAAAGTCAGAACAAATCGCATTGGGTCCATTGGAAGATACTCCACTATTAACGGTAGTATAATTACATGCACCCAGGTTATTGGCTACGCTGATCAACTGAGCGGTTGCGCAATCTTCACCCGGGCCACCTGTGGCAAAGTTCACAGGACCAACATTGGAACTATTGCCGTTTACACCGCACACCTGCTTCACATAAAACTGATAATTCGTAGTAGATACCAGGCCTGAAATGGTAACCCCGGAAACCACATTCGTTAATACGGTACCGGTACCGGGTGTAAATCCTGATAAGCCATACTCCACGGTAAAGGTCCCTCCTCCTCCTGAAGTGGTCCAGGTGAGGTCAGCCGAATTCTGTGTGGCGTTGGTAGCCGCAGCGTTTTGAGGGGCAGGACAGGCTGCAGGAGCGAACTGATACGTAAGGCCGGAAGGTGGCATCAGCGAGGTTGAAAATTCGCAGGTAGAAGTATTGGCAGTTCCTGCTGTGGAATTGATCCAGGTGTTGACACCATTGGCAACTGAGCGGTTATTGATATTGGATGGAAATGCATTGCTCGGGCCACGTAAACCAACCTGTGCAGTACTGGAGGCAAATGAACCGCTGCAGTTGTAAACAAATTCAATTGCATTGCTTGTTTCTTTCAAACGGATTTGAAAATTCAACACCGGGCCAAAGGTGGTGCCGCTGGTATTAAAAGTCTTAAAGTTTTTATATTGTATTACGAATGTTCTGTTAGGTGATGCACCCAGCGTCTGGTATCTTATTTCACCTGTTTGCGAAGGAACACCGGAAAAGAAATAGGCATTCAGGTTGCGTCCTAACGCTGATACAGCACCGCTGTAAGCAGTGGTTGCAGACAGCGGCACATAACCCGTAGTGGAACCGCTGGCGGCAGGCGCTGTGGCACCAAATGTAATGAAACCGTTGGTGCTGATCCTGAAACCTGTGTACCCTACATTGTCAAAGGTGAAAGTAAAAGGAATCGTCCCATTCGCCAATGTGTATACCACATCGTCCAGCGATGCCGCTCCACTGGTACCTGTTGCGGTAGCCACAACGGTTCCACCTGTAATCTCAGTGTAGGTAGCGGTGGATTGCTGAAAATTGTATGCACTTACCTGTGCAAAGGATGTTACAGAGTAACACAACAAAAAAAGTGTAGCCATACAGGCCGACTTCATTTTAGAGTAAATTGTTTTATTCATTTTGGGTGTGTGTTTTGTTCAATCGGATAGTACAGTAGCGAAAACTACGGCACGTTAACAAAGATAAGAATCCCTGTCACATTTCAAAATAAATGCAGGTAAATAATATAAAGTGACGAAGTAAAAGACCTCTTTTAAGGGGTGAACTGACGTTTTTCTTATTCCGGATGTTCCGGCCTTTCTAATGGAACTGCCGCATCCACATTAACGCCATTGCCTGATCCTGAGCCATTTACATTTGGCCTTAACATGGATGACCCTGCAATTGAAAAATCATAGGAATTACTTCCAGATTGCAACAAGAGCGGGTTTTTACTCCATGTTTCCACAAAATTTCTGCCTTTCAGCACCAAATAATAACTGCTACCAACGAAACTGCCATTGAATGAAACTGAAAAAGTACCATTGGTATTCATCAGTTCGGTTCTGGTTGTGATCAGTGTATAAGGTGCAACAGTACTCCGTAATTCAAGGATGACCGTATCCGCCTTGGTGGGTAAAAGCACCGGGTTCACTACAGCATTCATCATTCCGCCGCCTACATAATATCCTTCAATAAACGCTTTTACATTTAATACGGCGCCCGGAGGATTTCCAACCCCGAAGGTGGCGGCGCTTTGTACCGTACAACCGTTGGCGTTAATCAGGGTTATATAGCCGGTAGTGGCACCAACAGGTACGGTAGCGGTAATGGTGCTTGCATTTACAATGGTAAATGACAAGGCATTAGTGGTATTAAAACGTACGGTGACCACATTTGATAAGTTTGAACCGGTGATTGTAATCAGTGATCCCACCGGAGCCACTGCAGGTGCAAAGGAACTTATTTGCAAGCCCTGAATGACGGTAATTGATGAAGTATCGCTTCGCTGACAACCGCTACCAATTCCATAGGTATACGTAATGAGATGTGTACCGACGCCGGCTACTGCAGCATTGAACTGATTACCGCTTACACCTGTACCTGAGTAGGATCCACCTACCGGTAATCCGCCGGTTAATGTATAGATCTGGTTAGAACAAACCGGCGTGGTAAAAGGTGGCAAGGTTACCGTAGGAGGCGGTACCACGTTTACGCTACCCACCCCGCCGACACTTCCGTTGCAAAGCTGGCTTGAAACAGAAACAAGGTTATAAAAAGTAGTGACGGTAGGCGATACACTGATGAAATAAGGGGTGGTAGATGTGCTGAAATTGAAATTGGATACACCGTCAGTATAGGTGACATTCCATGGCGGGAGTCCGGTAAGATCCACACGCAATTGGGCGACACCGGTTGAACAAATGGTGGATGATCCCGAGATATTAGCAGTTGGATCATCACACTGATCTTCGGCGCACACACTGAATGTACCCCCCTGGCCTGCCGCCGACCACACCCTCAGAATATAAGGCGCCGAAGGATTCAATCCTGTGATGGTATGGGTACCTGCTGCCGGATTGAAACACTGGATTTCAAACTCCGAA
>CAZHSC010000071.1:0-18592 GCA_964534995.1 uncultured Bifidobacterium sp.
GCAAGGGCAGCCTGCAGCCTGACATGGAGCTTTTTCAGGCGCAGTGCAACCTGCCGTTAAAGTTGGGAAAAAGAGACCTGTTGGTAATAAATCCACTGTATGAAAGGCGGCACATTAACATCCATAAAGGGCCGAAAGGAGATCCGGAAGCCGGGTATTTCCGGGACATGGATGTACATTCTTTTTCATGCACCTTTTCCAATCAGCATCGTTTTGCCGACAGCAGCCAACAATTACTCAGTGCTGTTTCACTACGTCATTACGCTGAAAAGCATCTCGCTTTGTCGGGCAATACGTTGAATCCCGCCTTCGCACTGCTGTATGCAAAAAGCGTCTCTGCCGGTTTTACCTGGAAAGCCGGGCTGTATTACAGCAGGGAGTTTTTTGGAAATCTATGGTTGCCATTACTGGGCATTGACTGGGAAATTAGCAGACGCTTATGGTGCTGGGGCATCCTGCCGCGCTACGCAGTCATCGATTACAGCATCACACCACGGTGGCATGCCTGTCTGGTTTATAAAGGGATTACCGATTCCTACCGGCTGAGCCGGGATGACTGGTTCAGTATGGTGGAGGGACAACTCCGCATTGCCACCGATTTTTACATTCCCAATACTCCACTTGTGGTCACACTGGACGCAGGGCACAGCATCGCGCGTACATTCACCGCTTATGAGGCTGCTTCCTTTCATGAAAGTTCCCTACAGCCGGCGGAGGGATACATCTTCCGTGCCGCCCTTGCGTGGAGGGTATCCCTGAAGAAGGACTTCCTGACCACACCGGAATAAAAAAAAGCTGCAGTAGGGCCGGGCGGGCTTTTTTACCCGGGTAACAAAACGGGATCCTTCGAAAATTTAAGGTCCTTTATATTCAGCTGCAGGGAGGTCCTGCCGTTAAAGGTGTTTTCCTCAATATGATACACCACATCAAAACTCTCCTGCTGCTCCACTTTAGGATGATGGTGCCCTAACTGGAAAGCGATACCGTCAAACATACCTTTGTGAAGTTCTGTTTGTGTAAGGCTGAGTTTAAGGTGATTATTTCCTACCACCCGGCCCCGTCCATTGTCACGGACGCCGCTCGTCCTGAAGATAGGCGCCATATTACCCGGGCCAAAGGGGGCAAATTGTTTCAGAATCCTGTAGAAGGCGGGGGTTATATCCTTCAGATTGAGTTCCGCGTCAATTTCAATTTCACGGGTCAGCATCCGGTCTTCTATCGTGGCCCTTACCACCTCTTCGAAGCGGCGCTTAAACTCCTCTACATTCTCTTCCTTCATGGTTAGTCCTGCGGCATACATATGCCCCCCAAACTGCTCCAGCAAATCGCTGCAGCTTTCGATGGCATTGTATACGTCGAAATCCTTTACCGAACGAGCCGAACCCGACACATGACCGTTGCTTTTGGTAAGTACAATCGTGGGACGGTAATACTTATCCGTTAGCCGGGAAGCGACAATACCAATCACTCCTTTGTGCCATTCGGGATGATACACCACCGTTGATTTCCTGCCGGAAAAATTCACATCATGCTCAATCTGCTGCAGGGCCTGTTCAGTAATCAGGGTGTCGAGGCTCTTCCGCGCGGTATTCTGTTCATTGATATCATCTCCCAGGAAATTGGCGAGGTCTTCTTTCTTCTGGATCAGCAATTCCACCGCTTTGACACCATGTTCAATTCTTCCGGCCGCGTTGATCCTTGGGGCAATGGTAAAAACAATATCATTTATGGTCAGATCCTTTTTAACGCCTCCCAGTTCCAGGATGGCTTTGATACCGGGACGGGGTTCTTTATTGATTTTCTGAAGGCCGAAATAGGCCAGAATCCTGTTTTCGCCGGTGATGGGTACTATATCGGCGGCAATACTGATGGCTACCAGATCCAGAAATTGTTCCAACTGTACAAAGGGCACATGGTTCACCTGTGCAAAGGCCTGTATAAGCTTAAAACCGATTCCGCAGCCCGACAACTCCTTGTACGGATAGTCGCAATCGTTACGCTTGGGATCCAGCACCGCAACCGCGGCAGGCAATTCGTTTCCGGGTCTGTGATGATCACAAATAATAAAATCAATCCCCAGAGAGGAAGCATAGGCTACCTTGTCAATGCTTTTGATACCGCAATCCAGCGCTATAATGAGGGAGTACTTATGCTCACTGGCCCAGTCGATACCCTGTTTTGAAATTCCATAACCCTCCTTATAACGGTCGGGGATATAGTAAAAAACATTTCCGGAATAGCCTTTCAGGAAAGTATAAACCAAAGAGACGGCTGTTGTGCCGTCTACATCATAATCTCCATAAATCAGAATATTCTCTTTCCCTGCCAGCGCCTCCCCTATTCTGGCGATCGCTTTGTCCATATCCTTCATCAAAAACGGATCGTGCAGGTCTTCCAGGGAAGGGCGAAAAAACTTTTTGGCTTCCTCATAGGTGGTGATACCGCGTTGTACCATGAGGTTCACGAGGATTTTATTAATCCGTAATTCAGCCGCCAGCCGGTTGACGACTTCATGATCCCCCTGAGGTTTAAGCACCCACCTTTTATCCATAGTAACCGGTCTTTACAAAAGCTTAACAAATATATAGCCCGCTTCAGGAACCGATGCAACAATTTACGTAAGTTATTGACAAGAAAGGGTGGAATCAGAAAAAAAATGATGCGGCCTCCGGAAATGCAATGAAATCAATTATATAACAAGAATTCAGGACAATTAAAGGCCTTTCACGGTACTCTCCTGAAGGATCGTCCGGAGGTCAGGGCGCAACCTGGAGCGGTAGACCGACAGGGTATCGCTCTTTTTCCTCCCTTTGCGCAGTAGCCTTTGTTCCTCAAGGGGTAAAAGGGAAATCCGCTGACATTCGGGGGTGCAGCAGCGTCCGAATTTTTCGGAGCAGGAGGAACACTGGATAAACAGCAAATGACAGTCATCATTGGCACAATTCACATGGTCATCGCAAGGCGCACCGCACTGATGGCACTGGCTGATGATATCTTCCGTAATGCGCTCTCCCAGGCGCTCATCGAACACGAAATTCTTCCCAAGAAAGCGGGATTCCAATCCCTGCTCTTTCACTTCCCTGGCATATTGAATAATTCCGCCATGCAACTGATTCACATCTTTAAAACCATGGTGGCGAAACCAGGCACTGGCTTTTTCACAGCGGATACCCCCGGTGCAATAGAGCAGGATTTTATGCTCCTTCTTATCCTCCACCATCTGCACTGTTTTCTCCAGTTCCTCACGGAAAGTATCCACCTGAGGACAAATCGCCCCTTCAAAATGGCCTACTTCACTTTCATAGTGGTTTCGCATATCAATAACGATGGTGCCGGGTTGCTCCAGCGCTTCATTAAACTCCTGCGCATTCAGATGCTTTCCTACATTGGTTACATCAAAGGCATCATCATCCAAACCATCCGCTACAATCTTCCGCTTGTGACGAACGATGAGTTTTATAAATGATTTTCCATCATCTTCTACCGCAATCTTTAATGGCATGCTGACCAAATGAGGGTCTTCGTTCAATAGTGCTTTAAAATCTTCAAAATGATGTTCGGGCACATTTATCTGCGCATTGATTCCCTCTTTTGCCACATATACCCTGCCCAAAATCCCCAACTTCTCCATTTTTACATACAATTCATCCCGGTATAATTCGGGCTGAGCGATGATAACATAGCGGTAAAAGGAAAGTGTAATACGCCTAAAGCTCTCGCTTTCAAGCTTTTTCCGCAAAGCTTCTTTATCCAGGGTATTGTGAAGTACCATGCTGCAAAGATAGGGAGGGGTGGTATTTCACGCAAACCTTCTCCTTAAAAGAAAGCGACAACGGGTATGCACCTAGTGCAGGCAATGCAATCAGATATATTTAGAAGCTTCCTTTACGCTGAGGGAAGAAAGCGGCTGTTTTTCCAGATATTTTCTGACGGCTGCCGGATTACTTTTACTGTATTGGCGCAAGGCCCAGCCTATCGCCTTCCTGATAAAAAAATCCTTCTCTACGGCAAACCGGGAACATAAGTCAAACAACAATCTGGCATCGGTATTTTTCCCATACTTCAATTGAAAAATGATGGCACTGCGGTGTAGCCAAAGGTTATCAGATTTTATCCAACGATCAATAGATTCTCGCATCAAAGAGGCATCTTTACGGAAGAGGTCCCCTACCAGGTTTGCTGCCACAAAATCGACAGTGTCCCACCAGGATTTATCTGTGATCATATGTTCGAACAATGTCAGGTGCTCTGCGGTAAATTCCTTATGCCGCCTCCTGCACAATTCCATCGAAATATATTGAAACTCCCGGTACCCTGATTGCCATAACTGCCTTACTATTTGCGGCCATTCGGCAGCGGTGAAATTTTTATATTCCGCTAAAATCAATTTCAGCAAGTCGGCACGCGGAGTTTTCTTGATACCAAGAAATTCAAACTGATCACGCATATATGCCTTCATGCCGGCAGCCGTTTCCTTATCTGCATGGTTTAAAAACAATTTTTCTGTTTTTATTACAAAGGGATGTTTCTTCATCCGACAAAAGTACGAATGTGATAACGCACGAACGGGTTTTCCAAAAAAAGACTGAAAGATTGATAACAATCAGTAAAACTACCGGAGAACAGCGCTTTTTCCATTGTACCTTTGACGAAGATGAAAAAGTTATTTCTCTGTTGGCTTATTCTCTATGCAGGAACGGGTAATATATTTTTATTACAGATACTGAAGATTCCAGATTTAATTGTTCACTATAATCTGCATTCCCAAAGCAAAGAAATTTCTATTGTTGATTTTTTTGCAATACATTATAATGGAAAAGATGTTGCGCAAGATGAGGACATGGCTGCTGATAACGGACTCCCCTTCAAATCAGTTGTTGCCGGTGAAAAGACCATCAACTCCCTGCAGCCGGAAACGGATAAACACCTGTTTTTATTCACCAGTTCATCAGCGTTGATCTTTGTAAATTATACAGCGGACGCTTTGAAGACCCCGGTCACGGAAATTTTCCAGCCGCCCCGCTGCTGATTTTTCTTAATTACTATTTTATTACATTTATCATTCCTTAAGCGGAAGACATTGTTTATCACCCTGCCATTCCGCAGCGGGTTCACTCTTAAAAAAATTATCATGGATTTAACACACCTTCATCTGCTATTAAATCACTTCCCTATTATCGGAACCATCATTGGCATAGCCCTTATGGCCTATGCCCTGTTCTCTAAACAAAAAGTATTGCAAAACGCAGCGTTAACTATATGGGTGGTGATGACCCTCTTCACGCTTCCGGTTATGAAAACCGGTGAAGAGGCGGAAGAAACCGTTGAAAATATAAGCGGTATTAACAAAGCCAGCATTCACGAACATGAGGAAGCTGCTGAACTGGCATTATGGATCATGATTGCCCTTGGCGTGGTATCACTGGGTGGGCTTCTCCTGCAAAACAGAGATTCAAACAAGGCGAGCCTCCTCACAAAATTTGCCTTCGGCATTTCTCTGGTCGTTTTCATCGCCATGGCCCGGACAGGATATCTGGGGGGATTGATTCGTCATACGGAGCTATTGAACACAGCAGGGACACCCGCTGCTGCCGAAGGAAGATCGGCACCGGAAGGAGAAGAAGGAGAAGATTGATCGCATGGCTCCTGCAAAAGGGAGATGATTCCCAACCATCCCGGAGGAGCCCTGCTGAAAAGTTTCTCGTAAAGGTCGCAGAGCCGTAGAGTAGTTTCGGGAAGCACAGTAATATGAGTTTAATATATCAGCTTTATATACCCAATTACTTTCCGGGCTGGGACACACAAAAATCATCATTAAAAAATGCATAGATATAATAACCATCGTGCTAAAAATATCATTGGGAATAGTATCGAATGCCGGAAAAACCTTTCGTTGAACCTGAATATACGGTATACGCTCTAAAAAAGCTGATAACGGACACCGGCAAAAGCCCTGATTCCCTGTACCGGCGCATAATTATAGGAGGGATCAAAGGTATAACCGTATGGATTGTTTACATTGATGAATTTATCAAAAGGATCAAAGGGTCGTAAAATGGGATCCTGAGGAATAAAATTCAACAGGTTTTTTAGTCCCGCATACAACTCCCAGGGGCCGCTTCTACGGGTACATTGAATATTAACGATCGCAAACCAGGGAGACTTTTCCGGGCGGAAGTCGTTGGGTACAGTGGGCAGGTACATGGGTCCTGTTAATTTTCCTGTTACGTCGATCAGCCATCTTCCTCCCTTTGCAGTCCATGTGAGCCCTCCTACCCCACTCCATGCAGGCGCATGCAATTGCCTTGTACGTTTTCCCATCTCCTGCTGATACACATCCAAAAAAGTAATGCCCAGATTCCCCCGCAGCATACCGGTTGAAGCCACCTCCAGGTTCAGGCTCGTCCCTTTACTGACTGCATGACCTTCCAGATTTTTATAGATGATACGTTGCGGATCTGATAAAAAATCACCGGTAATGCGGTTCGAGAAATAGGTATAGAAAACCGAAGCGTCTATATTCAAAATACCCCACACCGGTTGGAATTGTCCGGTATAATTCAGATTCACATTCCAGCTTTGTTCCGGCTTCAGTGATTCAACAATTTCCACCTCGCGGGCACCACTCAATGCTGCATGATCTTCCGTAAACAGGTTCACCACGCGATAGCCATTTCCGGAACTCAACCGCATGGAATGCGAACTACTCCATTTATAACGGGCGGCGAATCGTGGAGAGAGGACCCACCCATGTTCCTTGTGCAAATCCGAACGAAATCCTCCGACTAAGGCCAGCTCATCCGTCAGGCTGAATTCATCCTGTATAAAAACACCAGCCAGCAAACTCTTCATTGGCGCATTGCTAATGCGCAGCGAATCACCGGCAGCCGTTCCGGGCGTATTATCATCATAAAACGTATAACGGATCGGCAGCCCCGCCATTAACTCATGACGACCAATTTTCTTTGTCCACCGGAACTGAAGAAATCCCACCGTTTGTACCGCATCAAAGGAAACAATGCCATACCATGAATCCTGAACATGCCGGTTGAAGGAAAAGTCAGTGGTAATAATTTCATCGTTCACTTTAAAGGCATACTGACCTATCGCCTCCACACGTGCAGTATACACTGATTCCCCATATATCGAATCTGAACCCCTCCACTCCGCGGACCATTGCATCTCGCCACCCCAACGGTCTTCATAGAGATAGCGCAATGCAATTTGAAGCGGTAAGGTATCCTTCCTGTTATACGACCATTTATTAAATACGGAAATTCTTTTCTGCAAGGTAACATCCGTAAAATTATCATCATTGATATCCGATGGAGTAGAAAAATGAAACGTGTTCACCCCCAGCAAAGAACTCCAATTTCCTTTCTTCCACTTAACACTCACATCCAGATTAAGTTCACCTGCTGAAGTGGCGTTCATCTCCGCAAAAAGGCGGGGTACGGCAAGCGGCTCTTTGGTGATAATATTGATCAGGCCACCCATTGCCTCCGAACCATAGAGTGTTCCGGCAGGACCTTTTACAATTTCTATGCGTCGAATCATGGCATTCGGAATACCACTCAATCCATATACCGAACTCAGACTGCTTACGATCGGCATTCCATCAATAAGCACCATCGTATAGGGACCTTCCATACCATTGATATGAATATCGCCCGTATTGCAAACATTGCAATTTATCTGCGGCTGCACTCCATTCACCAGATGCAGGGCTTCGAAGACACCCGGTGTTGGATTTCGCTTAAAGAAAGCAGGGTTATACACTTCTACCGGTATTGCTGACTCCAGACGCTCCACCGGATTCAATGTACCGCTGATCACCACTTCCTTTAAAGCACTTGTTTCGCTCTTCAGGTAAAAATCAAGGGCTGTTTTCACTCCTTCCGCTACTTTCACTTCCTTCCTGTAAAGTAGAAAGCCCATCGCTTTCACTTCAATTATATGTACTCCCGCGGGCATTGATTCCACTACATAATATCCATTTACGTCCGACGTAACCCCCATCCCCGATGCAGGAATTCCAATAGTAGCAAAAGGGACAGGTTTACCCTCATCATAAACCCTTCCCTGCAGACTTCCCTGTGCGGACAATAAACGTACGGACAGCATGAAACATGAACAAAAAAATAAAAAAATCCCTTTCATGAAGGCAAATATATCAAATTATGTTAGACTTATCTAACTTTTATTGTTTGAAATTACTTCATATCTTTGTAAAATGCTGACCAACACTGAAGAAAATTACCTGAAAGCCCTGATGCACCTGGTACTTCAATCGGGTAGCACAGAAACCGGGACCAACAGGCTGGCGGAACACCTGGGTATCAAACCGGCTACGGTGAACGATATGCTCAAAAAATTAAAGGCGAAGAAATTTGTCAGCTATGAGAAATACGGAAAGATAAAACTGACCAAAGAAGGCAGAAAACAGGCCCTGATGGTGATACGGAAACACCGCTTATGGGAAACTTTTCTCTATGAAAAACTGGAATTTTCATGGGCTGAGATCCACGAAGTAGCGGAGCAGCTTGAGCACATTCAATCAGAAAAACTCATCGAAAAACTGGAAAAATTCCTGGGATATCCCAAGGCGGATCCACACGGCGACCCGATACCGGATGCCAAAGGAGAAATGAAATCCTACCAGAAGACCTCACTGGTTGAAATCCCGGCCGGACAAACCTGTCAGCTGGTAGCCGTAAAAGACAATTCAGCGATTTTCCTTCAATATGTTTCCGAACTTGGGATTGGGCTTACCACCAAAATCAAAGTACTCTCCCGGACGGATTACGATGGTTCCCTCAAGATTGAAGTGAACAGAAAACAGTACAGCGTTTCACAAAAATTTGCCGAAAATTTACTGGTAAAATAGCGTGGGGCGCGCCGTTGTGCTATGCTTTTGTTTTCCGGGTATTCTTCCACCAGACATAGCCGGCAACGCCGCCTAACAGATATGGAAGTGACATGAGGTATAAAATGCCTGTATTTAGTCCACGTCCCTTTTTTTCACCGGATTCAATTCCGGATTCCGCAACACGGCGGCACATGGAACACTGGGTCCGGCCATTATGACCCACTGAAAGTAATATTACCAGTAACAGAAGGGCGATTCGCTTATTCATTTTTACCTGAAGAGAAAACAAAGGTAAGAAGGTTCTGCTCTTTTTTCAAGCTAAAAATTATAAAACGGTGAAATCATCAGATATACAATTACCCCGGTTGTAGTTACATACAACCAGATGGGGAATGCCCAGCGTACCAGCTTACGGTGTTTTTGCACCTGCTTGCTTAATCCATACCAAAAGGACAAGAGTACCATGGGCAATACGGCGGCGGCCAGAATGATATGCGAAATCAGGATTCCCAGGTACAATGGACGCAAAGGATGTCCGGAGGGGAATTTGGTTTCTTCACTCATCCAGTGGTACAAAACATAAGAAATCAAAAACAGGCTGGACAGGACAAAGGTGGCGAGGTTAATCCGCTTATGCCTTTCCACGTTTTTTTTCCGGATCGCCAACAGTGACATGATCAGCAAGACCGTACAGGAGGCATTAATGAACGCGTTCAGCATGGGCAGATAACGGGCAAATGCGGGCATTGGCTCCGGCCTGGGCAACATCTTACTGTCAAGCACCAATACCAGCAAAAACACAAATACCGACAGTGCGAGCACCAGCCTGAACACACTTTTTTCATTAAGCCGCATCATGTTTTCCATTTTTAATATTATACAGGTATAGTCAATAAAAGCGCAATTATGGCCCGTTATTCAGTCGTCAGATAGGCCTTTTGCAAAGTAGCGATATCCTCTATCAGTTTTTTTACTTCAAAATGATTGGTACCATCATAAATGCCGCGAATCCTTTTCTCCTTATCAATAAGCAGGAACTGCTCTGAATGCAGGAAGGCGTCTTCCCCGCCATTCCCCTCAAGGGCGTTGAGAAAATAACTGTTCCTTGCCAGCTTATATATCTGATCCTTATCGCCGGTCAGGAAATACCATTTACCGGCTATGGCATTATGTTTTCTGGCATATTCTTTTAACCGGGACGGGGTATCGTTTACCGGATCTACGGTAAAGGAAAGTATACGCACATCATCATCCTTTTTAAAATTGTGCTGTACCCGCATCAGTTGATTTGACATTTTAGGACAAATGGTTTTGCAGGTGCTGAAAAAGAAGTCCACCACGTAAATTTTATTATCCGTAATCTTTTCAGTTACCAGGTTGCTGTCGGTATCATACAGGGAGAAGCCGCCTACGGTATGATACAGGGTGTCCACCACCTCTTTACCCTTCACCATTTTCCTGACGGGCTCCTTCGGCCCGAAAATTTCCAGTTTTTCGTACTTATTCTCCCCGGTCCGCAACACCAGGTAAAAAACGGAGGGAACAATAAGTATTAAAGCAAGGATCGCAAATTTCTTCACTCAGTAGCCGTTAAAACATACTGTCCCACAAATGCAGGAAAGACCCTTCTGCCAGCGCCATACCGATCAGATACACGATGAGTATAAAAGGGAGAATGATGGTATAGGCAAAGCTGAGCTTTTCATGCTTCAGGTGCATAAAATAGGATACGATGAAGTACGCTTTAACAATCGTCAACACAATGAAAGTCACTACAAGGATGCTGTGGGCAATTGGCGCGAAGGCAATAGCAACTTCAAAAATGGTTATCGCCAGCAGGATCCAGAATGTTTTCCAGATTACTGAACGGTTTTTAGGATCATAATGCTCTTCGACGAACTGATTGTGTATATCACCGGTGTAGTAACCGTGCGGATGTGAATGATGATCTGACATACGATATATATACTGCTGAATGTTTAAGAATTATACCAAATAGAAGAAGGTAAATACGAATACCCAAACAAGATCTACAAAGTGCCAGTACAATCCTGTTTTTTCAATGTGCTCATAATGGCCGCGTCGGGCATAGACTCCTGATATTACATTCAGGAAAATGATGATGTTAATCAGTACTCCCGAAAACACGTGGAATCCATGGAAGCCGGTGATAAAGAAAAAGAAATCTGCAAAAAGCGGATGTCCGTATTCGTTATGGGTCAGATTGGCGCCATGAATATGCTCGGCTTTTGCTTTGATGGCTTCGATGGCTGATTTATCAGAAATCAACTTATAATCCTGCGACACCAGTGACCCTGCAGGAGGATTTGCCTCATGCAGGAGATAGGCATTGGATACATCCCTGTACACCGAACCATCCGGCATCAGGTAGGCTCCTGTTTCAGTACCATGAATGAAGTGATACCACTCCCATGCCTGCGAACCAAGGAACATAAAGCCTCCGATGATGGTGAGGAATAACCATACGGCTACCCCTTTGTTATCACGCCTGTGTCCGGCATCCACCGCCAATACCATGGTTACAGAACTCATGATAAGGATAAAAGTCATAAGTCCCACATAGGCCAGCGGGATATGCCCTTCAACAAAAGGGAAATGGGTAAATACATCGTTGGCTTTTGGCCAGATCTCCTCGAAGCGGTGACGCATGGCACCATAGGCGATAATTAATGAGGAGAAGGTAAAGGCGTCCGACACAAGGAAGAACCACATCATCATTTTTCCCCAACTTACGTTGAAGGGTGAACGTCCTCCCTGCCACATATTTGTGGAGCCGGTGTCTTTGGTCATCGTAGCTTCTGCAGCCATACGTATTTTCAGATATTAGATTGGTTAATTAGCGATAGACGGCCAAAAATACAAATAAATATATCCAAAGGCCATCCAGGAAGTGCCAATAAGTGGCACATAAGGAAATCCCCAGATAATTATCCTTGTTGTACTTTTCCCTGATTGATTTAGCACCGGTTACCATTAAACCCAACAAGCCAAAGGCCAGGTGAGCCAGGTGCAAGCCGGAAATCACAAAAAAGAATGATCCGGAAGGAGTACTTTTGTCGACGAAATACACTCCATTAGCTATCAACTCATTCCATCCAATAAATTGCGCAAAAACAAAAGCCAGGCCCAGACCCAGCGTAATGATTAAAAAAGTTTTTACTTGTTGCAATTCATTTTTCTTTACTGCCTTAACCGCCATATGCATTGTAACGCTGCTCAACAACATAATAACGGAAGATACATAAAAAGCCACCGGAATCTCAAAAAACTTCCAATTCCCCTCCGCCTGACGTACGATATAACCGGAGGTAAGTCCGGCAAACAACATCACTATGCTCGCAATCCCAATACCCAGTAGTATTTTCTCGGAAGGTATTTTCGATTTGCTTTGCTGCTCTTTTTCAAGTACCATTTCTGCCATAATCCTATAATTTATCGATTGCCATGATCACCTGTACAACAGGTAAATAGATGAAAGATCCAAACATAAGTCTTTTGGCCGCCTCCATATCACAGCGGACAAAGAGTTGAAATGCCAGCCATAAAAAATAGAGACTCACGGCTGTAATCACCACTACGCTGATCCAGCCTGTCAATCCAAAAATGTAGGGCATGAATCCCAAAGGAAGCAGACTCAAAGTATAGAGCAATGCCTGGAAGGCAGCGTCTTTGTCTCTTTCGCCGGTGGGTAACATTTTGAATCCCGCTTTTTTGTAATCGTCATCCAACACCCAGGCAATGGCCCAGAAATGCGGGAACTGCCATAAAAACTGGATGCTGAAGAGTAACCAGGCGCCCACGCCGAAGTGTCCGGTTGCAGCCACCCAGCCCAGCATGGGCGGTATGGCGCCGGGAATAGCACCAACAAAAACAGCAAAAGGCGTTTTTCTTTTCAGAGGGGTATAGGCGGATGTATAAAGCAGGATGGAAAGAAAACCCAGAAAGCCACAGGCAGGATTGATGAACCAGCCGAGTATGAAAATTCCCGTTAATCCGAATAGTATTCCAAGCAGCCACCCTTCCTGAATACTCATTCTGTGATCCGGTATCGGTCGCAAAGCAGTACGCGACATGAGCCGGTCAAGATCACGTTCAATCACCTGATTAAAACCATTGGCGGAGGCGGTGGTCAAAAAACCTCCAATGATAAGCAGGATCAGTTTGCTCCAGTTGATGGCATCTGCCGAACCCATGATGAAAGCCATGGCAGCGGAAAATACAACCAGGCCGGCCAGCCTTAGCTTGCTGAATTGGGCATAATCAGTCAGCTTAGCACTTAATGACTTAGGTTTTACAAGAAGGGCAGTTTGCTCCATGAGCCCGCAAAAGTATAGGTTACAGGATCAACCGACAAGAATAATTTATGTAAATGCGGTGCTTTGGGGTAGTATCAACCGGAAAATATGATTTACTTTCCAGGGTTTACAAGGGATGATACATTAATAAATGCAGGACCTTTCAGATTCTTTATCCGCCGCGGATTCAATCACTTTAAAAGAAAACAATGGCAAGTCAATCCCCGGCATGTTTTCCGGTTAACACTTGTAAGGCCGTGATTATTACTATTTTAATGTCGAGTAATAAGGACCAGTTTTCGAGATACCACACATCGTACTCCACCCTTTTCTCCATCAGAGAGGAGTCCCTTGTTTCGCCCCGGAAACCATGTACCTGCGCCCATCCTGTAACCCCCGGTTTTACAAGATGCCGCACCATGAACTTATCAATCATTTTAGATGACTCCTCGGTTAATTTAAGGGGATGCGGTCGGGGACCTACCACTGACATATTGCCTATCAGTACGTTATAAAACTGTGGTAATTCATCCAGACTTGTTTTGCGTAGAAAAGCGCCAATTTTCGTGATGCGCTCATCCCCCTTTCTAGCCTGTAAGGTGTCTGCTTCGGCGTTCAGGCGCATGGAGCGGAATTTAAAGCAGTAGAACTCCTGGTTGTTCAGGCCGGATCTCAACTGTTTGAAAAACACCGGTCCTTTGGAACTCAATTTAATCAGAGGGGCAAATATCAGTAAGGCCAGGGGAAAAACAAGAATGATAACCATGAATGAAAATGCGATATCAAACAACCTTTTAGAAATCCGGTTAAAACCATTCTGCAGCGGCTCATTCCTGATACTCAAAACAGGCACCAGGTCGTAGAAGTCGATTTTTATTTTCCTGTTCAGAAATCCGCGGTAGTCGGGGATTACCTTAAACCGGATCATATTATTGTCGGCGAAATTCATCATCCGGGTAACTTCTTCAACATCCAGGCCCGACAAAGAGCAATAGATCTCATCAATTTTCTGCGCCAGCGAAAACTCCATCGCATCCTGCACCGAACCGGCCACCTGATGCGGTTCCAGCAAAGTGGTTTCATCGCAAAAAACACCTTTGAGGCGATATCCGATTTCAGGGTGGTTCTCAAAAAACTTCATCATCTCCTTGGCCGGCTGCCCGTTACCAACAATGATCACTTTGCGGTAGTTCATACCGCGACGCCGCAAAAAATTGATAACTAAAGATATGGTTATGCGCCAAAAGAAAAACACGATCGCCCATGCCACTATTTTGACCGGCAGGTGGAATACAGGAATGAAATAATTGTCAAAAAAATACAGGAAGGAAACCAGTAAAATACTGAAGAGGCCCAGCACCCTCAGCAACTGGGCTACAATTTGTTCGAAGCGGATACCCCGGTCAATTTCATGAACACGGATAATGGATATGCTGACCACCCAGAAGAAATTAATATAAATGAACTGGGCCAGGAAGTTGGCATCCGACTGTAATACAGGCCATTTGTAATACAGACTTATGAGGCTGAATGTAATATTCAGCAGCATAAAATCAACGATCAGATAAATCGTTTTAAGATATCTTGAATAGCCAATGGCCATAATGGGATAAAGGGTAAGCAAAATTAGTTACTCTTGCTGCCATCCTCCTTATTATTTGGTACAAATCGCACCTACATCGTGGTGAAAGGAGCGATTTCATAGATAAACGGGAAAAATGCCTTTGTGACCCGGTCGATATTTACAATGAAATGGTCTTTGTGAAGGGTAATAAATCCATCCACGATAAAAAGTGCCGATACGCTACCTATAAATTTAAATTACCGGCGGAAAGCTACTGAACCATCAGGTTACATCCACGCAGTTCCGAAGCGTCAAAGCGGCCCAGGACTTCAAAAAAACCATCTTCGTGCCCGCGACCAAGGTCTTCGGTGGCGATAAAGGCGCAGGAATGCGCATTGGCAAGGTCGGTGATACAAATAGCACCGGTAATACCTTTTGCCACAAACGTAAATGGATCGTTTAGTTCATGAATCCGGATACGCATCCAGGGTGGACATTGAAAAAAACCATTTCTCTGCGCATAGGCCTGTGACAACAATTCCGTCATACCGTACTCCGAATGAATCTTGCCGACTGAAAAGCCTTTACACAGGAACTGGTGTAACTCTTCCCGGATCAGTTCCTTTCTCCTCCCTTTCATGCCTCCGGTTTCCATCACTGTCAATTCCGGAAATTCAAGCGGAAACTGCTCCACCATATCCAGTAAAGCATAACTCACTCCGATAAGCACTGTTTTCTGTTTGCGCTCTCGCATCATTTTCAACACTTCCGACAGCTTCCCGTACTGATTCAGGTAAAAGCCGCTGTCGGGATGCCGGCTTTGCCGGATGAGGCCTTCGGCCATGTATACGAGCGAGGAGCCTTTGCGCTCCAGGTAGGAAGGCAGGAGTGCCAGGATGCAGGAGCCCGATACCGGCCCATAAAACATCTCAAAAGTATCCATGAAACTTTTTTCATACAAATGGATATCTGTAACAGGATGCCTCGATGGCACCTGCCGGGTGGTGCCGCTGCTGTAAAAAGTGATCATGGGTGTTGTTGCGGGGTCATGCACATCGTGCGTCTTAAAAAAAGACACCGGCATATAGGGAATATCCTCCCAGTGCCTGATTTTTAAAGGATTGACATGGATAGCTTCCAGCCAGGACTTATACACCGGAATGTGCTTCGCCTGGTAATGAAAGAGGGAGAGCGCCTGCTTTTGAAAGGAAGCTTCATCCCTTACCGCGAAACAAGCATAGGGATGTATCATGGTCAGAGGGCGGGAGTATCCTGTTCCAGGTCGGTATTATAATGCAGCCCGCGGTTTTCTGTACGTGACATGGCCGCTTTGGTAACGAGATAGCCCAGGTTGATCAGATTCCTGAGCTCACAGAGGGCAGGAGAAACGGTGGTGCGTTCATATAACGCTTCGGTCTCACCGTAAATAATACGCAGGCGGTCCATGGCTCTTTTCAACCTGGTGTTTGTACGGACAATGCCCACGTAATTGCTCATCAGCGATTGCAGTTCGCGCCGGTTCTGGGTAATCAGTATCATCTCCCTGGGGGCGCTGGTACCTTCGGCATTCCAGTCCGGTACGTCGTTGTTCCATGAAATATCGCCGAGGGTGTCCGTACTGTGTGTCCAGGCCCTGTGCGAATACACCAATGCCTCCAGCAGTGAATTTGAGGCCAGCCGGTTGGCGCCATGAAGCCCGGTGCGTGTACATTCACCGGAGGCATAGAGGTTCCGGATATCGGTACAGCCATGCTCATCTACATTAATACCTCCGCACATGTAGTGTGCCGCCGGCGAAACGGGGATCATTTGCTTCATTGGGTCTATGCCGATGCTCAGACATTTACCGAGAATGTTGGGGAAATGGCTTTTAAATTTTCCGGCATCTATACCGGTACAGTCCAGAAACACATGCTCTCCCCCGCTCTTCTTGATTTCACTGTCGATGGCCCTCGCTACAATATCGCGCGGCGCCAGCGATGCACGTTCATCGTATCTACCCATAAAATCTTCATGGTCTGCATTTCGAAGGATGGCTCCTGCCCCCCGCACGGCTTCGGAGATCAGAAAACAAGGGCTTTCCCCCGGATGATATAGCCCCGTGGGATGAAACTGTATAAACTCCATATCCCGTACGGTACCTTTCGCCCTGTACACCATGGCCACTCCGTCGCCGGTAGCGATCAGCGGATTGGTGGTGGTGCGGTACAGTTGTCCGGCCCCGCCCGTGGAAATCATGGTGATTTTACTTAAAATGGTTTCTACTTTATTCGTTTCGAGGTTCAGCACATAGGCGCCATAACAACAAATGCCGCCTGTACTTCTCGACACCTCTTCTCCCAGGTGATGTTGCGTGATGAGGTCCAGCGCAAAATAGTGAGCGTGCACTTCAATATCCGGATGACGTGAGATCTGTTCCAGGAGGCTGCGCTCAATCTCCGCTCCGGTACTGTCCTTATGATGAAGGATACGGTGTTCAGAATGCCCTCCTTCCCTGGCCAGGTCATACCTGCCGCTGGCATCCTTATCAAAATCAGTTCCCCAGTTTATCAACTCATGAATCCGGTCCATCCCCTCCGCAATCACCATGCGCACCACTTTTTCATTACAGATGCCGTCGCCCGCAACCAGTGTATCGGCAATGTGCTTTTCCACTGAATCGGGTGCATAGGTTACTGCCGCTATACCTCCCTGGGCATACTTGGTATTGGTTTCATCCCTATTCGCTTTGGTGATAATGGTGACTTTACCCAGTGCCGCGGCTTTTAAAGCATAGCTCAGGCCGGCGATGCCGGATCCGATGATGAGAAAATCAGTTTTTTTCCGCTGGGGCATATGATATAAAACCTGTTAAGATATAAGGGCTTCGCAAAAATAAGATATTCAGTCAAACAGAATGGACGCCATCTTTGTTTTGATCTCTGTATCTTTGTGACAATATCTCTTATGCGACCAATCAACGTTTACGCCGAACTGACTCCCAATCCCAACAGTCTTAAATTTGTAGCAGATGTAATGTTACTGGAAGGAGGATCCATAGAATATGCAAGTCCGGAAGAAGCCGTAAATTGTCCTCTGGCAAAACAATTGTTTGCATTCAGTGGCGTAGATAAAGTATTTATCACCTCAAATTTTGTCACCATCAATAAAGCGGGCGACATCGACTGGTTTGACATTACCAATATTTTGAGAGAATTCATTCGAAATTTTCTGGTTTCTGATGAGAAACTTTTTTTAAACAGTCCATTTGAAGAGGGGCATATTCCTCATAAAAAAGTTACGATGCCTGAAAAGAAGGCCGCAGAAATTATCAATTCAGCTCCTGTTACTAAAACTGAAGATGCTGCACCGGACCCTGAAGCAGAAAAGAAAATCATGGAATTGCTGGATGAATACATACGTCCTGCGGTAGAAGGGGATGGTGGTGCTATAGATTTTCGATCTTATAAAAACGGGGTGGTCAGTGTTGTATTGAAAGGAGCCTGCAGCGGATGCCCCTCTTCAACAGTCACGCTAAAGGCAGGTATAGAAAATTTATTGAAGCAAATGGTTCCCGGAGTGCAGGAAGTGGTGGCGGTATCGGAATAACGGTATATTTCAAATCCGGTTTATCCCTTTAAAATAATTTTCGACGAAAATGAGGGTGGAAATGCAAGGTTCCCCCGTGCAGATGGCGTTGTGCTCATTTGCACCCCGACAGTCAACTCATATGGTTTCCCTGAAGCGTGCTTCGCACTGCTTCAGGGAACGGATACAAACGGGTATAAGTATTTATTCCTTGTTCATATAAATTTTTTTCACGACTAAAATGAGGGTGGAAACGCAAGGTTCCCCCGTGCAGAT
>CAZHSC010000072.1:0-3295 GCA_964534995.1 uncultured Bifidobacterium sp.
TGGTGTACCAGCGGTAATACTCAAAGGTGGGATTGGTATAGGAAGTTAAATCATACACGGGTGAGGTAATTGTGGTAGCTCCTCCATCCACATCATAGGATCCTGCACCACTGCCACCTGCCAGTCCTCCGGTTACATAACAAATTAAACCGCCCGGGGTGACCTGGTAATTGGGCTGAACAACGCCTGTTCCGACCAGCGTTTGTTCGGGTGCATTTTGTTCCCACATACCGGTGGTTGCACCATCGGTAGGCAGGCCTTCGGTCCATAAGCCGCTGTTCACGTCAAAATCATCAGTAAATATTTTTGTGAAGCCTACCATAGTGTAATAAGGGATATTGGGATTTGAAAGCACATTGGCACCTGCAGGCTGAACATTGGATAAAATACCGTTAATGTCCTCAATTCCGATATAATAAGAAATCAAAGTCCCTGCGGGCTGTGCGGGTATTGTGCCTGCATAGTTGTTACCTCCGGTATTAGTAAGTGTAAATGGATTCCATGTACCGCTGTTATTGATTTTATAAGCGCCTTTAATGCCGGTAAATGCCCAGGCAAACTGAAGATTGCTAAGTGTTGCAGTTAAATTAATATCAACAGCCGGCGCGGCAGTAGCGACCGGTGTATGGGTCAGGGTAGCATTCGATAATAAAGTGATTCCATGCTGGGCAAAACCCTGTGTGATGGCTGAAATATTCGGGGTGCCATTGTTCAGGTTTCCATCAGTATCATCGGCCATCAATGCGTCAATGAGGATATCGGTATATACCTGACCTTCGGCACCGTCAGGACCATTCGCCAGTCCGTAATGCGATTCGGCAAACAGATCGGTCATGGCAGCCGTTGATCCCAGGAGCAATGCGGTTGACCACCATGCACCCGCAATAATTTCACCGTCAGCATGCACTTCACCGATGATATTCTGAGGGTATACCTTCCGGGGTACGCTGTTGTTAAAATCATAGTCCCTTACCGAACTGTTCGGATCTGTATCGCTGAATCCGATTCCCAATACAGGATTGTTGGTAATGGAAATGGCCCATACGTCTGAATAACCTTCTCCCATGGCTCCATTGCTGAAACTAAGTCCGTTGTCACCCCAAAACCTGTCGGTGATACCATGTCCGTATTCATGGTAAACTACATCCGCCACCATACTGAGCGCGTAGCAACCACCTGCAGTGGTATAGAAGTTTATGGAGGTTCCATTGTAGAAAGCATTACAGGTGCCGTCGGCTCTGTCAACACGCACATCCAGTGGAGTATCAAGGCCGGTGAAAGTGGTCAGTCGCGTTTTCATAAAATCATGCACAATGTTGGTATGGTAATACGCGGAAAGGTGACGGATTGTGCTGTTGGCATCAAAGTTAACCGTATTACTTCCGGGGTTTACCGTAGTTGAAAACGTTTGCAAGGCGGTGGATGTAACTCCGGTATATACATTGGCCCAGGGACCTGCAAGAGAGAAAGTAGCATTAAACGGACTGGTGTTTGGTAAATTCAGGAAGCCGTTTACATCCGTATTATAATCAGTGCCCCCTACTGTAATTTTCAAATAAGGCAGGTTCACGATAGCTTGCGGGTTGTATGGGTGCGTTGGATATATGGTACCTGTTACGGTAATGTCCGAACTCATCATGCTTACTATTTTATCGCTCCTGTACAGCACTTCACCGTTGTTGGCATCCACCAGAGTGTAATAATCATCCGGGCTTTGGCCGTCACCGCTTGTCTGCACCCTGACTTCATAAACCAGGTGGTAGGTGTTACTCCTGTAGCCGGGTACAGGAAGTATTTTTAAGCCGGGCAGCACGTAGGCGTTGCTGATGGCCTGTGTAATTCCAGAAGAGGCTGCTGCAATGACCTGTGTACCTGAAAGGGCCGGAGTGGTAGAGATAGTGATATCATCATATACGTCCAATCCGAACATGACCACTTTAAAATCAGGAGTCATTTTAACAGTGGCCCTGCTCCACAGGACTTCAAGACCATTGTACTTTTGAATGTAGTTTGGCTGAATATACTTCTTTGAAACGGGAGCCGATAAAAATTCAAGGTTCACTGTTGAAGGAAGGTAACTGCTGAGGTAGTTGGTCAGAAAATACATTCCTGCTGCCGCGGCGGTTGAGTTTATCTGCAATGAAATGGGGTTGCCAAATGCACGGTGCGGCCTGGCGCTGCTTTCATTGAATATTACCCACCAATCACCATGTTGCTGAATAAACTGCTGCCATTTTAAATCTTCCCGCAGGCTTTGCTGGAAACTCTGATCCGGAAGACGTTTGCTGTCATCGATAAATCTCTTTGAATGAGGATCAAAATCATGGTGAATGTCACCATGCGACCATGCCAGTTGAACTGAGCATACAATTGAAATAAGTGTAAGTAATCGTTTCATGTTTAGTTTGGATGTATATACAAATTTAAGAAAATATGGGTGAAATTCGAAGTGGAGTGCAAATTAAGGACAGTATAATAGAATATCTTAGAAAAGTGCAATTGGCGGCTATCAGGAAATAGATACAATGTATTGAAAAACTTCATAAAAGGGCAGGAAGTGATAATCTCCCTGGTTCCTGAACCAGGTCAGTTGACGCTTGGCGTAATTCCTGCTGTGCTGTTTTATTTTTTCGATGGCTTCCTCCAGTGAGTATTTTTCGTCAATAAAATCAAAAAGTTCAGTATATCCTACGGTGTTGAGCGCTGTAATTCCACGAAAAGGATACAGGCGCTCCGCTTCTTCCAGCAAACCCTCCCGGATCATGGTGTCGACCCTGTTATTGATACGTTCATACAATACATCCCGTGGCCATGTAGGAACAATATTTACCACTTTAAAGGGTACTTCTTTTTTTCTCTTTGAAAGAAAGTAAGCTGGAGATTTTCCGGAACTGTAAATTATTTCAGCGGCCCTGATCAATCGGGCGGGGTTGTTTTTATCCAGCGTAGCGTAATAGGCAGGGTCAGTTTCCTGAATGAGTTTGCTGATTGATTCTATGCCTTCGTTTTTATAAATTGCATTTAGCTTATTACGTATTTGAGGGTATGTTTCAGGAATGTCATCAAGTCCCTGTGTCAGTGCTTTGAGATAGAGGCCTGTTCCTCCCACCGCAACTACGACCTGATGATGTTTGAAGAGGTCGGAAAGAAGGGCGTTGGCCTGATCAGCAAATTGTCCGGCGCTGAAGGGTTGATGGATAGAATGTGAATGTATAAAATGATGTTTTACCTGTAGCAACTGCGCGGGCGCAGGTATAGCGGTACCAATGGTCATTTCACGGTAACACTGCCTGGA
>CAZHSC010000072.1:3305-17394 GCA_964534995.1 uncultured Bifidobacterium sp.
CAATATCCATATATCTGTACACTTGTTTTGAATCTGCTGAAATTATTTCAGTATGGTAATGTCCGGCAAGTTGCAGCGACAATTCGGTCTTTCCGGACGCAGTAGGGCCTGCAATCACAATTAAAGTAGACCGTTCCGGTGAATCAGACATTATTCGGCATCAGTGATTAAATTTCATCATCAAAAAGCGGGAAAAACAAGATTTAGTAAATTATCGATTTTAACATAAAATCAATATTCCTCCTTTTGATCCTCATCATTGTCGCTGAAATCCATTTCACTTTCGCCTTCTTCTGTTTCCGTCTCTTCACCCTCTTCACTCATACCTTCGATTTCATCCATTTCAACACCTTCACTGGCTTCGTCCATCAGATTGTCTTCTTCACCGGAGGTGCTTTCATCTTCTTCACTTTCATCTTCGGAAGCCGTCAAACTGTCAAATTCTTCATTTTCAACTGCCGATAATTTTACAGAAGGAATCACGAGATATTGTTTAGGGGCATCGCCAACCGATTTTACACACGAAGGATAGTTTTTAGAAGCGTCTCCCTGTGGGATAATTTTAATGAGTTCAATCCGGAAAGTCCAGTTGGCATCAAAGTCACTCGTATAATAAATTTTCTGATGGGGATCTGCTATAAAATCGCATAACCTGCAATCCTTCATCAGCATGGCTTTGTTTCCGTTTTTATCTGTTCGTTCTTCCGTTGAGATTTCCTGTCCTTTGATCCAGTTGTCGTTACTCATGTAAAAGGAGGCGGGTTTGCTGTTGTCGAATCCAATAGATGATTGGATGGAGTGGTGCAGGTCAATGAAATGCTGAACACTTTTAATTTCAATGTCCCTGGTTATTTCATCATAATCTTCGAAGGTTATTCGGAAGCGGTATACTACAGGCATGATTTTGATAATCTTTATGCAAAGATAAAATCCCTAGTTAAAACGGCAATATCCCGAAATGAATAATGATTATTTTTTTCTGACAGGATTAAGACCCAGTTCACTTGCTTTTTGAATCATTATACCGTGGGCAGCTTCATAATCATTGGGAATTATTCCGTCAAGAATGGCATCTCTGATCGCGTTTTTGATCACTCCAATCTCCCTGCCGGGCTTTAGTCCGAACTCCTCCATGATCCGCTCACCGGTGATGGGCGGCTGCCAGTTTCTGATTTTATCCTTTTCATCTACTTCAATAAGTTTCTTTTGAACAAGTTCGAAATTGGCCTTGTATTTCTTTTTCTTAAATTCGTTTTTGGTGGTTACATCCGCGAGGCAGAGTTTCATCAGGTCGTCAATATCATCTCCCGCTTCAAAAAGTAGTCTCCTGACAGCAGAGTCAGTTACTTCACTTTTTGCCAGGACAATAGGTCTCAGGTGCAGCAGTACCAGCTTCTGTACATACTTCATCTTTTCATTCATGGGAAGTTTAAGTTCCCTGAATAGTGCAGGCACCATTCGGGCACCCTTATCTTCATGACCGTGAAATGTCCATCCGTGCAGAGGGTCAAAACGTTTTGTGGCTGGTTTGGCGATGTCATGGAGGATAGCCGCCCATCTCAGCCATAGGTCATCCGACAATCCGGAAAGGTTATCAAGCACCTCCAGCGTGTGCAGGAAATTATCCTTATGGCTTTTACCGTTAATTGTTTCTGTGCCTTCGAGTGCTTTGAGCTGAGGGAAAATAATGGATAATAAGCCGGCATCTCTCAGTAGCAGAAAACCTTTTGAAGGTGTGTCTGAAAGTATTATTTTGTTGATTTCGTCAATAATTCTTTCCTTGCTGATAATCCGGATTCTCTCTTTTTGAGAAGCGATGGCCTTGAATGAATCCGCATCTATTTCAAAATTTAACTGGGTTGCAAATCGTATGGCTCTAAGCATACGGAGTGGATCGTCGGAATATGTGATTACAGGATCCAGAGGAGTACGGAGTATATGCCGGTTTAAATCATCTATGCCGTGAAAGGGGTCAATTAATTCTCCGGGATTGTGTGGGTTAAGGCTGATGGCTAAAGCATTTATCGTGAAGTCTCTTCTCTTTTGATCATCTGCCAGGTTGCCCTGGGAAACATTGGGTTTGCGTGAGTGATGCGCATACGACTCTTTCCGTGCCCCGACAAATTCAATGTCCAGATCTTTATGTTTAATCAGCGCGGTGCCAAAGTTTTTGAAAACGGCCACCTCATTTTTAGAATGTCCCAGAGCTTCAGCAACCAATTGTGCCGCATGAATCCCATCTCCGATTACGGTAATATCAATGTCTTTACAGGGTCTGTTAAGAAGTAAATCCCTGACATAGCCTCCAATGAGGTAAGCTTCTATTTGATGCTGGTTCAGAATGCCGGTAATTTTCCTGAAAGTGGGGTCATTTTGAAGTAAGCTCCTGAAATTTGATATTGGATGCATTACCTGCAAATTTAGTTAAACAAACTGCATCTCATCAAAGACCCCGCCATGACCGAACAGCCGGTAACCGTAAGAAATGTAGTAAATGATGCTCGCCGGGCAATTAATGCTATTTTAAATTTGATAAGACGGCGTTTGCAAGTTTTCGCTGCCCGTGTTCATTCAGATGAATAAAGTCCCTGTAATCGGAGGCCTCCAGGGCAAGATCAAGTTCAGCGATAAGGGGAATATTATGCTCTTTTGCAAAATTAATTATCTCCAGACCCTGACTGTTATAACTGCCTTTTTCCATTTCAGATAGTTCTGCATGCAGATAAAGTGTAAGAGGTATGTTTTTTGACTTTGAGTATGCTAAAAATGACATAAAGCCTGAATTGAAAGCGCTGTTTTCCCCTTTTTTACTGATACCTAAATCGCCTGTATTAACTTGTGTGTCACTGTTATTAATTCCCAGACGTGGTAAAAGATAGCGATCAAATAATTCAACCAATGCCAATGCATATTGTTTGTCAGGAAAACTGCCGTTTACGCCTACAATTTTACTGAAGTCCATGTTGTCATAGGCATCATGTGAACTCACAAACAGAAATATCTGTTCAGCATTGAAATCACCATGTTTTTGAAGGTAGGCAAAACAATTATCGGGTCCCCAGCTTCCTGCTGATATATTAAGGAATTGGACTTTCCTCTTTCTTATTTTGCTCAACTCTTTACTTAGAATGCTTGTGGCCAGGCTCTCCTGATCTGTCAATACGCCTCCGTTGATAATTGAATCCCCAAATCCCAGAATTTTCACGGAAGTGGTGTCCGGCTCTTCATTACGCATGGATAGTGAATTATAGTGAATATGGTTGCGGAACCTGAACCTCTCTTGATTGGGGGCTGCAATATATTCGTAGTCAGTATCTTCAATCATCAATACAGTGTCGCAAAAACCCAGGTAAAACCTCAGAAAAAGTTCCGCACTCAAACATAGAAGGAGGCTTGCTGTCAGGATAATTTTACCTTGCTTTTTCATTTTTTGAGTTTCATCTGCGGATTACGGATGTAAATATATCTCCCGGATATGAAAAACAGCATCCGCCCGCAAAGATGTATAATTTCCTGTGGAAGAAATTATAAAAAAAAGCTGGTTTGTTTATCGCACTGGCTGTTGGGAAATACTATTTTTATTTAGGTAATCTTATACGGGACATCTCATGAATTCTCTTTTTCAATATTGATTATAAATCCCATGTACACAGGAAAGTGACGGTTAATGTGATTGTTTTCACCCCTGTAACACTGGTTTTAATAATTTGTATATATGATTGATATGTAGTTAGATGTATTGATGTTTAGGGCGATTTAATTATATTTGAAAAGAAGGTTGAACAGGAATTGTAGCGGCGTATAAAATCAGTCAATCGTTTTATTGCATTCCCTATAAACGCAGCAGGGGGACTCTGCCTTAAATATAAATGATAGTAATCATTGTGTTCATAAATTTCTGTCATATATTAGCAGCAGCTAAAAATAGAACTTAGCCACATAAAAACATAAAACAATGGAGAAGAAATATATTTATGATTTACATGCGGAGCATCGCGAATGGTTGAACAAAATCGCTTTTTATAAAGATGAAATTAAAATCATGCGGAATCGCCTGGAGGAGGTTGCGGCCAAGAATAATTCAAAGGAGGTGCTTGCCTTAGTGGAGCATTTTCAAAACCAATTGATTGTTCAGATGGAGCAAAATGACATTCTCAGACATAACGTGAAGGAGTATGAGAATGTAATTGAGACACATTTAAATAAGAATGAAACCGCCGCTGATCATACTAAGTGGAATGATCATACCAACATGAGAGACCAGGTAGACACTTATGAGAAAATTTTTAATGATCTCAGAAAGGAGTTGATCAGTTTTATTGCGAAGTGGATGTGATTTAATTTTGATTGATACGCGTTTTTTCAACTTTTGACTGTCTGGTTTAGTAGCGTGAGAATGACTAATCTTATGCTCCTTCCGGGCTGGGTATATGCAAGTATGGTAAGAGGGCGATGTGTGCACTTTGTTATTTCTGATTAACTATTTGTGTTTTTTTGTAAAGGGATTATTCTGTACTTTTACTACGGTCCAATGGCCGCCGGGTATTTGAACATTAGTAATTAATTTATTTGCATATGGCTCTTAGATTTGACGATTACGCCCTGAAGGGCAAGGCAGTTGTTGCTGAAGTGGCAAAAGAATTGAACACGGACGATACTGACCGTGCCGGCAGGATTTTACGTTGCGTTTTGAGAGCCTTGCGTAACCGTTTAACAATTGAAGAGTCATTTCAGCTTTTGTCTCAGTTGCCCATGGCAATTAAATCTGTTTATGTAGATGGATGGAAGGTTCGAATGAACCCTTCAAAAATTAAACATATTGAAGATTTCAGGACGGAAGTAATGAAGGAAGATGATTTTGCGGCACTCAAGGATTTCTATTATGAGGGTGCGGTAGATGAAGCCATAAAAGCGGTTTTTAAAGTGCTGGCCCGTCATGTTACACCTGCTGAAATCAGTCATGTAATCAGTGCATTGCCTGCAGAGATACGGTATGAACTGGAGGGAGAATCCTGAAAGTTGAGGTGTTAAAAATTTGTTTTCCGCAATCTGAATTTGTTCTCGCAGCATTTTTCTTGCGGTGATGATCATGTATAATTAATATTTTGTATTGACGAGGTGGTAATCAACCCGGAATTCAACGACTGCTTAGAGTAAAGAAATAAATTGTAATTATTTCCGTTAAACTTATAGTGTAGGTTTAAATCAAAGGATTATGCCTCGTAAGGATGTTATGCATTTGTACCGACGTGCCGGATTTGGTATGCCCCTAAAGAGGTTGGATGAAAGAAGTACGGTTAGTGAAACCTATGCCTACTTGCTTAGCGATTCAAGGCAGTACAGCCCATTGCAAGCAGCAGGACAAACTGAGCAAGTCGCCCCAGGTGAATTTCTAAAGATGGACGCTGGTGAAAAACGTGACCTTTTAAAAAGCAGGCAGGAGCAAATTAAAAGCCTGAACTATTCGTGGCTGATGAAAATGTGCAGCGGAGAAGGAGTGTTGCGTGAAAAGATGACGCTTTTCTGGGCGAATCATTTTGCCTGCAGAACAAATAATCCCTTGTTTGCGCAGCAATTGAACAATGTTATTCGTCAGCATGCACTTGGCGATTACCGCACTTTATTGCTCGAAGTTTCAAAATCGCCGGCCATGCTGCAGTTTTTGAATAATCAGCAAAACCGTAAGGCGCATCCCAATGAAAATTTCGCAAGGGAATTGCTGGAATTATTTACCCTGGGCCATGGTCATTATACAGAAAAGGATATCAGTGAGGCGGCTAGAGCATTCACCGGGTGGACCTTTAACCGGGATGGGATTTTTGAGTTCAGGGAGCGGATTCATGATCACGGGATGAAGGAGTTTATGGGGAAAAAGGGAAATTTCAGGGGCGAAGATATTATTTCCATTCTTCTGGATCAGGAACAAACGGCACGTCATATTACATCTAAATTCTGGAAGGCATATGTGAATGAAGTGTTGGATGCGGATAGGGTTAATGCCCTTGCCGGGAAATTATTTACTTCCGGATGGAAAATTGAAGTGTTGTTAAGTGAAGTACTTCTTTCTGATTGGTTTTACGGAGATGAGCATATCGGTACGCTGATTAAATCACCTATTGAGCTGATGGTGCCCCTGATTCGTGATTTTAAAGTACGTTTTGCCAACTATAATGTACCCATAGGTTTTCAGAAATTATTAGGCCAGGTATTATTCAATCCACCCAATGTGGCCGGATGGCCGGGAGGTCGGAATTGGATTGACAGTTCTTCATTGTCATTCAGGATGAGGATGGGCCGTATTTTGCTTACCGATGAATTGCCGGACAGAATGCCTAAAGATGAAGGTGATAAGAACAACGCTTTTGATGATCCCTTGATGAAACCAGGGCTTAAAAACGATGCAAGTCTTTCAGAGGTGAATGCCTATTTTGCTGGAAAGGAGGATAAAAAAAATATCTCACTTGAAATACAGAACTGGTTACTTGCCGTTACGCAGGTAAATGCCAGCCTCAGGCTGCCTTCAGCTCCTGCAACTTTATCCGACAAAGATTTATTTATTAAAGAATGCATTTTGTTTTATACAACACTTCCCGAATTTCAGTTGAGTTAAATGAATATTATCAGCAGAAGAACATTCGTAAAGGGTACAACGCTGGCATCGGCTTCACTGATGCTTCCCGCATTTTTGAAGGCAATGTCATTGGGTAATACGGCAGGCGGCTATACAGGAAAAGTACTGATCGTTGTCCAGTTGTCAGGAGGAAATGATGGACTCAATACCCTGATTCCGTTTCGCAATGACATTTACTACCGAAGCAGGCCTTCCATTTCAATAGCTGCTGACGATGTTTTAAAAATAACCGATCATGCAGGCCTTCATCCTTCTCTCAACAGTTTAAAGGAAATATTTGAAGCCGGCGATATGTGTATCTTTAATTCGGTTGGATACCCCAACCCTGACCGTTCACATTTCAGGGCTATGGATATCTGGCAATCGGGGAGTGGCAGCGATCAGTATTATTCCACAGGTTGGATCGGGCGCTATCTCGATGCCAAATGTGAGAAATGCGCCCTTCCGCATACCGCCATTGAAGCCGACGATTCACTCAGCCTGGCATTAAAGGGCGAAACCGTTAATGGCATTGCTATTTCAAATCCCGGGAAAATGAAAAAGGCACTTTCCGGAGGATTAATCGAAGAACTTTCAAAAACCCAGTTCAATGAAATTGAACACGAACAGGCTTCGTATTTGTATAAAGTTTTGAGTGAGGCGAGTCAGTCAGTAAACTACCTGTACGCAACTTCCAGGTTATATAAAGCTAAAACAGTATTTCCGGATACGGCATTTGGAAAAGACCTGCGTTTAATCTCCGAACTTATTAATGCCGGTGCTGAAACTTCGGTGTACTATGTTTCTTTGAGTGGATTTGATACCCACAACAATCAAAAGAATCAGCAGGACCGCTTATTGAAAGTGTATAACGACGGGATGGCAGCGTTACAAAGTGAATTAAAAATAGGAGGCAGATGGATGGATACCCTTGTGATGTCATTTTCGGAGTTTGGACGTAGAGTGGAGCAGAATGCAAGTGCCGGCACCGATCATGGCAAGGCAAATCTTGTATTTCTAAACGGAGGGGCTTTAAAAAAGCCGGGCCTGTATAATGACTTACCCACATTGTCTGATCTTGATGAGGGAGATCTGGCATACAACATTGATTTCAGAAGTATATACGCCAGCATTCTTGATAAATGGTTGCAGGTTGATTCACGGAAAGTGCTCAACTCCGGGTTTAGGCACCTTGACTTTATATAGGTGTTTGTTGATTATGTCGCTTTTATACCTTCAATTCATATCAGTATAATTTTATATCTTAGCCATATAATAAATTAAATTATGATACTACAGAATATTAACTGGGCTGGTTTTTTTTGTTCAGCCTTTCTTTCCATTGTATTCCTGCAGTCAGGATTGGATAAATTGATTAACTATAAAACAGAATTAGGCTGGATCCGCCAGAAATTTGTTAAAAATGCTTTGTATAATTACGTTGGCTTACTGTTTGTATCATTAACCGTTTTTGAATTATTAAGCGGAGTATTATCTTTTATAGGTGCAATACATGTCCTGAGCAGTGACAATCCATATATTGCCCGCTGGGGTGCCTGGTTCTCTACACTGACTATGTTGATGTTAATCTTCGGACAAAGGGTGACCAAAGATTATTCCGGGGCTGCTACCCTTGTCCCTTACTTTATTGCCGGACTTATCGGATTATACGCGCTGGCTGCCTGAAAAATCAAAGCCGGATCAGCTTTGTGGTGTATAAGGAATTCTGATTTTTAATTTCCAGTATATAGGTTCCATTGCTGAGTTCAGGCATCAGATCAAATTTGTTGAGTGCAGATATTGTCACACCAAGACGGCTTTGATAAATTACGCGTCCCGTAATATCCATAATCCTGAAATCAACTTCATCTGTTCCACCTTCCGCGTAATAAATGAAGGAAAAGGGTGTACTCCCCATCCATGGATTCGGGAAAACATGAATGGAAATGTTGGATGGGATGCTGTATTCTTCCAAATCCAGTAAACTGTTTGCCAGCGAAAAATTAGGGATTCCGTATCCCAGTAAAGTGTCGGGAGCTGAAAACTGAGAAGCGCTTCTTTTAACCGCTTCAATAATTTCCATATTTCCTTTTTGTGGCCATGCTTGCCATAAGCATGCAACGGCCCCGGCAAGAATCGGGGAGGCAAAAGAAGTTCCATTGCCTTGTATCGCCTGATTATTGCTAAATGGGGAATACAGCCAGGTGCCCTGTCCAACGGCAGCAACATCGGGTTTAACTCTTCCATCTGCCGATGGTCCATTGCTGCTGAAAAAAGCATAAGCTCCGGTTTGGTCAACAGCTCCCACGGCAAGAATAGAGTCCGCGTCAGCCGGTGCAATGATGTAGTTCCAAGAGGAGGCACCATCATTACCTGCGCTGTTTACAACGAGGATACCTTTACTGGCGGCGATATCGGCGGCAATGGTAACAGGATTAAGATCCCCATTCATATTTTGATAGGAGTGGTTTTGCAATGAATCGTCAAATAAAGTATATCCTAATGAGCTGTTAATCATATCAGCGCCTGCGCTATCGGCGAATTCAGCGGCAACACTCCAGTTGTATTCTTCAATTATTAATTCAGAACCGGCATCTTCCGATCGTAACAATATGTAGTTGGCTTCAGGTGCGGTGCCGATCATGGTATCCGGAACATATGCCGCCATGCAGGACAAAACGGAGGATCCATGGTGATGGTCATCGTAAACGTCTTGTTCATTATCTACAAAATCCCAGGTATGCTTAATTTGGTTATTGGCAAAAAGATGATTGAAGCAAGTCATAAACGGTACATCCAGAAATCCGGCATCCAGCACGGCAATAAGGACACCATTGCCCCTGTATCCGGCGTCATGTAATTGGGTAAGACCCAGCATATTCACCTGGTCAAATGCAAATCCATAGCTTAATGAAGCATAGGCTTCATTGGCGGATAAACGCCCTTGACCCCGCATCATTTCCTTTTCAAGGTTGAATTTGAAATCCTCCTTATGGTTCAGCGGGCGGCCAACATTGCTGCTGGAAACAACATAGGGCAATGAATTAATCGCGTTTAATACGGAAGGACTGGAGGTTTGAATGATGACCGCATTGAACCATTTGCTGGTATTTAGCAATTGTGCCCCGGTGTTGATTACTCCCTGTACATATTGCGGATTCACCGGCAGGTCATGCTGGTCGAGACTGATTCCCTGCAGGTTTCTTCTGTCGATAGCCCGCTGTGATAAAAACTGCAAGGGATTTGAAAGGGAATAGGGGGAATTATTTTTGTCAGAGAAAAAAACCAGGTATTTGTCCTGGCCATAACTAAGTGTAACGATTAGGTGTAATATTATTGTAATTACAGACTTCACTTTCATGGATAATGGGATATTAACTTTTCTGTATAAATATAGCCAGAAATCGTATCACCCGAAAGAAAATTGAACTCAAGAAAAGAATTCAGGCGATAATACAAGCCAACGGTTGACGCGTATTTTTCCAGGTCATTTCTGTCATTTAACAGGTTAGCTGGTTCGTCATCCTGGTTGATGGTCACCGTGTTGTTGAAATTCAGGAAATCCGAATTTCCGGGAATACCGCATGCAGTGACTTCGTAGGTTTTTGACCCAAATGTATTATAAGCATTGCCGTTCCACCGGGTGCCCGCAGTGCAGGGGAATACCATCTTGATAAGCCTGATGTTATCTTCAACTGTTTCGGCTCTTTGCCTGTTTCGGAGGGAGGACCATACTTTGTAAATGACCCAGTTGCCCTGATCATCCTGCCTGAATCTTTCAATCCGCTGCGCGCTTTGCCCCTGGTTATCTATGAAATTACCTGCAATTACTTCCTTGAGGTTATAACTTACGGTGTCTTTTATGCCTGAAAATGGATCCCAGTAAACCGAATCGATACGATAAATACGTGTAAGCCCTGAGTCCGTTGGAAAGTACTCCCAGCCCGGCATCTTTTCCAATGATGCCACGTTTTCTTCTTCTTTTGTACAGGACGCGAAAGCAAGCGTGATGCCGGTAAATAAGAGGTATTTCAGAAAGATTCTCATGAATATATTTTAAAACATTTTTACGGTTTTAAATCTTTAAAGTTCATTTTTCAGATTATTCAATGAATCCGCCTCCCACTACATCATCATTTTCATAAAACACCGCACTTTGACCGGGAGCCACCGCTTTTACCGGAGCATAGAAGTTTACGAGGATATGGCTGCCATCGCGCATAATGTTGCCCATTGTTCCCGCGTCTTTATACCGGATCTTGGTAAGTACCTCTAAAGGGCTATCCGGTAATACACTGTATTTTATAAAGTTAGCATTTCTTACTTTCATTTGCTGCTGATGCAAATCATGCAATTCGCCCAGTACAACTGTATTTGAGTCGGGTAAAATTTCAGTAACGTAGAGTGCTGAACCATGCGCAATTTCCAGCCCCTTCCGCTGCCCAATGGTATAGAATGGATAACCCTTGTGTCGGCCTAGTATTTTACCATTTTTATCAATAAAACTGCCCCCATCAAGTCTGGCTTCAAGTTCAGGTACTTTGTGTTTAAGAAAGGTCCTGTAATCATTGTCAGGAATGAAGCAAATTTCATAGCTTTCATTTTTATTGGCCAGGTCATGTAAACCCATATCCCTTGCCATTTGACGAATTTCACTTTTTTCAAATCCCCCTACCGGAAAGAGTGTTCTTGAAAGGCATTTTTGGCTCACTCCCCATAAAACATAACTCTGATCCTTGGTGTGGTCACGCCCTTTGGAAATAACAAATCTGCCATTTTCCTCTCTGATGTTGGCATAATGACCGGTGGCAATATAGTCGCAGTTCAACATATCGGCCCTTTTAAGCAGAGCCTCCCATTTAATATGGGTATTGCACATCACACAGGGATTGGGCGTTCTCCCGGCTAAGTACTCTTCAACAAAGTTGTCAATAACTGAATCACCAAACTCTTCACGTATATCTAAAATATAGTGAGGAAAACCATACTGAACCGCGATACTTCGGGCGTCATTGATGGAGTCAAGACTGCAGCAACCTGTTTCCTTTTTGTTGCTTCCTGCCGATGCATAATCCCATGTTTTCATAGTAATTCCTACTATTTCATATCCGGCCTGATGCAGTAATATGGCAGCAACGGAACTGTCAATTCCTCCGCTCATCGCCATTAAAACCCTTCCTTTAGTATTCATAATACCTTCCAAAGATAAGTAAAATAATTTTCAGGAAGATAATAAAGTGTTGATATGTAATGGCTTAATAATTTTTTTGTGCCAAACCTGTTGTTTTAAATTGTATTTCGAACAGGCGTTTATATGCACCATTCAAGCTGATCAATTGTGCATGCGTGCCCTGCTCAATGATCTCACCGTGATCCAGAACAATGATGGTATGCGCGTTTAAAATGGTGGCCAGCCGGTGAGCGATGACAATGCTGGTTCTTTTACTGGTAATATTCTCCGTGGCTTTCGTAATGAGCGCTTCGGTTTCGGAGTCTACATTTGATGTGGCTTCATCCAGGATCAGGATGGCCGGGTCATATACATAAGCCCTGATGAAAGAAATCAACTGTCGCTGCCCGGTGGACAATACGATTCCTCTTTCCTGTACCTGAAAATCATAAGTACCGGGCAATTGTTCAATAAATCCAGCTGCTCCCAGTTTGCCCGCGGCGTCTTTTACTTTTTCTAACGGAATGTTTTTGTTGTGAAGTGAGATGTTATTTATAACCGTATCCGAAAAGAGAAAGACATCCTGCATAACCAGGCCAATGTGTTTCCTTAAGTTTTCAAGTTTATATTCGAAAATATTTACATCATCAAGCAGTATTTCCCCTTTGCTTACTTCATAGAACCTGTTTAGTAAACTGATAATTGTCGATTTTCCGGCACCGGTTGCACCCACAAGCGCTACCATTTCACCCGGATTTAAAATGAAACTTATATCTCTTAATATCCAGTTGGGATCCTGCAGCTGACTGTTGTGATAATTGTAGGCAAACCAAACATTCCGGAACTCAATTTTTCCGGAGATTTTTTCAGGTGCATAATTCCCTTTATCTGCAGGCATGTCATCTTCATCCACTACCTTAAAGATCCTTTCGCTGCTAACCATTCCCATCTGCAGCGTATTGAATTTATCAGCCAGTTCCCGGATAGGCCTGAATAACATGTTTATGTACATGATGAATGCGATGAGATTACCAAAACTAACCTCTTCGCGAATGACACCCCCCGCTCCCCACCATACCAGAAGTCCAATGGAAATCGCGGACAGTATTTCAACAACCGGAAAAAAAATGGAATAGTACCATACGGAGCGGATATTGGCCAGCCTGTGACTGTGATTGATGGTTTCAAATTTCTCCATCTCCTCGTTTTGCCTTCCAAAAATCTGTACAATCCGCATACCCGTAAGGTGCTCCTGAACAAAAGTATTCAGTGCAGCAACCTGTGTGCGTACATCGTTAAAAGTGATTTTAATTTTATTTTTAAAAATGTTGGTGGCAATCATGAGCAGGGGGATCGTTGATAAACTGATGAGTGCGAGTCTCCAGTCAACATAAAACATGACGGAAACAATGACCAGCAATTGCAATAGGTCACCAATAATAATCAATAATCCTTCCGAGAAAATATCCGAAATGGTTTCCATATCGGATATGCTTCTTGTTACACTGGTGCCAACGGGTGTTTTATCAAAGAACCTTACATTAAACTGTTGCATCTTGGCAAAAAGGGAGTTCCGTAAATCACGGATAACATACTGGCCAAGCAGGTTGGTGTTCCAGGTATGCATAAACTGCAGTGATGACTGTAAAATAAGTACAGCTATCATACCGATGCTCATCCAGATAATAGCTTCCACATGGTTGTCGGCAATATAGCGATCAAGTATTTCCTGAGTCATCAGGGGCCTCACCGGCGAAAGCATGGCCAGCGAGATGGTTAGCACCAGGGCAATCCGGAATATTTTGCGGTAGGGTTGAGTGTAACCGAAAATCCTTTTCAGCACTTTACTGTTGATTCCTTTACCGCTCTGACTCATGGAATAAATGGAAGTTTTCGGTTCTCGTTCAGGTATGGATATACTACCTCTTCAAGAAAAAGGCCTTTGGCAGGTACTGTCTGTCCTGCCATTTTCCTGTCACCGCTGCTCAGGATTTTCGAAAAACCTTCTTCATCCAGTTTCCCCAGTCCTACCTCTATAAAGGTACCTACCATAGCCCTCACCATCCCTCTTAAAAACCGGTTGGCACTCACGGTAAACCTAAGGGAACCGTTTTTCTTTATCCATGTACATTCCATCACCGTACAATGAAACGTATGCTGTTGCCCGTCACTTTTACTGAAACATCCGAAGTCAACATTTTGCATACAAAGTGCGGCACAGCGGTTCATGCTGTTTACGTCAAGCTGGCGATGAAAAAACCAGCTGTAATCATTTAAAAATGCATCTGGTTCCTGATGGATATAATAAC
>CAZHSC010000073.1:0-17206 GCA_964534995.1 uncultured Bifidobacterium sp.
CCCACGCCACCGGGCACCACGCCCCCCCCCCCCGCTTGCCAGCCAGCTGGGAGGTAACTTAATCCAGCGAATGACTCACCAGGCCGCTTCTCAATTTCGGCTCAAACCAGGTGGTTTTTGGCGGCATGATCTGTCCGCTGTCGGCGATATCAATCAATTGTTTCATGGTTACAGGAAACAATGCGAAGGCAACTTTCATTTTCCCTGAATCTACCAGTTTCTTCAACTCACCTAAACCACGGAGCCCGCCTACGAAATCAATGCGTTTGTCTTTGCGTAAGTCAACGATGTTGAAGATGGGCTCCAGTACTTTCTTTGATAAAATGGTTACATCCAGCACACCGATCGGGTCCTTATCATCATAGGTGCCTTCTTTGGCATGTAAGGCATACCATGAACCCTCCAGGTACATGCCGAACTCATGTAATTTGGCAGGGCGGAATTCAGCGCTTCCTTTTTCTGTGACGTTGAAATTTTCAGACAATCTTTCAAGCAGTTGTTCTTTGCTGAGGCCGTTCAGGTCTTTGATAACGCGGTTATAGTCCATGATATGAAGCTGGTTATCCGGAAAATGTACCGCAAGGAAAAAGTTGTATTCTTCCTTGCCGTTATGATGGGGGTTAGCTTCCCTGAGTTCTTTTCCTACCAATGCTGCGGCTGCTGTACGGTGGTGACCATCCGCAACATAGGTGTAAGGGATATTTTCAAAAAGAGTTGTGATCTTATGAATCGTATTTGCATCTTTTATCACCCAGAATGTATGCCCGATGCCATCATCGGTAATAAGATCATATTCCGGTGTGCCTTTCACCACTGAAGCAACGATTTTGTCCAGTTCGGGTACATGCGGGTAAGCGAAGAAAACAGGCTCCGCGTTCATGTTTCCCACGCGAACGTGATTTTTCCGGTCTTCTTCTTTGTCTGGTCGTGTTAGTTCATGTTTTTTGATGATGTCATTCATGTAATCATCCACCGACGCGCATCCTACAATACCAAATTGTGTACGTCCTGCCATTGTCTGACTGTATATGTAAAGACATTCATTTTCATCCTGTATAAATACACCCTCCGACTTCATTTTTTCAAAGTTCTCCCTTCCCTTTTTGTAAATCTCAGGTGCGTAAACGTTATAGCCATCCGGGAAGTCGATCTCCGGTTTGATAACATGATAAAAAGAACAGGGGTCGCCGTTTGCTTCGATACGTGCTTCTTTTTCGTCGAGCACATCGTAGGGTCGGCATGCTACTCTTTTTACAAATTCTTTGGTGGGGCGTATGCCCTTGAATGCCTTTAATACTGCCATTGTTCGGATGGTTTTTTTGGTTATACAGAAATCAGGCTGCGAATTTACAAATAGATTAAGGATTTACGAACTGGACAGGAACCCTTTCATGACAGGGCCGGGCATATCTGTTCAGACGAAAAATATTTATATACACAATGCGGTAGTTTGAGTTCTTGTCGCCGGGAAAAAGGAAACTGTATCAGGCGGTTATGAATAAATCCTTGTGCTGTATTTAAATTGACAAAGCAGTGTCCGGATAAAAGCGTAGGGAATCTCTTACTTTCCGGCGAAGAATGCGACAATTTTCTCAGCAATTTCAATACCGATGCGTTCCTGGGCTTCCTGTGTGGATCCGCCAATGTGAGGGCTGAGTGAAATGCGGGGATGATTTCGGATGGCATCTTTAACAATGGGTTCTCCTTCAAAAACATCAAGGGCGGCCGCGGCGATCTTTCCTTCGTTTAATGCATCCAGCAAATCATTTTCATGCACAGCTCCTCCTCGGGCGGTATTCACAATAAAAGCGCCTTTTTTCATCATGTTAAATTCCCTTTTGGCAATGATAGGAGGGGCACCCTTGGGAAAGGGGACATGTAAGGTAATGAAGTCGCTTTCTCCAAGCAATTGCTCAAAGGGAACGCATTTCATGGTGAGTACCATTTTCGCGTTGCTCATGGTTCTGAAAAAATCGATTTCTATTTCAACATCTTCCGCCCTCAGTTTAAATGGAAGTATGTTCATGCCCAGGCCAATGCCCATTCTGGCCACCGCCTGACCGATGTTCCCAAAACCGATAATACCCAGCGTTTTTCCTTTTAATTCAATCCCCGATGAATAATTTTTCTTCAGGGTGTTGAAGTGTTCTTTTGAATTACTGGCAGGCATATTCCTGTTGGCGTCATGCAGGAACCTCGCCATGGTGAAAAGATGCGCGAATACCAGTTCGGCCACACTTTCCGAAGAAGCTTCAGGTGTGTTAATCACCTTGATCCCTTTTTCTCTGGCGTAAGCTACGTCGATATTATCCATGCCTACACCCGCACGGCCAATCAACTTCAGGCCGGGACAGGCATCAATCAGGTCTTTCCTAACGGTAGTGGCGCTACGAACAAGGATGCCGTCAAAATTATTGAGTTCAGCAGGGAGATTTTCCTGCGGTATTTTGTCGGTAATCACTGTTATTCCGGCTGCTTCAAGTATTATTTTGCCGGCTTTGTCAATACCGTCATTGGCGAGAATTTTAGGCATAGAAGTAGCTTATGCTGTTTTTAGAGCAAATTCTTTCATTACCTGCGTCAGTACCTGAACACTTTCAAGCGGTAGCGCATTGTACATGGATGCGCGGAAACCTCCCACCGAGCGGTGGCCTTTGATGCCGATAATACCAGCTTCTTTCGTCATTTTTAAAAAATCATCGTCAAGTTCAGGGTTTTTGAGGAGAAAACAGGCGTTCATATCGGAGCGGTCTTCCACAGCACAAGTACCGGTGAACATCGGATTGTTGTCCACCTCTGTATAAAACAAATCCGCTTTCTGATGGTTGATTTTTTCAATGGCCGGAACGCCGCCTATTGATTTCAGCCATTCAAGGGTAGCCATGCACACATAAATGGCGAACACCGGAGGTGTGTTGTAGAGAGAGTCGCCATCTATATGCGTTTTATATTGTAACATAGTCGGTACCACACGTGGCACTTCTTTTAAAATATCATTTTTGATAATGACAAGTGTAACACCTGCCGGACCCATGTTTTTCTGCGCCCCGGCGTATATCAGGTCAAACTTTGAAACATCAACAGGCCTGCTGAAAATATCGCTCGACATATCACACACTACGGGAATGGGACTGTCCGGAAAGCTTTTCATTTGCGTTCCGTAAATGGTATTGTTTGAGGTGATATGGAGGTAGTCGCAGTCACGCGGTATTTCGTAGCCTTTTGGCACATACGTGTAATTCTTGTCTTTGGATGATGCGATGACATGAACATCGCCGAACAACTTTGCTTCTTTGATGGCTTTGGATGCCCACACACCGGAATCAACGTAAGCCGCTTTTTTATGCAGCAGGTTCATCGGCACCATGGCAAACTGGGTGCTGGCACCTCCCTGTAGAAACAGTATGGAGTAATTGTCAGGTACTCCCAGCAATTCCTTTACCAGCGCTTTGGTAGATTGTAAAATGGGTTCAAAATCTTTACTGCGGTGTGATATTTCAAGTAATGACAAGCCGATTTGATTGAGATCAAGGACTGCGGCGGCCGACTTTTGAATCGCCGATGCGGGTAATATTCCCGGACCGGCTCCGAAATTATGCTTTTTCATTTTTTTGGGTTTAACAGGAAAAACTGCTGTTTTTTGAGAGTTCAAAGTAAGCAGGATTTACGGGATTATACAAGCAATTCCGGAAAGATCTCTTTTTCACGAATCCGGTAGGAGAAAGGAAGTGTAAAACCTGCCTTTGCTTTATACACCATACATATTATCCCTTGAAAATCGCAACTAATTATTTCATCAGTAAGGTGTTGCAAATGCGATTTTTCACCTGCTCAATTCAAAAACCGTAATCCGTTGCGCTATGATTTAATAAATTTGTTAACTATGATTGTTTAGCTGCTAACCGGCTGAAAAGGGAAATTGAAAATATCTCTATATCGGGATTCAGTTTTTTACATCCACGTCCCTGACCAGCAACCATTGTCCTTTTGAAAATTTTAATCCGTCGTAGCTCAGATCAGGTCCATACAATGAATACATACCTTTCGCTTCCGGCCGGGGATCGGAGGGGGACAGGTGGTCCATGACGATCATTTTCATTTTTTCGTGATAGCGCAAGCTCATTGTTGCCTGTGCATTGTATTCAAACACCAGGCGGCTTTTCGCTTTACCTCCGGCTTTAATGGAGGCAGCGCCAAGGCTTATTTTCACCGGATTCAGGAGTAAGGGTTCTGCTATTTTTCGGGTGATGTGAATGTTTTGAGGCGCCCAGCCCAGAAGCAGGTAATATTTTTTCTTCTTGTATTTTTCCTGATGAATGCTATAATAAATACAGCCAATCCAGCTGGATGAATCACATTTCGTCCATTCCAACTCTTCACGGGCGAGACTGTTATTATGATGCAGGCTTATGATTTTCATCTCCGTGTTCGCCTCGTTTTTAAAAAGGATATACCCAAAATATTTATAATGCATGCCTTTGTTGAGCCCAACCAGCCAGGTAAGCGCCTTTACCTGTTTGTCGGGTGAGATGGCTACCGACAGGGCGGGTATCTGGGCAAAACTCAATGCAGTGCCTCCTTTCACACGTAAGATACTATCGAGAGTATTGGAAAAAGCCAGGTTGAAAACTTCCTTCACCGAGTCGGTACTACCTTTCAGTACCGAATCACCCAGCGCGATTAATCTTTGTACAGGCTCCCGTAAAGCCATGGTATCCGAAGTTGCAAGAGCATCCCCTTGCAACAGCAGCAGCAATACGATGATAACGGGTTTCATATATATTCCGAACGGGGAGCCACGCTTTTCATTGTGGTATTGAAGCAGTAGTGAAATGAAAAACCCTGTATAGTTTCCTGTACAGGGTTTATTTTTCAATTGTAATGACTTATTAGGCGTGCATCTTGTCTTTCTTCGACATGAGTTCGTCCTTCGACTCGCGGAAATCGGGGTCATCCACACAGCAGTCAACGGGGCAAACGGCGGCGCATTGGGGTTCATCATGAAAACCTACACATTCGGTACATTTATCAGTTACGATGTAATACACATCCATTGCCTTGGGCGGCTGTGGGGCATCGGCATCAACCGAAGAACCATCCAGTTTGGTAAACATACCTTTAACGGAGGTTCCGTCGGAGAAACGCCATTCAGCGCCTCCTTCGTAGATTGCATTATTCGGGCATTCGGGCTCGCAGGCACCGCAGTTAATACATTCGTCAGTAATCTTAATGGCCATATGATGTGAGGATTTTAAGCAATACTTTTGCTGAGATTTGAACACAAAAGTAATCACAAAAGTTTCAAATCTTAAAAAAGAAGGAATATTCTATGAAAAAAAACGGGAGTGTGGAAGCCCTTTCAAAATGGGGGCATGCCATGGCAGCATTGCTGGAGGAGATGGAAAGCGGTGCACAGGATAAGGGTAACCCGTTGAAAAACATAGTGCAGCAGGCCGCCAGAATGAACCCCTGGTTTGTACCTGAATATTCTTTAAGGGCATTGAAATCATGGTCGGTATTGCTTGGCCGTAAAAACCTCGAGGCGTGGCTGGCTCATTATTCCATTCCGGACGAAGGTTTTTCTCCACCCCGAAAAACCGGGATTGTGATGGCCGGCAATATCCCGCTGGTAGGTTTTCATGACCTCCTCTGTGTGCTGGCGAGCGGCCATACCGCTGTGGTGAAATACTCGGCTGATGACAGGATGCTGATCCCTTTTTTACTGGAAGTGCTGCGGCAGGTTTCTCCCGAAATGTTTAGCAGGGTTATCAACACGGACAGGTTGGAGGATATAGATGCCGTTATTGCAACTGGCAGCAATAATACTTCCAGGTATTTCGAGCATTACTTTGGCAGGTACCCGCACATCATTCGCAAAAGCAGGACCTCGGTAGCCGTATTAACGGGTGAAGAGACGGAAGATGACTTACGGAACCTGGGAGATGATATTTTTTCTTATTTCGGACTGGGTTGCCGGAATGTTTCGAAACTATATGTCCCCCGGGGCTATGATTTCGCCGCCTTCTTCCGCGCGATGGAAAGTTACGGGGGTGTGATGCAGCATAACAAGTACATGAACAATTACGATTACCACAGTGCCTTGTTCCTGCTTAACAACGAAAATTTCCTGACCAATAATTTCCTGCTGCTCCGCGAGCATACTGCCCTCGCCACTCCCGTATCGGTATTGCATTATGAAGCGTATTCCTCACTGCCCGATCTCAGGGAAACACTGCAAGGGCAGATGGATGCGATACAGTGTATTGTTGGGAGTGCTTACCTTCCGTTTGGCAGCGCGCAACAACCCGGTCTCCTCGATTACGCCGATGGCACCGATACCATGAAGTTTTTACTGGGTCTTTAATGGCAATCGCGCGGCTATGCAGCGCCGGATCATCAGTAATCCACCCAGGGTTTATGGATTGTCAGATTTATCAGGAGATGCCCCCTGCGGCATACCGCTGAGTAAGCGCATTAGAAAATCAATCCCTTTCGTAGGCGCCCAGGTCGGGGTTGATACCTCCGGTAGGGCGTGCAAGCCCCTGAATGTCCAGGTTCATGGGTGGCACCACCGCGAAATTGATATAGGCAGGATTGCCCTTGTCCCTTGAGAAAGCCAGGGTGTCAAGGCTCAGGTCATTATCATAAGTGTCCTTAAAATCCGGATCATTGTTGCGGAAGATGGATTCAAAGTGAAGCGCATCAGAAGTAGGGGTGTTATTATCGGCTTTGATGATGCAATACCTGAAATTGTGATTGCTGAGGGCGCCTGATTTAAAATCCAGTTCCAGTTCATTGTCGTTGTTGCCGTAAATAATGCAGTTTTTAAATTCCGCTTTACTCAGGTCCAGCGGGACCGCCTGCCCGTTTTGGTCCTCGGCATAATTATTCAGGTACATCACCGGCGTACTCCTTTGGCCGAACCGCCAGTAATTGGCAAAAGTACAATGGGTAAATTCGTAACTGCCCCCGGCAGTCAGCGCGGTGGTATATAATCCGCAATTGGAGAGCACATTGTTCCATCCTTCAATACTGAAATTCCTGGCAAGAATCCCCAACCCGCTCATATTGCGTATCTGCGTATTCGTTAGCTTCAGCGATACGGGCATGGCAGGGTCAAACAAGGTTTCGGTCTGTAATCCGATAAATCCGTTTTTTATAACCGCGTAATCTATTTCATTTTGCCCGCCGTCATTGATCCATATCCTGTCCCATTGCCCGGGTTCTTCCTGCAGGCTGAGTTCCCTGCGCAGGCCCTGGAACACAACGGGCTTATCTTTGGCACCTTGAACTTTAAGGGTGCCTCCTTTGTATACCCATAACCCTCCGGAGTTGCTGAAGTGAACCTGCGTACCGGCGGTAATAACCAGGGTAGTGGAGGAGTCCACAACACCGTAACCCCCATAAATAACATAGGGAAGGCTTTCATCCCAGGTGCTGGTGCTGTTCAAAACCGTGTCAATCACTACATAAGGAGGAAGGTTGGCACTTTGCTTCTTCGCCACAAAAAAATGCGCGTTTTGTCCCCAGGCAACCAGATCGATGTCCTGTATGTTTCCGTTGGTTTCAAAGATGATGGAATCCTGCACTACATAAGGCAGGGTTTGGCTATTGGGATTGATGGTGACTTCCACAAAAACCCAGATTGAATCCCCCCCCCGGATTTCTATATCACTAAAGCTTTTTCCGGGTAAGCCGTTAACATTCAAACGATAAAAGGAAGCACTACCGCCGGCAAGCCGGATGGATGATATTTTGAGGGTTTTATCGTAGGGATTAAATACCCTGAAATTTTTGGTTACGGAGCCGATGCTGACAAAAACGGTGTCAAACATAATCGTGTCCGTCGAAAAATTGGGCTTGGCTCCGGCATCCGTCAACAACTCATCCTTTTCACAGGAACTCAATAAAAAGCAGGATAAGAACATGAAAAACAGCTGCTTAATTATGTTTTTTACCTGCATGGGAACACAAATATACACCTTGAAGTTATATGACCAAGGATTCTTTTTAACAGATATTGATCGCGGATATTGCGACACTTAAAAAAATATGTATCTTTGCCGCCCATTCAGTTGATTACATGAAAAAAGACATCCACCCAAAGAATTACCGTTTTGTAGTATTTAAAGATATCTCCACTGATTATGCTTTCCTGAGCAAATCCGCAGTAGATACCAAAGACACCATCAAGTGGGAAGACGGCAATGAGTATCCCCTCGTGAAACTTGAAATCTCACACATGAGTCATCCGTTTTACACCGGCAAGATGAAATTGGTGGACACCGCGGGCCGTGTTGATAAGTTCCGTACCCGTTACGAAAAGAACAAAAAAGCACCTGCTCAGAAATAATTGAATATAAATTACTTGTAAAAAGGCCGTCCATAAGGATGGCCTTTTTGTTTGTGGCCTTTTCCGGATTGTTAAATACTTGTACCCATTTGTATTGCGTTTATTCCAAAAAAAATAGTTTTATTTGTTGAAGTCAGTTTTGATTGCAATACAATCAAACAGAAAAGTGATATAACAATCATAATACTATATACAATGGCAACAGAAGCAACAGAAGCGAAAGAAAAACTAAAGGTTTTACAACTCGCAATCGACAAGATTGAAAAGACTTATGGAAAAGGAACCATCATGCGCATGGGCGATGATGCGATTGAATCTATTGAAGCAATTCCCACCGGATCCATCACCCTCGACAGTTCATTGGGTATCGGTGGATATCCCAAAGGAAGGGTGATAGAAATATACGGACCTGAATCTTCAGGTAAAACCACATTGGCCATCCACGCCATCGCGAATGTTCAGAAAGCGGGTGGCATCGCGGCCTTCATCGACGCGGAGCATGCCTTCGACCGTTTTTATGCGCAGAAGCTGGGTGTGGATATAGAAAACCTCCTGATCTCGCAGCCCGATAATGGGGAGCAGGCACTCGAAATCGCCGATAACCTCATCCGATCAGGAGCAATAGACATCATTGTCATTGACTCGGTAGCCGCTTTAACACCCAAGAGCGAGATTGAAGGTGAAATGGGCGAGAGCAAAATGGGATTGCAGGCCCGCCTGATGTCGCAGGCCCTGCGCAAACTAACGGGTAGCATTAGCCGCACCGGCTGCTGCTGCATCTTTATTAATCAGTTGCGCGAAAAAATCGGGGTGATGTTTGGGAATCCTGAAACAACTACCGGTGGTAACGCGCTGAAATTTTATGCCTCCGTACGTCTGGATATCCGGCGCATTGGCCAGATTAAAGAAGGGGAGAATGTGGTAGGAAACCGTACCAAGGTAAAAGTGGTGAAGAATAAAGTGGCGCCGCCTTTCCGTACCGCAGAGTTCGATATCATGTACGGAGAAGGGATCAGCAAAGTTGGGGAAATCGTTGACCTCGGTGTAGAATACAATGTGATCAAGAAATCCGGCTCCTGGTTTAGCTATGGTGATACCAAAATTGGACAGGGTCGCGATGCCGTGAAGCAAATGCTCGGTGATAATCCCGAACTCTGTGATGAGATTGAAGCAAAAATCCGTGCTGCCATCACCGAAAAGGCTAATGCCTGAACGCGGATACGCTAGCGGGGATACCGCAAATTGATAATATGTTGAGAAATTATCCGTTGCTTACGTTTCAGCCGGATGCCATACGTACAGGCAACAATCATATTAGATAGCTGAAAGATGTTTTGAATGGGAGAAGGGTGGTGCTTAGGTGCCGCCCTTTCTTTTTTGCAGCTCCATTGCTATTTGTAAACGGGGCAGCGCATACGTATGGGTCCTTTATCATCAAAAATGCCCCGTTAAAAAGTACCACAGGATGCTGTACTTACCCGGCGCGTCTTCGCGTACGCAAAACGCTCAATCGCCAGTGCATCCCCCTCGATTGTTGCCGCTATAGGGGTCAGCAGCAATACGTATATTTCAGCAATGGATAATCTGAATGATATTTACAGGGCAGTTTTTTGCTGCCATTTCATTTTCATGCTTTTCATCATCGCTAACCAGCACGGAATGAATACCGCGCTTTTCGGTTGCGCCAATAAGCACGCTGCGCCCATCCCTACGTGAGACCCTCCAGCGGTTTTTAGCTGCTTCCACGCAGGCATTACAGCCTATACATTTATTCCTGTACTGAACGATCCGTATCATCAGCCGGCAAAACTTTATATAATTTATCAGAAGGTCTGATCCTTGAGGGTACTTTCATCGAAAAATTTTCTCCCTTTTTCACTTTGTCCACGCGTTGCCCGTCCACACGCACTTCTTCTACCACCATATTGATGATACCCGTACCCGGCCCGGTGATCATGATGCTGTTGCCCGGGGCAAGCTGGTCCGCTTCGAGCAGAAATTCAGCCACCTGCAGTTTACTGAAATACTTCACCCCTTTGCCGAGGTATATTTTCTTCAGCGTGGCTTTTGATCCGTATACATCCGACCATTCGCCCATTTCTTTACCGAGGTAATATCCTCCCCAAAAACCGCGGTTGAAAACAGTAGCTAGCTCTTCTTTCCAGCGTATCGCTTGCTCACGCGTATAAGTCCCTGCGTCGATGGCATCAATGGCTTCACGGTAACAACGGGTGGTGGTGTACACATAATCGGCGGAACGCCCCCGGCCTTCAATTTTCAGGATACCGGCGCCGGCAGCGATGACCAGGTCGAGAAAATCAATGGTGCACAAGTCGCCGGCCGACATGATGTACTCATTGTCAATTTCCAGTTCGGTTCCTTCTTCTTTGTCGGTAACAATATAGCTGCGCCTGCAGTTTTGAATGCAGGCGCCGCGGTTGGCTGAGGCGAAATGCGAATGCAGGCTCAGGTAGCACTTTCCGGAAATGGCCATGCAGAGGGCACCATGCGCGAAGACCTCGATGCGCAGCAGTTCGCCTGAAGGTCCGGTGATATTTTCTCTTTTTATATCGCGCACGATAGATGCCACTTGTTGCAGACTGAGTTCACGTGCCAGGACGATGGTATCCGCGAATTGAGAATAGAACTCCACGCTTTCGAGATTGCTTACATTCGCTTGTGTGGAGATGTGCAGCGGCATGTTTATTTTGCGGGCGTAATTCAGCACCGCCTGGTCGCCGGCGATGACAGCGTCAATACCATGCTCCCTGGCCGCGTTGAGCAGGCTTTTCATGAGCGCAATGTCGTGATCATACAAAATGGTGTTCAGCGTCAGATAGGCGCGTATCCCGGCCTCTGTGCATATCTCCCTGATTTCCGCCAGGTCGTCCAGTGTAAAATTGTAGGAGGACCTCGCCCGCATATTCAGTTGTTCAAGTCCAAAGTACACCGCGTCGGCTCCGCCTTGTATAGCTGCCCTCAGTGATTCAAAAGATCCGGCCGGTGCCAGTAATTCCGGTTTTTTCATGCTTCAAATTAAGGTGCAAAGGTCAGGTTTTCCTGATTTTTTCTTATGACATAAATCAATGCACCCGTATAAATCTTTGTTGCTGATTACATGATAGCCATTTGTACAATATACAGCACGGGTACCGCGTGGATCAAAACAAATGGACACGGATACAGGTGCTATAGGTCTCCGCAAAAAGGGAAGATGCATGACAAGGGCCGCTCTGCCTGTCAATACTCTTCAACCATTTCACTTCATCTGAATTATTAGCGGGCCGCTATACAGCACTACTCCTGCTCTTATAACCTGGCATACATACCAGCCGCTTTCCAGATCCGGTAAACTGAATTCGTGCATCCCTCCTGACATATGGCCTTTATAAACCAGCATGCCCTGAACATCACGTAAAATAAAATTTATGTCACCGGTAAAGGGTGAAGTAAAACGCACGGTGACGGCATTCATGGCGGGGTTGGGGTAGATATCCGGCAAGCTGATAGCAGGCACAGTGGCGAGACCGCTGCATATAATAAAGGAAATTACAGTGGAATCCATTGCGGTACATCCGGCCTGGTTCGTCACCTGCACCGAATAGGTGATGTTCGTATCTGCGCTGCTGTTGGTTGATGCCGTGATGGAGGCTGTGGTGGCTCCGGTATTCCAAAGGTAACTGTTCCCTCCTCCGCTGCCTGCTACCAGCAGGAGCGTTTGGTTGGTGCAGAGTGCAGTGTCATTTGCCAGGTTTACCACAGGGGCAGCCGCGGGGAAGACGACTAGTGTATCCACACGCGCCGGACATCCTGGGCTTGTGCCATAAGGAGTGCTGTTATAAAAATAGGTGCCAGTGCTGTGTGTGCCCAGGATAAATGTACCGAGGTAAGCGCCGCCCAGTACCGATGGACCTGACCAGGTACCGCTGCTGTCAGGATCGTTGGGCAAAACAGTAAAGAGGTCCTGCGATGGGATATTGGAACACAGCGGGTAGCCTGTGGCTGAACTGACACTGAAACATTGCTCTAGTTTCATATCGTCAACGGAGAGGTCGTTTCCATTGCCGCCGTCCACATTGGTATACATGGTCAGTATAACGGTAGGGGTGCTGGCAGTTAGGCTCGCAGAAGTAAACTTGGCCCAGGTGGGATTGAGCGGAGCAGCGAAACTCAGGATGGAATCAAGTCCAACACCATTGGCATCGCTGATCACGATCTTCATATTGCAGGAAGCGCCGCCGGAAAATGTAGTGGTCATGTACATCGAAATACGGAAAGGGGCATTCGGACAAAGGGTGAAAGGCCGTTCATATACTTTATCGCCCGCGCAGGTACCTGTGCCCCCGGAGCAGTTCACAAAATTCATATACATGGAATAGGTGCCGCTGTGCGCCGCGAAAGTTTGAGGGTTGGGATGGATGATGGTACCCGGAACCACATATGGGATAGGACCGGTATATTCGAAGCCGTCGCTTTCCACAGCCATCCAGGAACATTGCGCCTGAATTTTAGTGGTAAGGAAGAGGGCCAGTCCGATGAGAACGAATTGTTTTAATAATTGGGTTTTCTTCATGGGGGGAGCCGGAACCATTCCTTCGTTTTTTTGATTCCGGTTTCGAAGGTAATCATCTGCACACCAACATATGCGGGAAAGTGCTGCGAATCACTATATTTAGGGGCTTGTTGTAGTTCATGAGCCGGAAGATAGCCGGAAAAATGGAGGCACCTTCTTTTTCCTATTTTTGTCACTTAACGCAAGCTATGATCGTTCCCATGAAAAGTATGCAGCAGCAGGGGCTCCGTCTTTTAATCAGTATCACCCTCCTTTTGTTTTTATCGGCCGTATTAACTTCCTGTTCGGAAAAGAAAAAGAGCGATCAGTCCGGCGCTTTACCCGCCGATAGCAGTGCCCTGGGTAAGCAGATCGCCGAACTTTCGGCAAAAATTGCCGACAACCCTAAAGACCCGGATCTCTTTCATGAACGCGCCAAACTGCATTTGCAAGGTAATGACGTAGCCAATGCCATGATGGACATGGAAAAAGTGATGAGTATGGACACCACCCGCGCCAACTACTTCCTTACATTGGCCGATGTTCATCTGGCGGCATCCAAGCCCGGTAAGTCCAAAGCCGCACTTGAAAAATGCATTTCACTGGATCCTGCCAACAAAGAAGCTTACGAAAAACTGGCGGAGTTGTATTTCATCGCGCAGCAATACAAAGAAGCCATACAAAACCTCGACGGGGTATTGAAGCTCGATATCACCAATCCCAAGGCCTATTTTATGAAAGGCATGTGTTACCGCGACATGGGCGACACCACTAAAGCGGTATCCAGTTTTCAAACCTGCATCGAACAAAAGAGCGATTACTACGATGCCTACCTGCAATTGGCCATGATCTTTCATGCCCGTAACAACAAACTCGCCTTACAGTATTACGACGGAGCATTACGTATCAACCCAAAAAGTGTGGACGCTCTATATGGCCGTGGCCTGTGGCACCAGGAAAACGAAAGGAATTTTGACAAGGCCATTCAGGACTATACCAGCGCCGCCCAACTCAATCCCAGGGCCGCGCGCGCCCATTACGCCCTGGGATATATTCATTACCAGTATCTGAAAGTGTATGACCAGGCCATCAAACATTACAACGATGCCATTGCTGCCGACCCGAACTGGCCGGAAGCATGGTTCAACCGCGGATTGGCGTATGAAGCGCTTGGAAACATTGCCGCCGCTGCCGGCGACTACAGCAAAGCTTTAGAACTCAATCCGCAATACCCCAACGCCGCAGAAGGGCTGAAGCGGGTCAGGAAGTAGGGAAGGAGTGGAAACTATCGGTGAGTATATTTTTTTACATTGTACCTGTGAATGAATCAACATAATAAAATTAGTATTGTGATGGAAGCAAGAGGAAAATTATTCATTCGGGAAATGGCAGATAAATTGGTTTATTCGCATCAGTTAATTTATCTGTGTTTGAAGTTAAAGCAGAATTTGTTAAAATAAAGGCAGTAAAAGATTATTGTTTTTTATCTGACACCAGACTATAAATGTTGTATTAAAATCTTATTATTACATTTAAAGAACCTAAAATAAACAAACATGAAAGCCTCCGGTAAAACAGTTGAAGAAATCCTGACCAACCTTCCTGCTGACAGGGTGGAAGCCTTCAACAAACTTCATGACGTGATTGTTAAAAACCTGCCAAAGGGTTTTGAAGCGGCCATCAGCTATGGCGGATTGGGTTATGTGGTACCCCATTCTCTTTATCCGGATGGCTATCATTGCAAACCGGCCGAGCCCCTCCCTTTTGCCGGTATAGCGTCGCAGAAGAATTCCATTAATTTCTATCACATGGGTATGTATGCCGATCCGAAATTGCTGGAGTGGTTTGTGGAGGAATATCCAAAGCACAGTAAGCAGAAGCTGGATATGGGTAAAAGTTGTGTGCGCTTCAGGAAGCCGGATGAAATTCCCTACAAACTCATTGGGGAACTGATGAAGAAGGTAAGTGTCAAACAGTGGATAGAAAAATACGAGTCTGCATATAAGCCTAAGCCCAAAACGACAAAAGCCAAAGTGATGAAATAGCAGCTATACCGTGCATGGTTTTGCATAACGGCAATTTTCCTTATTTTTCAGACTTATTCATGATTATAGCTGTACCCCGTTTTTTTGACTTTAAGAGCAATTCAATGCTAAATGAGATAGGATGGCATTGTGGCCAAATTGATTTTGGTAATCAAGGCAATTTCAGAAAATCTAATTTACCGTGATGTATTTAATTTACTTCATGTCTTCATAATAAACCTCTTGGGATTTGGAAAGATGACAATAAGACAATTACGATGGCAGTTATTATCCGGACTGGTTATTGCAAATCCTGTTGTTACTTTCCTGCTGATAGCTGGACTCAGTTGTGCTGCTACCGCTTCCTTCGCACAGCTCAGGTATAAAGTTTTGTTTCTGGGAAACAGCTACACCCAATCCAACAATATGCCGCAACTGTTATATGACATAGCTTTATCTGCCGGTGATACCCTGATTTATGACAGCCATACTCCGGGTGGTTATCGTTTGGTGGATCATTTTGCTGACAGTATCAGTCGTAGTAAAATAATGACCGGTGACTGGGATTATGTCGTGCTGCAGGGTCAGAGCCAGGAACCGATCACCAATGCCAGTCAGTTCAGTAATGGTGGCCAGGCCTTGTATCAACTGATAAAGCAATACAATCCCTGTGCTGTTGTAATGCCATTTATGACCTGGGGCAGAAAGAACGGAGATGCTTCCAATTGCGCGTCCTTTCCTGTGATGTGTACGTATGAAGGCATGGACACCACTTTACGCGATCGCTATTTGCAATTCACCGGTTTAATCAATGGTGAAGTGGCTCCCGTTTCTGTGGTATGGCGATATCTCCGCCTGCAACATCCCGGTATTGACTTGTACCAGCCTGACGAGAGTCACCCATCGGTAGCAGGTACCTATGCCGCAGCCTGCTGTTTTTATGCGGGTATATTTAAAAAAGATCCAACCCTCATTGGCTTCAATACCACGTTGGATACGGGAGATGCCGCTGACATCCGTATGCTCGCAAAATCTAAGGTTTTTGATACACTGGCGCAATGGAACTACAAAAAATTACCGATGGCTGAGTTTGGATACCAGATTGGAGCGGGCCCGAATCTTGTGAATTTCCATCCGCATCATCCGGGAATACGGCAAAATTATTTATGGGACTTTGGAGACGGAGATACATCTTCATCCATGTTTCCTGCGCATACTTACTTAGCAGATGGAAGCTATGTTGTTACTTTAACCACCAGCACCTGTGATTTGCAGGGGCTTCATACCAGTGTGGCCGATACTCTCATTCAGTTTTGCAGCCATACTCCAACCATATTTACTATGCAACCCTGGCTGTGTAATTTCGATACCTTGTGGACCCAGGCTGCCGATACTTTTCAATGGTTCAGTAATGGAATACCGCTACCTGAGACCAACCGGTATCTGGCAAATTACGCGCAGTATCCTGACCTGGCATTTTCTGTGTTGACTACCCTGAATGGATGTTCGGAGTTATCCGAGCTGTTTCCGGGAATTGCACCGTGGACGGGTTATTACTTTGATGCTATTGGCAACCCCTGCCTTGGAGATACGGTGTCCTTTGCCGTGTTGCATATAAATGGATTCCTGTCGGGTTCGGAAAGTATTTTCTGGTTAAAAAATGATACGCTGCTGTCCGCCATGACCAATCAAGATACTTTGATCATCACAAACGGAGGAAAGTATGAATGCAGGGTAAATAATCCAACTGCTCTTTGCGCATGGGATACGACCTCTTATATTCTTGAATATGACTGCAGCACCACCGGTGTGGGGGAGTATGATCCTGGTATAAGTACTGTGATTTTTCCAAATCCGGCAGAAGAGAACATAACCATACGCTTTACGGACGGAAATTCACAAAAAGTGATTTACTTATTTGACACCATGGGTCGCTTGTTGCGTTCGGTACCGGCCTCCGGAACACATATGAATCTGAACATCGCTGATTTCTCCCCGGGACTTTATTTTATCCGTCAGGGAAACAGCCATTCGCCTGTCGCAAAATTTGTGAAGCAATAATGGTATTTTAAAAAAAAGATGAATCAAATCGATTAGAGGGGCAAGTTAATTGTTGATGTTTACTGTCTTCAGCCGATGAATTATTTTTTGTTGTAAATAAATTTATTTTGTTTTAATTCAGATTCTGCAATTGAATCGGAAGGAGTATTCATTAGTTTCTCTCTTTGTATTTTCTTTACTTATCTTTATAGACTCGTATTGTAATCCGGCATCAAC
>CAZHSC010000074.1:0-16965 GCA_964534995.1 uncultured Bifidobacterium sp.
AGAAGAAATCGGAAAACAAATTACTTTCCGATACAAAACTTACTGAAAATATTACCCAACAAATCATCCGTATACACTTCTCCGGTGATGTTGCCGAGGTGATACACGGCCTCTTTGAGTTCAAGCGCCAGTAAATCGGTGACCAACTGCTGATGAATGCCATCAATGACTTTCTGCAAGGCAGAAGAGGCGAGGTGCAGCGATTCGGCGTGGCGGGCACTGGTTACAATAGCCTGTTCTCCACTTTCTCCGCTGCCAATGGCTGCTCCGGCAAGTTTGGCTTTTAACTCTTCAATGTTCCGGCCTTCTTTGGCGGAGATGAATACTACGTTGTTGAATGCACGGTAGTCTTTGAGTAACTGATCGTAGTCAAACCGATCACTTTTGTTGATGACGGGTATCACCATTGCATTGCGGTTGCCACTGCCATTGATGAGTGATTCGAGTTCGCGTTGTAACTCCGCCGCTTCGCTTTGAGATGGATCGCAGAGGTAAATGATGATGGTTGCTTTCGCAGCATGCTGGAGGGTGCGCTCAACACCCATCTTTTCAATGCTGTCTTCCGTATGTCGTATACCTGCCGTATCCATAAAGCGAAAACGAATGCCGTCAATGACGAGATGGTCTTCAATGACGTCTCTCGTGGTGCCTGCTATATCACTTACTATCGCCCGCTCTTCGTTGAGCAGCGCGTTGAGCAGCGTGCTCTTTCCTACATTGGGCTTTCCGGCTATCAGCACCGGTACTCCGTTTTTCATGACATTGCCGGAGGCAAAACTCTCTTGTAGTTTTTTTACTTCGCGCTGCAACTCGCTAACAAGTTCGAGGAGCTTGTCGCGGTTGGCAAATTCAACATCTTCTTCGGCAAAGTCCAGCTCAAGTTCGATGAGTGAGGCGAAGTCGATGAGTCGTCCACGCAGCTCGCGGATGGTGTTGCTGTATCCTCCGCGCAGCTGTTGCAGGGCTGCCTTGTGTGCTCCCGCATGTTGTGAGGCAATCAGGTCGGCTACCGCTTCCGCCTGGCTGAGGTCTATTTTTCCGTTGAGAAAGGCGCGCAGGGTAAATTCTCCGGGCTCCGCAAGCCGGGCGCCGTGACTTTGCAAAACCCGTAAGAGTTCCTGTTGTATATAAAGAGATCCGTGGCAACTGATTTCAATGATATCTTCCCCGGTAAAAGAATGGGGCTTTTTAAACAGGGAAACGAGTACTTCATCCAGCACCCGCCCCTTGTCCAGTACCTGCCCGTAATGAATAGAGTAGGGGCGCAGTTGCCTGAAGTCCTTTGGCTTTCCTTTCATGGTGCTGAAAATCTCCGAAATGATGCTCAGTGAGGCGGCTCCCGAAAGCCTGATGACGGCCAAAGCCCCGGTTCCGGGAGGACTGGCCAGCGCGCAGATGGTATCGTTTCGTGAGGGCAAATGCATAGGGCAAAGATAAGCCTAATCACCTTTGTTGGTCCGCGCTGCCTGCGGGATCCCTGTATTCGGGCTGAATACCTATTTTCGCGACAGGGTCCGGCAACGGATGATGTTTACCGCTGCTTCCTTTAAACGGATGCCGTTGAAGAACACTATTCCTTATCGCTGAACTAAATTGCACTGCTTATTTCACCTGCCTGATCATTGATCTATCATGTTCTTCGTCCTGTCAAAGATTCTTGATTTTTTTATCACTCCTTTGTCGTGGATACTGATGTGTGTTTTGCTGTCGTTCCTTGTACGGAAGGCTGCCTTGAAGAGGCGGCTGTGGAAAGCCGCAGTCATCATGTTGCTGGTTTTTACCAACCCATGGCTCGCGGAAAAAGTGACGCATGCCTGGGAGCTTCCCGCTTACAGTTCGGATGAAATTTCCATGCCCTTTGATGTGGGGATCGTTCTCGGGGGAAGTATGCGTTATTATGATCCGGTGAGTGAAAGGGTGGTTTATTCCCTGAGTGTAGACCGCCTGCTGCAGGCGATGCAGTTGTACCATGACGGTAAAATAAAAAGGATTCTCTTGTCAGGAGGATCCGGATATGTGAATTTTCAGGAGTGGAAAGAATCTCCATTGATTGCCGGCGTGCTCCTTAAAAGTGGAATTCCTCCGGAAGATATCATCCTGGAAAATGATTCGAGAAATACTTACGAGAATGCCCAGAAATCGGCTTCCATACTTCGTCAGGGAAAATATGGAAACAGGTTTCTCCTCATCACTTCCGCGTTCCACATGCGGCGGTCCCTGATGTGCTTTGAAAAGGCGGGGTTAAAAACAGTGGCTTATCCGGTGGACACGCGTTCTTCGCCTCATATAAAAACGCCTGATAAAATCATTCAGCCCGATGCCGAATGCCTGTCGCAGTGGGACATGCTGCTGCATGAATGGATGGGCTTGCTGATGTATAAAATAATGGGTTATTGCTGACCCGTTGGTGGGTCATATTCAAATTTACCTGTTGGCGGGAGTTTGGGCCATGATTTTCAGGCAAGCCCGGCATTTACCTGCTGTCAGCAAGGCAAAATACCAGGGTGGTTATTTAAACAAGCCTTGCCGGCTGAGGCAACAGCTTATCAGATAAATCACATATTTACCTGCGAAACCATCAGTGGCTCCCCAACGCTGCCAGCCATCTTTCCGCATCCAGGGCGGCCATGCATCCTGAACCTGCAGCTGTTACCGCCTGACGGTACACATGATCCTGCACATCACCGGCGGCAAAAACCCCTTCGGTGCTCGTGTAGGTGGATCCGGGTTTGGTTAAGATATAACCGTTAGTATCCAGGTTGAGTTGCCCCTTGAATATAGCCGTGTTAGGTTCATGGCCTATGGCAACAAAAAATCCTGTAGCCTCAATGATTCTTTCCGTTTTGGTTTTATTATTGACCACTTTCACGCCGGTCACACCTTTGTCACCCAGTATTTCTACCGTTTCATGGTTGAAGAGCACTTCAATATTCGGGGTGTTTAATACCCGGTGCTGCATCGCTTTTGAAGCCCGCATTTCTTCTTTTCGCACCAGCATGTAAACCTTTCTGCATAATTTGGCCAGGTAAGATGCTTCTTCGGCAGCTGTATCACCGGCACCCACAATCACGACGTCCTGCCCGCGGAAAAAGAAACCGTCGCAAACCGCGCAGGCGCTTACGCCGAATCCATTGAGTCGCTTTTCAGATTCCAGGCCCAGCCATTTGGCGCTGGCCCCGGTAGCGATAATCACGGCATCCGCTTCAATGCAGTGATTTTCATCGATGATTACTTTTTTTTTCTTTCCTGAAAAATCAACGGAAGTAGCATAGCCAAAGCGGATATCCGCGCCGAACCTTTTGGCTTGCTTCTCAAAATCAAGCATCATTTCCGGTCCTTGTATGCCTTCAGGATAACCAGGGTAATTTTCAACTTCGGTGGTAATGGTGAGTTGTCCGCCGGGCTGCAGGCCCTGATAAAGGACGGGTTTCAGATCGGCTCTGGCAGCATAAATGGCGGCGGTATAGCCGGCGGGGCCAGATCCTATAATGAGCAGGTGAACGCTTTCGGTAGTCATAAGGGTGTTGAATGAAGTGGCAAAGTTAGGCTCCTGAATGGATTTTCAATGTAACCGGGGTTACAAAAAACAGACAGAGGGCATTTCACCCTGCAACAGCCGATTCCGGTGTCAGTTGCTTACCAGTTCTCCGATGATATTCTCCACACTCACCCCTTCCGCTTCCGCCTTGAAATTTTTTACGATACGGTGGCGGAGGATAGCGGGTGCTATCATTCTGACATCTTCAATGTCAGGGGAGTATTTCCCGTTTAAAATGGCATTGCATTTGGCTCCGACCACCAGAAACTGGGAAGCACGCGGACCGGCACCCCAGCTAAGGTATTCATTGGTGATTCCGGCAGCGGTGGCGGTATTGGGCCTTGTTTTGGCGGCGAGCTTCACAGCATACTGAAGTACATTTTCGGGAACGGGGATACGGCGTACCAATTGTTGGAAGTAGAGAATTTCTTCGCCTGTTAAAATGGTTTTAAGTTCCGGATTGTAATGGCCGGTAGTATTTTTAACGACCAGGAGTTCCTCTTCCAGGCTGGGATAATCGAGGTTGACGTTGAACATAAACCGGTCGAGTTGCGCCTCCGGCAGGGGATAGGTTCCTTCCTGCTCAATAGGATTTTGAGTGGCAAGCACAAAGAAGGGCGCCGGGAGTTCATAACGCTTACCCGCAGCCGTAACCGCCCTTTCCTGCATGGATTCCAGCAACGCCGATTGCGTTTTGGGCGGGGTGCGGTTAATTTCATCCGCAAGAATGATGTTGGCAAAAAGAGGGCCTTTCACAAAGCGGAAATGCCGGCTCTCGTCCAGTATTTCCGTACCAATGATATCACTGGGCATGAGGTCGGGCGTGAACTGAATACGGTTGTAACTAAGGCCCAGCACCCTGGCAATGGTGTTTACCAGCAGTGTTTTTGCAAGGCCGGGTACACCTACCAACAGGCAATGCCCATTGCTGAAAATGGAGATCAGGGAATCTTTTACAACGAGGTCCTGGCCGATGATTACTTTTCCGATTTCGGATCGCAGTTGCTGGTATTTTTCCCGCAGCGCGTCAACAGCGGCTACGTCGGTGGAATAAGGTTGATTCATGTTGTGCTTGGTTGTGAAATTACTGCGTTAACCAGTCGCTGAGGGTAGTACAGCTTTTATAATCTTCTGAGATGCGTATATACGTAATTGCTTTCTTTTTGTTCCGCCATGACTCCAGTATGCGGTTTTGTTTGTCGGCCTGTGCCAGCTCCTGCAGTCGCTGATAATCATCTTTCATGTTAAGACGGTGAGGGTTGGAACGGCTCTTCAGCAAGAGGATGCGATAGGCCTGATCCCCTTCGCGGGTGGTGGTGATCATCGGCCGGGAAACTTCGCCTTTCTCCATCTTATCGAGTTGAAATAACACGGTGGGGTCCACCTGGTCGGCTTCAAATTTACTGGACCCGGAGGCGGGATTGATTACAGTACCTCCGTTCAGTTTGGTGTCTTTGTCATCCGAATATTTTTCAGCGGCCTCCGCAAAAGTAAGGCTACCGCTTCTGATCATCGTGGCTATGGAATCAGTTTCTGCCTGCGTTTTCACAATGTCTTCGGTATTCACTTTCGGATGCAGGAGGATATGCCGGCAATTGATTTTGTCGCCCCTGCGTTCAATGAGCTGGATAATATGATAACCAAATTGTGTTTCAACAACGGGGGATACTTCCGTCAGGCTTTTCAGCCGGAAAGCGGCGGCTTCGAACTCGGGAACCAGGTCACCCCGGTTGACGAATCCCAGTTCTCCGCCTTGCTTTGCACTTTCTTTATCATGGGAGTAAAGTATGGCCAGGGTACTGAACTCTTCGCCCTTGATGATTCTTTCCCTTAGTTTTTCAATTTCTTCCTTTGTCTCCTTTCTGGCTTCCGCGCTAACGGTCACTTTCTTTATGATCTGTGCGTATTCCACTTCAGCATTGATCAGAGGTAAGCTGTCCCCGGGAATGCTTTCGAAAAAGCTTTTGACATCGGATGGCGACGCGGTAACACTCCCCGTTACCTTGCTCTGCATTTGCTGAATGAGCAACTGATCCTTCACCATGGGTCTGAATTCTTCCTTGAGTTCAGTGATGGATTTACCGTAGTATTTCTCCAGTTTTTCAGCCGAACCGATTTGCTGGATATAATAGGACATGTTCTGATTAATCTTTTGTTCAACCTGGTCATCGCTGACATCAACGCTGTCAACTCCCGCCTGGTGCAGGAGAAGTTTGTTTAATAACAACTGATCCAGAATTTTACATTTCAAATCGTTGCCCCTTAATGTGGTCTGGCTGAGGTATTGCTGGTACTGCGCTTCGATGTCGGAAAGCAGTATGATGTTGTTGCCAACTACCGCGGCTACCTGGTCAACAACACGCGGTTCGGCGGGCTGCGAATAAGCCGCAACATGGAAGAGACCTGTAAAAATTATACTAAGGCTTAGAAAGCCAGTTTTCAATTTCTTGTTTTTGTAATGCATCCTGGTAGGCGTCTTTTTCCATTTCACTTATTAAATCCAGCTTCCGTTTGTTGAGAATGAGGTTTCTGATATTTTCCCTTTCAAAACTTAACGGGGAGAGGCTTTCTTTTATTTTAAAGCCCTTGATATTCACAAAAAACAAAGAGCTGGAATCGGGAATTTCAATAAACCTGTTGTTGCGCAGAAATTGTTCCTGGTCATAGGTTTTGATAGGTATTTTTTTCAGAATCTCATCAAACAATACCCACTCTTCATCATTGAAGAAATAGTCAGTGGCAAACTGGTAGCAATAGTCCTCCAGTAGCTGCTGATCTTTGCCGGCATCGCTTTTATACCAGGTTCGCACTTTGGCTAATTTTGGCGCGCTTGCCGGTACTTTGACATACCTTACTTGGAGAATATTGTTTTTTAACTGAAAGTTCTTTTGGTTGTCGTTATAGTATTTTTCTATTTCTTCCTCTGTAATCGTGGTGTCCAGTTTCTGTTTGACCAGTTCACTCTCATAAATATAGGTGATCAGTGAATTGCGGTACTCTTCCAGTTCCCTCTCTACATTTTTTCGTTCTTCATCCAGGTTGTCTTCAGCCCTTTTGAGTATCGCCTGCTGACGGATCCAGTTCTGAACGTAGCTCCTGATAATGGTCAGACTATCGTTCTTACTCGTGCCGGGAGGGACAATGTTTGAAAGATCATCAGCATAAAGGTATCTTTCAAAAACCCTGGCGATAACTTTTTCATTGCCGGCAGATTCATGCGTTTTCTTCTTGCAGGCTGCAGATAATAACACCACTACCATGCATGCTGTCCTGATAAAAGACGTCGCGCTGCGTGAAGTGATGCTGGATGTTGTATTGTTCAATACGGATCGATTGATTACCTCCACAAAGTTTGCAATACCGGTTCAAAAACCTGTACCTGGTATTTGCCGCGCAGGGATTTGATCCATTCTTTTTCCAGATAAGTCTGATAGTCGGCGGTAATGACCCCTTTGGCTTCTTCCAGCGATTTTGGCATCACAGGCAGGATCTCTTTGATTTCAACTATTAGCAACTGATTGTTTTTATTGATATCTGCGCTGAGGCCTTTTTTCCACCCCGCAGCTTCTATTATTTCATTTTCTCCGTGCGTATATTTTCCTTCACGGATAGAAATGGCATTGGGTGTTTTTTTGTTGAGATCATTGATGATGTCCGTTGCACTCTTTTTCCCTTTTAGCATTTGCTTTCTGAAATCGGCGGCCACCTTTGAATTCAGGCAGGTGTAGATGGTGGCATTGCATCGTTCACCCCACAAGTAATTATTTTTGTTTTCATTATAAAATATTTCAATACCCGCTGTATCCTTCACAGCCTTGCTCCATACCATCTGATCGGTCAGGTCGAAGAGCAGAATACCATCCCTGTACTCCCGCATCAGGTTCCGGAAGTCGGGATAAATTTTATCCAGTCTTTCTTCGAGGTAACCCAGGCAGGCTTCACCGATCCATTGATCAAACATGGAGTAGGCAATAGCCTGGGCATTACTGCCGCTTCTTTTGGTTTGATGCGTGCTGAGGTATTTAGCGAAATCCTGCTGCGTAAAAGGGGTGACGGTGCCGGTGGAATCAGTGAGGGTAAAAATAGTCTTATTGAATTTTTCAGCCTTGTTGAGATCCCATTCACCTTCAGATAGACTGGTGTCGAGGGTGGCGATGAATTCATCCTTGATTTTCGGCACTTCCTTGTACTTGAATTGCTTCTTTATTTTGCTGATCATACTGAGACGGCTGGTCTCATTGCGGCTGTCCCTGGCGATTAATTGTTTCAGCTCCGCTTTTTTCTCCTCAAATGGTGGTATGCCTCTCTTTTCCAGCAAGCGGATAATATGATAGCCATAGGATGTTTTAACAATTCCGCTGATGTCTCCGTCGTTCTTCAGGGCGAAGGCAGCTTTTTCAAACTCAGGAACCATTCTTCCTGTTCCAAACCAGGGTAATTCGCCTCCTTTCTTGGCCGAACCCTTGTCTTCACTGTACACCGTTACAGCACTATCCCAGGCCATACCGTTTTTAAGGGCGTTTTCCACTTCTTTTATTCTTTTTTCTGCGGCCGTTGTGGCTGAATCATTGGGTTCTTTCGGTGTACGCACCATGATATGAGCCGTGTGGATTTCACCCTGCGCAGGCCTGCTGTCAGCTACCTTGATAATATGATATCCAAATCGCGTACGTACCGGCATGGAGATGGTGCCCGGCTTGCTGTTGAAGGCTACAGTTTCAAAGGGATAAACCATTTGCATACCTGTAAAGTAACCTAGGTCGCCGGAATTATCTTTAGCCGAAGGGTCCTCACTGGAATCACGGGCCGTCTTACCGAAATCTGCGCCTTTAAGGATCTGCTCACGGATTTTCATGATCCGGTTGTAAACAGCCACCGTGTCTTTCGGCAAAGCGTCCTGCGATACTTTTAACAGGATATGGCTGGCCCTGACATCTTTTTTAAGTCTTTCATATGCTTCGCGAATCAGGTTTTCACTAACGTCTTTATCGGTGAGATAGGGTTGTGCCAGTTGCTTTCTGTATCCGGCGAGCTCAGATTGAAAAGTACTGCTGGTATCCATTTTCAAATTCTCAGCTTCCTTTACCTTGAGCTTGTAATTGATATACAAATCGAGGTATTCGCGCACTGCGCTTTCAGTAAAAACTGAATCACGGTTGTTCTTCCTGAATACACGTTCAAATTCGGATTTTACAATGTCCTCTCCCGCGATGTTGAGTAAAACAGGGTCATTGACAACTTTTACAGCAGATACTGCCATTGGTTGAGTAGGCTTGGCGGGTTTTACCGGGCTTGTTTTTTTTACCTGGGAGAAAGCCGTACTGCTGATGACTGTCAGACTGGCAAAGAAGGAATAAACGATTATTTTTTTCATGGATAGCATCTGAATTTACAGGGAGGCAAATGTAATAAAGTCTGTGCCTTTTCAAGTGCGAAAGCTGTGGCAAATGAATGAAGTTAATGTGAAATTATGCCTGGGTCCCGGACAAGCCGGTAAAGGAGATCCGGTGAAAAATACGGACCTATCTGGTTTTATATTAATTAATTATGAGAAGTTTTGCCCGGGTCAGCCCTGCGAAATAATCTTCACGGGGATAACAAACCCTCATCTTGAATAGTTGGGGGCTTCTCTGATGACGGTAACATCGTGAGGATGGCTTTCCCGGATACCCGATGAAGTAATCCTGATAAATTTAGCACCCTGAAGGTCTTTGATGGTTCTGGCTCCGCAATAACCCATGGAAGCTCTTAAACCTCCCACCAGTTGATATACTTCTTCCGCAACCGTTCCTTTGTAGGGAACACGGCCAACGATTCCCTCAGGTACCAGTTTTTTGATATCATCCTCCGCATCCTGAAAATAGCGGTCTTTGGATCCTTCTTTCATGGCTTCAATGGAACCCATACCCCGGTAAACCTTGAACTTTCTTCCCTCGTAAATCATGGTTTCACCGGGTGATTCTTCCGTACCCGCAAAGAGGGAACCAATCATCACCGTGCTGGCGCCGGCAGCAATGGCTTTCGCCACATCTCCGGTAAAACGGATGCCTCCGTCAGCGATCAGCGGAACACCGGTACCCTGCAGGGCTTTAGCCACTTCAAAAACTGCCCAAAGCTGCGGAACCCCCACACCGGCAATGACGCGGGTGGTGCAAATTGAACCGGGCCCGATTCCGACCTTGACCGCATCCGCTCCGGCCTTCACAAGCGCTTTGGCCGCTTCGGCCGTTGCGATATTACCTACCACAATCTGCAGGCCCTGAAAAGCTTTTTTTACTTTTTTCAGGGTTTCAATCACTCCTTTTGAATGACCATGGGCGGTATCAATCACGATGGCGTCAACACCTGCATGAACCAGGGCCTCCACACGCGCCAGCGTATCGGTGGTCACACCAACAGCAGCGGCTACCCGTAAACGACCCAACTCATCTTTATTTGAATTTGGCCGTGATTTGAATTTTAAGATGTCTTTATAAGTAATCAGGCCTATCAGTTTACCGCTTTTGTTAACAACGGGCAGCTTTTCAATTTTATGCTGCTGCAGGATCAACTCCGCTTTTTGCAGGCTGGTGACTCCGGTACTCGTAATCAGGTTTTCTTTCGTCATAACCTGATGCACCTTCTTCTTCATGTCTTTTTCAAAACGAAGGTCCCTGTTGGTTAATATACCTTTCAGTATACCTGAATCATTGATAATGGGGATACCACCTATTTTATTTTCCTTCATCAGCCGGAGGGCTTCAGCGATGGATGCATCCTCCAGCATGGTTACCGGATCCTGTATCATTCCACTTTCACTCCTTTTCACCTTTCTCACTTCGGAAGCCTGTTTTTCGATACTCATATTTTTATGAAGTACCCCAATGCCGCCCTCCTGTGCCATGGCAATGGCCATAGCCGATTCTGTTACCGTGTCCATGGCAGCTGAAATGACCGGAACCCTGATGGGTATTTTTTTCGTGAAAAAACTGGAAGTGTCTGTTTCTCTTGGCATTACTTCCGAATAGGATGGAACGAGTAAAACATCGTCGTAAGTAAGGCCTTCGCCAATAAACTTCTGATCTGATTTCATGGGATGATCGTGGATATTGGCATGCAAAAGTAAGAATTATTCATATCCGAAATTTTACATATTAATTATTCTTTTGATAATGAAGAGGATATCAGTGGAACACATCAGCGTATGTGGATGGTAGTTAAAATACGGATGCTTTCCTGTGATAATTGTAGGCAATGGTATTGCTGCTAAAGATTTCAGCCAGCGCCGGCAGGCCCTTGTGTTGCAGGAATGTGCTATAAACACAAAAGCCCTCCGCAAACGGAAGGGCTTTTGTGTATGGCCAGGAAATTTTATTCAATGATTAATTTTTCCGTCCTTTCCCGGTTTCCGGTACTTACCTTGATGAAATATATGCCGGATGAGCAGGGCGAAATATCAAGATCATGCTTTTGCATTCCCTCGGTGCAGGTTCCGTTTTTCTGAAGGATAGTCCGGCCGCTGATATCGGTGAGCTGCATGCTGAAGTTTTCATGTTCCACCCCATGAAAACTAATGATTACCAAGTTGTGGGCAGGATTAGGTGCAATTGAAAGTGCAGTTTCCCAGCTGTCACCTAAACGGATACAGTGAATGGGGTTAATGACAATTCCGTTGAGGACCCGCGCGGGGCTAAGGCCACAGGCGTTGGAAGTGACCACCGATACCTGCTGGCCGCTGGCGCTCTGAGCACCCCAGTTTACAAAAATTTCCTTGAATCCCTGACTGGAGACAAGGGTAGCTCCTACAGGTATGGTCCAGGTATAATTGCCGGCCCCTGTTACGGTTGCCACTTCGTATTTGACATTGCTTTGCCCGTTACAAATGCTGATGTCTCCGCTGATGGGGCCTGCAATGCCGGGTGCTCCTTTCACGGTTAAACTCCTTACCGGGCCATTGCCGCAACCGTTAGTACCGGCAACAGTTATTAATCCACTGCCGAAAGCAAAGTCAAAATCAACCCAGATGGTATTGGTTCCCTGTCCTGAAACAATGGTTGCCCCTGCCGGAACTGTCCATAAATAGGTATTGGCATTGGGAATAAGCGATACAGAATACGATACATTGCTGGTACCGCATACGCCATTTGCCAATCCACTGATGGCGGAAGGAGATAGAGGAGTGTTTAAACTGGTGGCGCGTGTTCTGACCGGACTGGCTCCGCAAACATTCTGGGCGCTGCAGGAAATGGTGCCGCCGGTAAACAGGTTATCGGCACTTACTTCAATCACATTGCTGCCATTGCCTGAAACGATGGTAAGACCTGCCGGTAATATCCATTGATAGGAGTTGGCCCTTGCCACTGCAAGTACGGAATAAATGCCATTCTCTCCGGGGCACAACTTTACAGGGCCCGAAATGGAAGAAGGCCTTACAGGTGCCGTGTAGTTGATATCGATACTGATTGAAGAAGATTGTCCGGGACCACAATTGTCAACAGGGGTGACGCTTATATTTCCGCTTATCCCGTCATGCGCGGCGAAAGATGACCAGGAAACAAAAATGGAAGTACTCCCTTGCCCTGAAAGAATGTTCATACTGGAAGGTACAGTCCATATATAGGAAGTAGCACCGGGTACTGCGGTAGTGCTAAAGGTAGCTGAACCGGTTACGACGGGTACGCATTGGGAGGCAGGTCCGGAGATAGGTCCGGCAACTAAAATGCTTCCGGCATCCGTAACTCCGTCGCAGTTATCATCAATACCATTGCAGATTTCAATTGCCCCGGGATTTATCAAAATATTGCCGTCATCACAATCTGTATTATCTGTAACATATCCTGAAACCACTACCTGGCAACTGCTGATGGATACGGCAGGATCACCATAACTATCTCCGTCTGTATCCAGGTAAAAATCCGTAAAGGTGATGCCATCATCCGTGAGTCCGTTGCAATTATCGTCTGTTGCATTGCAGGCTTCAGCGGCACCGGGATTGATGCTGCCGTTACCGTCATCGCAGTCGCTGCTGCTTACCACATAACCGGCAGGCGCGCCGTTGCAGGTGGTTTGAACGCCGGACAGGCTTCCATAGCCGTCATTGTCGGCGTCGATGTAATAGGTGGTAAATACCAGGCCATCATCTGTAAAACCGTTGCAATCGTCGTCGATGCCGTTGCAGGTCTCAGCGCTGCCGGGATTGATACTGCCGTTACCATCATCACAATCGTTGCTGCTGCTTACAAATCCGGCAGGTGCGCCGTTGCAGGTAGTCTGAATACCGGTAAGGCTTCCGTAACCATCATTATCCGCATCGATATAATAAGTGGTGAAAACAAGGCCATCATCAATTAAACCATTGCAATCGTCGTCAAGGCCGTTGCAGGTTTCAACAAGGGGCACCAAAGTATAGGTGGGTGCCGGACTCACCGTGTTTTTTGTAAAATACCATAAATCCGGATAGCCATAATGAAAATTGGTTAATGTACTGGTAGGAAAAGTATTTTCTGTACAACTGTTACAATAGCGCATATCATGATAGGTAAGGTGTTCTCCGATTTGCGATGAAGTTCCATAGTAATATCCGTCCGAACTACCCTGAAACAGTTCCAATAAATAGTTAGTATTTTGCGTAAGCCATATCGGATTATTCAGGTTGCCATATGAATATTGCCCGGCCGCTCCGTTTACAACAATTTGTGAAATGATATTCTGGCTGGCAAAATCAAAGAGCGTAACGTAACGGGGTGTGCCGTTTGGCTCATTCTTGCCGAAATGTGTAACCAGCACATCTTCGTTGGGACTAAAGCGAAATCCCCGCTGAGAATTTCCAACACCTCCGGGACCACCACTGGCCACGCTGTCGGTGGAGCTGTGCGGACCAAAGAAAGTACCGGGTATTGAACTGGCGGCAATGGCAATGGGATTGCCGTAATACATGTAAATAGTCTTGGTGCCCAAGGCCGGAATCTGATCAATTTTTACCCATACTACTGTAGCATTTGTATTGAGACCGGATTCTATCCAGTAATTATACAAGGAGCTTCCCTGGCAGTCGGAACCAAAACGCAGGTCAGACCCATCTGCCAGCAGGTTGCCTCCCGAAATAAGGCTTTGTGTATTAATTACCAACCGTAGTTGATAATCGCTCAAGGGGTTTCCAGAATTCTCAGTTACCTGAATAGATGTAATTCCTGTCCAGCCTGAAGGCTGGGCGAGTATTGCATTAAAACGTAATAGAAATAACACAGTACAACATGACAAGAATAACATTTTTTGCTGCTTGTAAAAGTTAAATTTCATAGGTGTTTTGATTTAATGGTTTCATCAGGCAATGTAGAATTTAATTCAATGCACTCAAAAAAAAAGTAAATGATCACCGCTCGCTGTTGATAAATACAGCCATCCCCTGAATAGACAAACTTTGTCGAAAGGGATATAAAAATGGAGGCCGCCCATCCCTGAGCGGCCTCACCACGCGTTGACCGGAATTTACCGTAACAATGTCACGGATCCGCTCTTCTCAATCTCCTGACCATTGGTTCCGAAAATACGAACGGTGTACACGTATGTACCCTCAGGAGCGATTTTATCATTATAAAGTCCGTCCCAGCCTTCACCGGGTGTACGGGTTTCATATACTTTTTGTCCCCACCTGTTAAAGACGGCAAAGAAGTAGTTTTTGGCGTCTATATAAATGAACTCGGGTTTAAAGATAGGATTTTTTCCGCCAGGCGTAAAGGCACTTGGAATAAACAGGTGGGGTTCCTGTACCAGGCAAAAGATGTTTGAACTGCTGGTATCAGTAAATCCATAGGTATTTCCATTTCCCTCGTAGGCTTCAATCCGGTAACAGAATTTGCCGGAGTAGTTGGGATATTTATACAACTCTGATACATCATCATTGTATTGCAGGATGCCGTTGTTGACGGTAATGATCGGTGTCGGACTCCATATTCCATCCACACTTCTGAATAACGAATACCGGTTGACATCTCCCAGCCATTCTTCGTAGAAGTTCCAAACCAGTTCGTTTATGAGGTTATATTCCGGTTTTCCTGACAGGAGGATGGTGCGCCCGACATTACTGATCAGTACATCGTTGCCGCAACTGTCAATGGTAATTACGCGATAGTAATAGCTGTACTGGTCAGTGCGGGCCGAGAAATCATTGAATGTAATGATAGGCTGGCCTGTATAACTGATGGCGCCAACGGTTGCAAAGGGTCCAGTCTTTTCAAAAGCACGTTGAAGTTTGTACTTGGAAACATCAGGATTGTTAGCGGTATCCACATAACATTCAACCACCACCCTGCGCAGGTCAATAACAGTGGCTTTCTTGAGATAGCTGAAGGTGGGCAGGGTCAGTAGATTGGCTATTTCGCAGGCTTGGTTAGAAGAAGCGGTTCTGCTCACCGTATTACCCTGCACCTGTACATAGTAGCAATACTCGGATCCGTTGGTCAAGGTAGTGTGGCTATATGTCACATTCGTTCCCGGAACGGAAGCCAGGAAGGTGAAAGGGCCATTGTTTTCACTGACATAAATATTGTACTGCCCGACACCATTTACCATGTTGATATATGGATTCCACCTTAAATCAATAGCACTTCGACAGATGTCAAGCTTGGCAGTAATGAATAAAGTATTATGACTGGTTCCGATATTACTTACATTCCTGCAACTGTCATAAGCGGCGATGCTGTATCGCTGGGAGGCGAATTCAGCGGCGGGGTTATTGTGCAGGAAATAGGAGGCATTGATACCAGTAACACTACCAACGGAATCCCAGGAAGCACCATTGAATTGATAGATGATATAACCCACTACATCCCCGGAAGGACTCGGCAGCCAGCTGACACTGACTTGTGATGGATTCATCGGATCCAGACTCACGGTATCGAGTAATGCCACTGTAGGCCTTGTGATATCCCTGAACAGGTCTCCGTCAGTTGAGGAATTGCTGATACAACCAATCAAATCACCGGTTTCCACACGGTAATTGATGATAGCTTCACATACATTAATGGTGTCAAACCATTGATAAACCGGTGCGATTGTGCTACCAATTGCATTCCATATCCCGGTCGGATATTCTTTATATACGGTATAATTCTGTGTAGCTGTTGCAAGTTCCGGATTATGCAGCGGATTCCATGTAATCACAGCCACGCCGTTATTGTTAAATACATCCACTTTAATGGTCTGAAGCGTATCTGAACCCGGAGAAATCTCCTGGCCGCAATCCGTTTGAGTGGTCAGATAATAGTAAATGGATCCTGCCTGGGCATTTACACTTGCATCGGTATAAGTGGTGGTATTGTAATTGCTTATTACAGTTACAGGGGTATAAGGTCCACCCGGTGAAGAAGCTTTATACAATGTGTAATTACCAAACTTTTGTCCGGTGTCAACAGGAGCTACCCAGGTAAGTATTACATTACCGTTAGGTTGAACAGAAGCACATCTTGGTGACGGTGGTGCAGGTATGGTGTGGTCTACAAATATTTCACCATCAACATTCGACATAGATGAACAACCCTGGGCATCACCAATGCTTACTCTGTAGTTGATGGAGTCAATACATAGTACCAGGTTTTCCTGCCAGCTGGTGCTGTTTATGCTGGCAACGGTTGTCCAATTGCCGGAACCACCCGGGTTTTCTTTCTCAATTACATACGTGTTGGTGGATGTAGGTAATAATGGATTGGTAACCGGGTTCCAGTTGAGCGTAGCTGTAGTGGTATTGCCGCCGCTTACAACTAGGTAGATGGTACTGATAGTATTCCCGTTCTGTGCGCCTCCTATGGCAGATGGATCCACCTGTCCGGTACATCCTGATTTTGTTTGCAGGTAATAACTTACCGAGCCTGCATTACCATTGGCCGTAACATCAAGATAACTGAAAGTACTGTTTACTTCAATAGAATCAATTAATACAAATCCGGCTCCCGTATTTCGGTAGAGATTGTATTGGTTGAAATCATCCCAGCTCGCCGGTGCAGGATTTACCCATGTCAATTGAACCTGGCCGTTGGGCAGCACACTTGCGCAACGTAATTCAGGATGATCAATCACATTACCTATATAGGTGAATGTATTGGTATCAATATTAGACTCACTGGTACATCCTGAATTATCTGTCAATGTAACCTGATGCAACAAGGTGGTATCGCAACTGAAAATAACTTCATTGGCTGTCAGGTTAAGTGTGGTAGTTAATGAAGTAAGTGAATTGCCGGTGATATAAGAGGTAAGTACATCATATCCCGCTGCAGCTGAAGTGGGCAGCAGGGGATGCGCGTTCCAGTTAATGGTTGCCTGTCCCAATACACCCGTGGTAGTTACAAAGATAGAATTGAGGGTAGCGCTGGTGACGCCGTTGTCCACCTGTCCGGTACAACCGCTTTGCGTACGCATGTAATAGGAGTAGGACTGTGTGTTACCGTTGG
>CAZHSC010000075.1:0-16488 GCA_964534995.1 uncultured Bifidobacterium sp.
CCATCACCGGCCAGTCAACCTGGTACGCGGATGTGGATGGTGATACCTACGGTAATGCCTTGTCATCAGTAGTGGCCTGCTTCCAGCCGCTGGGCTATGTAGCGAACAACACGGATTGTAACGACGGCAACGCTGCTGTGAACCCGGGCGCTACTGAAGTATGTAACGGCGTTGATGACGATTGCGACGGCTTAACCGACGATGCGGATCCATCCGTTACCGGCCAGTCAACCTGGTACGCGGATGTAGATGGTGATACTTATGGAAATACTGCAATATCAGTACTTGCCTGTAACCAGCCTGTTGGATTTGTAGCTGACAATACAGATTGTGATGATTCAAACCCGGCAATCAATCCTGCTGCCACAGAATTGTGTAATGGTATAGATGATGATTGTAATGGGTTAACAGATGACAACGTTGCTCCTCTGCCAACGCCGGGTCCGATTATCGGAACAGCCTCTGCCTGCGTACCTGCCACCTTCGGTTCAACCACCTTCAGTGTGGCCCCTGTTCCGGGAGCTACAGGATATATTTGGTCAGTACCGGCAGGATTCACTATCCTGTTTGGACAAGGTACTACCAGCATCACAGTGCAGTGGACCAACCTGAACATCCATAATGGTATTTCAGGATCATTATGCGTAACCGCCACAGGCCCATGTACGCCCAGCGCTCCAGCTTGTATTGGTGTGGGATATCAAATTGCCACTCCAGTAACACCACCTTCTATCTCAGGTCCTGGAAAAGTTTGTCCGGGTGACGTAGCTGTTTACTCTATCTCTCCAGTATTCCGTGCAATGTCTTATACATGGACAGTACCTGCAGGTATGACGATTACCTCCGGTCAGAATACAAATGTGATTAATGTAACCGTAAACGGCGGCTATACCGGAGGAACCCTGAGTGTGACTGCATCCAATGCATGCGGTACAAGTCCGGCGCGTACAAAAGCCATGAGCCTCAACAATCCTTTAACTCCTGGCGCCATCAGCGGTCAGAAATTCGGGTTGTGTAATACAACCGGTGTGGTGTATTCTGTATCGCCGGTGGTGGGTGCAACAAGTTATATCTGGACCAGCAGCAGTGGCATCACCATTACCGCCGGACAGGGTACCAATGCAATTACAGCGGATATCGGCTTACTTGCCGGAACCGGAACCTTAACTGTGCAGGCAGTAAATAACTGCGGTACAAGTCCTGTTCGTTCTGTAAATATCTTCGGTATTCCTGATCGTCCGCAGCCAATTACGGGTGCTACAACAGTTTGTACCAATGCTCTTGAGCCTTACAGCGTACCTACTGTTGCAGGAACCTCGGTGTATACCTGGACCATCTCTTCTGCCGGATTTGTGGCGAATGGACAGGGCACCAAGAACATCGATGTTCAGTGGGGAGCCTTTACTGCTACGGGCCAGACATTATCAGTAATCGCTTCCAATGCCTGTGGTAACAGTGCAGTACGGTCATTAACCGGAATCACTGTTAACAATTGCCCGAGGATCGGAGACACCGGTACATCCCTCACGGACTTGTCGGTATTCCCCAACCCGGCAACTGACCAGGTGATGGTACAGTTTAATCTCAGCGAAGAAAGTAACTATCGCTTGCGCCTTACCGATGTTACCGGCAGGGAAGTGTATGTAAGTGAAGGTGCTTCCGCGGCAGGTCCTGTAATGCGGAAAATAGAAGTCGGACAGTTAAGCGGTGGAATTTACTTTGTGGAGATCCAGCACAATGAAGGATCACAGTCCATCCGTTTAATGGTTGAATAAATCAATGAAGATCCGGGGAGGGTTAAGTTAAAACCTCCCCGGGTATTTACTATTATATCTTAATCCGAAAAAAATAATCTGAAAAAAATTTCACATGAAAAATAATTATAAAACAGGTGCCTTGTCAGAAACAAACGGGGCCATTGATAATGTTTCAGGCGGACAATCCCCCTCCATTGCTTTAGTACGAGGGAAGGAAATTGCGCTCGCTCTTATTTCCATATTGGTTTTTTCCAATATGGCATTTGCACAGTTGACCGGGACTAAAACCATACCGGGTGACTATGCCACGATCGCGGCAGCTGTTGCCGATCTGAATGTGCAGGGGGTAGGTCCGGGCGGTGTTACTTTTAATGTGGCGGCCGGTTATACCGAAAACATCACTGCGGCCATAAACATTACTACCGCGGGTGCTGCAGGAAGCCCTATCGTATTTCAGAAAAGTGGTGTGGGTGACAATCCTTTGCTTACAAGAACTGATGGCGGTTCCAATACAACATCTGTCGTAGGTGCTTTGGGAGATGCGGTGATACGTATTGACGGAACCGACTATCTGACTTTTAACAGTATTGATGTGGCCGCCTCACAACAGGGTATTGAATATGGTTATTATACCTCTAAAACAGCCACCAATGCCTGTCAGAATCTGACTATAAGTAATTGTACGGTGACCATGACTAAAGGTACCAGTGGCTATGTGGCTGCTATTCATATTGGAAATGGATCCACTTCCACCTCTTCCGCAACAGGGGTTACTGTGTCGGCAAACAGTGGTCGTTCAGAAAATATTACCATCAGTGGAAACACATTGCAAAATGTGCACATGGGGGTATATTGCCGCGGATACAGTTCTGCATCTTTTTATGACCAGAGTATCACAGTCAGTGGAAATACGATCCGGAATTTTGGAGGAGGTTCTGCAACAACAACGTATGGTGTTTATTTTATCTACACTACTAATCCTACAGTGAGCGGAAATACAATTGACAACGCCGGTGGTGGCGGCACCCCGCACGCTTCCACCTTTTATGGCGTATTTTATTCCACTGTTACAGGAATTATCACTGGCAATAACAACAGCATCACTGTCAATACTTCCGGTACTTCAAGCGCTTATTGGTTTTATAACGGCAATACCGGTACTTCCATTGATTTTAACAATAACTTTTTTGCCGGAACTGTCGCAGCTACCTCAACGTCTTACCTGATTAATAACAACAACGGCAGCGCTGCAGTAACGGTAAGTGGCAACGCTACCACGGGTACATTAACCAAAACAGGAACCAGTGGAACCATTTATGGGTATTATAATAATGGATCCCCCTTAGCGGGAACTGAAACCATCAGTGGAAATAACTTCAGCAACATTTCAGTGACAGGGTCATCTGTATTTACCGGAATTCAAACCACTACCGGTACAGGTCAGAATAGTGAAATTTACAATAATGTCATTTCATCCATTACGGGAGGTACAGGTACCATTACAGGTATCAATGTAAGTTATCACGCCACCAGGAACATTTATGGAAACACCATTTCCGACATCAATGGTGCAGGTAGCATTGTGGGCATAGCGAATACTACTTCCAGCAGTGCAACTGTTAATAATGTTTTCAAGAATAAAATCTGTAATTTGTCCAGTACCTCAGCGGCATCAACAGCCGGACTTGTTACCGGAATTTTGGTAGCCAGTGCTTCGGGATTAACTACCAATATTTACAATAATTTAATTGGAAATCTTACAGCGCCTGCAGCCACAGGCACCGATGCCATCCGCGGAATTGGAATTACGTCCTCCACTTCAAATCAGAACATCATTGTTTCATACAATACCATTTACCTGAATGCCTCCGGTGCGGGCAATTTCGGGACCTCCGGTGTTTTTCATACTACCAGTGCAACAGCCACTACCGCCAATCTGACATTGCGCAATAATCTGATCTATAACAACAGTACTCCTTCCGGTACTGGTGTAACCGCTGCCTATCGCCGGAGCAGTACTTCCAATGTGAATTACAACGCGAGCTCTGATAATAATTTATTTTGGGGCGGTACGCCATCTCCCACTCAATTGATTTTTACAAATGGAACCAACCTGTATGATCAGTTGGCAAATTACCAGGCTTATATAGTAACTCAGGATCAGTCTTCAGCTACTGAAGATGTTCAATGGTTAAGCACTTCCTGCGGAAATGTTGATTTCCTTAAAGTTGATGATACGCAGCCCAGTGCTACGGAGAGCGGTGCCGTAAATGTCGCAGGTATTACCGATGACTATTCAGGCACTATCCGTCAGGGTAATGCAGGTTATGCGGGAACGGGTACGGCACCCGATATTGGCGCGTATGAATTTGAAGGCGCTTTGCCCAGTTGCGGTACACCTGCTTCTTCAACAGCACAAAGCAGTAATACCAACCCCTGCAATGGCGTGAACTTCACCCTCTCAATGGATGTTGCCTATGGATTAGGATTTACTTTTCAGTGGGAAGAATCTACAGTGGGTGCTGCCGGCCCGTATACGCTGATTCCAGCCGGAACCAACGAAACATTTGTAACCAATGCAGCTCAGACCACCTGGTATCGCTGTGTTGTAACCTGTGTTTCCAGTACTTTGAGTACCACTTCAACCGAGGTGATGGTAACCATTCCTGCTGCATTAAATGGTACCTACCTGATTGATAATACCGGTGCAGGGGATTACCTCAGTTTTGGGGATGCTATCACCGATATCAGTTGTAAAGGCATGAGTGGTCCCGTGACCTTTAATGTAACCGCGGGTCAGGTATTTGTTGAGACGCAGGACCTGAATTTAACATTCCCGGGAACGGCTGTCAACACAGTAACCTTCCAGCGGACTGGTGCTGGCGCTAACCCACTTATTCAAAAGGCCGGAACATCAGGTACAGCGGATTATATTTTGAAATTTACGGGTGTGGATTACTACACTTTTGATGGTATCGATTTCGCGCAGACGGGTACGTCGGCAACGGATTGGGTAGAGTATGGTATCTGGATTACCAATGCCTCTCTCTCTGATGGAGCAAAAAACAATACAATTAAGAATGGTACGGTTACGCTGAGCAATCAGAACATAAATTCGAAAGGCGGATTTATCAGTTCGGCTTTCACACCAACATCATTTGATGGTACACAAAGCAGTAACCGCTTCCTGAATATGACTGTTCAAAATGCCTGGGAAGGGTATCGTATAACCGGTGCTACTACCACTTTCCCCGATGATGCCAATGAAATAGGTACAGAAGGTGGTGGTACCAGTACGATCTCCAACATAGGTGATGGAGTTACCTCAGGCAGTGTTTATGGTGTATATGCGACGTATCAGACCAACTTTAAACTGCAAAATACTTTGCTTTCCAATGTTATTGCAGGTAGTACCTCTTTGGTATATGGAATTACTATGCAATCATCAGGTTCAAATTCTGCAACGATATCCGGCAATACATTCAGTAACATCACGGGAAATGGTACGGTGTATGGAATTTATTTTTCTTCCGCGGATACCGCCGATATCTTTAACAACGAAATCTACGGATTGTCTTCGTCAGGATCATCCAGTTCGGTGCGTGGTATTTATCTGACTGCTACCGGTCTGAACGCAAATGTGTATAACAACCGTATCTATAATATTAACGCTAATGGTATTACTACAACTACCGCAGCCGGTATTGATGTAGGAACGGGACTTGTTTACAATATCGTAAACAATATGATTTCAGATATCAAAGCACCCGCCTCTACTCAAACGGCAGCGGGCACCCGAGGTATCAGTGTTAGCGGCGGCTCAACGGGTGGTGTGGTGAATATTATTCATAACACCGTTCTCCTGACGGATGTTGCTACTGTTGCCGCGTACACCTCTGCCGCGCTGCATAACAGCAGTACAACACCCACTCTTGATATAAGAAACAACGTATTTATAAACAACAGTGATATCACTGTGGGTACGCGGGTTGCTGCATTTTGGAAGACCAGCACCGTGGATAATATCAGCGGCAACAGCAATAACAATATTTACTATGGTGGCACACCCGATGCAAGTCATCTGATCTATTACGATGGAACCAATTCGGTACAGACGATGAATGCCTATCAGAGCCTTGCCGCTGTTTCTCCGGGCGATGGTGCCTCCTTCACTGAGAATACCGTATTCCAACCTGTCAGCAACGGAATTCTTCGTCCTGATTTGGGTACGCCTACCTACATTGAAAGCGGTGGTCAGGCGATTGCTGCAGTGTCACAGGATTTTGAAGGAGAAGCACGTAGCCTGACTACTCCTGATATGGGTGCGGATGAAGGTAACTTTGTCATTCAGCTTCCCCCGCTTCCTGACTGTGCTACTTACATATCGCCGGCAGACCTTGCCAATGACATTTGTTCCTATGGCAGCCAGCAGTTGAAATGGACCGCTGCATTGACAGGAGGATCTCCAACGCTTGGATATGATGTGTATTTCGGAACAAACCCTTCACCGGGTTTTGTTGCCAATGTTTCAACACTTACGTATACTATACCTTCATTACTTCCCAATACTACTTATTACTGGCAAATTGTACCTAAAAATACCACCGGTGATGCCACCGGATGTGCCATCTATTCCTTTACAACTATTGATGCGGAAATTACATCAACTACCGGTGACACCCGCTGCGGTGCAGGAGTGGTGAATCTTTCAGCAAGCGGTACAGGTACCTTTAACTGGTACACTGCTGCTACAGGCGGAAGTCCGGTATTTACCGGAGCAGCTTATAGTCCTTCTATTGCAACCACCACTGATTTTTGGGTGTCGACCAGCAATGGTGGAACGAATGCAAATGTAGGTCAGTTTAGTCCGACTTCAGCAGGAGGCACAGTTTCTGCCTCTTCATTGACTAACCATTATATGTTATTTAATGTAACTGCTCCTACCGTGACCATTAACACTGTTACTATTTATCCGACGGCGGCAATTGGCAGTAATTATAATATTATTATTCAAAATTCATCACTAACACAAATTTTCGCAACCGGCACATTTACGAATACTGTAACAGGTGGAAGTACTCCTCAGGTAGTTACATTGAATGCAACTTTACCTGCCGGTACCGGTTATCGTTTAGGTGTAGCAACCAATGCGGGTATGAATCGAAATACATCTGGTGCGGTATATCCTTATACTGTTCCCGGTGTGTTAAGTATAACAGGAAATACGTTTGATCAGGTTTACTATTATTATTTCTATGATTGGAGCATCAGTTCAGGTTGTGAAAGTCCACGTACCATGGTAACAGGTACCGTATTGCCAACTACAACTTATTATACCGATGCAGATGGCGATACCTATGGTGATCCTGGTTCTCCTGTTATCAGTTGCTCTGGTGCTCCATTGGGTGCTGTGGCTGATAATACAGATTGCAATGATGGTAATGCATCTGTCAATCCGGGAGGGACTGAAACATGCAATGGCATTGACGATGATTGCGACGGCTCCACCGATGAAGGCTGTTCACTGTTGACTTTCTATGCGGATACCGATGGTGATACCTACGGTGATCCTGCCAATTTCATTACCCAAACCAATCCGGTTCCTCCTTCAGGATACGTAAGCGACAATACCGATTGTAACGATGGCAACACTGCTGTGAATCCGGCTGCAACGGAAGTGTGTAATTCCATTGATGATGATTGTGACACTTCTGTTGACGAAGGCTTTGATGTGGATGGCGATGGATATACTTCCTGTAACGGCGATTGCGATGATAATAACAATGCTGTGAATCCCGGTGCCGCTGAAACCTGCAATGGGGTAGATGATAACTGTAACGGTTTAACGGATGATGGCCTGAGCCTGCCTGCTCCCGCTTCCATTGCGGGTACTGCTTCGGCATGTCTGCCGGGTGTTTCCGGATCAACTACCTATAGTGTAAGCCCTGTTGCCGGCGCTACATCATATAGCTGGACCGTACCCTCCGGATTTGTCATCATCAGCGGTCAGGGAACTATGAATATTACTGTTACCTGGACCAATATAGCCATACAGGCCGGCATCAGTGGAAACTTGTGTGTTACTGCCAATGATGCCTGTGTGAGCTCGTCTCCCACATGTATTGCCATTGATTACCAGGTTGCGGCTCCCGTTACCCCTCCTTCCATATCAGGAAACAGCAAAGCCTGTCCGGGTGATGTGGTAACATATTCCATTGCCCCGGTTGCACGTGCCACTTCCTATACATGGACAGTTCCCGGAACCATGACCATTCAAAGTGGTCAGGGCAGCAATGTAATCAGTGTACTGGTGAATGCCGGATTTACCGGTGGTGCAGTTACGGTAACCGCTTCCAATGTTTGCGGAACCAGCCCGGTACGTTCAAAATCTATTGTTCAGAACCTGCCGGGTACCCCCACAGCCATTCAGGGTCAGAAAGAAGGTTTGTGTAACACCAGCGGCAACGTATGGTTTGTACCAGCTGTGGTGAATGCCACCAGTTATAACTGGGGCGCTACCGGCGCTACCATCACCGCAGGTAACGGCACCAACACCATTACCGGTGATGTGGCCACGCTTATCGGTTCAGGCAGTCTTACTGTTCAGGCTGTAAACGGTTGCGGAACCAGCCTCACCCGGACCCTGACCATTAAAGGATCTCCCGCACGCCCCGAACCGGTTGCAGGGGCTGCTAACGTTTGTGCAGTATCGAATGAGGCATACAGCGTAGCTACCGTTGCCGGTGCATCTGCCTACACCTGGTCAGTTACTGCCAGCGGATCGGTGGCTACCGGTCAGGGCACCAAGAATATTACCATCGACTGGAACATTCCTGGAGCCAGCCAGGGCATTACCGTATTTACCAGCAACGCCTGCGGCAGCAGTACCAACCGCGCACTCAGCCCGGTTACGGTGAACAGTTGTCCCCGCCTGAGCGACCAGTCAGCAGCTTTTGCCCTGACCGCATGGCCTAACCCGGCTGCTGATTATGTAATGATTCAGTTCAATACTGAAGATGCCAGTGGATATCGCCTGCGCCTTACCGACGTAGCCGGACGTTTGGTGTACGATCAGACAGGAAAGGCTATGACAGGAAGTAACCAACTGGAATTAAATCTAAGTGAAACCGCAACAGGCCTCTATTTCCTTACCCTGGACCTCGGTACCGAACGTCAGATGATCAAGCTGACCGTTGAGTAAAAAGTAAACCTGAATAAACATAAACCCCTGCAGTATTTTCTGCAGGGGTTTTTTTATTGGATCAGCAACGGAACATTTTACCGGTTGGCAGGTCTTTTATTTGATAAGGAGGATTTGATGTGTACGGTTGTAGGATGCGCTTGTTTGCACAAGATAATTACTGTTGCTTTTGAAGTAGCAGGTCCTTACTTTTTTACAAACTATTGAGGAAAGCAAGCAGCGCTGTCCGATCCGCTTTGTTTAAAAAGCGTACATATTCTTTAGAATTTTCAGCCTCTCCTCCGTGCCACATTACCGCTTCCAGCAAGGAACGGGCACGTCCGTCATGAAGAAAATTACTGTGTCCGTTCACCAGTTTTGTGAGGCCGATTCCCCATAGAGGCGGTGTCCGCCATTCTCTGCCTTCAGCCTGATAACTGGGACGGTTGTCGCTTAAGTCAGGGCCCATGTCGTGCAGCAACAAATCGGTATATGGCCGGATGATCAGGTTGGATCCTTCCGGAAAAGTGACATCTGTTTTAGTCCTGAAAGCAGGAATATGGCAACTGCTGCATTTCGCCTGCCTGAAAATATTTTCCCCCCTTTTTACTTCCGCATCCGTCACCTTTCTTCTGGCGGGTACTGCCAGCGTTTTCACATAAAACACCACAGCGTCAAATACACTGTCGGGAACTTCCTTTTCATCGTTGAGTCCGTCATATTGCATCTGGCCCGTACTGTTTTCAGTGGGTATAACATAACTGGTGATACCCATATCTTCACGGTAGGCGCCTGCTACCTGTTGTATCAACGTAGGCGCTTCCGCTTTCCAGCCAAAACGCCCCAGACGGATTTTCTTTGATTGTTCGTCCCAGGTATGATTGGCTTTTCCGCTGATGCCGTCATTGTTTTTATCCTGCACGTCTTCCAGCGCAAGTATGTTTTCATCGGAGATCATTTCTAAAAGGCCAAGGCCATGTACTGGCGGCGCTATTCTCGCTGACATCATCATCCCTGCGGGCAATGGAATGTATGCATTGTTCAGCTGCCATTGCGGATAACGTAAAGAGAGGCTGTCGCCATCGGTAAAATACACTGTTTTCTCAAACCAGGAAACGGACACTTTAGCTTCGGGTTGGTATCCGAAAACGGCTTTGTCCTGCAGTTGTTCGCCAAAACCCGGTACAGGATTGGGGCCGCCATGAGGCCCGGTACCCGGGATACTTATTCTCATCAGCATGCTCACGGTTGGTTCGTTAGCGATTATGGGTTTACCGCGCCCATCGTTAATATGGCAGTTAAAACAGGAGTTGTTATTATAGATGGTACCGAGTCCAGGGAATTTGGGAGCCGGAGCGGAGACGAAGGTAGATTCGAAATGCAGATCGCCCAACTCATGAAAGGCCATCCGTACAGCCGAAAGAAGCGGGAAGGCTTGTGAGAAGGCGCCCACGCCCTCTGAAAAAATGGTTTGATTGCCGGCTGTCAGACGTAAATCATAGTCATCAAAATCCCACTCATCTGCTTTATGACATGCCGCAATACTTCCAACAAGGATGGAAAGCAAAATGAACTTTATTTTTTGGCTATTGTACATGGATGATACGGAACCGGCTTCACCGGCTTTTTATTTAATCTTCAACGGTAACCTGGATAAATGGCAGTAACTCATCCTCCAAGGTAGTTTTTAATACATTGATCTGATACATGACCTGCTGTACCTGCGCAGGCTGCGTGCTGATGGCTTCCCCGAAAGGAACGGTAATGCCATTAAAGGAATTGATGGCATTGTTTAAATCATTTACAATTTTATTGTGCAGGGAGAGGTTGTTTTTCCGGATGAAATCTTCAATGCCGTATCCGTTCTGCAGATAAAATCCCGAATAAACAAGTTGTACTCCCCGGATATTATTTGTGAAATCAGTGATAGAATTATCGCTGAAGGGCGATTCTTCCAGTGAAGGGTCGTTCGCCGAGAAGGGCTCATAGATTTTACCGTTGGCTACTTCATCGCAAATGCCAATCATTGCATTTACGATTTCTTCAAAGGCCGCTTGCTGACTGGTATATAGTCCAGTGCTGTTGCCTGCCTGTATGATTTCAAGGCCATAGTTGTTGGCGTGTGCCGGATCCCAGCTGATTCGCAACTGATTGGCTTTTTGCTTCAGGTCCGTAGCCAGGGCGGTGAGAAATTCCATTTCCCGCGGGGTAAATTGTGTATTGATTTTATTTCCGGATCCGCCCCAAAGTAAATATTCGGCAGGATGATAGCCTTTTAATTCATCCCCCAATGTCTGAATATAAGAGGTAGTAAAGGCGTTACTTGTAAGCAACAGTGAATCGAGCGAATTAAAATCAACCGGCCAGGTGTCCGTACCGGGATCTATATTTTCAGTTGACACAGGTCCGAATAAAAATGCTTCACTCTTTTCCCAAACCCCACGTACCTCTTTCCATGCGTTTTTTGCCGCATCAAGGTCAGCCTGCGATTGTGTGGACTCAAATTGCAGACAGGCACTGTGAAAGGCATTCATTTTCGCTTCCATATCCGCATAAACAGGGTAGGCCGTCACAAGACTGAAATCGCGGAGAATGAGTGTTTGCAGTTCTTTGTTGGTCAGGGATGTTTCCGTCGCCCCGTCATCATTTTTATTGCAGGCAAATAAGAAAATTGAGGCCGCCAGCAGATAGTGGAAATATGTTTTCTTTTTCATGAAGAGTGTAATTACAGATGTATGATAATTTGACTTTGTGTTGATGTTGTTTGGTATTGGATAAGCGGCCTGATGGCCGGACCGTTGGTTACTTCGCCGGACTCATTGAACCGGCTGCCATGTAAATTGCAGGTGAAGCCCTTTGATGTAGCTACCAAACCATTGTCATAATGTGTGCACTTCATTAAAGTTGCGCTGTATTCATCTTCCGATTTTTTACGTAGCAGTACGTCATAAGTACTATCCGGTGTACGTATGATTTTAAGCGTTTCTTCCGCGCTGAAAACAGATTTGGGTATCCGTATTACATTGTTTTCAACGCTCGCGGGATGTACCAAAATCTTTGAACAGGAAGATATTATTGTTCCTGATAATCCGCATGCCGTAAGCAGGAGGCAGCTTTTATAGCTTTTTTGGATAAATGTTCTCCTGTCCATTTAAAAACTGTAGGCCATACCCGCCTGGTAAAAATTGTTTGTAGATTGATAAGCCGGAGCATTCGGACTTGTATTGAATAGCAAGGCGGGATTAGGTTCGCCGGTCTGCACATGCTTCCAGTCGAATTTCAGGGCAATTCCTTTGGTGGGGAAGTAGGTGAATCCTGCAATCAGGTACTCCTGTTTGTATAAAGCATCACGTATCCCGTTTTCAGGTACGGTGGCCATGAGGTCCATTCCTTCATACCTGATAAATACCACCAGGTTTTTCTCTTTCCACTTAGTGGTTTGTAAAAGATTGTACCCGGCCTCTATGAGATATCCATACATAGTGGAAGGAGTATTGAGGGCAAACGCCGCGTTCAGTTTTGCGGCATCCGGAATGGTACAATAGGCACCAAGGGCTTTTACACTTAACCCCGCGTGTTTATACATAATATTCATCTCGGTTAAACCTACAGGAGTGTTGAAACCTCCGGTATTCAGACGTAGGCTGTCGGCTGCTCTGGGAGTAACGCCTATGGAGCCACCATAATATCCGGAAGCCTGTATCCGGAAATTATGAATATAGTACAACAGCGAAGCGGTCACCGCCAGGTTGGAAGAACTGGCATTGTTTCCTTCATAACGGGCTTTGCTTAAACCACTGCCCCCTTCCAGTTTTTCACCGTTAAGTCCATTGAAAATTCCCGCGCTCCAGTTGAGTCCTGAAATCCGGTTGCTGTTGCCGTAATAACAGAATCCCAGTTCCCGCCAGGTGGAAGGAATCAGGGTTTGTTCCAGTATATGACGGTCATTGCCATTAAAAGTGATTGGCAAATGATTTTCATTCATCAGACCGATTCTCGGAATTACCAACCCTCCCAGGAAATAATGATTTCTGTTCAGGTCAAATTTTATTACACATTGTTCCATCGCCACCTCACCACCATCTTTATCCACCCTGGCATCCGCTACTTCCAGTTCCGAAAAGAAGGTGATCCTGGGTGAAAAGCGGTACCCGACAAATAATACATTCCGGGTAAGGGTGCTGGTAGCCGTTTTATAATTTTCATCGTAACTATACTTTGCCTCGCCATAACCAGCAATAATTACGTTTTTTGTAGAAGGGTTGAGTCCTGCCGCTAATGAATCTTCTCTTGTAAGAAACTGAGCTTCAGAGTATAATGGAATTAGAATAAGGAATATCCAAAGGGCAATGCGTGTTCTCATCCGGATTTTTTTTGCAAAAATATTATTTAGAATGATTCTAAATAATGTAAAAAGGTAATTTTTTACAAGATTGATTTATATCATGTGCTGACGCTTTTGGCGGATGTGCGAGCCGGCATTTAAACAGGCTGCACCGATGATATTTCAATTTCCTGCTTTTTATATGGAAATGTTTTTTAAAAAGTGAGTTGCAGTGGAATAAGAATAACTATGAAATATATGTCATATATCAGATACGGAACAGGTTTTCTTAAGTATTATAAATAACACAATAAACAAGAGGTGTAAAGGGGGTAGATTATGGGCGGATGTATTTACAGCTTGCCTCCGGCGCAGTGGATTCCTGCCATGCATTATTGTAATCAGGTGCTAGTTGTCAACAAAATTTATTAATTCAGGAATTTACGAGTGGCAAACTGATTTAAGGCTTCTTCTGATACGGTAATGAAACAGTAAGATGCTGACGGGAACCGGGCTGAATGACCGGTAGGTACATCGCTTATTTTGAAGGTATGGGTGTTGTAGTTTTCCCCGTAGTCCCGATGATTTTATCAGGACTATCGTGTAGGATGCTGCGAAATATCCGGATTTTAATACTTAAAAAACAATAGGTTATATAAATTTCTCTGAACAGATTTTTTTCTTTTGAATGTTTTCACTAATTTACTGACTTAATAATTCCCCTTATTATGCGGTTATCTCATCATGTGAATGGTTTATTGGTATGCCTGCTCATGACATGTTGTTCCTCCGTTTTTGCGCAGGATCGCAACCTGATCCAGATGTATCTGAACGAAGCATTATTAAAACAAGGTTTCAGTACCCAGGATCTGGAATCATGGTCTGTCAGCAGCGGGTACACGGATCCGCTTTCCGGCCTGACCTATTGTTATATACAGCAGGAGTATAAATCCGTTCCTGTTTTTAATGCCATTCAACCGCTTGTCATTGCTAACGGCAAGGTATATGGGCTTAGGTCACCTTTTATTCAGTCACTGGCCACAAAAATCAACACAGTGCAGTCCTCCATCACCCCGCAGCAGGCAATACAGAATGCACTGCAGCATCTTGAATTGTCTGGCGTAAATCCGGGCCCGGCGGTGAAAAGCGAAAAGGAAGGAAGGAAACAGTATTTCCATTTGCCGGCGCTGACATCTTCGCCTGTAAGCGTGGAGTTAATGTATGTTCCTTCCAACAAGGGGGTAAAGCTGGCATGGAATGTAAACCTGGATCTTAAAAACGACGCGCATTGGTGGAATGTTCGTATTGATGCCACCAATGGACAATATCTGGAGAAAAATGACTGGGTGGTTTCCTGTAATATTCACGAAGCCCATGATCACAGCATTCATGCGGCGGCACCGGCACCGCAACCATTTCCGCTGCCCGGTAGCGGAACGGCACAATATAATGCGCTACCGCTCCCCGTTGAAAGTCCGATACATGGTGCGTTTTCGCTCTTAAATGATCCTTCCGAGCCTGTGCCTTCCCCCTACGGTTGGCATGATACCAATGGCGCTGCCGGCGTTGAATATAATATTACAAGAGGAAATAACGTATATGCCTATGAAGACGCCAATAATGACAATCTTCCGGGCTATTCACCCGACGGCGGCGCTTTGCAAACCTTTAATTTCCCTTTTCATCCCGACTCTTCCAATACCTATAACCGGAATGCTTCCCTGACCAATCTGTTTTACATGAATAATATGTTGCATGACATATTATATCAGCATGGGTTTACCGAAGTTGCCGGAAATTTTCAGAGCAATAATTATGGCAATGGAGGATTGGGCAATGATTATGTAAATGCAGAGGGCATGGATGGCGGAGGTACCAATAATGCCAATTTTGCCACTCCTGATGACGGGAACAATCCCCGTATGCAAATGTACCTGTGGACCAACCCCAATTCCGGCACCTGTACGGCATCTCTCACAGTTAATGCTCCCGCCAACATTGCGGGTGCCAAATCCTTTGGCGTGGCTTCTTATAATCCTTCTACCGCTTTCAACATTACCGCCGATGTGGTATTGGCGCAGGATGGGGTAGGTACCAGTTCCGACGGTTGCAGCGCGTTTACCAATGCGGCAGCGATGTCAGGTAAGATCGCATTGATTGACCGCGGCACCTGCAGTTTTACCATTAAAACCCAGTTTGCACAGGACGCAGGCGCCGTTGGGGTCATAATCGTTAATAACGTGAGCGGGTCTACCCCTCCTGCCATGGGCGGTACACCAACACAAACCATAACTATTCCCACATTGTCGGTTACGCAGGCTGAGGGCACATCCATGAAAACAGAGTTGGCGAACTCCATTACGGTCAACGCTACCATTATTACCTGTCCTGCGCCTCCCATGCTGGACGGATCTTTTGACAACGGCATTGTAGCACACGAATATGGCCATGGGGTTTCCAACCGCCTCACCGGAGGACCGATGGCTTCCAGTTGCCTTACCAATGCCGAGCAGGGCGGGGAGGGATGGAGCGACTGGCTGGGACTTATTCTGACCATTGAACCCGGTGATTCGGGGGCTATGGGACGCGGAATAGGTACCTATGCGCTCGGTCAGCCTGTAACGGGATTGGGTATACGCAGATATCGTTATTCAACCAATATGTCGATTAACCCCCAAACCTACGCGGATCTGGCCACCAGTTCAGGCCCCCATCCCCGTGGTGAGATATGGTGTGACGCGATATGGGATATGACCTGGTTTCTGATTCGTGATTTCGGGTATAGCCCTAACCTTTATACAGGCACCGCCGGTAATAATATTGCCTTGCGCCTGGTGCTGGAAGGAATGAAGCTGCAACCCTGCAGTCCAGGATATATTGATGCCAGGAATGCCATACTCCTGGCGGATGACCTCCTTTACGGCAGCGCGCACCGTTGTCAGATATGGGAAGCTTTTGCACGCAGAGGCATGGGCTATTATGCTTCGCAGGGCAGTTCTAATGCTGTTGGCGACGAAGTGGTGGATTTTACCTATCCGCCCTTCTGCCTGAACCCTACATCGCCCCCTGATGCGTCCTTTACCGCCAATCAGACTACAGGCGTTTGTCCGGCCACGATTAACTTTACGGATAACTCAACAGATACACCGCAGTCATGGCTATGGGATTTCGGCGATGGCACTACCTCTACTCAGCAAAATCCTGCCCATGTATTCAGCCAGCCGGGA
>CAZHSC010000076.1:0-16242 GCA_964534995.1 uncultured Bifidobacterium sp.
GAATATAAATCAAAAGAATAAGCTTAATCAAACTCACTCTGCATCTACCCTCTGCATCTCAGCGCCTCTACGTGAAACCCCTGAGAATATAAATCAAAAGAATAATCTTAATCAAACTCACTCTGCATCCCCCCTCTGCGTCTCAGCGCCTCCGCGTGAAACCCCTGAGAATATAAATCAAAAGAAAAAGCTTAATCAAACTCACTCTGCATCTACCCTCTGCGTCTCAGCGCCTCCGCGAGAAACTCTTGAAGATAATAATCGGAATAAAAAATCCTATCTTTCAAAAAATTATCCCTTTCCGGAAATATCATCTTGTTCAGAACCGGAGTCGAATTATAATACATACTCAGCCGAATCTCACAATAATTTGTCGGGAGAATTAGTAAATATCTTCTATAAGGTGCATTTAAACTTAGGTCCGGGATTATTGGAATCGGTATATGAAAAAGTAATATGTTATGAATTAGAAAAATTAAACATCCCCTTTAAGTATCAATGTGGAATACCTGTTATTTACGAGGGTCAAAAGATGGAGTTGGGATTTCGTGCAGATATTATTGTAGATGATAAAATTATCGTTGAAATCAAGTCAATAGAGGCCATTGCTCCGGTCCACCATAAACAATTGTTGACATATTTGAAATTGGCAAATAAACGTTTAGGACTGCTGGTGAATTTCAATACAGCACTTATTAAAGATGGAATTACACGAATTGTAAATAAATTATAGTACGCATGGCGATATTCTGGTTTCACGCAGAGACGGGGAGACGCAGAGTTTAGGAAAACGCTGGACATATAAAATTGTAAAATTGTGCAACTGAAATGCAATATAAGATTTACTAAAAATGGAATCACACGAATTGTAAATAAATTATAGTGCACATAGCGATATTCTGGTTTCACGCAGAGACGGGGAGACGCAGAGTTTAGGAAAACGCTGGACATATAAAATAGTAAAATTGTGCAACTGAAATGCAATATAATATTTACTAAAAATGATATTACACGAATTGTAAATAAATTATAGTACACATAGCGATATTCTGGTTTCACGCAGAGACGGGGAGACGCAGAGTTTAGGAAAACGCTGGACATATAAAATTGTAAAATTGTGCAACTGAAATGCAATATAAGATTTACTAAAAATGGAATTACACGAATTGTAAATAAATTATAGTACGCATGGCGATATTCCGGTTTCACGCAGAGACGGGGAGACGCAGAGTTTAGGAAAACGCTGGACATATAAAATTGTAAAATTGTGCAACTGAAATGCAATATAAGATTTACTAAAAATGGAATCACACGAATTGTAAATAAATTATAGTACACATGGCGATATTCCGGTTTCACGCAGAGAGGGGGAGACGCAGAGTTTGGGAAGACGCTGGACATATAAAATAGTAAAATTGTGCAACTGAAATTCAATATAATATTTACTAAAAATGGAATAACACGAATTGTAAATAAGTTTTAGTACGCATGGCGATATTCCGGTTTCACGCAGAGACTGGGAGACGCAGAGTTTGGAGAGCCGCAGTAGAATGAAAATATTAGAAAATTATGCAACATCCAATTTACATTACGAATTCACTTTCACGACAGAAAGAACAATTTGTACCCTTAAATCCTCCGTTTGTGGGGCTGTATGTGTGCGGCCCTACCGTATATGGAGAAGCCCACCTGGGCCACGCCCGGCCGTATATCACATTTGATGTGCTGAGAAGGTACCTGACGCATCTGGGGTATAAAGTGCGTTATGTACGTAATATCACCGATGTGGGGCATCTCGAAAACGATGCCGATGAGGGAGAAGATAAAATTGCGAAGAAGGCACGCCTGGAACAACTGGAACCCATGGAAATCGTGGAGTTGTACACTAACAGTTTTCATGAGTCGATGCGTTTGCTGAACAATCAGCCTCCGGGAATCGAACCCAGAGCTTCCGGCCATATCATTGAACAGATTGAAATGATTAAGAAAATCATTGATAACGGTTATGCATATGAGTCGAATGGATCGGTATATTTTGACGTTATGTCTTACAGCAAGACCAATGATTACGGTAAGCTCAGCGGCAGGATTATCGAAGACCTCATTGCCGGTGCCGGGAATGAACGACGCGAGTTGGAAGGACAGGAGGAAAAGCGCAATCCCGCCGACTTCGCCCTTTGGAAAAAGGCCGCTCCTGAGCATATCATGCGGTGGCCCTCTCCCTGGAGCGATGGCTTTCCGGGCTGGCACATCGAATGTTCGGCGATGAGTAAAAAATACCTGGGAGAAACCTTCGATATACACGGTGGGGGTATGGATCTCCTTTTTCCGCACCATGAAAGTGAAATCGCCCAATCGAAGGGAAGTTGCGGCAAAGCTCCCGTACGATATTGGATGCATAACAACATGATCACCATCAATGGACAGAAGATGGGCAAATCACTGGGAAATTTTATCACCCTACGCGAGCTCTTCACCGGTGAACATAAACTCCTGCATCAGGCCTATTCTCCCATGGCCATTCGTTTTTTTATTCAACAGGCACATTACAGAAGCACGCTGGATTTCAGCAATGAAGGTCTGCAGGCGGCCGAAAAAGGATTGGGCAGACTGATGGCTGCTGTTGAGCTTATCGAAAAGCTGAAGGCCTCCGCCACCTCCTCTGTGGACGTGCATTCATTGAGGGATAAGTGTTATGAAGCCATCAATGATGACCTGAATACCGCTATTGTCATATCACACCTTTTCGAAGCCGTTAGGATTGTTAATTCAGTACATGCAGGAACCGAACAACTGAATGCGGGGGATATCCTGCACCTGAAAGAGACATTGCATCTTTTTGTTTTCGATATTTTGGGTCTGGCTAAAGAAGAAAAGGCGGACGAAGCATCGCTCGATGGCGTCATGAAACTCCTGTTGACCCTACGCGCCGATGCAAAGGCCAGGAAAGACTTCGCTACCTCCGACCGTATTCGTGATGAACTGGTGAAAATGAACTTCGTAATCAAAGATGAAAAAGATGGAACAAGCTGGCAAAAAGCCTGAACGGATGCAGCGGTTTTACATGTATGTCTGGATGCTGGTAGTTTTTCTGATGGCCTGTAATTCAAATGAAAACAAGCAGCCGGATGCAGGGCATGACAGTAAGGCCTTAAGCACCGTGAAAGCCCCTGTCTTTAATGCTGACTCCGCCTTTTACTTCGTGAAACAACAGGTGGACTTCGGTCCCCGCGTGCCCAATACTCCGGCGCATGTAAATTGCGGTGACTGGCTGATATCAAAAATGAAAGCGTTTGCGGATACCGTATTGGTACAGTCGTATAAAGTACGCGCCTTCGATGGCAATGTATTAAACAGCCGTAATATCATCGCTTCTTTTCGCCCTGACCTGGGGAACAGGATTTTATTATGCGCACACTGGGATACGCGTCCTTTCGCCGACCGGGATGATGAAAGAAAGGAAGAAGCGATTGACGGAGCCAATGACGGTGCCAGCGCGGTGGGTGTTCTCCTGGAAGTAGCCCGGCAGCTGGAAGCCGCTGCACCCGGGCTGGGTGTAGATATTATTTTCTTTGACGCGGAGGATTACGGGCAACCCGATAACAGTAAGTTTCCACCCATGGAAGACAGCTATTGCCTGGGTTCACAATACTGGGCGAAGAACCAGCACGTACCGGGTTATCAGGCCCGTTATGGCATTTTACTCGATATGGTGGGCGCATCTTACGCGAAGTTCACCCGTGAAGGTACTTCACAGCAATATGCTGGTGATATTGTGGATAAAGTATGGAAGATCGCCGCCGCATCCGGTTTCAGCCAGTATTTCATAGAGGAAAATACCAAAGGTATTATTGATGATCACTATTATATCAATCGCCTGGCAGGAATTAAATGTATTGATATCATCCACTATGAATTCAGCAGCCCTTCCAATTTCTGGACGCACTGGCATACCCATGAAGACACTATTGATAAAATAGACAAAAAGACCCTGCACGCTGTAGGCCAGACGTTACTGGAAGTATTGTTCCGGGAAATATCCGCTTCCTGACCGGTGGTTCCGCTTTATTTTAAAAGGGGTGGATCTTTATCAGGATGCCTCTTTATTCTTCAGTATCAGTACCTGCAAGGGATTTACCATCAAATTGCCGGGCCGGACCCTTACTTACATGAGGGAGTGGTGAATTAATCTTTTTCATGGTAATGGAATCAAAGCATGCCGTAAATTTGCAACTTCCTCATACATACCCATGCGCATAGTCCTTTATATAACCCTGTTTACTTTCAACTTCCTGATGCTCCATGCACAGCAGCCTGCAGGACAGGGCCGGGACAGTGCGCGGTTTAAAGCGACGATGAAAGATTCTTCTTTCATGAAGAACATGGCCCCTGTGGGCAAGGTGATTGGTATCCTGAGGGATTCGTCAAGCCGTGAAGCCATGGAATTTGCTTCGGTAGTGTTGATGAAAGTAAGGGACAGCAGTGTGGCAGGGGGAGCCCTGACTGATGAAAAAGGACATTTCCGTATCGAAGACGTTATGCCGGGAAGGTATTTTATCAGGATCACTTCTATTGGCTACCGGCAGTTGGATTCAAAGCCTTTTATGCTGAACCCGCAGGAACCCCTGAAGGATTTCGGGAATGTGTGGATGCCTCCCTCACAGCGAATTTTGAAAGAAGCGGAAATAACAGGAGAGAAAGTGGAGTATGTTAATTCCCTCGACAAGAAAGTGTACAATGTAGATAAATCGCTCATCAATGCCGGGGGCTCTGTTTCTGAAGTGTTGCAGAATATCCCTTCCGTGAATGTGGATATCGATGGAAAAATCAGCCTTCGCGGCAGTGAACAGGTAACGATTTTAATTGACGGAAAACCTTCAGGTCTCACAGGGGATAACAGAGGCGCCATTCTTCAGCAATTGCCCGCCTCCAGTATTGAGCAAATTGAAGTGGTGACCAACCCATCTTCAAAATATGACGCAGAAGGAATGTCGGGCATCATCAATATTAAAACCAGGAAGGATAAATCGCCGGGCTTAAACGGTGTCGTTTCGGCCGGTGCGGGTACCAATGACAAATACAATGCTTCCCTCAACCTTAACCGGCGGACAAAAACGCACAATGCCTTTCTGAATTATTCTTTCCGTGACGACAGGAGGGATTTTGATTCGAATACGGAACGTACCAATACCTACAACGACACTACCTCGTATTTTATTTCATCAGGCGATGGTTTTAATGATAACCTTTCACATACCCTCCGTGGAGGGATAGATTTTTACCTGGACGATTACAATACACTGGGATTTTCCGGCGGCTACAATACACGGGATGAGAACCGCAGGGATCTTACTTTAACCAGCCTGCTGGACGCGGAAAGAAATCAGATAAGCGGATTTGACCGCCTTACGAAATCGGATGAAAACAACAAGAGCACGGATGGAAGTATTGACTACCGGCGTACCTTTGCAGGAAGCAAGCGCGAACTTACTGCCAATGCGAATCTGAATGTTTTCGACCGGAGTTCAGCGAATACGCTTTTAACCCTTTTGGCAGACCCTCAGAGCGACCTCAGCCAGCGTATCAATACAGATAATGTTTCTTATAACGGTACCGCACAGGTGGATTATATTCTTCCGCAGGAAAATTCCAAATTCGAAACCGGATTGAAAGCTTCTTACCGTAACAACGACAGTCGTCAGCGTTCCGACCGCTATGACTTCGACAGTGCTGTGTGGAATCCGGATACATTATTTACCGATCGGTTTATTTTCAGCGAATGGGTGTATGCTGCCTACCTGCAGTGGAGCGGCCGCTGGAAAGTGTTTGAACTCAGCGCAGGGCTTCGCGCTGAACAAACCTTTATCGAAGGCAATTCAAAAAGCGCCGATACTTCTTTTACACGTGATTTCCTGAACCTTTTTCCTTCGGGAGCGGTTAAATACTCCTTTAAAGAAGGCAGGGATATTCAGCTGAGCTACAGCCGACGTATCAACCGCCCCAGAGAACAACAGCTCAACCCGTTCAGAAATGTTTCGGATAGCCTCAATATTTTTATCGGCAATCCCGCTATCCTGCCCGAACTGACACATTCGCTGGAGTTCGGATATGTTGGCCGTTATGGTGAGCAGAATGTATCTGCCAATGTTTTTTACCGGTACACCATGGATAACTCACAGCGATTCAGAACCGTTGATACGGTTACCAATGTATCCACCCAGACTTTCCTGAATTATAAATCTACCGAAAACCTGGGCTTCGAACTTATTTTTCGTAATTCCTTCCTGAAGATTTTCAATACTTCCGCGAGTTTTACTGTTTTCTACAATAAAGTGGATGCCACTAATGTGGAAAGCGATCTGGTAAGTGATGTGTGGAGTGGTGATTTCCGCGGATCAGTTTCGGCGAGGATAACCAGGCAACTTTCATTGCAGCTTACAGGCAATTACATGGCGCCACGTGAACAACCACAGGGTACTTTTCAGGGATTCAGCGGCATTGATTTTGGTTTTAAATACGATTTCAATGGTGGTAAATGGTCGGTGAATGGATCTGTTACCGATATCTTCGACTGGAGGGAAATGAAGGTGGATAACAGGGCGGATGGCGTTCGCCTTGAGTTTAACCGCAAGCGTGAGTCGCGCGTAGGAAGCATTACACTCAGTTACCGCTTTGGTAAATCGGATGTGGGTAAAGACCGTAAGCGGAATAGCCGTCAGAATGATCAGATGCAGCAGCAGAACGATATGATGGATTTTTGAGTAAAGGCAGGCTGGAGGGTGTAGGAATGTTTACGGTGGTACGGTGGGTGTTTACGGATGTACGGTGGGTGTTTACGAATGTACGGATAGGTGTTTACGAATGTACGAATAGGTACGAATGTACGGATGTAGGAATGTTTACGGATGTAGGAGTGTTTACGGATGTACGGTGGGTGTTTACGAATGTACGAATAGGTACGAATGTACGGTGGGTGTTTACGAATGTACGAATAGGTACGAATGTACGGATGTACGAATAGGTACGAATGTACGGATGTACTTTTATTTACGAATGTACGGATGTACGGATGGGTACGGATGTAGGGATGGGTACGGATAAAGGTATCAGACAGAATTTAGTATGCAGCGAAGAAAATTTATAAGGGACAGTACCATGATGGCAACAGGCTTATTATCATTGAATGAGTTTGCGTCACTGGCAACGGGATTGGCAGGTGAACGGCAACGCATGCCCGTGATGTTTGCTGGACATGGAAGCCCCATGAACGCTATTGAAGACAACGAATTCAGCCGTACCTGGAAGCAACTGGGCAACGCCCTTCCCCGGCCAAAGGCGATTCTGTGTGTTTCGGCGCACTGGATGACCTCCGGTGGCACCTTTGTAACGGCGATGGATAATCCCCAAACGATTCATGACTTCGGTGGTTTTCCGCAGGAATTATTTGCCGCGCAATATCCCGCACCCGGAGCAGCTACATTTGCCCGGGAGACTATAGCGCTCGTAGATAAAACAACCCTCCAACCCAATCACGACTGGGGACTGGATCACGGTTGCTGGTCGGTGTTATTGCCGATGTTCCCAAAGGCAGATATTCCCGTTTTCCAGCTGAGCCTCGATCTCAATAAACCTCCGCAATGGCATTATGATCTGGCTCTGCAATTGAAAGCACTTCGCGAAAAAGGAGTATTGATTGTGGGTAGCGGAAACATAGTCCACAACCTCGGCATCATGAAATGGGGCGATACCGCCTACGACTGGGCACTGGAATTTGATCAATGGTCAAAGGACTGCATCTCTTCCGGTAACCATCAGGCATTGATCGATTACAGTAAAAGAGGAAAAGTCGCCCAACTCGCCATCCCCACCAACGAGCATTACCTCCCCTTACTCTATACACTCGCGCTTCAGGATAAAAAAGACCAACTCAGCTTCTTCAATGAAAAGACGGTGATGGGATCCGTTTCCATGCGGTCGGTGTTGTTGAGTGAATAACTTAGTTTTTGACAAATTTCGTAGTCAAACTTTCAAATTCAGAGGAAAGCTCAATAAAATAAAGACCGTTTTCAGGTAACGCTACATCCAATTCAATACGGGAAGAGTTTTTCACGGAGGTGCTGAGTACACTTCTGCCATCGGCTGAATAGATATTTACCCGAATAAATTTATTTCTCGAAATGTGTTCACCATGTTCAATGTAGAGTAAAGTATGTGCCGGGTTAGGATAAACACGGAGGGGTGATTCCACAGGGGAAGAAGAAATTCCGGTCACTGTGTTTTTCATCTCCAGCCCACCCACATAAAAACCAACGCCACAACCCAAACTGTATTGGTAAGCATAAGCGATCACGCCGCTATCTGCTTCCAGTTTATGTTGAACACTTGTAACAGGTATTTGCGCATACGACCATATCGAATCACCCGGATATGGGATAAAGTAAGAAGAAAGAGAATTTCCATCTAATTTCACAGTGGCCACACCGTTAGAAGGTGCGACTAAGTTAAGATAGCTTTGTTCACCCGGTGTAGAGTCAGGCACTATTTCGGTAGTATACCAGGTACTTTTAAGCAGTGCACTATCCGGATGAACTGAATAGGCGAAAAGGGAGCTGTAGAGGACGCTATCTTCCTGCTGATGGCGGGAGATCTGCACCAGACTGAAAGGATGATTTGCCTGCCAAACCCCCGGAGTGTCCAGCAGCACCCGAAAAACATCACCACGGTTTATAACATTGCTTATCCCATTTAAATTAATGACCGTGCTGTCATGAAACGCGATGGCCAATAATGAATCACCGGCTCTTGTAAGATGAGGTACCGTATGATAATTTTTACCCAGAAATTCATAGGCGAGCGGGTAGAAAAAAAAACCCGCCGATAAGCCCCAGGGAGCAGTGCCCATTCCTGTACCAAATCCATACATTCCAGTTCTGGCAATGAATTTTCCTTGTTGCCCAATTGTAGAGTCTTGTGTTACTAAGCAAGGAGGATAGTATAATGGGAAATCAGGTGAATTGAGAGAGTTCCATGAAGATTCATAATAACCTCTTTCCTTTTGAAGAGGGATAGAGTAATAGTAATTTCCATTTAACAAAGGGTGAGGCCATTTAGGATAAACGTTAATAATTGAAGAGTCGTCAATTCCAACAAGCATAAGACTACTTCCATACTCAGTATAATAAGTACCTGTAAAAGGACTGGTGAAACTCTTAGTATATCCAATATCAATATTTGCGGTTCCTGCTAAATTCGAGGGTGGTATAAGTCTGCAGAAATAATGACCAGGATATCCAATGTCAGAAGGAAGCAGGCATTCATAAACCGTTATATTTTCAGATGCTTCTACATATACGAGTTTTTTTTGATTTAAAAGTAATCTTTGAATACAATTCTCGTCAATAATCATAGTATCGATTTTAATAGTATCACAACCGCTATTGACTTTGATAAAGCTAGTTGTAATGTTCATTGACGAATCTCTGAATATTATTGTAGTAGGTGCATCTGAACAGATAATCAGATGATGAGGAGGAAGAACACAAGAATTTCCCTTTATAAAAAATTTACTTTGATAATTAATATTTTGGGAACTTGCATTAAAAATATTTAACGCAAGTACAATAGATAAGAGTATTATAACTTTCATAACCCACATGACTGGAAGTTATTTACAAATAAGCAAAGTACTTGCAGCTAACTTTTCATTCAACCTGAGAAAATAGCATCCGGAAGAAAGTTCACCCCAGTATTTAGCCGCGACCGACATGTTTCCAAATTCAGTAATTAATTTTCCTGAGAAGTCGACAATTTGCCCGGAACTAAAATTGTGACGATTCAACAAATCGTTTAAATCCCGGGCTTGGGGAAGAAGGTATCCGAAGGTCTTCGTGCTGTTCTTTGCAAGTGATTGTTCATTTGATTCAGCGATTCTTTCAATCACAGCATTGTTGCCGGCTTCCTGTATTTTTAAAACATAGGTGTTGTCACATTGAGAAGTAGAGGACCAGGTATCTCCCTGTAAAAAATCGAGCGTTCCATTCAGGTATCCTAACCCATAGATTACGCCATTGTTCCCGCACACAATATCCTTTTGCCAGGTACCGATAAAAGTACTGATACCTTGTTTTAACCATTGATCAATGCCCGTAACACCACTTAATTTGGTTATGAAGAACCCGCGTGAATTGAGGTTGGGTATCCAACCTGAAGAGAAGTTAGTATTAACAGGGACACCAATATTAGAAGTATTCACAATCCCAGTAGCAATAAAATCACCATTGGAATCAGCAATAATCTTTGTTGCTCTGGAGTCACCGTTACCACCGATGTATCTGCCACTGCCGGTAATAACAGATGAAGTCGCGGGATTGAACAAAAATGTAAAAGCATTCGACCATAATCCGGCAACTCCCTGAGGCACATTCGGCACGATTATATTCGCATTATAGGTGACATCACAATCAGCATAAAAGCCCCCCACGCATAAAATGCCGGCATTGTTTTGATCAATAGTAGTAAATTTCATTACTTCTGTTTGATTACCATTTGAAGGTTGAAATGTAAATGTGTTATTGACGATTTGAGTGTTAAGATCATAATCAATTATATTATTATTATTCATATTTGAAATTAGAAAGACTCGATCTAAATTTCCTGTTAGCAAACTATTAATACTAAAATCAGAAATGTTTGTTAAAAAATTTTGAACAAGAAAAGGTAAAGTAATGGTATTAAGAGTAATATTGTAACGAATAAAATAATAAAACCCGGTTCCACTTTCCTGATAGAGAATATACCAGTTTAATCCATTTACATCTGTTTTTGAAGTAATAATTTCATCTCCAGTATTGCTTCCTGTAACGGGTACAGATGAGAGTAGGGAGCCGGTGGAGGGGTCATAGGTTTCTATCGTAATGCCGGTATTGGTTTGTGAAGCAACAAGCAAACGGTTAGCCATATTATCAAAAGAAACAGCCTTATAAATAACAGTTGGTGTATTGGAGTTATTCGCCCAACGCACATTACCACAAGGATCATAAGAGGCTATAAATCCCGAGCCTGTATTGGGAGTTCCCTGTATGATTCCGTTTGGATAAATGATTTGATGATCTGCATACCCCACAAAATAGACATTGTCAGTTAAGTCGGTAGTAATTTCGCAGGGACGCTGAGAACCTAAACCAGACATCCATCTGGGATAGGCCGAGGTGTTTGGGTACAATTCAAAATCATCCACAAAAAAATAATAAATTGAATTCCCGTTTTGGGTCCCTTCTACTTTCACAACTAAATGTGATAAAAGATTGGCATTGGCAGGGGCAATGAATGAGTAAGAGTATTGGTTCCAATTGCACCCATTGTTGATGATAATATTATTTAAAGGATAGCCTAACCCGGCATTGGGCGTATCCCAAAGTTCAAATTTTAATGAAGTGGGATTGATTGGAAAGGGAAACTGGTTATTGCTTACGCATAAACCTCTAAATTGCAAAGTATAGGTTGTATGAGGCACCAAAGGCGAAATTAATTCAGTTCTGATTCCGTCAACATTCCCTTGTTGATAAGACAATACACTATAATGATCATTAACTACCGTCGGACTATTCCAGGTGTCAATACCTCCAACACAGAAAGGGGTGAAATTTTGAGTAATGAAATTATTTGGAATACCATAATTCGCACTAAATGGATTTCTTCCATAGTAGGCAGGATTCCCGGCTACCACGCACCAGTTCACTACTTCGTTGGAAGACCCCTGTGGAGTGCAACCATCAAATGCCAGATTAGGGTAAGAGCCCGCAACTGGACCTCCCTGACTATTTTCCTGTTCAAAATCGCCGTTGCAAATTAAATTATCGTTGGTACAATATGGTAAAACAGCAGAAGCATTACAAAGTGGATCAGCTGAAGGCTCAATCACGAGCAAATCACATGCTTCCATTTGACAAATTGAAGTATAAAACCGCGGTCCATTATTGACAGGATTTCCATGTTGAGGAATGATGAGTCCATGATGCAAATAGGGACTCGCATCGAGAATGACATTTCCCGGTGTTTGTTCGAACGACCAGGCAGCTACCAGGCCTGTTAAAGTACTTAAACAGCGATGCATATCAATTAGTATATCTGCATTATTTCTGGCAAAATTCCAAATTCTGATATACTCTATTTTTCCTTGTAAGGCAGATGTAGATGATAAATTATTGTCCATTCCAACTCTTAAGAAATTAGGAGTAGTTAAAGAAGGACTTCCATTGATGACACTGGAAGAAATGAAATTGCCGTCAAGAAAAAACGATAAATCATTCAAAGTTCTCTTTACTGCAACATGGTGACAACGTCCATCGAAAATAGAAATCACAGGTAAGCCTGGCCAGTTAACAAGAGTAGAAAAATAAGATGTCCCATTTATAGTCATTGAAATTCTTCCTGCAGAATCAACACTCAATAAATACCCCCCCCACTTAAATCATTGTTAGTCAATACAGTATGAAAGCCAGCGTTTTTTTGATTTAATGCAACGATAGCTTCGATTGTAAAGTCACTGGTACCTAAGTCTAAATCTTGATAAGGGTTAATGACGAACCAGTCGTCTACACCATCAAAGGAGAGATTTTGATTTTGAGAATTAGCAATTCCTGAAATTAATGTTAAGAGTACAATGGATAAGTAAACGAAGAGCTTTTTCATTGGATAGAGGTTTGGTTGGTTAATCAAATGTAATAAGAAATTTTCATTTTACAACTAATGCTAAGTAAAATATAGGTTAGAGCCTGTATGATCTGAAAGTAAATACTAACAACTCGCCATCCCCACCAACGAGCATTACCTCCCCTTACTCTACACCCTCGCGCTACAGGATAAAAAGGACCAACTCAGCTTCTTCAATGAAAAGACCGTGATGGGATCAGTTTCCATGCGGTCGGTGTTGTTGGGAGAATAATAAAAAAAAGAGCTTTTACGTTCTAGCAGCGAATGTAAAGCACAGTTTCAGAAAGTGGAGTTAAGACCTCTCTTCCTTGAAATTTAATGTGTTAAATGACACGGATAAAGCCTTACCTGTCAGGGCCTGCCGGTTGGGATCATCAGTGCCAAGCCTGAAATGTATTAATTTTGCTCCTCCATGGCAAAAACATCCGCCTCCTTCTCTAATTATGTAAAGTATGTGTGGGTCATTTTTTTCGCACCCTTGCTATTTGTCTTCATGGTGGTGGCGCTCACCGCCTGGGGCCTTTTCGGTGACCTGCCCACTTTTGAAGAACTTGAGAATCCCAACAGCAGCCTGGCCAGTGAAGTATATTCGGCTGACATGAAAACACTGGGAAAGTACTATTTCCAGAACCGTGTGAATATTCATTACAACGAACTTTCGCCAAACCTGGTAAATGCCCTGAAGGCTACCGAAGACATACGATTTGAGGAACATTCGGGTGTTGATATCAAAGGCTTGTTGCGTGTGTTTGTAAAGACCATCATCCTGCAACAGGACGCGGGAGGAGGAAGTACCATCACCCAGCAATTGGCGAAGAACCTTTTTCCGAGGGAAGACATGAATAAGGTGAAGCTGATCCTTCGTAAAATCAAGGAATGGATCATCGCCGTGAAACTGGAACGGAATTATACCAAACAGGAAATTCTGGCCATGTACCTCAATACAGTGGAGTTTGGCAACAATGCTTTCGGCATTAAATCGGCAGCCACTACTTATTTTTCCAAAGAACCCATCGCCCTGAATACTGAAGAAGCCGCCCTGCTGATCGGTTTACTGCAGGCCCCTTCGAGGTATAATCCCGTACGCAATCCTCAAAACGCAACTTTCCGCAGAAATACGGTAATAGGCCAGCTGGCAAAGTACCGGTACATCAGCGATACACAGAAAGATTCACTGCTGAAGATTCCCATTAAGCTGAATTTCCGGCAGGAAGGACATACCGAAGGCCTGGCCCAGTATTTCAGGGAAGTGTTAAGGCAGGACCTGCTGCGCTGGTGTAAAGAACATACAAAGGCAGACGGAAAGCCCTATAACCTCTACCGTGACGGACTTCGGATATACACCACGATAGACACCCGCATGCAGCGCTATGCCGAAGAAGCCGTAAAGGAACATATGTCGGAGTTGCAGAAGTCGTTTTATGAACATTGGAAAGGACGTGTAGCCTGGGCCGATCAGCCGCAGATCATTGAAGAGGCCATGAAAAAAAGCGATCGTTACCGCATGATGAAGGATACCGGCGCCACGGAGGCGGATATTAAAAAGGCATTTAACAAAAAAACGGAGATGAAGGTGTTCACCTGGATGGGCGAACGTGATACGATGATGACTCCGCTGGATTCTATTAAGCATTATAAGATGTTTTACCAGACCGGCTTTATGTCAATGGAACCCCAAACCGGCTACGTGCGTGCCTGGGTGGGAGGTAATAATTATAAATATTTCCAGTATGATCATGTAAAAGAAGGAAAGCGGCAGGTGGGCTCAACGTTTAAACCCTTCCTCTATACCCTGGCTATGCAGGAAGGATATTCACCCTGTTATGAAGTGCCCAATACGCCGGTCACCATCATTGATGAAACGGGCGTGCCCTGGACGCCTTCCAATTCCGATGGCAAGTACGGAGGCATGCTCTCACTCAAAGAAGCCCTTGCCGAATCCATCAATTGTATTTCCGCTTACCTCATGAAGCAGTTTGGTCCTGAGCCTGTGGTACAGGTAGCCCGTAAAATGGGCATCACATCACCGCTGGAACCCTATCCTTCCATTGCCCTGGGTACAGCCGATGTTTCTGTATTTGAAATGGTGGCCGCCTACAGCACAATTGCCAACAAAGGCGTATATACGGAGCCACAATATATTTTAAGAATTGAAGATAAGAATGGGGTGGTGTTACAGGATTTTGTACCCCGCAAGGTAGAGGCCATCAGTGAAGAAACGGCTTATCTGATGCTCGACCTGATGAAAGGAGTTACGCTTTTCGGAACCGGAGCAAGGCTCAGAGGATCCAAATATGGATTTACCAATCCGATTGCCGGTAAAACAGGAACCACTCAAAATAACAGCGACGGTTGGTTTGTGGGTATTACACCCGAACTGGTAAGCGGGGCATGGGCGGGATGTGAAGACAGATCGGTGCACTTCCGTACCACACAATTGGGGCAGGGCGCCAATACCGCCTTACCTGTATGGGGTTTGTATATGAAAAAAGTGTATGCCGATCCCACGCTCATCTATTCAAAAGGGGATTTTGAAAAGCCCGAAAAGCCCCTTGGCGTTGAACTCGATTGCAAGAAATATAAAAACCCCGTGCAGCAGCAAAACGGGGGAGATGATTTCGGGATTTGAAGATGTGCTGATTTGAAAACGGGGTAATTTGAAAATGAAATAATGACACAGGAATCCTTTGCGGGCTTTGCGCCTCTCGGGCGGGTCCGCTTCGTTTTCCATTCGGGATCTTCACTTCGTTACGATCTGCGACCTCCGCGCCTCCGCGCTTCCGCGAGAAACCTTTCACGCCTCCCGGGCGGGTCAGCTTCGCTTTCCACCCGGGATCTTTACTTCGTTTCGATTTGCGATCTCAGCGCCTTGCGAGATACAAACCTGCGTCTCACTACGCGTCCTGCGAGAAGAAATCTATGGGGGCTTTGCCCCCTTTCACCCCCAGTTACTTTTTCTCTTGATAGAAAAAGTAACCAAAAAGATCAAGGCCTGCACCACCTCCTTTTCGCTTACTGCGAAATTTATTCCGTTTGCTACGGGTGGGGCTCAGGGTGATCTCCTCAAATACTTTCGGAGCTTCCCCTCGCCTTATCCACCCTCCACTGCACAGAATAAACTGGAGGTGCTGAGGGCCGGTTTAATTTTTTCAGAGAGCAATTCTCTGTTTCAATTCGTATCATAAAGAAAATTCAGGCAGTTCATTTGAAGAACCTTTGCGGGCGCTGCGTCTCCCGGGCGGGTCAGCTTTGCATTCCACCCGGGATCTTCACTTCGTTACGATCCGCGACCTCCGCGCCTCCGCGCCTCCGCGAGAAACCTTTCACGCCTCCCGGGCGGGTCAGCTTTGCATTCCACCCGGGATCTTCACTTCGTTACGATCCGCGACCTCCGCGCCTCCGCGCCTCCGCGAGAAACCTTTCACGCCTTCCGGGCGGGTCAGCTTCGCTTTTCACACGGGATCTTCACTTCGTTTCGATCTGCGCGAAATCCTCCGCAATCTCCGCGTCCTGCGAGAAGAAATCTATGGG